>NZ_NOVE01000036.1 GCF_002265625.1 Prevotella sp. 885
GAATCACTCAACTCCAAGCTTAAGGCATTTAGAGGCCAACTGCGTGGAGTTAGGGACATACCGTTCTTTTTCTATCGTGTATCGTTGATATTTGGGTAGGGATGCCACGGACTTTATCGGATGAGCCCATTTTTCCCAATTTTGGAACTTGCTTCATGGACTACGAAAAAATGCAGGATTAGGGTCTGTATTACTTCTCCTAAAAAGATATTGATAGAGAAAACGATAAAGGACCAAAACAATGAGGTCGTAAAACGATATGTGAATGAATATAAAAATAGCATTAGAGAATCTGACTATACCCATGAAGAAGTAGAAATAATAAAAGAGCATCTAAGAAAAGCATCACATATGGTGAATGGCTATGCAGCCTCTTATTATGGAACTTCCAATGTAGGAGCAGCTATACATCGAAGTAAATATGAGAATGGAGGGGATTTTCCGGATTTCCTGTTAAAAAAGACCTTGTCTATGTTTGGGAAGAAATTCGGAGATGTTAAATTTGATTTAGTACTATACTTGCCTCCAACTAAATCTGGAGATCTTGTAAAGAACTTTGCCATGAAGTTTGCAAGTGTAATAAGCGTTCCTATAAGTCATGCTTTGAAAAAGGTGCGTGTAACACAAGAACAGAAGATATTTCAGAATTTATACAGCAAACGTGAAAATGTATTGGGTGCATTTGATATAGAGGATGGCATAATCAAAGGTAAAACAATACTCTTGATAGATGATATATACGATAGTGGCGCAACACTAAAAGAAGTTGGTAATTTATTAACACGAAAAGGAGCAACATATATTGTTCCTATCGTTATAGCAAAAACTGTAGGAGGTACATTATGAACAAACAAGAATTGACATATTGGATAACGCTTGCATTGATTCCTAAGATGTGGACCAAGCGTAAGAATGAGATATATGTAAACTGTTTTCAACACGTTCCACAAATATCCATAATAGAATTGTTTGAAAATTCTTCAAATTGGGATATTGTCGGGCTAAATGAAACTGAGAAAATTCAGTTTGAAGAAGCAAGGCATCAATTGGCAAACAACTCATTTCTCGTGGAAGACTTAATGTCTCAAGGGTATGACATATTACCTGTAACTCATGAAGAGTACCCTAAGCTTCTGAAAAAAAATTTAAAGTTTAATGCTCCTGTTGTCATATATATAAAAGGGAACAAATCGCTGTTGAAAGAAGAGTCTATTGCTATTGTAGGGTCACGAAGTGCCAATGAGAAGTCTTTAGCTTTCACAGAAAATATAGCAAGGAAAGCTGTGATAGATAACAAGGTCATTGTCAGTGGTTTTGCAAAAGGAGTGGATCGCCAAGCTTTAGACTCAGCAATTAATGCAAATGGGAAAAGTATTATTGTGCTTCCACAGGGTATAATGACTTTTGGCTCTGGCTTTAAACAATATCTAAAACATATCATTCAAGGAAATGTGTTGGTTATGAGTGCTTTTGCTCCCAAAGCGCCATGGTCAATAGAATTCGCAATGGCACGTAATCCTATTATATATGGTATGGCATCAGAAATATTTGTAGCTCAAAGTGATGATAAAGGGGGAACTTGGGCTGGTGTGCTTGATGGTCTAAGAAAGAATCGTCCTATCTATGTCAGATATCCTGACAATAATGAAAAAAATGCAAATCGTTTACTTATTCAGAAAGGAGCATTCGCCGTAGATATATGTGGAAAGACTTTAACCCTTAGCCCTAATGAACAAAAAACTCCTAAACAGTTAGAAAAAGACACACTGGATTCAAATATAATTGCAGTATTAAAAAGTGTCGAAATGATTTCCGCAAAAGAAATCATTAGCAAATTACACATAGATTGGAGAGATGACAAAATGAAACGCTATCTTGAGAAGATGTCGCAAGTGGAAAAAAAGAAGATAAAGAATAGAATTTATTATAATTTGAAAGGTAAAGCGCAACGAGAGCTGTTTTGATGGCTCTAATAGACTTTTTTCAAGAATATCATACAAGGCCATTATGCTCGAACTCGAACTACAACAATACCTCCGCCGTGAGTACCCACAAGAGAATGCTCGCTGTGAATGGAAGGAATATAAGAATCTGAAGAACTCGTTCTGTGGGGACGAGAAAGACGATGTCATATCCTACGTGTCGGCTATCGCTAACATGGAGGGAGGACATCTTGTGATTGGTGTTAAGGACAAGACACTTGAAATAGTTGGGACTGACATTTCAAGGCTTACCTTTAATGGGCAACCTGCAAATACACAGTCTGCAACTTTCAAACTGGCGGAACAATGCACTTATCTTTCTTCAGAAGGATTAAGCATAGAGGAGTTTGTAACAGAAGATACAGACAAGCGAGTATGGATAATACATATCCCAAAGCACTTGCCTCGCCGTCCTGTCCTTGCCCACAAGAAGGCATGGCAGCGGATAGAAGATTCTTTGGTTGAAATGACTAACGAAAGGATGAGTGTCATCCTCGAAGAGCCAATCTATACAGCTAAGGATTGGTCTGCCGAGATTGTATCTGATGCTACAATAGACGATTTGGATGAGGTTGCTATTGCCAAGGCTAGAATGATGTTCAAGAAGGTTCATAGTCGCATACCTACGGAAGAAGTGAACGCTTGGAGCGTTCAGACATTCCTTGGCAAGTGTGGTCTGATACGGAATGGGGGTATTACTCGTGCTGCCATTATATTGCTTGGCAAATACGAGTCAGCCTTCAAGTTGCGTCCTGCTGTTGCACAGGTGACTTGGACACGAAGAGATGAAAAACAGGATGTTGTGGACTACGAACACTTCACGGTTCCGTTCATATTGACGGTGGATGAAATTCTCTCAAAGATTGAAAATCTGACATTGCGTGAGATGCCTGGAGGTACGCTGTTCCCCGACACGATGAAGCAGTATGATGACTATACCATTCGTGAAGCTCTTCATAACTGCATTGCTCATCAGGACTATACGCTTCAGCAGCGCATTAACTTTGTGGAGAATCCTGGCTACCTGTATTATTCCAACGCTGGCACATTCATTCCTGGCACCTTGGAGAACGCTTTGAGGAACGAAGAGCCGCAAACGCATTTCCGCAATGAATGTCTTTGCAGAGCTATGGTTGACTTTAACATGATTGATACCGTAAGCCGTGGTATCAAGAAAATGTTCAATGAGCAATGGCGCAGACATTTTCCTATGCCTGACTATGAAATTGACCAGATAAAGAAGAAAGTCGTTGTCCGCATCTATGGCAATGAAATCAACAAACGATACACTGATTTGTTGAAGACAAACGACACTCTTTCTCTATGGGATTGCATCTCGCTTGACGCAGTACAGAAAGGAAGAACTATTCATGAAGACGTTGCCCAAGACTTGCTAAAACGTGGACTTATAGAAGGTGAGGCTCCCCATTACAGCATTTCTCTTAGCATTGCAAAGAATACTAACCAACTGCCTTCTTATACAAAAACGAAAGGATTGGATAAGGAGAGGTTGCGTCAAATGGTTCTACAATATCTCAGCAATGCTGGTGAAGAAGGTGCCAAGCGAGATAGTATATACGAATATCTCAAAGATGTGCTTCCAGCCAATAAGACGGAAGAGCAACAACTTCGCTATGTTGGCAGACTATTAGTAGAATTAGATGAAGATGAACAGATAGACAGAATAGGTTTGAGATGGATATTGAAAGACTATAATCGGTCGGTTTAATCATAATCCGACCGAAAAATCCCCAATCCGACCGAAAATCCGACCGTTTGACGATGTTCCGACCGAAAACAGCCCAATAGAACGGTATGTCTGACACAGATATTCAATCCAAACCCAAAGAAAAAGAAATATGTTATTAGGAAACAAGATAAGGTCTCTTAGAGACGAACAAGGAATATTGCAGCGACAAGTAGCTGCATACTTAGAAATAGACACACCTATGTTCAGCAAGATTGAACGTGGCGATAGGCGAGCAAAGAGAAGCCAAGTAATTCAAATGGCAACATACTTCAAAGTGGATGAAAAGGAAATGCTCACCCTTTGGCTTGCCGACAAAGTATTGGATGCTTTGGAGGGTGAAGACGAATTGAAACTTACAGCCATTGAAACAGCAAAAGACGAGTTAATGGATGTTAATCGCTAACATGTACTTCTTGCCTTCCAACCTATACAATATTTGCATTTCTAACGCTCAATACTCCTCGTTCAGCGCACTAAGAAATCTTTGGTGCGAAATTCTTGAGTTTTGAGCGTGCAGCGATAGCATACTGACACACAGATGATTATGCAATCAAGAAAGAAAGTGTGCAATGGATGACAAAGCAAAACAAGCATCTTTGGGTTGCTATAGAGCCACTTTCACACTCCAATACTGCCTCTATTATCATACAATACAGCTCTTTTGCACTCTTATAGCGTTACTATTGGAGTGCAAAAGAGGCTGTATTGATAAATCAAGGTGTCAGAAGCGCAACATAAACCATAAAAAACGGCTCTCAAAAACTCTATAATCATTTTTTATTTTGTAACAGGTTTTTACTCTTTGTACAATATTTGCATGGACTGCAGATGCCGTCAGAATTAGGAATTAGGAGTTTTGAATTGATAGAACAATTTGCCTGGACAACGAAGGGATGCAGTCTATACACTGCATCTTTTAACGGAATTATGCAGTGTACGGACTGCATCTTTACGGAAAAGATACGGTTTAGCTCTTGCCTATGCTTTAGGAAGATTTAATCTCAGTTTTGCCTATGTTTTAGGAAAGTTTTACCCTTATTTTGCCTATGCTTTAGGAAATTATCGTTATCTTTGCAGAAAGAAACAACGATATAACCACTATGATACACAGACAATTAATTGACGATCTTACAGAATGGAGCAAGCGCGAGAATCATAAGCCTCTTGTACTGCGTGGTGCCCGTCAAGTAGGAAAGACTACATTGATTGACGAATTCAGCAAGCAATACGACTGTTACATAAAGCTGAATCTTGAGCAGAGTGCTGATGCAATGGCATTCAGCATTTCAGACAACGTGTCAGAAATATTCCAATATCTGTGTCTGCAAAGAAAGATTGTTGTTGATAAAAACAAGCGCACCTTGCTGTTTATTGACGAGATTCAGAACGAGCCTAAGGCTGTAGGACTGTTACGCTATTTCTATGAAGAAATGCCGTGGCTGCACATCATCGCTGCCGGTTCAAGACTACAGACGCTCATAAAGCAACGCATATCGTTCCCCGTAGGACGTGTGGAGTATATGTCGTTACGTCCTTGCTCGTTTCTGGAATTTCTGAACGCCACCGGAAACGAGCCTTTGGCTGAGATGATACGCCGACTGGACGTTTCGCCTATTTATCATGATATGCTCATAAGCCTTTTCAATCGCTATACGCTCGTCGGAGGAATGCCCGAGGCGCTTGTGGAATATGCCGCTCATGAGGACGTGACAAGACTATCGCCTATCTATCGTTCTTTGCTAAACGGATATAACGAAGATGTGGAGAAATATGCCAAGAACACCAATCAGGTGAACATCATACGCCATCTGCTCACACATGGTTGGGCTGAAGCAGGACAAACCATCACATTCAATCGTTTCGGAGGAAGCAACTACACGAGCAAGGAGGTGCACGAGGCGCTTGAAGTATTGCAGAAAGCTTTCCTTCTGAATCTCGACTATCCAATAACCACAGTAAAGGCTCCTACGATTCCTGCCCTTACACGACAGCCCAAACTGATATGGCTCGACTCTGGCATAATGAATTTCTCGGTTGATATCCAGACAGAATACTTACAAAACCGATCTCTTCTGGATGTATGGAAAGGTCATGCTGCCGAGCAGATTGTCGCTCAAGAGCTACGCATAGTGCTCGACCGCAACTACAGAAACGAACAGTTCTTCTGGGTAAGAGACAAGAAAGGGGCTACAGCAGAAGTGGATTTCGTATGGCAACACCATGCATCCATCGTCCCAATAGAAGTAAAGTCAGGGACGAACGCTCACTTACGCTCACTACATTCTTTCATGGACACAGCCGACTCCACCGACATCGCTGTCAGAGTATGGCCTGGCAAATACGGAGTGGACGAGGTAACAACTCCTAACGGCAAGACATTCAGACTATTAAACATCCCGTTCTATTATGTAGGAATGATAGACAAAATACTTGACAAGACACTATGACCATAACTGAACAATTCATTTACGGCAAGCATACTGCTACTGACTGTGAGGACGGCATTGTAATTACACCTCACTATATTTTTTAGACAAAAAATACAGCAATAAAATGTTCTGGTTAGAATATCTTGTTAATATATAACCCCATTCTTATCCCCTCGAATTCGAGGGGGTAAGAATGGAAACATATTGATACGGCGGAACGTATTCTATTTCCTTCACTTCACAAACCGCAGCCTTGTCCACATCCAGCGTGGTATCATTGCCCATGCTGCAACAAGCAGACGGTAGCGCCAGTCTATTGTTACTGTCTCCTTGCCTCGCAACACTGCCTTGACGATGCTGTCTGCCACACGTTCTGCTGACAGCTGCAAGGGGAAGTTGCTGCCGGCTATCAGGTCGGTGGCAACGAAGCCGGGGCGGATGTCGGTGATGCGGATGCCGAGGCGGCGCATGCGCGACTGCTGCGCAAGACACTCCAGATAATGCGACTGGAAGCGCTTTGTGGCTGAATAAGCCGGCGCTGCTCCCAGTCCGCGCGTGCGGGCAATGGAGGTGATGCAGGCTATCTGGCCTCCCACTTTGTTGTCCGCAAACCATCTGTACGCCGCCGTAACCATACGGGTGAAGCCGACGCCATTTGTTTCGACGGTCTTCATCTCGCGCTCTACGTCAAGCCCGACGTTCTCCCACCCTATTCCCGAACTATGAAAATATAGGTCGATGCCGCCAAGCTCTGCTATAAGGTCGTTCAGCTGCTCTGGCGCCGCCTCGTCGTTAACGTCAATCTGACGGTACGCCACGATGCCGTCCGTCTTATGCACAGCCTCTGCAAGGCGCTCCACACGTCGTCCTGCCACGCCCACCTTATATCCTCGCTCCGCAAGGAGACGCGCCACCTCCAGACCGATGCCGGACGTGGCTCCCATTACTATTGCTTTCTTCATTGCCTTGTCTGCCTACATTATATATTATAAGGGAACCCTGACCACGTCCACCACATGACTGCCGGCTCCTATCAGGTCTGCACGCTCCGAGATGATCTTCTGGTACTCTATGAAGTGTGCGAACGTCTCGTCACTCATGCGGTTGAGTCGGGTGCGCATATAGTCGGACGCTCCGTCGGGCGAGAAGATGGTGACGCGCTCAAGCCCTGCACTTTCGTCCAGACGGTTTATGTCGTCCAGGCGCACATAGTCGTACAGCTCGTCTGCCGATGCCTGTATGTGGAAGTTCTTGTCCACGGCTCCACGCTCCAGCAGTCCGCCTATGCGGTCTTCGTCGAAGCAATACGAGAGGATGCTGTATTCGTTCATGAGATAAGCCACGAAAATCAGTCCGCCGGGTTTGGTCACACGCTTCGCCTCGTTAAGCGCCTTGAGCTTCTCCTCGTCGCCGATGAGATGATAGAGCGGACCGAGCAGCAGCGTCACGTCTGCCGTTGCAGTGGGCAGGAACGGCATGTCGCGTGCGTCGCCCTGCACCACGTCGGCTCCCGGCTCGCGCTTGAGGAACACCTCGATGTTGCGGCGCACCAGTTCCACTGCCTTCACCCTATAGCCTTCAGCCATGAGCGCAGAGGCGTAGCGACCCGTTCCTGCTCCGATGTCGAGCAGGAACGAGTCGGGATGGATGAAGCGGCGCAGGTGATGCATCGTGGTTTCAAACTCCACGATGCCGTGTCTGCGCTGCAAACGAAGGTCTTCAGGATGCTTGTTATAATGTTTCTCTATGTTGGATAATGCCATATATATGATTTTTCCAGACAAAGGTAATCATAACTTTCAACTTTCAACCCCCAACTCTCAACTTTTTCTTCTCTCAACTCCTAACTCAAAATTCCTAATTCAAAATTCGAGCTACGTCCTCTACAATCTGCTCGTCAAGCAGACGGTTGTCCGAAAGCAACTGCTCCACGTCGTATCGGTCATACAGTCCCTTCTTCACTCCACCCACAAGCACCTTCATGTCCGACGTGCCGTAATATGAAGCGATGCGCTCTCCGAAGCCGCCGTCCTTGCTGCCGTCCTCCAGCGTCACCACCAGCTGATGGTCTGCCTTCAGCGCTTCCAGCGTCTCAGCGTCCACCTCGTTAAGGTAGCGAGGATTGACGAGCGTGGCGTCTATGCCCTTGTCGGCAAGCAGTCGCACCACGTTCTCACCCTTCTGATAGAACGATCCGGCTGCGATAATCGCCACCTCAGAACCCTTGTGCATCACCTTATATTTAGCCTCGTAGCCATACTCCGTATCCACGGGTTCTGTCGTGTGCACCACGCCGTTGCTCGGCATGCGGATGGCTATCGGCTTCCTGTCCTGAAGTATAGCCCAACGCATCATGGCGAAGTATTCCTCGCAGGTGGTCGGAGCCAGATATATGAGGCCTGGGATGCTGCAGAGCATCGGAATGTCAAAGAGGCAGATGTGCGTGATGTCGTTCATCGAGTAGACACCGCCACCCACTACGTTGATGACAGCCGGATTGCTGTTGATGCACAGGTCCTGCGCTATCTGGTCGTAGGTGCGCTGCAAGAAGGTGCTGTATACAGACCAGACGGGGTGAAGTCCGCCCTTTGCCATTCCCGAAATCATAGCCACAGCCTGTTCCTCGGCTATGCCCATGTCGATGTGCTGTGAGCCAGCTTCCTTGCGCTTGTCGGCTGTGAAGCCGGCTGCTGTCGGCGTTCCTGCTGTCACGGCGATGAGCGTCTTGTCCTGCTTCATCTCGCGGAGCATCCAGTCGCTGAAGAGGTCCTGATATGTCTCGCACGGCTTCACCTCCGGCATGGTTCCGTCTGCATTGCGAACCGGACGGCTACCGTCGTCCAGATTGAACGGCAGTCCCCAATGCCATGCCTCCTTGTTCTTCACAGCGGGAGCATAACCGTGACCCTTCTCCGTGTGGATATGCACTACGGTGGAACGGTCAGTGTCCTTAACGCTACGGAACACCTCAATGAGCTTAGCGATGTCGTTGCCCTGCTCCAGGTATTTATAGCCGAAGCCCCACGCCTTAAACCAGTTGTGCTCGCACATGCCGTTGCTCTCGCGCAGCGCACGAAGGTTCTTGTATATTCCTCCGTGGTTCTCGGCTATAGACATCTCGTTGTCGTTCACCACGATGATGATGCCCGTGCCAAGCTCCGACGCCTCGTCAAGTCCTTCGAAAGCCTCGCCGCCCGACAACGATCCGTCGCCGATAACGGCAATGATGTTCTCCTTCGTGCCCTTCACGTCGCGTGCCTTCTGCAGTCCCGTGGCAAGGCTGATGGATGTGGAGGTATGTCCCACCTCAAAGTTGTCGTACTCAGGACACTCCGCCGGAGACGAATATCCCGATATGGCGTTCATGTCGTCCACGTTGCCGAGGAACCCGGCAGCACGTCCTGTCAGCACCTTATGCGGATAACACTGGTGGCTGACGTCAAACACCAGCTTGTCCTTCGGTGCATCAAAGACGTAATGCAATGCCACCGTAGCCTCCACGAAACCAAGGTTTGGTCCGACGTGTCCGCCATGCTTGCTGACACGATTGAGTACAGCCTGACGTGTCTCGTCAGCCACAATGTTAAGTGTCTCGATGTCCATGCCCTTAAGGTCGGCAGGTGTCTTTATCTTCTCTATATACATATCTTATAGCTGTTATTTGGTTATCAAAAAAACTTTCACGCTGCAAAGTTAAGCATTTTACCAAATAACAGCCATACCTCAAATTCAGAATTTATTACCAGTTGGACGGCTGAGATGCATATCAAACCGTCAGCTTTCGCCAGCTCTTACCAATTGATGCGAGGCTTTATCCCAAACGAGACGAGCCTTCGTCCCAGTTGGTACGAAGGCTCGTTACATTTTGTGCACGCGATGCTTACTCCAGCGTCAGCACATGGCTGGTGCCGTCCTGCGCAGTAAACACGTTAAGGCCCACCTTCATCAGATAGTCGCCGCTATACTGCTTGCCGTCGCACTCCAGCTCCGACTGCTTGCCCGGCATCAGATTGGTCTCCTTTACGGTGTATGTCTTGCCGGCGTCCAGACCCTGCAGCTTCACGTTGTGCTGCGGCTCCTTATAGCGCGGATGCAGGTCATAGGCGAAGAGCACTGCACGCTGCTTGTCCTTGCTGACATAATTGATGGCGCAATGGCTGCCCTCGTAGGGCGACACAAGGCGATACTGGTCGCCCTCCAGAATCATAGGCTTCATGCTGTTGTAGTTCTTTACTGCCTGCTGCACAAACTTATAGTCGTCAGCAGAGAGCGATTTGAGGTCGATGTCGAAGCCAAGCTTGCATGAGCTGCAGACATCAGTGCGGAACTTCACGGACGTGTTCTTGTTCCAGTTTGTCACATGCGAACCCATTGTCTTGGCAGGGAAGAACTTCGACAGGCTCCACTGGATGTAGAGACGCTCGTACGGGTCGGTGTCGTCCGAGCACCAGAACTCGGTGAAGTACTTCAGCATCTCGTAGTCCATTCTGCCGCCACCACCTGAGCAGAGCATCATCGGCAGCTTCGGATACTTCTTGTGAATGCGTGTAAGCACATTGTAGATGCCACGCACGTGGTCGATGTAGAAGTTGCCCTGGTTCTGCTTGTGATAGGGCGAGTAGATGTTCGTTATGACGCTGTTGCAGTCCCACTTAAAGTAAGCCACGTCGGGATTCTCGGTCATGATGCGGTCCACGATGCCGAACACATAGTCCTGAACCTTTGGATTAGAGATGTCGAGCACCAGCTGGTTGCGATAGTAATAGGTCTCGCGCTGTGGCTGCATAATCACCCAGTCGGGATGTTTCTCGAAGAGTTCGCTCTTGGGATTGACCATCTCCGGCTCAATCCATATTCCGAACTTCACTCCTGCCTTCTTAGCGTCTCTCACCAATCCTGGTATTCCCTCTGGCAGCTTGCTTTTAGTAGCTTCCCAGTCGCCGAGTCCGGCATGGTCGTCCTTGCGTGGATACTTGTTGGCAAACCATCCATCGTCCAGCAGGAACATATCCACGCCCAGATCCTTGGCATCCTTCATCAACTCGGCAAGACTCTGCTGGTTAAAGTCGAAGCCCGTGTTCTCCCAGTTGTTAAGAAGAGTGAGGCGATCGTCCATACCCATATTCACCTGATACTGGCGTGCCCAGTTATGCAGGTTGCGCGAAGCCTCGCCCATACCGTTGTCGCTCATGGCGAAGATAAATTCAGGCGTCGTGAACACCTCGCCAGCCTTCAGCTTATAGTCGGAAGCATAAGGATTGATGGCAGGAATAACACGCAGAGCGCCCACGTTGTCCACCTCGAAGGTGAAGCGGAAGTTGCCAGGCCATCCTATCGTGCCGAGCATCACCTTGCCCTCGTTCTCCTTGGCAGGCTCGTCGAAGCCAAGCTCGAAGAAGGGTTCGGCGTGCATGGCAGCGCGTGTGCCGAGCTTGGTGTCGATTATCTTCTTGCCGCTGCTCAGCTGCGTGGTCTCGGGCTGTCCTTCCTTTGCCCAGTCGCTATGATAGTTGGTGAGGAAATACTTGTTGGCTTTAAAGTAGAGCATCGTCGAGCTGTAGCGCCACAATGTGATGGGCGACTTCTCCTTATGTGATATCTCGCTCCAAGCCTTTATGACGTTCTCCTTGGCGTATGCCACGTAATGGAGCTTCACGGTCAGAGGATAGACCTTGTCCTGAAGGGTGATTATGGTCTCCGTGCCACCCTTCACTGCCTTCTGCTCAGCCGACTGATAATACAGATAGGTGGTCATATTGCCGTCGGCGTGGGTTACTGCTACGGCTGGCTCGAAGTATTCCTCAGCGCCTGATGTGGCATACACCTCATGTCCGCGCTGGCTGACGGATCCGTCCGAAGCCGCATACACGTCCCACTTGAGGTTGTCATAGTCAGACGGATTAAGCATCTTGTCGCCGAGATAAACCTGATAGAGGCGGCCCTTCGGCGAAACTTTCATCACAAGGTCAGTCTTGTCCGTTGACACACGGATGGTCTTTTGGGCGAATGTCATGACCGAGGTCATACACATTGCCGCAATCAGCATTATTGATTTTCTCATTGTTGTATGGTTTTTATTATTGGTAGATAATTCTTGTTCTTGCTCTTTCTCACATCATCAGAACTTGATGCCTGCGCTGAACTCCACTGTGAACGGGCGCAGGTAGTTGCCGCTCATATACTTGCCGGCATACTTGCCAGCCTCTTCCTTCGTGATAAGCTCCGAGCCGCTGATGGTTCCCTTTGCTCCCTTCTCATTCAAGAAGTTGACGACGCTCACGCCGAGGCTGAGTTTCTTGTTGACATTCCAGTTGATGCCGCCAAAGGTTTCCCAATGACCGTTGAAGTAGAGTGCCTCCTGAAGGTTGGCGTAGGTCTTGCCGAAGTAGCGGAAGCTGAGCCATGCGTTGAGGTTCTTGGTGATGTCATACTTGGGATCCAGCTCGATGAGCACCTGCGGTATCTCCTTCACTATCTTGTTGTTGGCATTGACGCTCATGGTCTGACCGTCGCTGAACGTCACGCTGGCGTTATAGTTCTTATACACCGGCTTCTGATAAGTGAAGAGGGCGTGCATGTGGAAGTTCTTGAACGGAGAAATCTCGGCTGAGGTTGTCCATCCCAAGGTCTGGATGTTATAGATGAGCAGCACCGTCTTGCCCTCTGATGTGCCGGGCTTCGTGAGGTTCTGCTGGTCAATGTTGTTGCTCTTCGATATGTATGTCACCATCGATGAGAGGTCTATCCAGTTGTTTCTGTAGAATATTCCGCCACGAACCAACGGGATGGTCACACGCTTATACTGCTCCTCTGTAGGACCCGTTCCGGCATACTCGCTGATACGTGGGAAACGGGTGGCTACGGTGGCGTCGGCTGTAAGACCAAACTGGTTGGTGACATTATATGTCATCTGCAATGTGGCAGCATAGTTGAGCTTGTTCTTTGTGACATTGGCTGGGGCGATGCTGTGCTCGGTAGCCACGACAGAACCGTCGGCAGCGGTGGAGTAAGTGTTGTAGTTGCCGAGATGGAAGCCGCTGAAGCGTGATGTGGCTATCTGGTCGGCAGCCATGCGGTAATACTCCAGACGTCCGCCATAGAACACCTTGAACTTCGGTGAGACTCTCCATTCGTCGGTGAAATAGAGCGCCAGCTTATTCTCCGAACCCTTGGTGTATTCAGGGCTAAGCTCGTTATAGCCGAACGTCTCTGAGCGACGGGCTGTCTGCGTGGGGTCGAGCGGATTGACGTACATCTGGCTGAGGGTTCGAGGATAAGCCTCCACGGTGCCGGCCCACTGGAATGATGAAGAATAATAGTTGAGATGGTAATACCATTCGTTTAAGCCTATCATCAGCTTATGACTGCCTATCTGCTTGCTCACCTCTGTGGTCAGAAGGGCGTTGCTCACCTTACCTAAGTGGAGCCACGTGCGGCGTCCTTCTATGAGGCCGCTGTATGCCGAACCGTCGGAGAGCTGATAGCCGTCCGCCTCGCTTACCTCGGAGATGGTGCTGCCGCCGTAGTCCACGAAATTGGCGCGTGGAGCATTCATGTATTTAGCGTTGAGCTTCCACAGCCAGCCATTGTCAAACTGATACTGGCTTATCAATGCCACCTCATTGGCATGGTTGTCATTGCCGTCGGTCATGTTCCATGTCTCCATCTTGCCAGTCTTGGTGTTGAGATACCTGAACGACCCCTGGCGCTGAACGTACGAATCAATGCCCGGATCGAAGCCGGCAAGCTTCTTGATGCTGCCGTCACCAGCATAGATGAAGGGAGCGGCATTGGCGAAGTTGCCAGGGTTCTTGCTGTTAGAATACTTATATAATAAGGAGATTCTGCCCTTGCCGTCGCCGAGGATGTGGGTCAGACCTAAGTGATAAATCTGCGTGCGGTCGGCGTAATCGGTGAAGCGGAGCTTGAAGCTGCCCGGATCGAAGTTCTGATACATGCCGGCTGTGTAGAGCCAGCGGTCGCCGATGCCGCCGGAAAGGTTGAGGTCGAAGTTCTGCATGCCGAAGTGATTGGCCTTATAGTTGAGCTTTCCGCTGAACTTCTTTTCGCCCAACTCGCTGAAAGCCGAAACGGCATAAGCGATGTTACCAGTACGGATGGCGCTCTCGGAGGGCGTCATAAGGTCGGTGCCTTTTAGCGAAGCGTCGCTGCGCCAGTGGGCGGACAGCCTGTGCACGGACGAAGAATAGACGGCAGGCAAGCCGTTCTCATACACGGTGACGTCCTCACTCGGCAGACCAATCTGGATTTCGCGAGGCTTATTGGCGTCAGCTGCGTTGAGCATGACGTTGCGTTCTTCTTTCTTAGGCTGCTCCGAATCGTTGGCAGAATTGTTTTCTGTATGCGTTTGTGCATACACGCCCGTTGAGGCTGAAGCCATAAGGGCAAAAGAGAATGTTTTGAGTTTAAGGTTCATATGTGTGATGCGTTTTTGTTTTCGATTGCAAAATTACTTGCTATCTCGGCAGAATGTATGTCTGCGTAAACGCAAAGTAGATAACAATGAGAAAACACAAAAGCATAACTTGCTAATAATCAAAATGTTCGTATGTTTAGAAATTTTTATCAAAGTAGATGGTCTTATTTCGGATATAAATGCTAAATTTGCAGCATTAAACCCAATAAACCATAGTTATGCGACTGTTTCTTTATATTCTTCTTATCCTTATGCCCGTGTCTGCTATGGCAAAACAGACTTTGGCTACTACGGACATCACGGACGAACGACACCTTCTGGAGCTTCTCGACAGCTATATTGAGAAGCGTGACGTTTATGCAAAACAGAAGGAAGAAAAGCTGAAACAGCTGAAGCTGCGCCTTAGAACTGCCGACAACAATGCGGCACGACTCGCCATTCTCGACAAGATTTATCGCGAATACTATACCTATCGTTACGACTCGGCGCTGGTTTACGCAGACCGTGGACTGGCTCTTTCGCAGAGCGACAACGACGCTTACTTCACCATGCTCAACCGCATCAACCGTGCAGCCGTGCTGTCAACGGGTGGACTCTACAGCCAGTCGGAAGCTCTTCTGAACGAAATAGGCAAGGAGGGCATTCCGCCACGTCTCAGACAATACTATTATTACACCTTCACGTGGCTATATAATTACTGGGAGTCGTTCTGCGACAAGTCGGAATTCAAGGACGATCTGCACAAGAAGAAGCATCACTATCTGAAGCTGACGGTCAGCGCCACCAACAATGACAATACTACCCTGCATGCTTATCTCAACGCCGAACTTGCCTTCATGGAAAATCCCTTGGGCAAGAACGTGCTGAGCCTGTATACCACAGCCCTTATGCATAGCCCGGTCAACAGCCGTGTGCACGCCTCGGCGGCATACTGCATAGCACGCTATTATCGCGAGATTGGCAAGACGCAGCTCTACGAGAAATACATCATAGAAGCAGCCATATCTGATATTGTGTGTCCGTTAAAGGAAAATCTGGCGCTGCAGGAGTTTTCCACATATTTATATAAGAAGGATGCAAAATACGCTGACCATGCAGCACGATACATTTATTGCTCGATGGAGGACGCAAAGTTCTATAACAACCGCCTGCGAATGCTCGAGATTTCGAACATCCTCCCCATCATCGCCACTGCCAACCAAGAGGCATTGGCGCATAAGGAGCGCATCGTGAGGGGCGTGCTGGCTGTGGTCAGCTTTATGTCGCTCGTACTGTTCGCAATGGCTATATTCGGATATAAGCAGAACAAGTGGCTGGCAAGAAGCCGACGTGAAATAAGAAGCCAGAACAGACAGCTCACCGAACTGAACGAAAAGCTCATTGCCACCAACCACAGACGCGAAACTTATATGCGACTTTTCATGGACATCAGCGCCGTCTATATACGCAAACTCATAGAATATCGCAAGCTCGTCAGCCGTAAGATAAAGGCAAATCAGGCAGCAGATTTGTTGAAGACCATCAACAGCTACAAACTTGCCGAGGAGGAAGCCACTACCTTCTATACACGTTTCGACCGAGCATTCATCGAACTATATCCTGGCTTCGTGGACGAACTGAACGCCTTGCTCATGCCTGAAGCCAAAATAGAGCTGCCCTCCCCTAACTCGCTCACCACGGAAGCACGCATTTATGCCCTTATGCGACTGGGCGTGACGGACAGTCAGGAGATAGCCACGCTGCTCTTCTATTCCACGCAGACCATCTATAACTATAAGTCGGCAATGCGTACGCGTGCCATTAACCGCGACACCTTCGACGAGGACATCAGCAGACTTTGCCATATTGGATAACATTGTTCTCCCACACAGCAAAAAAAGTATTTTTTTTCTTGCAGAAAGCTTGCACGATTAAATCCATTATACTATATTTGCATCCGAAAACTAAGCGGGGTGACATAAATCACACCGTAGGCTACGACTATGCTTAATGACGAAGAAGCACACAAAACAAAGAACTAAACACAATAATTAAAAACTTGACTAATACAAGACTACTATATGATAAGATTTATAGCACTCTTCTTCTTGGCGCTCGCCATGCAGACTGCATCAGCCCAAGACAACAACAAGAAGGAAGTCTGTATCAGATTTAGGGTGGCATCGAGCGTTCTCGACACCAAATTCGCTGACAACGAAGCCAACCTTAACAATGTTATAGAGTTTCTTAACGAAGTCACTAACGACACCACACTCGAACTTACTAAGGTGACGTTCTGCGGATCGGCATCACCTGAAGGTGGCAATGCGTTCAACCGTAAGCTCGCCAAGCGTCGCTGCGCCAACATGGAGCAGTATGTGCGCCAGCGCATCAGCTTGCAGGACAGCATCGTCGTACGTCAGGAATGGTCTGACCCCTGGGACAAGCTCGCTTACTACGTGGAGCAATCAGATATGCCTCACAAGAAGGAAGTGCTACACCAGCTGCTCGAAACTCCGGAATATACATATAATAAAAAAGGAGCGCTCGTGGACAGCCGCAAGAAGCGACTCATGGACATGAACTACGGACGTACATGGAACTATATGCTCGACAAGTTCTTCCCATCCATAAGAAACGCCAGCGCCATCCTCGTCACCATACGAAAGAAGTATGAGACACCGGAACCGGAGATAGTGGAGAAGCCGGTGGAGGACACCAAGCAGACAGAGACTGTGGTTGAGCCGGAACCAATCATTGAGGTGGACACCACCTCTCCCGCATACTTCGCCATCAAGACCAATATGCTCTACGACGCTCTCCTCGTGCCTAACATCGGAGTGGAGGTTTCGCTCGGAAAGCGATGGACGGTAGCAGCAGACTGGATGTACGGATGGTGGAACCATAACAATAACCATCGCTACTGGCGCATCTACGGAGGCGGACTCAGCGTACGAAAGTACTTCGGAGCAAAGGCTGCCGAGAAGCCGCTGCAGGGACACCACATCGGACTGAACGCACAGATGCTCACCTACGACTTCGAGTTCGGAGGAAAGGGATATATGGGCGGCGTGCCGGGCGGAACTCTCTGGGACCGCATGAGCTACACCGTCGGTGCAGAATACGGCTACTCAATGCCGATTGCAAAAAGACTTAACATTGACTTCAGCCTCGCTGCTGGATATATGGGCGGACGTTATTATGAGTATATTCCGCTCGACGGACACTACGTATGGCAAGCCACTAAGGACCGCAAGTGGATTGGACCCACTAAACTGGAGGTTTCGCTTGTATGGCTCCTCGGACATGGCAACTACAACACGAAAACGAAGAAAGGAGGCGAGAAATGATTAACTGCAAGAAATCAGCCAGACTGATGATCGGCACACTGTGCGCTATGGCTCTCGCCATGCCCACGCTCACCTCATGTGAGCATAAGGACCTGTGCTTCGACCATGATGTCCACTCACCTAAGTACGACTTCCGAGTCGTGGCTACATACCAGCAGGAATGGGAGCTTAATCTGAACGAAAAGGCTTGGGGCTCGGAGGCTGAATGGCCGGAGAAGTATGGCATGACCTATGACGGACTGCGACCTGCCGTCCCTGCCGGACTGCGTATGCACGTATTCAGCGAGTCGGGCGTCAACGATATGATCAATATGCCTGCGGAAGGCGGCGTAGTGGGACTGCAGCCGGGCGACCATCAGCTGCTGTTCTATAACAACGACACGGAGTATATCCTCTTTGACGATATGTATTCTTTCGCTTCGGCAAAGGCAACGACGCGTACACGAACCAGATCCACCTATATGGGCAATCCCTTCAAGAACAACGACGCAAAGGGCGAGCCTACGGTGACAATGCCTGACATGCTCTATGGCAACTATAACGCAAAGTATACGTCAGAGCGTACGACAGAAATGCCGATGATGAACGTGACGATGCACCCGATGGTGTTCAAGTATCTCGTGAGATACGAGTTCAGCAAGGGTCTGAAGTATGTCAGCCTTGTGAGAGGAGCGCTCTCGGGAATGGCAGCATCAGTATATATGAACAATGGTCATACCACAACCGACGCAGCCACCCTACTATACGACTGCACTCTGGAACCGTGGGGAGCGCAAGCCATTGTGACGTCGTTCGGCGTTCCTGACTGGCCCAACTCGCTCTATCAGCCCACACGAGGACCGCGCAGCTATGCGCTCAACTTAGAGGTAAGACTGAAGAACGGACTTATAAAGAGTTTCGACTTCGACGTCACAAAGCAGATTGAAGCTCAGCCTCAGGGCGGCGTAATCGTGGTGAAGGGTCTGGAAATCTCTGACGAGGACGGCAAGCAAGGCGGATCAGGATTCGACGTTTCGGTTGACGGCTGGGGAGATTACGAGGATATCGTGATTCCGCTGAAATAACACAAAAACGACTGACACACTAAACAACGACTTAAACATTTCTAATTTTATATTCAATTTATCAACAACCAACTCAAAAATTTAACAAATATGAAGAAGTTCTTTATTATGGGTATGGCTGCTATGGGTCTTGCACTCACAGCCTGCAACAACGACGAGACTGTAGAGGTAGCTAAGGGTAATGCTATCGGTTTCTCATCATTCGTAGACAAGAGCACACGTGGTGCTGCTGACGACGTAACTCTCGAGAGCCTTGAGAATATTGAGGTATACGGCTGGCGCGGTGACAATCAGATTTTCAATGCACAGCAGGTAAATGCCAAGACTGGCGCATACTCACCTATTCAGTATTGGGAGGCAGGTTACACCTACAACTTCGAGGCTATCGCTCCTAAGAACGGTGAGAAGGGTGTTACTTTCGCAGCCAACGTAAATGGCGGTACAATCACATTCGAGAACGATGCTGTAACAGACCTCCTCTATGCTAAGGCTTCTCCGCTGACAACAGCAGAGAAACTTACAGCAACTCCGGGTAAGGTTAACTTCAACTTCTCTCACGAACTTGCTCGTGTTAAGTTCACCTTCAAGAACACATTCCCTGAGAATGCTGCTGCTAAGATTAGCGTTAAGGACGTAAAGATTACCAACGCTTACCTGAATGGTACCATCACTCCTGCAGCTGAGAATGCAACATGGAACGCTACAAACCAGACACTTGCTGTAAATTTCGAGAGCACAAATGTTACAGACCTCGCAGCAGCTAGAGGTGTAGGCACAACTGACCACATGTATCTCATCCCGACAGCAAAGAAAGAGTCATACATCGTAAAATTCACCGTTACTCTCGACCAGAATGGTGCTACTACAGACTACCACCACGAAGTTACAATCGAGACAACACAGAAACAGGGCAAGAGCTACAACTACGTTGCTGAGATCAACCAGAACAACATCAACCCGAATCCGAACGAGCAGCTCTTCCCAATCGAGTTCAAAGCTAATGTTGAGGGTTGGGGCGCTTTTACAAACGAGGATTACACAATCAAGTAATCAACTCCTTTCATAGAGTTTGCGTTCCTATCCGTACGCTGACCTATGATAGATAACACGCTCTTCACCCATAGCATCGCTTATGAGTGAAGAGCATAGACAAAGAAATGTCACAGGGTGTAAGGGGTTGAATGTTCCCCTTACACTCACAATTTATCTTTAACAACAAAAAAAACTAAATAAGATGAAAGGATTACTGCACATACATAAAATGACAGCCAGCATCGCTGCTGTGCTCCTGTCAGCGTCCCTCTTTTCATGCAGCAGCGACGACTTCTTCGGAAAGGCGGAGGGCACCGAGGGCATCAGCTTCGGAGTGACTGACGCTGCCGAAACACGCGCTGCCAATGCCAACGACGCACAGACCGTAGCTCATTACGTACTGCGTTCTGACGCTTCCGCAGACACACTCTGCGTACGAGCCATTGTGACGGACGGCATCGGCAACGACGACAACAAGCCTATGACGCGCGCCGCCATGCAGACCACAATGTACGACAAGTTTAATGTCGTGGCAGCATACAAGGAAGACGGCAATATCGGCTCACAGTTCTTCATGAACGAGATAGCCACCAACAACGGAACGAATTGGGTGCCACAACGCATCTATTATTGGCCAGGCTCCAACCGCCAGCTCCGCTTCTTGGCATGGGCTCCAACGGATGCCACGTTCCAGGGTGTCCCCAACTCACCGACAGCCACAACCCTACAGTACACCACTCCCGCAGAAGCAAAAGATCAGCGCGACCTCGTTGCCGCAGCTACAGACTTCATAGACAGTCCCGCCAAAGAGGGCAACTGCATCCCCGTAGGTCTGCAGTTTAAGCACCTTTGCACCGCTGTAAAGATAAAGACTGGCGCACAAATGACCGCCGGTACAATCAAGAGCGTTAGCATCACCAACGTAAAGAACTCCGGTTCGTACGACATGGTTAGCTCTACATGGGCTCTCAACGACGGCACAGCCAACTACACCGTCACACCAAATAAGGCGACAACTGGCACTACTCCGAACGGCACCGACCTCAACGAGGGCGAATCCACACTCATGCTTCTGCCCCAAACCTTAGGCGCAGACAGCGAGCTGAAGGTAGAGTTCCACGACAACATCTCAGGCAGAGACCGCATTCTGAGCGCATCTCTCAACGGAGCAGAATGGCCAATGGGCAAAACCGTAACCTACCGCCTGTCGATTACACCTGAGTATGAGCTGAACATTGAGAATACATCAGAAATGCTTGATGCTCACTATATTGTAGAACCTATAAAGGTTAAAATAGGCAATTTGGAGCCAAATGCCAAATGGACACTCACCGCAAAAATAGACGGAGAGATATACAACGGCATTGACATATCGGTACTGTTGGACAACCCAGAAGACGGAGCACTCAATGTCGCTAAGCAGGGATTCTGGATTGATAAATATGTTGAAATCAAAAGAAATGACGAAGGTGAAATTATAAGTAAAAAGCTAACCAACCAGACCGCAAGAGGTACAGCTACTGTTACTGGTACTGGCAGCCTTGAAACAAACGCATACGTTTTCATTCCTGAGAACATAGGCAATACCGATCGCAACATAACCATTACATTGAAAGTAGATGGTTCTTCAGATGCTGATGCATACAAGAAGACCATTACACAGAAATGTCCAAGTTGGAATGGTAACAATGTAGGATATGAACGCTTTGAAAAGGACAATGAAGGCAACTGTCCTTTCGGGTTCTTATGGGACAGAAAGGTAGAATATAGCTATCAAGGCTTCTTAGCACTATTATTCAAGTGGGTTGCCAATTCATACAAAACGGCAGATGTAGACTATTTGACAACAAAGTATACATTCCACCTTTGGTTCAAGTCAATAACTACTGCGACCATTGACTATACAGCTATTAACAATAGCTTGAATGTCGGAATGAGTGCTGATGACGGATTGGAAAATACCAGAAAACTGTATACATTCAAGAACATTGGTTCTATAAGTGAATTGGAAAACGACTTTGATAACTTGAAAATCCTTGGTTATAAATGGCAAGATAAGAAAACCGAGGGAGGTCATTACGAGACAGTTAAGAACTTTGCAGCTAAGATGGCTGTAATGAGAAACAAATTTAATGTAGAAAAAAGAGAACAAAAAGATACTGATGGAAACACGGTTATATTCTATGTTCCTTACATAGAGGAAAATGACATTGTATGGTATCTCCCTGCAAGCAATGAGCAAAAGGGAATTACAGATATAGAATATCCCTTGTCTGGTACATATTGGAGTTCTACCGCAGCCGATGATAACACACATGCGTATGTATATTCAAGCGGTAGTGAACCGGTAATAGGAGAACGAATGGCGACACATAAGATTCGTGCCGCTCGTAGGAAATAACAATAAACCAAATCAGAGGGTGTATCAAACAACTGTCCAAACACAGTTTTTTTGATACACCCTCTCTCTTTATATCCAACTCCTACAGTTTGCATTCCCATTAGCAGCATGCGCTAACTTAGGAGGCTATGGCGTATCGCCGTAGCCTATATCTAATAATATACGTTAAAATCAATATCTTACAAACAGTTTATGGTTATATCCGCAACCAACGAATCGGCTTTTGACGTATCTTTGCCAATAGAAAATCTAAAACATTAGATAAACCCATCAATCATTGGAAAGATGAAAGAATTCAATACATTAACACGTGGCGAGATGCAGATAATGAGCATTCTGTGGGACAACGGTCGTGGCATGACTACGCACGAGATAATCGACGCTTATCCCGAACCCCGTCCCGCCTACTCCACTATTGCCACGTTTATGAAGATTCTGACCCACAAGAAATACGTCACATCCTACAAGCGTGACGGCGGTGGCAAGACTTACGTGTTTTCCCCTCTCGTAACAAGAGCCGAATACACGCGACAGGCTATGAAGGAAGTTAAGAAATCGTTCTTTGGCGGCAGCTTACACTCGCTGATATCGTTCTTTGTTAAAGAAGAGAACATCTCGGATGAGGAACTGGAGGAGATACTAAGTCTGATAGACAAAGGAACGGAGAAAAGAGACAATTCAAGAACAGCAGACCTATGATACTACCTTATATTATAAAATCAGCCCTGACCTTGGCACTGCTCTACACTTGCATTATGCCATTGCTTGAAAAGGAGACATTCCATCGTCTAAACCGAATAATTGTCCTTGGATGCCTGCTCCTGTCATTCATAATTCCATTGATTCATTTCACCGGTGGCACAAATCAAACGATAGACATGGTTCGTCAGGCGGTTCAACTGCCTGAAATACTGATAGACGGCAACGCAAACAAGCAGTCTGTATGGAGTCTGACAGACATCCTTATCTGCATATATACACTCGGTGGCGTGGCTATGTTATCCTTGACAGCGATACAGACTATGTCTCTGATGCTGCGTCTGCGCCGATGCGAGCATATCACCGACAACAAAGGCAATGTCATTGTCCTCACCGATTATGCCACAAGTCCGTTCTGCCTCTTCCATTACATTGTGATGAGCCACGACGACTATGCCAATAACCGCTGTTTCGTACTGACGCATGAGCAGGAGCATATACGCCTGCGCCACTACATAGACCTCATCATTCTTCAATTCGCCACTATCATACAGTGGTTTAATCCGTTCGTGTGGCTGATCGGCAAGAACCTTAAAGCCATACACGAGTTTGAGGTGGATGAGTCAGTCTTAAACAAAGGCATTGATGCAACACAATATCAAAAATTTCTTGTAGTCAAGGCGGTCGGCAATCGTCTGCAGCCATTTGCCAACAACCTTAACAAAGAATCACTAAAACGAAGAATCATTATGATGAACCAGAAAAGATCAAACCGATGGATGATGCTTAAGGCATTACTTGTCATCCCGGTGGCTACATTGGCAGTCAGCGTTTTTGCCAATGGTAAGAATGTGAGTGAAACGGCAAGTGAGACTCACCCACAGACAACCACCCAAACGAAAATCCATGACGCCGTAGAGGAGATGCCCGAATTCAATGGCGGACAATTGGCAATGATGGAATTTCTCATGAATAACATGAAATATCCACAGGCAGCTGTCAAAGCAAAGCAGCAAGGCAAGGCTGTCGTCGGATTTGTTATCAGAAAAGACGGAACCGTAAGCGACGTACACATCACAAAGTCAGCAGGTCATGCCGTTCTTGACGAAGAGGCTATACGTGTGGTGAAGGCTATGCCTGCATGGAAGCCAGGCAAGCAGAAGGGCGAACCGGTAAATGTGAAGTACAGCGTGCCGATAACTTTCAAGCTTAAATAATAGAGAAAAGGGAATGTAAGAATACTGTTACTGTATTTTTACATTCCCTTTGTTTATTGCATAATCAGCTTAATTCATTTCAGTCTGAACTCTGCCTCCAACTCTATCTCCATTAACGTTGACACGCTATATACGCCCTCCGAGAGTCTGCCACTTTCATAATAGCTTCTCTTGTATGCGTCGCCGATATCCTTCAGATTCCATGAAGTCGGAATTACGAGCAAAATTCCCTCACCAGGCTTTATCTGTCCGTTAGCCTGCATCCATTCATAAGCTTTCGTCGTACCTGATCGCGTCAGAGGATGACGATTTTGTGTGTTTGCATCAAGAATACTTGGAAGCCCAGACAAACGACACGTGTTCTGTGTATGGTTAATAACAATCATACGAATAGAGTCTGACCGTGACGACAGGACACGACACTCGAAAGCTCCACACATACTGCCAGTCGCTGTCGGAACGATACTGTCGGATGTCAACTTAAAATGCGGATTTATATTGAAATGCACTTTCTTGCATAATTTGTAAGTACCATTTTTCAATGGAGTGGCAAACTTATTTGAGGAGAATTCCATTTCTGCAGACTTACCTGTTAGCAACTCATAGCCAAGATCAGTGAAACCACCTTTAAAAGGCATTCTACCCCATCCTTCTGCATTCTTTTTATATACTTCAAAGCGATTTCCATATGAGCTGTTCGGACCATGCAGGTTGGCCATTGTATAACAGAAACTGCTTTCATCACAATTTGCTACACTGTCTTTCATCGTCAACGTATAAGCCATATTGCCCGTAGTGGTAGCCCCTGACACTCGGTAGAACATAGTGTAATAGCTACGGTATCTGCCAATCGGAGTGATTCGCAACTTGCTTATATCCGTATATTCACTATCGGCTACGTCAGCCACAACAGCCGAATCAGCATTCGAAGCATTCTCTGCCTGACGTGCCTGTGATGAGCAACCAAAGGCAACAGCAAAAGTTGACAGTAAAAACAATAAGTATTTCATAAGCGGTAGTTGGTTTATATATTGTGATTAATATTGTATATTCAATTCTTCCTCAACATCAAGTCTGCGAGCAGAACAGCCAATTCTTTTTCTTCCTTTGCTGCATTCTTAGATTTCCATGCCACAATAAAGCGTACATTGGCTGTCGCCACGTGATAGCCCTTGGCTTCCCATTTCACAAGCTTGTCTAACATGCCTTGCGAGAGTCTGGCAATGGCTTGACCGGTTGGAGCGCTACACAGATACGGAGCATTATAAGTCAGCTCGTCACCACCACGCAAAGCAAGCACTTCCTGTTTGCTATACTTGAAATAATCAAGGTAGACATCCTTATGCGAGAGTTGCAGCACTATCTCCTCCGGCACTGCATATTGCTGTGAATCCGTGATATGCTGACAGTTATGTATACAGTCGAATACGTCGCCATTGGTGTGGATATAGAGATTATGCTTGGCTCGGGTAATTCCTACGTAATATCTACGCAGAAGATCGTCTGTGTGATTGTATTTATCGGATATCAGCATATAAACATTGTCAAACTCACGACCCTTCGATTTATGTACCGTAGACACCACTACCTCGGCATCTGATACATCACAGAAGTCCTCCACAGACGACTCGAACACAAACTCACGCAAGTCGCTATAGTATTTGGCACGGTTGGTCTGCTCAAACATTTCCACGCAGCGACGCACATATTGCAGGCTCTTGCTCATGGCATACTTGCTGAAAGTCTTCTGCTTTGCCTCCTCCCAAGCCTCATCAGTGATGAGAGGTGACCGCTTTCTGCTGTCCACACACTTCATGAAGTAGCGCATCTCCATAAGATTGGAAAACCGCAAACCATCCAACGACTGTATCAGCTTAGCCTTCACGCCGCGCCCGTTCAGCAACGCAAGCATAACAACAGCCTCCTCGTTGGTCTGCGTCAGTATGCAAGAAGTGCCCTTACCACGCTTCATTATGTCATCGGCAACGGGCAGAAACATGTATTTGGAGGTATGGCGTGTAATTCTTACTTCACCGTCATCATTGCTCATTGACAAAATAGGAGCTTTCTTCAGTCTGTTTTTTATTAACCTAACAAAATCGTTGGCTGCTCCTACAACAAGGCGTGAGCTGCGATAATTCTCAGTCATCTCTATGAAACGTCCACCCGGTTCCTTGCTCAGCTGATACATATACTTCGAGTCGGAGCCACGAAACTCATAGATGTTCTGGTCGTCATCGCCGACGGCAATCACACGCATATCCTCATTAACAGCCATCAGAGCCGAAACCAAAGCATAGTCGTCACTGCCCATGTCCTGTGCCTCGTCTATGACAAGCACCGTCTTGCCTATATGATTTTGCTCCACCTCGCCATTGTTTATCATCTCGGCAGCCTTTGCCACCACACCACTCACATCATCCAGATTGCCTATACGCCCGAGCAAGTCGAAGCAATAAGAATGGAATGTCTTTATCTCAACAAAGTGGGCAGCATTGCCAATAAGCTGCATCAGCCTCTGCTTGAACTCAGTAGCAGCGGCACGCGAGAATGTAAGCATAAGTAGCTGCTCATGCTTCACATCTTCAAGCAAGAGTAACGACGCAAGCTTATGTACCAGCACGCGCGTCTTGCCACTGCCTGGACCTGCCGCCACTACAATACAACGCGACTCACGGTCCTCTATAATCTCTTTCTGTCGAGCCGACAACTGTCCGAAAAGCTCGCGATATTTGGCAGGAGTAACGTTGCGGTTGATTTCATTCACACGATTGCCCTTAAAGTACTTGCCGATGAACTGACGATAGTCCATCTGAAAATAGTCGTGCACATATTGCAGGGCAGCGTCATAGTCGCTGACCATCAGATTGGCGTATTCGCCCACTATATGTATCTGCTGAATCTTCTGCTTATAGAATTCATTGAGCGTACGATAGTCGTCCTGCTTATAGCGTAGGCGATTGTCCTTCAGTCGGCGAATGTCCATAGCATTATAGAGCACCAGAAATCCTCCTTCAAGCTTAAGCGCACCTATCTTGGAGAGATAGAGCAACGCCTCCTCCACGTCCTCCAACTGTAGCTCTGAAGTATCGAAGAACAGCTGTTGGACTTCTGCCTTAATGTCATTAAGAAGCTCTACGACCGAAAACTGTACTGCCCCGCTCTTCTTTGCCTCATCGTCCATGCTCTCAGCCATACGGTAAAGCCAGTCCACAACAAAACGACATATATTCAATCGTTTTTCAAATCGCTTCAATGTCGACTCCATATCCGACTGTCGTCTTACTACAATATTGCGCGACACATCTTCCTTCTTACGAGTGTAGCCTTTCACTACAAGGAAGTAGAGCAATGTTCGGATGTTCTTCTCAGTCGACCTATCCAGCCCGTCGCGCACAGCATTGTCGTTAAGCTGCTTATAAGATATGCACAGCGATTCGTCTGGAATATGCTTTATTATGTATTCCTCAAGTTGAGCGAAATACTCAAGCTGATTTTTAGCCTTTCGTTCCGAACCCACATCCTGCATGTAAGCCGAAATGTCCTTGCTGTCAGCGAGTATTCCTTCCTGACGCATACGTTCCACGGCAGACACAATCTCCTTTTTATTCATTCCGAGAATGTCAGCGAGATAGTCAATACGCGACTCTGCCTCCGAATCCTGTGCCTTTGAGATGTGCTTCTGCGAAATCAGCGACTTTATTATGCGCACAGCCTTCTCCGCCTCATCCTTCTCAAACAACGAAGAAGCAGAAATGCGCTGACGTGCCTCATCCATGTTCTTCACAGTTATGCCCGTGGCATAAACATGCGGCACATTGTTGCCACGCTCTATGTAGCCGCTCTGCTCAAGTGCCGAAAGAGCGGTGCGTACACGAGTCTCGATGTCCGACACCGAGTCGTCCCAACCTGCCTGACGTGCAATTTCGAGTGCCGAACAACACACACGCTGACGCTGACGTGTAAAGCTCTTTACGGCTTGCCACACCTGCTGTATCTCACTAAGACTGAGTTTTGTCTGATTGAGCAGAATAAAATGCTTGTCAAGGTCGTTGTCGCTGTACAGCACAAAGCATTGTGCCGTAAGATTCGGGTCGCGTCCTGCACGTCCAGCCTCCTGCACGTAGTTCTCAAGCGAATCTGATATGTCGTAATGCACGACAAGCCCTACGTCGCTCTTGTCGACGCCCATGCCGAAAGCCGATGTCGCAACGATGATGTCCACCCTACCCGACATAAACTCATCCTGATTCTTTATCTTCTCGTCAGAATCCATCTTGCCGTTGAACGGCAGAGCCTTCATTCCGTCACGAGTGAGCTTTGAGGCAAGTTCGTGTGTACGCTTCGTGCGCGACACATATATAATGGTCGGGCATGACGCCATCCTTACAAGTTCGCGCAGCTGACCATACTTGTCCTCGTCAGTATCGACGTGTATCACCTTATAGCGCAGATTCTTTCTTGAAGCCGATGATGCAAAAAGCTTCAGGTCAACGTTTAGCCAATGCTTGAAGTAGTCGCAAATATCCTGAACCACCTTTTGCTTTGCAGTTGCCGTAAAACACGACACAGGTATGCGTGTGCCGCCACCTTTACGCTCCTGATATTCCTTTATAAACCTGCCTATATACAGATAGTCAACACGAAAATCCTGTCCCCAAGCCGAGAAGCAATGTGCCTCGTCAATGACAAATCGCACCACATGACGAGCCATGAGTATCTTCTCTATGGTCTTCGAGCGAAGCATCTCGGGGGATATATACAACAGTGAAGCGTCACCGCTCTGCACACGCTCTATGGCAAGCGAGCGTGATATAGGATCGAGCAATCCGTTGATTGTCACCGCTTCTGTTATGCCACGGTCGGCAAGATTGTCCACCTGATCCTTCATGAGCGACTGCAAAGGCGATATCACTACGGTCAGTCCGCGTACGCTGCCGCCCTCTATCAATGCAGGCAGCTGAAACGTAAGCGACTTGCCTCCTCCTGTCGGGAATATAGCCAACAACGAATTTCCGTCAATGGCAGCACGTGCTGCATTTTCCTGCAACGGCTCGCCGTCGTATGTACGAAACGAGTCGTAACCGAAGAAACGCTTCAAGTTATAGCGGGCGTCAAGTTGCCGGTCACAGTACTTGCACCCCACAGCACAGCGCGTGTGGCGAAGCTGACGTATGACATGCTCCACCTCGGGATAATTAAACAGCACCCAAGCCGGAGTGACCGACCGCTGGTCCGTAGTATCAATCAGGGCCAAAGCATAAGCCAATCCACAAGGATATTTTCTTGCCAACCTACGGATATCGGCATTGGTGCAAATCTTTCCGTCATACTCTTCGCGTATCAGCTCTGCAATCTGATTATTTGAGCCTGTCTCAGCTCCAACCATCTGCATAAAACCATTAAACTCGTCAATATCCGCAAGCAAAGAGGCATAAATGCGCTGCCTGCGTTCAGACAAACCACGCCAACGGGCAATCTCATCAAAGAGTAATTCGCGAGCCTTCTCGCAGTCGTTCACGGGATTGTTCATCTCATCGCTCATCAGCTTGTCGTCCTTCACAAGTCGATGGTAGGGTCGTTCGGGGAACAACAAGGGCGACATATACAAAGTGTCAACAAGCGCCCATCGCTGCATGTTTTCGCCAAACAGAAACTTTGCGTCATGATGCACAATGTTATGACCGCACACAAAATCTATATCAGACAAGAAATTCAGCAAGTCAGCCTTGGAATTCCTGTGAAAAGTAGCCCCGTCATGGCGCAACGCTCCAATGTCTTGAATCTTATGATTCTTTACGCCAACCTCCACATCCACAAAGGCATAGCTGTCTGCATCACGCCTTAATGACGTAATGTAGTTGTCGGAAGAGCTTGAAGCACCACCTATATTTATCGTATCTAAGATTCTATCCCAAAGTGACATAAGTTGTAAAGGTTGTTATTAAGCAAGATTTTTCAAGCTACAAAAATAGCAAAATATATCCAACTTCATAGCATACATAGAGCAAAAGTTACGCAAGAATACAGCAAATCGACCTAAAATCAGGCTTTTTCTGAAAGACTTTCGTTAACTTTGCATAAACAAGCAAAACAACAGATATTATGGCACTGAAACTTTATTCACAAAAATAATAAATGGAAAAAACCGAAATTAAGGAAGAACAGATTCTGATCAGAATAACTGGTAATGACCGTCCTGGTCTTACCGCATCGATAATGGAGATTCTTGCAAGCAAGGATGCGAAGATCCTTGACATCGCCCAGGCTGACATCCACTCCACTCTTTCTCTTGGCATCCTCATCCGTATAAACGAAGACGACTCCGGTCAGGTGATGAAGGAGCTGCTGTTCAAGACCACTGAGCTGGGCGTGCAGATAGGCTTCGAGCCCGTAACGGACGACCAGTATGAGATGTGGGTGGGCCAGCAGGGCAAGAACCGATATATCCTCACGCTCATCGGACGCAGCCTTTCGGCAAAGCAGATTGAGGCTGCCACAAAGATTATCACAAAGCAGGGACTCAACATCGACTCCATCCTACGACTCACCGGACGTATGAGCATCAAGCACCCGGAGCAAAACCGTAGGGCGTGCATCGAGTTCTCGCTCCGTGGCACTCCCACTGACCGCACTCTCATGCAGGAGGAACTGATGAAGATTTCTTCGGAAATGGAGATCGACGTCTCGTTCCAGAAGGACAATATGTATCGACGTATGCGCCGACTGATCTGCTTCGATATGGACTCAACGCTCATACAGACCGAGTGCATAGACGAGCTGGCTGAGCGTGCCGGCGTGGGCGACGAGGTGAAAGCCATCACGGAGAGCGCCATGAGAGGCGAAATCGACTTCAAGGAGAGCTTCACACGCCGTGTGGCGCTGCTGAAGGGACTCGACTCAAGGGTGTTCGAGGAAATCGCCCAAAAGATGCCCATCACGGAGGGAGTGGACCGCCTAATGGCTGTGCTGAAGCGTTGCGGATATAAGATTGCCATTCTCAGTGGCGGATTCACGTATTTCGGAGAGTTCCTGCAGCGCAAGTACGGCATCGACTATGTATACGCCAACGAACTGGAGGTGGACGACAACGGCATTCTGACGGGACGTTACGTCGGTGAGATAGTGGACGGACACCGAAAAGCAGAACTGCTGAAGCTCATCGCACAGGTGGAGAAGGTGAACCTCGCGCAGACCATTGCCGTGGGCGACGGAGCCAACGACCTGCCTATGCTGGGCGAAGCCGGACTTGGCATCGCCTTCCATGCCAAGCCGCGTGTGGTGGCTAACGCAAAGCAGAGCCTCAACACCATCGGCATCGACGGCGTGCTATATTTCCTCGGCTTTAAGGACAGCTATCTTGGCGAGCAGGGAAAGTTCTGATCTTTATCTGCATTTTATAGCATAACATCGTGGAGCAAGTGTGGAAAATTTCTACACTTGCTCCACGCTTTTCTACACTTCCACACTTCTTCGTTTTCGTACTGATTTTCTTACATTGTTGATTTCCAGCAGTTTAAGCTTTCAAGTATTGTTTTGGCACGCCCGTTGCATTATATTAGTCGAACAACGCAACGAACCCAGAAAGTTCAAGCAAAGTTCAGCTAATAAACAATAATATTCACAATAAAAAATTTACGCATATGAAGAAGTTATTTTTTGCAGCTTTCGCAGCTTTCGTAATGGTATCAGTAAGCAACGTATTCGCTAACAACTCAATGTCAAGTCTCAGCACCGCCCTTCCGCAGGACACAACCACAGTGGACACGGTGGCACCGGCAGAACAGCCCGCTGAGCAGCCCGCTGAAACTCCAGCTGAGACACCAGCACAAACTGAGGACTCAACTGTAAGCGCAGCAGGATCAGACGACACAGCAATGATGATGTTCTCTGACTCAACAGAGGTGGACACCACAAAGTCTGACGTCACTCCTGACGTGGCATAATAACAGGAACACATTCATATCCATTTCCTGACATAATTGCCAAATACCCCAAGCCGCTTCAGCCTGTATCGTCTTGCGTGAGCAAGAGATACAGGCTTTTTTCGTGCATAAAATAAAAAACTGCAATCTGCGTTATATATATGTATAGAAGAATAGGAATATGATAGTAACTGAACTTTCGCAAGTTCAAATAATAAAAAAAGTAAGACATGTTCAGCACTCGTATAAAGATTCTTGTCGGTTATGGGCTTCTTGCCATTGTGTTGTTGTCAGCCACATGGATGATTTATGACAACACCCGATCATTGACAGCCGTCAACCGCGCCTCAGAAAGGCTTTTGGCACGCCGCGACATTGTGGACTCTCTGGTCTATTCGATGCTTGAGACGGGCAACGCCGAACGATCCATACTGCTCGGCGACGCCGGTGAATGGCAACGGTTCAGCCATGCCATCAACAACTCCATGGACAAGGCACGCCAACTGCGCCCCTTGCTCTCTGACACCATGAAGCAGCAACGACTCGACTCGCTCATTGATCTCCTCAACTGCAAACGCGAGAACACACTGCTCGTAATGGCAGAACTGGGCAAGGACAGCCGCGACATCTACTTCTCAAATAAGTTGCGGGCGCTGCATAGCGGAATTGACTCTGTGGTAATCAATCCAAAGACGGAAGAACGACGCGAACAACACGAGACGGTGTACGAGATAGTGAAGAGCAGACGCGGCTTCTTCAGACGGTTGGGCGACGCTTTCCGACGCCAACACTCTGACACCGTAGGCATGACGCACATATATAAACAGCCCACCGACACCGTCAATCACAGACTAAACATCGCCAACTCCGTGGCTAACGCCCTCGCAGAAATTCATCATGACGAACAACGGGCTCGCGGACAACGACAGGAAATAATAGCCAACCGCAACAACCAACTGCAGCTGGTGAGCATCCAGCTGGCGTGGCGCACGGAGCAACTGCTTGAGGACATCCAGACCGACGAGCACAACGCCCTGCTCAAGACCATCAACAAAGCCATCAGTTCACGACGGGCTATGATTATAAGGATAGTAGGACTCGGACTGCTCGCCATTCTCTCGGCAGCCATTCTCGTGGTCTACATCCTACGAGACATACGCCGGGAACGTCGCGACCGCAACCGCATCCTTGAGGCAAAGGCAGAAACCGAACGTATAATGCAACAGCGCGAACGTCTGCTGCTGACCATCACGCACGACATCAAGGCTCCGGCTGCGTCAATAGCAGGATTCATCGACCTGATCAGCGAATACGTTGACCGCCCCAAAGCCGTGGGCTATCTGCAGAGCATTGCCGGATCGTCAAAGCATCTGCTACAGCTCGTCTCTGCCCTGCTGGACTATCACCAGCTGGAGAGCGGCAAGGCGGAACTGCATGAGGTGAGCTTTGCGCCGGCTTCGCTTGTGCGCGAGTGTACGGACGGCATGCAGCCGCAAGCTATGGCGAAGCATCTGCGTCTGACGGCGGACATACGCATGGAGGACACGATGATGTGTCGTTCGGACGCGTTCCGCATAAAGCAGGTGATAAACAATCTTGTGAGCAACGCCATTAAATACACCGACAAGGGCGAGGTGACCGTAACCGTGGTTGTGGCTAACGCACGGTTGACCATCAGCGTTACGGACACGGGATGCGGAATGACGCCGGAGGAACAGCAGCGCGTCTTCCTTGCATTCACCCGTCTGCCCGGCGCACAAGGCAAGGAGGGCGTAGGTCTGGGACTGTCCATAACACGCGAGATAGTGCAGATGCTCGGCGGAACCATCAACGTCAGTTCGCGTAAGGGCAGCGGATCGAAGTTTAAGGTTGTTATTCCCGTGGAAGTGCTTGCCAATAGCGCACCCGTAATAGCTACAGCCAAGATAGATAATAATAAATCTGAGGAAGCCGCCACCGTATCCCATGACGCTAAGGATATATCCGTGCTAATCGTGGACGACGACAAGCTGCAGCAGCAGTTGCTCACAGAGATGTTCTCACGAATGGAAGGCATAAACCTCAACGTCGTCACCACCACACATGCCAACGAAGCCATACGTCTCGCCAACGAGATGAAGCCACGTATTGTCTTCACGGACATAGAGATGCCGGAGATGAACGGTAGTGAAATCATGCGACGCATACGCAGCAAAATGGAAGCAACGTTCGTGGCAATGACCGCCCACGAACAAAGCATAATGCCTCAGCTTCGCAAGGACGGCTTCGACGCCTGCCTGTTCAAGCCGTTCAACGTGCAGACTCTCGCCGCAACCATCTGTCAGCTTACCGGCATCATAGTAAAGGTGAAAGCGGAAAGCAGCGCCACGGAAACCGACAGCCTACGCTCTGCCCTACTGCCCTTCACCGACGGCGACCCAGAAGCCGAACGACAGATTATCGACGACATACACAAGTCAATAGATGAATATCTCGATATGCTGAAAGACGTTTCCGACGCAGACCAGATAGCCAAGGCGGCACACAAGGCAATGCCTCTGCTGGAGATGATACAGCCGGGAAAGAACAGTTGGCTGACGCCACTTACGCCCGAACATATCGGCGAAACAGAAGAAAAAGAGCGTGAGAAACTGACAATTCAGCTCGTAGAAAGGCTCAAACAAATAAAAAACCTATAACTTTGCAGAAGATTTCTGCTTCGTAGAAGATATTAAGGATACACTATATATTGAGATATGCCACATATATTAATAGTAGAAGACGACATTGCTTTTGGCACAATGCTACAGACTTGGTTGCGCAAGAAGGGATTCGAGGTGGACAAGGCCACGTCGGTGGGAGCTGCCGTGAAACTGCTCTCGCCTAACGACGGAGTTGACCTTGTGCTCTCAGACCTGCGTCTGCCCGACCATGACGGACTGCGTCTGCTCGCATGGATGCACGAACATAACATCTATGCCCCATTCATCGTAATGACCAATTACGCTGAAGTGCAGAACGCTGTCCTTGCAATGAAGTCGGGAGCAGCAGACTATATTGCCAAGCCTGTGCAGCCCGACATCCTGTTGCAGAAAATCAACGATGCGATGGATCAGAATGCTCAGCAAGTAAATCCAACGCCCAAAACTCAAAATTCAAAACTCAAAACTCAAAATCCGGAAACCGCGCCACGCTACATTGAGGGAAAGAGTGAGGCGTCGCGACAGCTCTATAGCTACGTGGAACTTGTGGCGCCCACCCCGATGTCCGTACTGATACTCGGAGCTTCGGGCACGGGAAAGGAATATGTGGCACACCGCATTCATGACCTCAGCCCACGACATGACCGACCGTTCTTCGCCCTCGACTGCGGCGCCATACCACGCGACGTAGCTGCATCAGAGTTTTTCGGTCATAAGAAAGGTTCGTTCACGGGTGCCGATACAGACAAGCGCGGCGCCTTCGAAGCGGCTAACGGTGGCACGCTGTTCCTCGACGAGGTGGGCAATCTGAGCTACGACGTGCAGGTGCAATTACTTCGCGCCTTGCAGGAACGCCGCATCCGACCGGTCGGTGGCACGGAGGAGATTCCCATCGACATACGCCTGGTATGCGCCACGAACGAGAACCTTGCCGATGCCGTAAGCGAGGGACGATTCCGCGAAGACCTCTATCACCGCATCAACGAGTTCACCATCTACATGCCGAAGCTCTCGGAGCGCGGCACCGACCTCTTCCTCTTTGCCGACCTCTTCATGCGCCACGCCAACGAGGAGCTTAATCGCTCGGTGGAAGGTTTCGATTCGGCTGCAGCCGAACTGCTTGCCTCCCACTCATGGCCTGGCAATCTGCGCGAACTTAACAACGTCGTGAAACGCGCCGTACTCCTCACCCGCGGCAATCTCATCACCGCCACAGAGCTGACACTCGCTATGGGACCGACGCAGCCTGCCCCAGTAACAGCCCTGTACGACGAAGACTCAGAGCGTTCACGCATCGTAGCCGCCCTGCAACAGACCAATGGCAACAAGGCAAAGGCAGCACGACTGCTCGGAATAGACCGAAAGACCATATACAATAAAATGGAAAAGTTAGGGATAGAGTAACCCCACTCTCACCCCTAACTTTTCCATGCCTTATAAACCTCCAATCCTTTCACAATCAGAAGGATATTATAGTATTTCCAACGCAATTTTTGCACAGGCTTCAGCATCCGCCAGTGCATGATGATGATGTGTCAGATCATAACCGCAGCGTGCCGCTATAATGTCCAGATTGTGATGTCCCTGTGGCCAAACCTTGCGAGAACGGACGAGCGTACAGAAGAAAGGATAATCGGGATAATCCATCTGATATACCCGAAAGACGGCTTTCAGACAACTCTCGTCAAACGCCTTATTATGAGCCACAAGCGGCAGATACTCACTTCCTAACCGCTTCTGCTCATCGGCAGACAAGCGTAGCTTCGGCTCAATCTGTGCCCATACTTCGGGGAAGACGGGCGCAGCGTCGGTGTCAGCAGCAGTGAGACCATGCACCTGAGTGCACCTGTAATTATAATACTCAGGTTCGGGCTTGATAAGCGAGTAGAACTTATCCACCACCTCACCGCCACGCACTATGATAACGCCAACAGAGCAGACAGACGACCGCGCGTAGTTGGCAGTCTCGAAATCTATTGCAGCAAAGTCTTGCATTCTGATTTTTCTTTAATACTTGTTATACATTCCGTTTTATATTCTACAAAGGTATGCAAAACTTGCGTATTAAGGCATGTCATCCGACACAATATTTGCATCTCTAATGCTCAATACTATGAGCTGAGCGCACAACAAAATCTTTGGTACGAAATTCTTGAGTTTTGAGCGTGCAGCGATAGTATGCTGACATACAGCTGATTATGCAGCTGAGAAGAGAAGTGTGCAATGAATGACGGAGCAAAACAAGCATCATTGGGTTGCTATAGAGCCACTTTTACACTGCAATAGTGCCACTTTTATCATGCAATAGCGCCACTTTTACACTCTAATAGTGGCACTATTGCAGTGTAAAAGTGGCGCTATTGTTAAGCTCGGGTGCTGTTTGCACAGCAAAACACCGTAAAAACAGCAATATGGAACTCTAGAATCAATTTTTATTTTGTAACAGCTTTTTACTCTTTGCACGATATTTGTAACTACCCAGCACCCCTATGGCATGAGTAGTTACTGCGTTCTATTTTAGTTAACAAAAATCAAAATAGGGGATTTTGCAAGTATTTGCTTGTTTAAATTTGGGGATTTTGCTAACTTTACAGCAAATAAAAAAGGTGATTTTGCATATTTGCAGCACAAAAACGAAGTTAGCTTCATCGGGCAACGAAAGTAGTTTCGGTATCCGATGAAACTACTTTCGATGGACGATGAAGCTAATATACTTACGGAGGGAATTCTTTCTCCATTAACGTTTCCTTTTATTGCTCTGAAGATATAGAAGCAAATAAAGTTACTTTTTGAGGAGTTGCTTCTCTGTATGTCCAGTAAAGGCAGCTCCCTTCGGGGAAGGTATCCATGTATTCGTTAAGAGAAGCCAATTGCTTGGATAGAAGTTTCTCGTCGTACTTACCAACTGTAAACGACAGAAGATATTTGCCATTGTCTTTTAGATTGACTGGCTTTAAGTGGCTGATAGCCTCAGCTATGTCGTCTTGATATTCATAAGAATAGATAGATACCTCATTCTTTCCTCTGATGATATCGGAGAAACTTCTGAAATCAAAGCCTACCATACCATGTATCTCCACATTCTCATGGTACACTTGCAAGAAGTGCTTCAACTCCATATATGGATTGCAGCCTGGCTCTGGAAGGAAAGACAAGATAGAGTCGATATCAGATTCATCCTTGATGCAGAGTTCCGGAGTCATTTTTACGACTACATTCTTTCTGGCACGTTCGTGGTTCTCCAATACCTGATGAACATGTTCTGCTCCTTCGGCAGTAGATACCACTACCATATTGATAAGTGTGCAAGAACGGTCCTCGATGGAATACATTCCTTCTGAGCGAAGCTGATTGATAGCTTGCTGACTAACATCGTCAGCAGCTATCAGCAGCAATGAATCAAATGCGATTTCTTTCATGAGAAGACTCATTATCACTATTAAGATGAACTATTATTACTTTAAGGCACTCGCCTCAAAACATTTATTATTCATATGACTACTCCAGTATCCAGGACGTGCTTTCTCAACACTAATCATAGCTTTGAATAATTCAAGAAAATACATAGACATACTTTCTTTTTCGTCACCATCCTTATATTTTTGAGTTCTTGATGGGTGGAACATATCTATAAATGGATATGATTTACCATCTATCACCAACTCATATATCTTTACCGGGTTATAGCCATCTCCACCATAAAGCTCCTCTCCCCAATCAAACAGATTGTCAATTATGTTGTAGCACACATCACCACCCAAGATGACAGAAGGGTTACAGAATCGAATCTGCTCTTTCAACACTTCAATTCCTTTCTTTGCATACTCCTTTAAGTCACTTCGCACTGAGCGCTTTTTACCATCAGATTTCTTAATGTTGATATAAGCTGCATCAGAAAGGTAATACACTAAATCATCATTGTCAGATTGGTTTACAAAGTCTATTACCTCTTTCTCTGAAACTTCATTAAAACCTTTATTTGACAATAGATGAATCAAGCTAAGATATTGACGCAGACGACTACGTAATGTTCTTTGGGCTTTGAAAGGAATAATTTCTTCTCCAATCTCTTTTGCAATACCATCTTGATTGAGACTATATGACACATGCCCCTTATCATAAGCCTCCCGGTTCATTATCATCACTTTGAACGGAGTTGAAGCATACTTATCAGGGAAAATTACGGCTCACCTGAAAAAGTGTGTGGATTAAGCATACAATCTTGTTAGTCTGAAGAGAAAGAATTTCTTGTCAATGATACCCCGAAGTTGTGCTCTGAAATGCTTGACTTTTGCATTGAAAGATTCTGCA
>NZ_NOVE01000037.1 GCF_002265625.1 Prevotella sp. 885
ATTGTTAGTTTCAACAAGTTTATTTGCCATATTTGGGGCAAGCAGGCTTGCTTTACAAACAAAATAAGAATTTATATAATTATTTCCATAATAATCATCTAATTTATAGTTTATGCCTACAACATTAACTTCATAATCAACCCAATGCTTATCTACGTTAACCCATTGTTTTACGTGACTTTCGATACTCCGTTCATGCTTTCCGTTTGCATCTGCTGTTATTGGAAATAAATTGTAGTCTTTTCCTGGTCCCCCGACATTGTCATTTAACAAATGTCCTCTGACATATTTATTGGGAGCTTTCAAGGAGCGGCTTGTTGGTAATCTGCTCATTATGTTCTGCTGAACACCATATTCTGGTGAACCACCTTGTTGATGTTCTGGGCCAATAATAGCTTTCATGTGAACTCCAACTGTATCACCTAAAATTGTACTCGTTTTCCAATCTACCCTTGTTTGATGTCCTTCTAAAGGTTCTCTTGACATGGAAAACTTACTGATAGATGTAGGCTTATCGGAAGAGAAAACCCTAGATTTTTTCCTATTTTGTATAGTTGCATACATGTTTGATACATTTTACAAATTAACACTAAAAACAATACCTCAAATTCATATCTATCATAGAGTTTATTTATTTTCTCTACGATATTGGAACTCTTACTGTTTTAATCATTAAACCAACATCTTACAGATCTGAATTTCATTTCAAGGAAAGATTTGTTTGCATGGTCAGGACTCCCCATATAGGGTTCTTCAGATGGAGTCCAACAATAACGACCATCAATTAGTTCCATGGTCATTCTTTTCTGTTCTACAGACAACTCTAAATCTATTATATCCGTATTAATACCACCAAAAATTCCTTCCATGTCGTACCCTTTCACATCTGTGAGTTCTCCAAAAGTTACTTTTCTCAAATCGTAACAGCTTCCAAAGGCGTATTCATCTATAGCAGAAACATTCGGAGCATAAATTTCTTGCAAATACTGATTGTTAGATAAGGCACTCTTTCCTATTTTTGTCACATCAGGCAAAGAAATAGACTTTAAAGCCATTATATCGTTCAAACCATCTGCAGGAATTTCCTTGCATCCTATTAGAGTGAGGTCTATAGTGCCATCTTGCACATTCTCAAAAGCTTCACGGATAGCCTTAAACTCATTATCGCCAGCATCAGAAGCGAGGTTAAGTCTTATAGCAGTCTTGCTATTTGCTACTTCTTGTTTGATAGATGACTTTATTTCTTCTGCACTATTTGCCGAAATGACAGTAGCATCCAGAGCATAGCTCTTAGCATTTTCTGTTTCTTTCGAGAATTTATAAGTTGTCAAAGTTGCTCCTCGATATTTCACAGTAACGATGGAATTATTATAGAAAGTTCCATACAAATAGGCATTCCCCTTTTCGTCAGAAGTAAGTGTATATGTCATGTATAAACTATTAGGATGGACTGTTGGAGCAAATAAATCGACGTCCACCTTTATTTCTGTTTTAGGAATGGTTGCTATACGGAGGCGTGAATAATTGCGTGTTGCATTGGCAAATGATATATCCACATAATTATTATCGCCATAATGAACAGTGCAAGTTCCCTCGAGGAACTCTGCAGTTCCATAGAGATTGAAATCCTTTAACTCAAGAGAACCATTTATCCATCTACGATTTGGAGCATAGTAAGCATAAGCCGTCACAGGTTCCCCCTCAAGATAGCACAATGAGTTACCATCTTGAATTTCAAACTTTACTCCATTATATTTTAAAGTTGCAGTCTGGGTTCCTAACTCTTTAGAAGTTAACTTTACACAGATTTCATCTCCAACAGCCCATGCTGTCTTACCCTTGTCTTCTTCGCCGATAGTTCGGGTAGAAGGTTTCTCAAACATAGGAAAGTCATCTACAACAAAATGTATGTTGCTTTTTACAGTAGGTGTAGATTCTTCGTTTATATCATTAGCACATGATGCCAAAACAACAGCAATCAATGCCATCATCATGTATTGGATAATCTTACGCATAATTATATTCTCCTTTTATTTGTTATAGTTCTTCTTCATTTTCCCAACCAGGCAGAACACCTTGATTCTTGATATTGAGTTCCACTTTGTCTCTTCCTATTTTTCTGAGACTATAGGTGTAACGATGCCCTTCCAAAAAATCTGTTTTTTGCTTTAACTTGACGGTATAATCTTGCCCATCTAAAGTAAACTTCAAAAAATCAGCACTTGTGTCTAACGAGCCTGGTACTATGATTGCAGAGAAAGACTTTTCTCCATTATCTCCTGTCTGGCATGCATATACCAACGTTGACACTTTATAATTAGAAGTGTCCATTATCCAATCACTGTATGATCTACTAAAACTAGCTCCATTGCATGGCGAACAAATCTGTAGGTTACTTATATCCTTATTAGGATGATCGTATGAACCAATTTCATAGAAAATTGTGACCAGCGACATACGATGCTTCATAGGAATTCTTACATTGGACCGAGGATAATCGTGCCAATATCCAGTTATAAGATCAGCGTTTTTTAATTTACCTTCGCTGCTTTGGTCCACCTGTAAATCATACGATAAATCATCTTTTCCAAAATTATTATCAGATGGATATACAGCCAAAATAGTATGTTCATCGATATCATCTAACCAACGAAAACTTCCTGTACGAGGCCATTCGTTTGTTTCCCCATTAAAAGAAAGAACAGCCGTACTACCAGGATTTGAATCAGTAAATATATGTACTTTTAGTTTATCTCCATTCTCCCAACTGTTACCATATCCCAAAGTATTGACACGAGTCTGCATACCTCCAACAGAGAAAGTCGCATTGATTTCCTGCCCTTTCAGCGTTGGAGCCATATCTTCATTTTGCGTACATGCAGCAAAGCCAATAGTGATAAAGGCTAATCCTGCATAGATAAATTTTCTTATGCTCATAATATCTTGTTTTTATAAGTTTACTAAATCTGTTCCCTCTACAAAATAGAATGGATAAACCATATTGGTTCGTCGATTCGTCTGCCTTATTGTATAGTCTATGAGGATATTCATTTTCCCCTCGTCTTGTTTCTCCTCGAAATCAATCCGATTGACTATCACTCTTGGCTCAAACAGAATTATCGACTGTTCTATTCGGTCTCGTAACATCGTTCTTGTGGATGCCGTCATCATTTCAAAGGCGTATTCCCTAATGGGACAACCATACTCATAACGATGTACTCTTTCTCCAGGCGATGTACTCAACAAGGTCATAATGCTTTGCTGAATATTAGCCTCGTTTGCAACCATCTCAGTGGGTTGCGAACTTCCGCCACCTTTAAAGCGTGGAGGATAGTTCCATGCTATTCCTAAGAACGTTTTTGTATCTGTCATATCTCGTATCCATTTAATTATTTCTAACCACCTATGATAACTGTAGGACAACCCATGATGATGCTACCCCCATGCGCTGTTGTATCGCCCATCCTTGCAGCTGGTTTACCACCTATCATCACTGTTGTTGAACCTTTAATGATAGTGTCGGGCGGTCCAACGCAAGTAGCCATGTCGCCCATAACGGCTGCAGGAAGTTTTCCTATCAGTACCGTTGGCACTCCTGGTCCAATAATCGGACCGCCTACATGTGGAACAGGAGGAAGTCCTGGTGTCTGCATCGGACAGGTGTGCATATCTGTTAATCTTGCAGCATTTGGCATATCTTTATCAGTTTATCATTACCATTGCGCCTTTGACAGTGGTCTGACCAGAAGCTGAAAGTTCCGCCGTAGCATTGCCTTTGACCTTCGCACCGACTTTGGCTGTAACTTTTACGTTTGTTCCATTTATATCGACATCCGATTTTGCATCTATACTGACTTTTCCGGCTGCATTCAGTGCAATATTACCTTTCGCTGTCAGCTTTATATTTTTTGAAGAGCTAAGTTCTATACCATTACTGTCCATGACCATCTTGTTTTTGTTTTGGTCTGTAACAGAGATGGATTTTCCCTCGTCACTCATCACTATCGTATTCTTTGCAGGCGTTTGAATTGTTATGATTTTCTTTTCCTCGTCAAACTCAACAGACATCTTTGAACGAGTCACAATCGCCTTTATGTTGTTTTTTGCCTCATATCCAAATGGAGGAGTGTGTTTGCTTCCATACATCCCTCCAAGGACTATCGGGTAGTTTGGGCTGTTATTGATGAATCCCACGACCACCTCGTCACCTATTTCGGGAAGAAAGAAGATTCCCGACTGATTGGTGGCATATACTGACGAAAGGCGAGCCCAAAGCAATTTCTTTTCGCCATCCATCCATGGCAACTCTACCTGTATGCGGCATTGCTTGGATGCGTCACCATCAAGTTTCTTGACCACAGCAATGTGAAGCCCTTCCATTCCCGGTAAAAATCCTGCGGCAGTAGGAGCAATCACATCTGCTTCGTCTGTTATGTTGTTGGCAGGAACTCCCATGCCTACCTTTGTAATCTAAATGTTAGTATTTCCTTGTCTGTTTCCAATTTCAAGCATTCTGAGGATATTTCTCTATTCGTATTTTGACAAATGAAGACATATTCCCAAAAACGCTCAGGAGTTTTGAATATTAGAGTGTTCTTCAGTGGAACATCCTTCTTTGCTGCTTGCCATAACTCTTTTGTCAAATGAATCATTATAGTGCAAAATGGTATTCCAAAACTCCTTTTTACTCCTATTTCAGTTATCACGTCTGTAGCATTAACTTCGGACTTTCCAATCGGTAAGTCTATCTGATAGGCAACCATTGGATTGAAGTTTTGCCATTCGGTGTAAAAAACAAATGCAGGTTCAGACATCAAGACTCTAAACTCAATGATGTCAGATTCGGTATCTAAACCTGCATTTTCCGTATCATACAATATCGTCCATTCGTTTTCGTCAGTCTGTCGAAACAGCAAACCTCGTTGCGTCATCAGCTTTTGTGCTGAAGGTAGGACAGAACACATCAAGGCATTACCATTACTATCCTCAAAGTATTCATGCTCTATACGAAAGCTATATAATGAACGATATGTACTCATGCTGTCAATTTTATGTTTGTACTTCTGTGTTCTGAGCAGTTGAACCACTTGATTTAATTTCATTGGAATCAATTACAACTCCAGTGAGTTTACACACAACAGAAGGATAATATTGTCCTCCCATTGTTGTCCAAATGTTATGGAAGTCAAATGTGGATACAGTTTCCAAAGTTAGAGTATATTTCACATTGTCAATCATAAACTTCTGCTGTGACTGTATGAACGCCAATGCCTTGGAAAATACTGACAATGATTCCGCATATTGCTTTTCCTCAAAAACAGCCGCAAACATTACTTTCAGATTCAGCAAGAATGGGGCAGAAGAGGATGTGAAGCTGCCACCATAAGTCTGAACATTGTTTGAGATACCTCCTGCAGTTTCTCGTTCTACATTCACCAATGAAACGATTACCTTATTAGGAATTTCTCCTGTTCTTTGACCTATATGTCCAACTTCTGCAAGCCCTTGTGGTCGATGGTAGTATCGACCAAGATAGCTATTGAGTTGCTCTGCGCAATATGTCAGTATTTTCTTTATCATTGTTATTGCTGTTCTGTGTCCAGACTGCCTTCATCAATTGGCTGCCAGCTTGTAATGCCAGCATTTTCTATAACAACACCTGTGTTGCAGATACGTATTGTATATGTGTACAGATTGCCGCCTTTAAACTCGTTATTTGTTGATGAAGCCAATGATGCTGTATAAGTATTGATTGTGCCATTCGCAGCTGCATCCAATTCTATATCCATCTTGTTGTTGTCCAAAGGCTGAGGGAATACAATAAACTCGCAGGTGACACCGTTTATTAAACTTTTATCGTCCACATCGGATTCATAAATTCCCCTATCTCCAAAGACTGTAACTTCACCAGTTAGTGTATTAATAGAACCTGTCTTATAGATACCCTTTAATTTTAATACGTTTTTAAGGTACGCATTCTCTGCATTAATGCCATCGCCAGCCTTGAAAGTCAACCGTATCATACTCATGCAATGCTTGAAATTATTGTCTCCAGTAAATTGCACCTGAGGGGAAGACTTGGTGGCGGTTGCACCAGTTGCAAAGAGAAAATCTGCTGGGCATGGTTCACCTTCCTTTACCTCAGCCATATTCCAATCATCTACAATGCCATTACCATCAACATTTTCTTGATATGGATAATAGGCATTGAAATTCACGGTTTCTGTTGCGTCTGCAAAATATATTGGATTGTCAGATTTGAAATTTCCGTCACCTGTAGTTGTATATTTCACATTGCGTCCTATTGTATAGCCGGTTGATGTGACATTTACACCTATGGCATCGTTATTAGACCATGTGTTGCCTGTGGTGGCGCGTGTGACGTTTTTAACAATGTCTGCCTGTACAGTAGCAGCAACAGGACCGCTGTTGCCGATACCGTCTTCTTCGTTAGCGCAAGCTGCAAACAGCAATGCTACAGCAGCGATGTATAAGATTTTAAACTTCTTCATAAACGTTATATTTTAAGTGTTGTTATTGTGCTATATGCTCATTCTTGTCTCCTGCCTCTGTCCAAGGCTCAATGGTTCCAGAAATATCTACGGCAGAACGACTTAATTTTACTACTGTATAGTGGTATCTGTTGCCACCCTCAAGTTTTACAGGCATTGTCCATAAGAAAGGAGCATCGTGACCATTGTTGAGGCTAAACTCTATCACTCGGCTTTCTTCTTCTGTAGGGAGCAGAATTGCCTCATACAGTTTGCCTGCTTCGGTGGTTTTCATCGTGATGTCCGCAGGACTTTCTTCACCAGAGATAGTCCCATCCACAAGATTGAAAGTGGCTTTGGTATTCTGACCTTTCACTTTCACAGTCATTTCCTCAAGGTCTTCTTGCGTGAGACCGTTACCTGGTTGAACATCCAAAACAAGATTGCTTAACTTATGGAAGAACTTCAAATCTACCTGTGGCGTAGCTTTGTTGCATCCTGTCGCCTTGGCATACATAAAGTCGATAGCTTCTTGTTTCGTTTGGTCTGTTACATCAAGTGCTACCTTGTAGTCATTGACAGTGGTCTGTGGATAGTAAGAATAGAAGTCCACATCTCCATCTATCGGGAAGAAAATAGTCTTACCACCAGAAATTGGCGAAAAGGCGATACTTCCATTTGACTGATAACAAACATTGTCAACTCCCTCTTTGATTGCATCTGTCGAGAGAGTTTGGTTTGCTCCTGTCATGAAGATACCAATTTTGTCACCATCAGCCCAAGCTATTCCTGCAGCACGAGTGTTAACGTTGATGCCGCCAGTAAACTGCACGGCAACCTTGTCATTGTGTGTCATAGGCGAGTCTTCGCTACTGCATGAAACCATTGCACCAGCCAAGAGTGCAAGGGCGAAAAACTTTGTCATCTTTTTCATCTTATAAACGGTTTAAAAGTTATTATTACTTTATTTCTACTTCATCGTTGAGGTCTTTCCAATTATTGATGGTCGCATCAAGATTCATCTTTGGCTGCATCTCATTGTACTTGAACCGTAACTCGTATTTTCCTCCAACCTTCATTGCTGGAGCAGTAATGTCGTACTCTTGCAAGGTCTCGTTAGGGAGCAAGAGGCGGAGATAGATATGAGAGACTGGGCTTCCCTGGATGGTTGGCATCAGTCGTATTACTTCCGATTGCAGGGTTGACTCTGTTGCCAAGATGGTAGGGAATTCCACTTCCGTAGGCTCCAAGCTCGGCAAGCCATAGTCGCCATCACCATTCTTCTGTGTTGGGAACAGACACCAGGCTGCATCTAATGCCTTACCACTCATTTCTGTACCTTTAGGTACATTCTCTATGATGATGGTCAGTTCGGCAAGCACGCTTTTAACAGGATTCTGTACCACATAGTTGCCTTCCTTGTTGTCAATCCTCACGTCGGTCACTCCGAAATAAGCATTATGGTTCACATCCTTAGGATTGGTCAAGCCTATCTGGATATTGTTCCAATTAGTCAAAGCCCTGGTCTGGTCAGTGGTGAAGAATGGCTCTATGAGATTGGTAATAGCCAATATCTGATAATGCCCTTCAGGAAGAGCGAAGCGTTGGCTTGCCACCTCCTGCGCACAGCCATAATGTTTTTCCTCTACTAATGAACCGTCATCGGCATTGAATATCCAGAGTTTAACGTCCTTCACTTCCGTACCTTGGTCGGCTTCATCCGCCCAAGTGAGCGATACTGACAAACCACCCTCATCCTCACCATCATGAACATCATGGTCGCAACTTGCCAATAGGTATGGGACGCATAACAGCACCCATAACCAAATATTAAATTTTCTGTTTGTTTTCATCTTATCTTGTTTTATGGGTTACTGATTATTTTTATCTTTCGTCTCTACTCGGCGAGCTTTCTCTGCATTTTGAGTGCTGTCGCTTCCATTTCCTATTGTTGAAATGCGATTTGCCTCTATACCTTTTTTCACAAGCCAAGCTTTTACGGCTTCGGCACGTTGGCGAGATATTCGCTTGTTGACAGCTACGCTGCCTCTTGCGTCACACCAACCTGTTACCGTTACCTTCATATTCGGATTCTCATTCAATGTTTTGAGAATTTCATTCAACCTTGCCTCTTCATTTTGTTGGATGTCGATACTATTGAAAGTGAAATATATGACAGGGAAGATCACATTAGCAGGTTCGGCAATATCTTGTTCTATAACTTTTGTTTCTGCCTTATCTACAGTCTCTTTCCGATTGACCTCCTCCGAAGGAGATTGTTCTTGCTGTATAACTTCCGTTTGTGGAATAGATGGAGTTTCAACCACCTTTTTCTTTTTGTTTGAGAGGTTGAATCCTAATCTGATACCACTTTCCCAAATGAAGTTGTTCTTATGTAGATGCTCAGGCATTCCATCCATACTTTTCCCCGTGAGACGTGTCACCCCAGAATATATGCCAAGTTTTAAGCAAGAGGTTAGTTGATAACCAACCTGCAAATCTGCCCCATAACCCAAATGCCAGTTGGTTGAACCTTTCATAACCTCAACACCGTCAGCTATTGTAAGAATAGCAGCCTTGGTTGTTATTGCATATATATGAGGTGAGACAGCTAAATCCCATCGACTGTTAGCAGTCTTATGAAACAATCCAAGAAGATTGATATTTACTCTTGCTCCATATTGCCCCATCTTGACATGGCTTTTCAAATCGGCATATTCCCAACTATCCATGCCCAAGACACTTGCTTTGTAAAGTACGCCATCGCTTCCTAACCAATAGTTACGTTCTACACAGCAGTCTTGCGCAGCTAAGTTCATTTCTCCATACTTGGCAGACAGCTCTGCCGAGAAAATGGAATTGAAACGATAGCCACCATATAAGCCAGCAGCCCAACCGAGGTACGTCTTGTCATGTCCGAAACTTGAGAAAGTAGAGAAACCGAAAGGCATTCCACCCTCAATACCGATGTACCAGCCTTGCGAAATAGTCTTTCCATCTTTTTTTGCTTCTGCTCTCGCAAAAGAAAATGGAAGAATAAATGCAAGTATTGCAACCAGCAACCGATTTTTTGTTGTCAAATAATTTATCATATCATTCATTCATTTTTTATCGTAAAAATAAAAATCTATCTCCAATTACAGGACAAGTATCCACCATAAAGCTAATTCATCCATTCTATCCGAAACTCACTCCAGGAAATACAAGAGGTTTGTTAGGAAGATAAATATGGATGCAAAGAACAAATATATATAAAAGCGTTCCCTCTTGATGAAGTCACGAAAGCTATAGCGAGCCTTATAGTGATCATCAAGATATATCCTGTACTCATGTATCATGGCATATCCCAAGATAATACCTAATATGAGTACAAACACCCCGATGATGATCAAGGCTAATTCTATCCTTGGCATAGTTTCTATTATTTCCTTCATGTTGCAAATATAGTGAATTTCCACGAAAGAAGGTGCAGTTTTTCACTGTACAAGTGTCGCATTCATACCAAAAAGGTGTCGCATTCGTAGGAATGCGACACCTTTTTGGCTGTTTTTCGATAAAAATTTTGCTTTTTCTTTGGTATTTTACGAAAAATGATTATGCTGAATTTGTATCATTTTGTGCTACATCTGTAGATTGGAAGTCTCTCCATTCTGTAGGAGAACAGCCTTCTTTTGTCTTGAAGATTCGGTAAAGATGAGTGCGACAAGAGAATCCACACTCGGCTGAAATGATGTCGTTGCTATAATCTGGATATTCCAACATCATCTTTTTTGCAGCGTTGAGACGTATCTCGCTGAGCCATATTCGGAAGTTAGAGTGCAAGCATTGATCGAAAAACAGGCTCAATTCGTTCTTTGATATACAAAGTGTACGAGAAAGCGTCAACATGTTTACATTACAATCCTTATAGCCCAAATCCATACACCATTGGTCAAGACTGTTTTGGATAAAGTCTCTGCGCTCCTCAGACAATTGCTGTAAAGGTTTTTTCTCTCCGCTTCGTTGATTTTCCTCTTCTTTATCCAATAGCTCTTCTGTTGGAATATAACTGCTGCCGAGAGCGATAAACGTAAGATTGAAGAACAACAAGGCAAGCAATACGGCAGGACCTACTATATATAATAAGGTGGTAGAACAGATGGCAACTGGCATAGCGAGAACTGCGAGCCATAGAATGATTACACTTGCTCGGGAATATCTTACGTAAGGCAACAAATCCGTTGCCGCCATTGTCTCCAACATATTTTTACGCCTAATCATCTCCTGAATAATCATGTATATGCAATAGAAAACACTTACGCAAAACAGAGTCAGCATCAGATAAAGCCCCTCTCTGATATACAGGCTATGATGAAGACTGATACCCACGCAAAAGACCACAATGATGGCAGCATAAATGCCACTGCACATCAGTATCATCTTTCTGAGGTTAGCACGGGTGGTTTCTATGTTGTAGATTCCTATGGAAATGAGCGAGAAGCAGGGGGTATAGAGGAGGATGTTGATGACCGCCCCCAGATTATCGTGCATAGCACGGAACCCGAAAGTCATCTGCAACACATATTGTATCGCCAGTCCTATCAGGGCAGCAACGATCATCCATCGAGAACGCTCATACCGCTTGTTCTCCCATCTTACATGCAGATGAGAGAGTGCTACGATGAAGGCATTGACGAGCATGAATATGAAGCATGCAAACTGAAATAGAAATAATGAATCCATACGCTTCTTATCTTTTGTTTACTTTCTTGTATTTTTGATTACTTGCTGTAGGATTATCTGGATTAGTCATCTGCAAATATCCTGCTGCAACAAGGGAGGTGATGTATTTGGCTATATTTTTTGTATGATAGACAACACCGGCTCTTTCCAAAATTTCCCTACTTGTTCTTGGCACGCTACAGAAGTTTACTATATCCTTCTGTTTATTCGTCAATGGCACTCTTTTAGTGTCATGGTTAGTGTCATGGTAACTATGTATAGTGTCATGGTCTTCGGCAAAAGTGTCATGGTCGGTGGCTAAGTCAGTGTCAGAGTGTCTAAGTCCAGTGTCATGGTCTTCGACTTGGGTACTTTTTTCATGGACTTCGTTACCGACTTGGTTACTTTCTTCTCTCCAAACCGTGATGACAAATTCCTGTGCCTTGTCATTATTCATAAATGTGACATTAACATCTTCATCCAGAGCACGAGTAATGCCGCTACCTACACCAGTGAATGGCAGCAAGTATATAGCATTGTTAAAAAGGAACATATTGCGAGGCATGGAAGTTCCAGCCTTGATGTCATCAATAGTGAGTCCGTTAGGCAATGCACCCGGACTGTGAATCTCAACACGATTGTCGAAAATGAAAATGCGAACAGGAGCTTTCATGTTCAACGAACGGTGTACAAGGCTGTTTACCGTGAACTCAACCAAGCTTGTATAAGGTATTTCCAACTTACCCATACTGTTGAATTCATCTCCTACTTGCACATTATGCAGATTACGAGTGAAGAAATCCATGATCGTGTCATATTGGTGAAGCAGATTTCCCTCCATATCTGCATCATTCACCTTGTCACGGAAAACCTTGCCGCCGATGCTGTTGCCAGCAAAACAGATGCACTTGGCAGTCATCATTGGCATCCAGCGCTGGGTGTATTTGCCAAACAGAAGCATGGCAGCAACGGTCAGTGTACCATCTGGACGGATAAATCGCAGGTTGCGAAGAATCTTCTCACAGTCGTGCCCCTTAGCTATGGCAGAGCATATCATATCAAGTGATGCTTCATTAAAAGCGTCACCTGTCAAGCCTTTCTTTTCCAACACTCTATCAAAACGGTTGCCCAAAAACTGCTTGATGGTCATTGCATCAAGGTCGTTGACAGTTGCATTCCTAACTCCAGCCTCGTCTGGAGCAAAACTACCGCAGTCGGTCATCATTTCTGCAAGTTCAGCATTATCGAACACTTTGCGCTTGTCGGCACCATTCTTCACCCATACGATTCCCTTGTTGTCATGATAAGGCTTGTTGAGTCCTTCCTTCACAGTAGCAACAACCAAGTTGCCATCCTCGACCTCAACAGTATCTATCTTTATCAGAATGGATGGCACTACGTTTTCTGAAGCAATGTCACTCAACAAGTTGGTTGTTTCTTGTACCTCAGAATACGACAAGGCATTGGTTTCTCCGGTCTTATCCTTTATACCAACTACCAACTTGCCACCATGTGAATTACTGAACGCCACTAACTCGCAGGCAATATCATATTTGTCGAGAATGCGTTCCTTGAACTGCACTCCCGACACCTCGCCAGCCTTTATCTGTTTCAATATATCGTTCATCATTCTTTGATACATTCTTTGTTCAACAAATCGTTTACATCCACTTTCAGCAAATCAGAAATCCGTATTAAGGTTTCCAAGTCTGGTTGGCAAGTGTTGGTGCACCATTTAGAAATGGTTGCTTGGTCTTTACCCAACATTTCTGCCAACCACTTGTTTGAGCGCTTGGTTACTGCTAACATTATCTTCAATCTGTTTACATCTTTCTTTGCCATACTATATATATAAAATAGGTAAATACACTTGCAAAAGTACGAAAACAATTTCAGAAAAAGGAACAATAGCCTCAAAATGTTTACGAAACATGCAAATAATTGAGTATTTCGCAATATTATTCCTTTCATTGATAATCATAAAATATGAGCGAAAAAGGTTGTTTTGGAGCTTTTTGAATTACTACAAACACAGAGAGATGACATAAATATCATTTCATTGACCTGCACAATCAAAAGATAAAATCGGAAATTTATCGTTGTTTTCAGTGTTAATTTATGTTTTCTCATGCTTTCATTTTGGGGTTTCTTGTTTTTGTTGTTCCTAATTTGTTTCTTTCGTCATTTTGCTATTTCAATTAGTGTTGATTATCAGCGTGTTACAAACAATCAGTAAGATTTCAAGAAGAAGATCATGATGGTTGTTGGCGCATGTATCTTCCTCGTTGCTGCAGCCCAGGCTCTGCCTTTGTTCTTCGGCCTCTAATCTATCGTTCAAGCATTAAAGAATACATCATGTCAGGAGAAGTAAACGAAAATCAGTATCTAAGCTATCCCATGTTCAAGGGTCTCCAGAAGCCCCTTGAATTTATGGGGTTCCAGGGACGCTACATCACCTGGGCAGCCTGTGCCATTGGTGGAGCCATCCTCGGCTTCATCATAGCATATTGCATCCTCGGCTTTGTGGTTGGTCTTGTGGTTCTTGCTGTTTCCCTCTGTTCGGGAGCTGCTCTCATCTTCTTCAAACAGAAGAAAGGGTTGCATACCAAGAAGGAAGAGCATGGTGTGTTCATCTATGCTTGTTCGCATAGAATGTAATCAAACAAAATTCAAACGTAAACAAATGAGCAAGTGTGTTGAAATCTGAATAGTGTAAATCGGTAGGCTCACCCTCTCGCAAGGATGAGCCTATCTTCATTTGATAAAAGAGCAAATAACAATGATCATATATGTAATCATAGCATTTGTAGCAATACTCATAGGCATGGCTATCTCAGTCTCTGCCTTTGGAACCGGAGGAAAGCGCAAGAAAATCTTTCAGGACATCTACTTCTCTGTTGAGGATGTGGATGGCATTGGCGTGCTCTACACCAAGACTGGCGAATACTCAGCCATCTTGAAGATGGAGAACCCGGTGCAGAAGTACTCTGCCAATATAGACAGCTACTATGAGTTCAATCATCTTGTCACCGCACTTGCCCAGACCCTCGGTGAAGGCTATGCCATTCATAAGCAGGATGTCTTCGTGCGCAAACAGTTCCAAGATGAGAGCAATGACAACCATGAGTTCTTGTCGGAGTCTTACTTCAAGTATTTCAATGGACGTTCCTATACCGATAGCAAGACTTATCTGATTATCACCCAGGAGAATAAGAAAAGCCGAATCTTCTCTTTTGACAGCAAGAAATGGCGTGACTTTGTGGTGAAGATCCGAAAAGTCAAAGACCAGTTGAAGGACTCTGGCGTGGAAGCCTCCTACCTGGACGGAAATACAGCACGTGAATACGTTGACCGCTATTTCTCCATGAACTTCAATGGCAAGGTTGTGTCTATGACCAACTTCAAAGTCGATGAAGAGTCTATCAGCATGGGCAACAAACGATGCAAGGTCTATAGTCTTGTTGATGTTGATTGTATCAGCACGCCATCTATAGTCCGTCCTTTCACCAACATTGAGGTGAACAATGTTTCTATGCCAGTGGATATGGTATCATTGGTTGACTGTATTCCTTCTGCAGATGTAGTAGTGTATAACCAGATGTTCTTTATTCCTAACCAGAAAAGAGAGCTCTCCCTACTCGACAAGAAGAAAAACCGTCATGCCAGTATGCCTAATCCAAGCAACCAGATAGCCGTGGAGGACATCAAGAAGGTGCAGGATGTGATAGCAAGAGAAAACAAACAGTTGGTATATGCTCACTTCAACCTTGTCGTTGGAGTACCTATAGATGCTGATATTCAGAAAAGTACCAACCATCTGGAGAACTCCTTTGGTCGATTGGGCATTCATATCAGCAAAAGAGCCTACAACCAGCTGGAGCTGTTTGTCAACTCATTCCCTGGTAATTGCTACTCCACCAACCCAGAGTATGACCGCTTCCTGACTCTCAGTGATGCAGCCGCCTGTCTCATGTACAAAGAGCGCATTCAACATAGTGAGGAAACCCCGTTGAAGATTTACTATACAGACCGCCAAGGTGTGCCTGTTGCCATCGACATCAGTGGTAAGGAAGGAAAGAACAAGATAACGGATAACTCCAATTTCTTCTGCCTCGGTCCGTCTGGAAGCGGCAAGTCCTTCCACATGAATAGTGTAGTCCGTCAGATGTGGGAACAGAATACCGACGTTGTGATGGTTGATACCGGTAATTCATACGAAGGACTCTGCGAATATGTCGGTGGCAAGTATATCAGCTACACAGACGAGCATCCTATCACTATGAATCCTTTTGCCATCAAGCGTGAGGAGTTGAACATCGAGAAGATAGGCTTCCTGAAAAATCTGGTCATGCTCATCTGGAAAGGAACCCAAGGTGAAGTCACCAAGACGGAAGACCGTCTCATAGAGCAGGTTATCACGGAATACTTCGATGAATACTTCATGAAGAAACAGATAGAGAACCTGTCGTTCAACACATTCTACGAGTACAGTAAAGTCCGTATTCCTCAGATTATAAAGGAGAACAATCTGGCAGGAATAGACTTGGCATCCTACAACTATCTGCTGAAGGACTTCTATAAGGGCGGTAGTCATGAGCTTACACTCAATGAGAACCTTGACACAAAGCTGTTTGATGAGACCTTCATCGTCTTTGAGATTGACTCCATCAAGGATGACCCTCTCCTCTTCCCTCTTGTTACACTTATCATCATGGACGTTTTCATTCAGAAGATGCGTATCAAGAAGAACCGCAAGGTACTTGTCATCGAGGAGGCATGGAAAGCCATAGCTTCGCCAATGATGGCAGAATATATCAAGTATCTCTACAAGACAGCCCGAAAGTTCTGGGCATCGGTGGGTGTGGTTACTCAGGAGATCCAGGACATCGTGGGAAGTCCTATCGTGAAGGAAGCCATCATCAACAACTCTGATGTGGTGATGCTGCTTGACCAAAGCAAGTTCCGTGAACGTTTCGATGAAATCAAGGCAATCCTGGGCTTAACAGATGTGGACTGCAAGAAGATCTTCACCATCAACCGACTTGAAAACAAGGAAGGCAGAAGCTTCTTCCGAGAAGTCTTTATCCGAAGAGGAAGTGTCGGAGGCGTGTTTGGAGTTGAGGAACCTCACGAGTGCTATATGACCTATACCACCGAGCGAGCAGAAAAGGAAGCGCTGAAACTCTACAAGAAAGAGTTGCAATGCGACCATCAGCATGCCATCGAAGCCTATTGCCGAGACTGGGAACTGTCAGGAATTACCAAATCCCTACCATTTGCCCAGAAGGTGAACCAGACTGGTCATGTGCTGAACCTCAAACCCAAGAGGAAATTTGATGAGTATATGTAACAAGTCATAAACGATAATATTCAAACAATGAAACGCTATCTGATAATACTTACTCTCTATCTCTGTGCCGTAGTACCGACGATGGCACAGTACTACAGTGTAAACTATGACAAGCGCACTGTAGAAGCAATGACAGCCGCTTTTGCAACAGAGGCAGCTACTGAGGCGTATTATGCCGAACAGGTAGCTAAGATACGTGAACACTATCAGGCGGCAGAGGTGGCTGCGGCAGGAATCTTCACCTCAAAGTTCCTTGACCGCAAAGCTCTCACCAATTTAGGACTGTGGACAAGTGCCACAGAGAACTACTATTACCGCCGTATCTACAACATGGTGTCGGCCAAGATCATGCCGAAGATATGGACTATAGCTGGAATGATGCTCAAAAGTCCACAGAATGCTCTCTACTGGGGAAGCTATTTATATAAGGTATGTGAAGAGACCAAGACTCTCTGCTATCAGTTTGAGTCAATCGTCACCAACAGCACCCTCTCATTCAAGGATATTGCATTTCTGGAGATCAACCAGGAATTAGCGGCTATTCTGAAACTCTCGGAGTTGGGCAACGTAGATTGGGAAGCGATGTTTGACAACTTTTCCGGGTTCGGTTCCAACTTTACGAAGGAGAATCTGAAGGAAGACATAGACAACCTGTATGCCATGGGAGTCAACCTTGCTTCTGCCGGAGCTGGTAATGCTGTAGGCTCAATCCTTGGCAACAGTAGTTTCAGTGGTACGATGATGGATAAGACAAGCAGCGTCATTGAGATTGCAGAAAATGTGTATGGACTCTACAACAGTCTGTCTGCAAATGCAGGCAATACGCTCTTGCAGTTTGTTGGAGGAAGGGATAGCATTGCAAATCTCTTCTCTTTATCGAACTACAATCTGACCTCTTGGGTAACAGACTATGCCCGTGAAGGAATGGGACAATACTACACCCAGCGATGGTATATCTATAGAGTTGATGCCGGTAATGTGAAGCTGTGCGACTACTATCCACCTACAGACAATGATGCCATCATCAAAGGTGATCACTGGTATCGTATCAGCACAAAGGACAAAAACTATACTCCAACATCGGCAGAAAGAGAAGCTGCATTGAGAAACTCAGAAAGCCATGCTGGATGGTGTCGAAGTGATGTTCAGCAGCATAACAACTCGAATGACGGCTACAATTATAGCATAACCTACTATATGTCAGGCTATATTCTCAGTAAGAAGAAAAGTGGTCAATATGCTAAAGCCTATGCTTACGAGATTCATGTTTCAAAGAGCTGGTATAAAAAGGAAGTTGCTTATGAGGATGTCTTTGATTCCTACACAATGGACATGAACACATTCAAAGCCGGATTGAATGCACGACTGAAAGAACTCAATGATAACGAGAAAGGTTACACCTACTATCTTTCAAGTGATGCAAAGAGATACTATCAGACAACCGATGCCAAGAAGATTGCAGGATGTGAAACTGCAACCATCAGTGTTACCTGCCATGGCGGTACCAAACTTGGTGAAGCGTCAACCCAATACAAGTGTTCGAGTTGTGGAAGTAGCGTAAATGGTCACACCAAGCAGTGTGCCATGGCCACAGGTGTCACTCCTGAAAGTGTCAACACCTCAGAGATTGATTCCAAGATTGCGGAGACAGAGAGGGAAATAGCTTCTCTACAGTCAGAAATCACAAACTTGGAGGCAGAAAATTCGGAACTTCTGAGAAAAATCAAGAATTCAAATGTAAATGATGCTGCGAGGTATCGTAAACAGTACAATGCCAACAAAGACCGCATCACAGCATTGAAGTCTGATAAAAGCACTGCCGAAACAGAACTTGCCCAGTACCAAAAGGCAAAGCAAGAGGCCATTGATGGTGAGAATGCCGTGACAGATGATTATTACCGCATACCTGCCATCATGCAGGATTGCAAGACTGCCTATAATCTCAGTTGGAATGGTTCGGGGGCTTGGGAAGGTAATACTTTCGTTCGTACTGCTTCCATGCCTAATATCAATGGTGTCATCACTTTCAAGGCAACAGTCTCGATAGCAAGAAAGCCCAAGTATTTCATGGGCATCAAGATACACCGTGCCATTGTGCAAATTTCATGGACTCTGACCACGGAATATAGCGATACGCAAGTGGTAGCTGTAGTAAACCTCGACCCGGCTAAGACCGATGAGGAAAAAGCTGCCGAAGTAAATGCTAAACTTGCAGAGATTGCCCGTGACTATCCAGACTGCGATCCAACGGTAGAATATGCAAAGAACAATCTTGTGGAATCAGACAATACGGATGATACCTATCATTTGCTCTGGTCAAGTGACCGCCTGGAGATTGCACGTCAGATAGACAGCCGTCTCACCAAGATATTTGCAGATCTGGTGTCATTGGAGAAGATGATGCACTACAAGCATTCCATCATAGACATTTTAAGGAGTGTCGCTCCCCCACTGAATGACGAGCAAGGCAGAAGACAGACTCTCATTGAACAATGCAGGAAACGATGGTTGCGACATGCAGCCGATAGTGGACATTCAGATAGTTATAACGGAAAATATGAAGACGATGAAGAAGACAACAGTGAATAGCAAGATACTGACAATACTCATTTGTCTGTTGACTCTTTTGCCTTCAGCAGCAAAGGCTCAGGTAGGCTTTGATGCAGTTTCTATCGAGGCCTATATCAAAGACCACAAGCAACAGCGCAGTCTGCTGCTTGTGCGTTCCACCTTGGAGGCAAGCAATAAACTGCTGCATGACTACAGCGGCGATGCCAACATTGGATTCAGGGACATCAACAAGGAACTGGATAAGTACACCAGGGCATTTGATGTGATTGACATTCTGTATCAGTCACTCCGTACCAGTCTCAATGTGTACAGCACCTATGAGAATGTGAGTGACAAAGTCGGTGACTATAGAAAGATGCTCAATGATTTCAGGAAGAAATGCCTGGAAAGAGGAAACATCATGAGTACCGATACGCTGATTATCACCATCAACACCAAGGCTTTGGCTAAGATTGCAGATGAAGGCGACAATCTCTATAGGTCAGTCAGTGATTTGCTGCTATATGCTACTGGAGCTGCGGCATGTTCAACGTCAGATTTGCTTCTCATCATTACGAGCATCAACAACTCGCTCGACAATATCAACAAGCATCTCAACAAGGCATACTTCGAAACATGGAGATATATCCAAGTGAGAATAGGCTATTGGAAAAAGCAGGTGTACCGTGCCAAGAGCAAGGAGGAAATCATAAGCGATGCCTTTGGCAGATGGAGAGGCGCAGGATATTTAGGCTATTAGGATAATAAATAAAAATTCAATGAATATGAAACATTTAATCTCTTCACGGACAGCACTTTGTCTATGTGGCTTGACGTTATGCTTTAACGCATCAGCCCAAGGCTATGTGAGTTACAACCATGATGCAGCCAAGATGAACCAGATTACGGTTCAGGAGATTGGTTCTGGCGGTCTCACTCCAGCATTCTATTATGATGCCTTACACAACAGCTATCAGAAGACTGCAGCAAAAAAGAACAAGCAGTTTTTCAGAACCATGGCCGGAGTCTCTGCATATCAACAGGTGGATGTTGCTGACAGTATCAAAGCATCTCTTACCCAACGAGCAGAAATAGAAGCACTCAACATTGCAGACCGGCAGATTGACATTGCCTGGCTTGCGGAAGGAAACAAGATCAACTCCAAGCTCTCGGACTTTCAGGCGAATATTGACCGAATAGTAAGCGCAGGTGGCTCTGTTTCAGACAAGACACGATGGACAGAATACTACAAGATGTACAAGACAGTCATCAAGGAGATGCAGGATGCCTATATGCCCAATGCCCAGCGCAAACAGCAGTATCTTGCCATCTATGATGACATTACCAAGCAGAATGAGACACTTATCTTCTTTTTAGTCCAACTAAGCAACAAGAGAAAGACCTCCTCCTTGCTTGCTGCACGACTTGAAAGAAGAAACAATGTAGCCAGCCACGCATCATCAGCAATCAGTAGATGGCGTGAAGCAGGCAAAAAGAATGTAGGAAATAACTCTGGAGGCTCAGGAACTGATGACTCCGAAGACAATAACATAGTAAGACAATAAAACATGGCAGATTCAAACATCCTTTCCGATTTCGGTATCAAGATCCTCGAACAGGAGATTGATGATGTGATTTTCCAGACCAACGAGTTCCTTTGTGATGCCACGTTCACAGGCTCACAAGGTCCGTTTTGGTGGATATTGCAGATGTGTATGGCTCTGGCTGCGCTGTTCTCGATAGTCGTAGCTGGCAGTATGGCCTACAAGATGATGGTAAAGCATGAGCCAATAGACATCATGAAGCTATTCAAGCCTCTTGTGGTCAGTGTGATCCTCTGTTGGTGGTACCCACCTGCAGATACCGGCATTACAAACAACGGCAGCAGCTGGTGTGTACTTGACTTTCTCTCCTATATCCCTAACTGCATAGGTTCATACACCCACGACTTGTATGAAGCGGAGTCCGCACAGATTGAGGATAAGTTTGAAGAAGTCCAGGAGCTCATCTATACCCGTGATACTCTTTATAACTCATTACAAGCCCAGGCTGACGTAGCCCATTCTGGCACATCGGATCCAAACCTGATAGAGTCCACCATGGAACAAGCAGGTGTGGATGAAGTGACAAACATGGAAACTGATGCTTCGAAGCTCTGGTTCACATCACTCACAGCTGGTGCGGTGGTAGGCATAGACAAGGTGATTATGCTCATAGCTTTGATTGTCTTCCGTATAGGCTGGTGGGCTACCATCTATTGCCAACAGATACTCCTGGGTATGCTGACGATATTCGGTCCGATACAATGGGCATTCTCTCTCTTGCCAAAATGGGAAGGAGCCTGGGCAAAGTGGCTGATACGTTATCTCACGGTACATTTCTATGGAGCAATGCTATACTTCGTAGGTTTTAGAAATGATGTAACCATCTGTAAATCAATATCGTTTTTGGAGAAGATTGGCTTCACGTAACAAACCTGCACCAAAAATCAGAAAAATAAATCTAAAGAAACTCAAATGTGGTGCAGTTGCCATCTTTACAGTGCAAAGATACAAAAATTCTTTCAAACTCAGTCCACTTCTTCCAATTATTTTTTCTATCCACCTTTCACGATTCTTGAACGGTGGATTTGATACAGGACAGCGCAACTACATCACTATCGATTGATAAGAAATCAAACTCAACAAAATGCACGTTTGAGAATGGTTTATAGTATGATTATTCGCGTAAAATCATACTCGTATCATAAATAGTTTTAATATCAGGCTCACTGCAAGGTCGTTTTATCCGAGTTCGTCAATCTAGGCGTAACTTTGCATCACAAAACGATTCGTGCTATCGTGTTAGCCGATTGCTAATATATAATATAAGATAGGTCAGGACAATGCCTAAACATTTCTTGCTTTTCCATACAACTGGACAATAGTCAAAGAAATAAAGCAAATTCAATTCTTTGGTACCTTTTGCATGTAGAAATGAGACCAAACTAACAAAATTGGTTCGAAAATGGCTAGTTTTGAGGACTAATTTCCTGAAAATGCTCCTACTCATAATAATTTTGCATCGTCATTTCGCGAATGTCACACTTGCTCAAAGGAATTAAATCAATAATGCGTATGTCAGAAAACAAGAAAACCAACGTCCAGAAGGACACAGACCTCCATCAGCAGGTAGAAGAGCTCAAAGAGCGCATGAAAGCTATGGAGAACATCCTTGACAACGGCAAGGAGATTTTAACCGTTGAAGAAGCTGCCAAGTTCATGGGCATCGCTCGCAGTTCTCTCTACAAGATGACCTCAGACCAGTTGATTCCATTCTACCGTCCAAACGGCAAGATGATCTACTTCGAGAAGTCTGAGATTCTCGCTTGGATTCGTCGCAATCGTCAGAGCTCTAAGGCAGAAATCCAAGAGGCTGCTATCATGCATGAGCAGAAGCTTGGTATGAGAAGCGCACAGACAGGCAGATAATTTGTTCTTCCATGGTGAATAAGAATTGTTCTTCCTATATCAATGATATTCGATGTTCAGGTCTGAACACTATCCATTTCATTACGGTGCCATTAACCAAAGGGCTATTCATTTCCCTTTTGTCATTGATACTGGATATAGGAGAACAGTTCTTTCGCCTATCCTTCGCTAATTCCGGTTACTCGGAAGAACAAGTTCTGATTCCGGCACCTGCAAGGCGAGAACGTAAATCAACCAAAGTATGGCAAACAAAAATGATAATACACTTCACTTCGGGAAAGTTCGTGTCGAGCTCTCTCCAGAGGCTTGTGAATACCTTGGTGGGATAACAAATGGGGTAACAATCTGGAATATCTATTCGGAATTACTGAATCAGTTATCCCAAACCAATGGTACTATCGTCAAGCGAGGCATTCAAATCACCCTATCACAGGGAGAACTGGATTGCTCGGTCAACTCTCTATGTAAGCGACTCGGCATAGGACCGAAACCAATGACCAAGGTACTGGACAGATTTGTGGAACTCGGTCTTATCCGTCGCACTCCATCCAAACTGGCATCCATAGCAGATATGGTATCTGTTGTTGGATGGACTGATGAAGATGGCTATCATGAGTTATGCCATTTTGGAGAACAAACGACTGACATAATACAGAGTCCTACGGATGCTGTTAAGGACAATCCTTCTCCCTCTGGTCATAATCCCGATGGCACACCCATTGAGCAACCTGACAAGCAGATATTGCCCGATGAGTGTTCCAACCAGGATGCAGATGAGCAGCATATCAAAGTTGACAATGCTGAGCAGTTCCAATCTGGCAACCTTCAGCAGTCTGACGAGCAGACACCTGATGATTCACCAGACAAGGCTGATAACCCTTCGGAGTCTATCGATGCTCAGGAACCTGACACATCTTCTAATATAGATACGCACGAAACTTCTGATGAATATCCGTCCGTTTCTGAGGACTTGCAGGAGCAAGGAGATTCGTCACCGACAGAGGCACCCCCACTGTCTATGACTGACATCGTAAACCAGATGACTGGAGCCAACCAAGGCTTTGTAATTCCTTCGGTTATCACAGCTCCACCTGTAAGGCAAAAGCCTCACGGCAAGCGTTCAAAAGTCGAAAACCAAGGCTGAAAGCCATGCCGTAAACGGGTAAAAAAAATAGGTAGGTGATTTTTCAAAGCAAGTTAGTGTTTTGAGTACTCAAAACCTACTCATTTTTCACCACCTCTGGCGGTTCGATGAGTCTGACAGCAACGGTCTTACGACCTGCCGAATGACGCTACGCTGCTTCCTATGAGTATTGGCTGTGACTTCAAGATCCATCGCTATGCTTCTGGAACTTTCAGTCACTCCCAGTACTCGTTAGCCAGAGTTGAAAAATCACCTGTAAGCCTTGGTTAAAGCATCCTGCGATATTCCATCATCAAATGATGCCAGAGGGCTTTACACCGATGCCGGAGAGTTATTCATTTGGAGGCTACTGCACAGAACCTATAGAAGGATTGGCAATGCCATACTGCCTATGGATATGGCAGAGCACACGCCATCGATCTGCCTAATGCTGTCAGAACATTGGCGCTATGTTGAACTATAATTTTACAAGAATATGTCAAAACAAAATAGAATAGATACACAGAAGAAAGGCGGTCGCCCTAAACTCGAATTATATCAGAAGCGTCGCCACCAGTTCAAAGTTTCATACAATGACACTGATCTGGAGAAGATGGAAATGGAAGCGAAGAAGCATAACAGAACACCTAAAAAGTGGATGCACGATGCACCACTCCAAAAGACAGATGTGGCATATACGGATGAGGAACAGACTGACTATGTCCGTAAGCTTGCTGGCATGGCAAACAACGTAAACCAGATTGCTCACCAGGCAAATCTTGGAGGTCTGTATTCCCTCGAAGATAAGTGCAAGGAAGTACTGAATCTGATCATCACTTTGATAACCCGAATCTTCAAAGGTGGTGACTTGTCGAAAGCCTAATGGGAGAACAGTCTGGAATAACAAATCAGCAAAACAAATGGGATAACAATGGTTGCAAAGATTGTAAAAGGACAGAACTTCAAAGGTGCCATTGATTACATCACTGACATCTACGGCAAGGACAAACAAAAGAAGGGTGCGCGTCTGATTTATCATTCTTCGGGAATACCGCCCAATGTGGATAACAGAACGATGGCTATGCTTATGGATTCGTATGCCCGAAAGGGAGATCATAATCTTGGGGAGCCAGTACGACACTTCATCCTGTCTTTTTCCAGATGGGACAGTCCAAAGCTGACAGACGAATTGATGACCAGGATATGGCTTGAGTTCTTAACCCGAATGGGCTACAAGGACACAGAGAATGTCCTTGCTCGTCATAAGTCAGCAAAGAATCCTCACATGCACGGCTTAACCACTCGTGTTGATTCTAACGGCAACGTAGTTAGCGACTCTTTTGAAGAAGGACGTGCCGCTCGTGTAGCACTTGAACTTACTCAGAAATATGGTCTTCACATATCGTCAGGAAAGGTAGATGTCAGCCGTGACAGGCTTCGTGGTAAGGATAAGGCAAAGTACAAAATCTATGATGCCATCTGTGCTGCAAAGGAAAAGACTGAAACCTGGAAAGGCTTTGAGAATGAACTTGCAAAGGATGACATCAAGATGAAACTCCATGTCAACAATGTGACCGGAAAGATTCTCGGTGTTTCATTTAGCACAGACGGATTCAGTTTCAGCGGAAGACAGATTGACAAGTCTATGACTCTGACAAAACTCTCTGAGAAGTACGGCGATTTTATTGAGATCGTTCATGAAAACGTCCGTGAGCACTACGAGGAGAAGCGTGAAGCCTACCTGCATCGCTTGCCTATGAGCGAGTATTTCACTGCTCTTCGCACCACTAAGACGTTCGATGACATTTATCCTAATGGAGTGCCAAAACTCAAATTGCCTAGTGTCAGAACGGCTATCGGTGATTCAATGTACGACAAGTTGGTTGACCAAGGCGACCTCATTCCATCCAAGGATGGCAATTCTGACTTCGTACCTCTGGCAGTACTGCTATTCGTCATTCTTACCCCATATCAGCCTCAGTTGTCTGTTGGTGGTGGAGGTGGAGGTCAGTCAAGTGGCTGGGGTAAGAAGGATGATGACGATGAACGCTGGAAGTTCAAGTTCAACATGAGCGTTCTACATTCCAAGTCTAAGAAACCACAGTATAAACCAAAGCGATAAATTATGGCTAAGAAAAAAGAACAGGAACCCCAATCTGAGGGTGCTGTTATCATCGAGCAGGTTAGTCAGATCAACCAGACGATACAGGCACAAGGCAGCAGCAATCGCACTCGCCATAATGCCGTCATGAACGGTCTTGCCTCGTTAGGACTGTATTTTGGCATGACCATCAATGATGATGGCACTGTAGATGAATACAATAAAGATGCGCTGAAGGTAACTTTCAATCAAGAAGGTTATAAGACTATGGCAGAATCCATTCTTGCCAGAATGCCAAAGCCTGCGCCTCCAAAGGTAGTTCCAGCCACGGTTGATGATAGCGTTCATTACAAGAACAATGACTATCTAATGGAGCACCTGCTTATTCGTTGGATGAATTGGAAAGGTGATCGCTACAAAGAGGAGAAGGAAGAAATTCTTGCTATCGTCAAGGAACACATAAGGACAATTATTCTCGAGCACTACGAGCAGGAAGCCAAGAAGAAAAAGAGAAAGTCTTCATGGCGTAAGACTAAGCGTAGATTTGTGAAGTTCTACAGTGGATATGTCTCAAACAAGATCAAACACATGATAGCCTTCACTGTTGCCATCATGGGTGTTGTCTTCGGTGTTGCTGCTTATGTCGCAGTGGATGCGTATAAGGCTAAACTCGATGATGAGTTTTTCGAGTACAGAACCATTCGCCCTTTCCTCGTTGCAGACAAGGATTACTTTACGACCATAGAGAACCTGAAGGAACTCATTCGTCGGGAGGACAAGCAGCACCTTCGTAATGCTTACGATTCCGTTGCCTTCGAGAAGTACATGAAGAAGGAATGGGAGAAGCGTCAGCATCAGGAGGCTGAAAAGAAGAGATTAGAGAATCAGAAGTGATCGTTATATCTTTATTTATTAACAATTTAACAACTTTAAGACAATGCAAAACAAAATCATTGTAACGGTTGGACTTAAGGGTGGCGGAGGTAAAAGTACCGTGTGTGCTAACCTCGCTATGCACCTTGTTGACAAGGGCATCCCTGTTATTGTCTATGATGCGGACATCCAGCAGACGCTTGTCCGTCATCGTCAGCGTGAACTGGCAGAGCATCCTGATGCAGAACTGCCATATCAGTTATTGCCTTTCAGCACAGCCAATGCTGACGAGGTGAAGTCAAACATGCAGAAGTTGAAGGAGGTTCCGGCAGTTATCCTCATTGATTGCCCTGGCAACATCAATGATGCTTGCCTTCAGCACATCTACGCTGCTGCTGATTTAGCCGTGGTACCAACTCGCTATGACTTCGACAATCTCGACACGACAATCCTCTTTGCAGATTTGTTCGTTCAGATTAGTAAAGCTAAGATGCTGTTCATTCCTAATTGCATCAGTGAGATTGAGTTGCGACGCCCTGAGATTCAGGATGCTCGCAACAAAGCCAAAGACCTTCTTGAAGTTTATGGCGATATTACACCTCGTATCAAGCAATGCGTTACTGTGAAGTGCTACAGTACCATCTTCCAACATGACAAGTATCAGCGTAATGCGGTGAAGTTTGCTTTTGAGAAGATTATTGACGAAATACAGGTGTAATCATAGCATACTTTGGGAGCTAAACCTGATCTTCAAACATTAGAACCGTCTGGCTATAGGCTTAATCGCTTATAACCAGACTGCTTGTCAGTTTAACTATCCAATTCTTTCACAGTTGAAATAGGAATAGTTCATGTGGCTGGGATCAACATCTATGCCGTACTTACTCATAAAGAGCTGTGCCAACATAGGATGTTCACGAGTCAATCCGAGAGGATTTGACGTTGACATAGTGCTCGTCTCGACGAACATACCTCTTTCAAGCTTCTGACGCTTGTTTTTACATGCAGCATTAGTGCTGTTCTTGACTGAAATTTTCCAAAGTGCCATAGTTTTCAAATTTTTAAACGATGCAAATTTAGCTGGCATGTATGCCGAATCAGGGCATACAATCAAGTTTATTGCATTATATAGTCCAAATAGAAGTATTTTATGCCCATTTCCAAATCCATTCTTGTACTTTGAGCCTTAGAATCCTCACCCAAGAGAATACTAAGGTAGTTCCAGAAAGACTGTCGGTGATGATGATATTTGAGATGAGCCATTTCGTGCAAGATTACGCTATCCGTATAACTTTCAGGCATCAAGAGAATCTTAGGAGAAAGCTCAATCCTTCCATCATGAAAACATCGGCCTAATGTTTTACCTCTTAAGAGTTTTACAGAAACACTCTTAGCCTTTAACCCTTTCTGCTGTTCCCAGTAATGCAATCTATCGGGTAAGACCTTTTCTGCGATTGATATTATACATTCTTTGAGCTTAATACGCAGCCAATGTTGTAATAGCCTATTGCCCCAGCTTGTACGATCGGAGTATATGACATCTAAATTTCTCCCATCAAACTGCGTAATTACAGAACATACTCCTGATCTGAAATACATATCTCGTCCAGGACATGGGAACCTTGATTCTGACAACAATGTGTCATAATCAACCTGATGACAGGTGAGCCGAAAGTATTTTGAACAGATGCGAGTATTGGCATTTATTATAAATCTACCTTTTGCGCTCATATCTTCATCTTCCACATTTTATCTAATATAGACTGGTATCTATTAGGCCACGAGCCAATCTGTAGCCCATAGAATCTTGTTCCTTTATCGTGTTCAGCTCGCATTCTGGCTTTTGTTGTTGACTTAGGCAATGGAAACTCAAAGTCACTTATTATCAAAACGTCAGCCATACAGAAATCCTTCTTCTGCAACGCATCCAGTGCGCTGTTTAACATTTCCTCTCCATCTGTTCCACCGCTAAACCCTTCTTCAAGGAATTTATTCAGTTTGCGCCAGTTTGCAGGATTTGTCAATTCCAATGCTCTGGAACGTACAGAGAATGTAATAACAAAGCACTTGCGTTTCTTCTTCTTTGCTAATCGAAGGAGCTGGATCAATAATGAATGAGCAACTTCTTCAGGTTTGCCGCTCATTGACCCACTTGTGTCTATACTGACAATAATCGGTCCCATTTCCAAACGAGGCTTCGTTTGATGCTGCTGAATCTGCTTGTCCTGACTCTTTAATGGTGGTCTGTTCGCGAATATCTGTAATTGTTTCCCAGCAAACTTTTTGTAGAACAAAGTTTCTGTTTCCTGGTCAGATAGTATTGCCGTTTCTATTGGCATCATGTGAGCAACGTCATCCCCGATGGAAATCTGTTCAATTTCTACGGTCTTTGCTGGAGTCGATAGCAATATAGGAATATATTTATATGTAATATCATCTTTCTCATCCTTACGTTGTGGTTGTTCTCGACCGATGATTTTTACTATTTCCTGCAGTGCAGGGTATCGATAGTATGTGTTATCTATTTTCTTTCGGCGTTTATAGTCTGATAGCCCCCATTCTTTAATATGCCTTTCCCATGATTGAGCATTCTTCTCCAGTATTTTCTTTTCCCTTGCGTCTTTTCTGGAGTCACTTGCCTTCATCCAGTCTTCACATAGAGCATCTATTACATCCTGAACATTGTTTTCTTTGAACTGTTCGACATATCCTGCGATATTCACATCCGTTGGTTCATAGTTTTTGCTGACATACTCATAGACTGATGGCCAAAGCTCACGCTGCTTATCCAAATCTGCATTTTTGTAACGTCCAATATAAGCTTGCTCCTTTTTGTGAGCTTCTTCTACAGGCACGAATGCAGATAGCATTGCCGACAGGAATGCCAGCAAGTCATCTTTCAGCACCTCCATCCATAATGGATCCTGACTATCCAGCTGAGGATTTGAATCTATGACGGATTTAAGATAGGCTCCAAGAATATCACCTTTTTCGATACTCTTAGGCATTTCTCCGCAATCCATATAGAAGTCAAATGCCTCATTATATGTTGCCAGACGATTATCTATGTACTCCTGGTTAGTCATTAGCGAATGAGCAGTTTTGTATTCTTTATCTTTATTTCAAGTTCTCCAATCTCCTTTTCTGTCTTGGATAATTGTCGCATTATAAGTTTCTTATCGTCAGACGACACAAAAATATTGGTACTATTGGCGAATAATGACTGTAATTCAGCGAAGTCTTTCTTTATTGATTCGCATTCCTCAAAGATGATCTCTGTACTTGTAAACGAAGAGGTTTGTTGTTCCTGACCTTTTGCTCCAAATCGGCTTTTCCTTTTGAAGGCGTATGGGATGCTATCAACAATAATACCTCCGTTACACTTTTGAAGTTTCAACTTTGTAAGTTTACCATTCGACATTTTGTAGTCGAAAGGAGCACCGGTATAGATTGCATGAATCATCCAACAGTTGTTCCTATCGTCAAAATAGAGGATGCCATCAGTTGTTTTCTTTGTGTCAACATGATTGTAATCTGCTTTTGAGAAAAGGCATCTCCCCTTGTTGAATCCATCGACTGTGTAATAAAAGTAATTTGTCACTGCGAACTCATCATCATCTTCGGTGATTGGAACCCTTCCCTGTGGCATGTTTGCAGAGAGTTGGGCTATGAGTTTGTCTAATGCAGTTTTGTTTTCAGCAATGCGAACGTCGATCCCTGATGTTATGGCAGAGGGTACAATCTCCAGAACCTTCGATATTGTTTGAGTCTTGTTCCACAGACAATGTATCAATAGCAAACAATCTGTTATGTCGATACTATCTCTATCGTTTAACCACGCTGAAGCTTGCATCAAATGGAACACCTTCTTCCAGCGTCTATCGGATATGTAATAATCCATTGGAGAGAAATCTTCGCTTTTCATTTCCTCCTTGATGGCTTTACGAATAGCAGTGATGACATGACAAACATCATCAGGTATGACAATATCTGATATGGAAGATTGCCATGAATGATACAACTCCTCTGTGATTAGGAGTGACGGCGGTATGATAGGGTCGCTATTGCTTTTCTCCCTTACCATCTTGTAGAAGGTCGTTTCACTTGAAATACAGTTGGAAACGATGCGAACAAGAAAACGATCCCACAAAGCTTCAAGTCCTTCATCTTCCGCTGGCAACTCATTGCTGGCAGCAATTAAAGCCTTCATGGGAAGCTTCAGTGTATCAGAACCATTCTTGAAGATACGTTCATTGATGGCTGTAAGCAAGGCATTCTGAATAGAAGGTCCGGCTTTCCAAATTTCATCAAGAAAGACAATCTCTGCATCTGGCAAATAACCATCCACCAAACGCTCATATCTATCCTCGTTTTTGAGTTTGGATATAGACACAGGACCAAATATCTCGTCTGGAGTAGAGAAACGAGACATCAGGTATTCAAATGCCTTTGCGTCTTTGAATACCAATTTTAATCTTCGTGCCACCATACTTTTAGCGGTTCCTGGAGGTCCGAGCAGGAACACACTTTCACCAGCAATGGCTGCAAGTAGTGCCATACTCATTATATGCTGTTTCTCGTATATGCCATCGGTCATATACTTTATCAAGCTTGAAGCGTGGTCTTTGACAGACAACGTATCACAGAATAGTGAAGGTTCTTTTTTCTTGCCCATCTTACAGTTAGTCTAAAAAGTCACACGAGTCCCAATCTGGATCATCATATTCATGTCCATCTGGATATGTAGAATAGTCATATTCCAAGTTGATCTCGACATTAAAGTTGCGAACCCATAACAAATCGAATATAGAGAAACCGACATGTTCATATAGGTTATGGAAAGCATAAACCAGATGCATGTCAGCGCTAAACTCTCTATCAAGATGCTCATTCCAGTTGTTCGTCCCGTTCTCTTCGGGTTCATCATCAAGATACAGCACATAGTTTTCTGAAGGAGCCTCACTCTCAATATTATATTTGATTGAACTTTCAACTCCATCTTCATACAACGGCATGTAACAATCATAAGTGCCATTAAGAATACACCACATTTTTTTTGCTCTATTGCTCTGAACAGGATGTATTAGGGGATAGTCATAGCCGAGATAGCATTTCCCTTGTGCAAATATCTCACCAGAAAAGCCTGCGCTCTTAACTGCCTCCATCATTTTGATAGTTCTATCCCTTGTGTCTAACAGTTGCTTTTTAAGAGCCTCGTTAAAGTCCGTCAAGAGCTGTTTGTTCTCTTCATCCAAAACAAAGAGACTGTTCAATAAATTTTTCCTGACTTCCAAAAGACTCCGAATGGCAATAGTATCAGTATCAGTATCAGCATCACCACTACGCCAGTTATTCTTGCTTTTATCAAACAACAGAAGTATCTGTTGCTCGATTTCCTTGATAGCAGGAGTGTTAAACACCTCTTGTACAGTCATATTATGTTGTATTATATCCATAGACAGGTCATTGAATTTATTGATAATCAGATTGCTCTTTGCCTAGTTTTCTTCACTCAATTCAAGGATTGACCTAACTAGTTCAAATACATACCCAAAGCAAGGCTCATAACTATCTGCGTCATCATCAGGTTCGCAGCCTAATAGCTCCAACAGATGAAAGCTGACAGCTTCAATATCCGATTTCCTTAAAAGCTCGCTTATCAGGTAAGATTGAAGCTCTGGGATATAATCAAACTTAGGACATTCTTTCAGATAGTCAAAAATCTTTGCGTACTCTATTTCTTCTTCTTTGTGCGAGCATTCATACCAGCATCTCCTTCCGCACAACAACAGCTCAAATCTCTTGTTCTCTATTTTTGAGAATACTTGTCGAGCATGTGTGGTTACATTTAACTGTTCTATTTGATTTTCCCTGTTATAGCCAATGACCACATCACTTTCGGCATGATAGCCAATGATTTCACTCATATCACGGTAGTCAATGAAACATGAATTAGAATCTGTTTCAATGATATAACCGTCAACACCTTTTATTATTTCTTTGATCATACTTAAACTATTTGTTATGTGCAAAGTTACGGATGCGGTGTGCCGATTTTGGGCACAGGCTTGCTAAATTTGGAATATTGGGCTCATTTATGTGAGTAATTAAAGAGCATTGCGACTCGGAGAAGGTCTGATTCTTCCACCTGCTTGATGCCCCAAACAACCTGAGTGTCACTTTCGAATGTAGAGATCAAGTTATTAAAGAAAGGCATTTCTTCCATCAGAAGAGGAGTAGATTTACCAATGAATATGAATAGCATGATGTTGTTTATTGAGCCATCATATCCTGCAATCTCCTTCTTAATGGAAGTTATCACTTCCTCCATGCGGTTTGAAGAATTGATGTCCGTCGTAGCTTCTATTGCCGTTACTGGACCTCCTTCGCAGAAGAGGTTAACAAAATCAGAGTCATCGACGTTAATGATATTCTTCCCAGTGATAATTTCATTATATAGTTGAAGACATTTTTCGTAATTTTCCTTGTCAGACTTTTGGTATGAGTCATTATCGATAAGGGTTGCCCTCCAGCTATTGAGAAAAGCTATAAATCTGCTATTTGTAGTGTCCATATAAAACCCCATTTCTTGTTATCAATCAGTAAAAAAATCAAAATGCCCATGAGTATGTAGGCAATTGTGCCAACTTTCTGCCCTTGGCCATCCTTTATCGCTACCAACTTCGATGTAGCAGAACATACAGATTGTCGTTAGAGCAACGCTGATAAAGTATGCTTTCAAACAACGCAGCATTATATATTTCCAGTTTCTTTTCATATTCTTGTTATATCAGTCTAGGAATGGATTTATCGAATATAAAGGTCTCTTTAGCGATGAAGTCTTTTCCGTTGTAACGATGTAGCTCAATAGTATTGCTAACATCACAACCTCGCTCGTCCTCAAACACATTGTAGTATGATGGACGATACAGTGTCCAGGTATGTTCTATAACATCATCAAATGATTCAAACAAGGAAACGTCATCTGGCACAGGTACGTTGGAACCATTAGTTAGATTCCTTCTACACTGTGATGCGAGAACAATGATTAAATGAAGTTCTTTTGAGATAGCCTTCAAGGTTTGACATATATAACGGATATTTTCTTGGCGGGATGTTCCTTTGGTTGTATTGAGGAGCTGCAGGTAATCAATCAGCACAAACTTTACACCATGTTCTTGAACCAAGGTATAGAGTTTTCTTTTCAACTCCTCAACATCTATAGCTGGTGTATCATCTATATATAGGGGCTTTTCGCATATATCAGCCACGCTGTCATCAACTTATTTGTTGTCGAATATGTCCCAAAAGTCATCGGAAGCAATATCTTCGCGTGATACTCCTAATACAATCTGCAAAATTCTTCTAACAAAGACTTCTTTTGCCATCTCCGGGCAGAACACAACAGTTGGAATGTCGTTATCAAGAAAAAGAATCTTTGCTAACGAAGCAAGAAACGTTGATTTGCCAATAGCAGGTCGCGCTCCCAACACAATCAAGTCATCATTGTATTTGTCAATGACTTGACTCATAATAAAATCATCAAATTTACGTTGCATATTTGTAGAGTTTACAATTGTGAGTGCAAAAATAAATGCGACCTATGCCGAATCGCTGCACAGGTCGCAAGTATTTTTCAAAAACGCCGAAATTTATCTGATTGTCTTTATCGGATCACCGCAATATTCCTTTCTTTTACACTTCTTACATTCGATGCCACACCATACTTTATCAAACTCATCCATCGCTGCTTCTACAATTGATGGCTCATCCGTAAGTATGCCAGCTTCAAAGTTTCGACGGTTGGGAGCTTTCATGCCCATGCCTGCACCGGTAAGATTTGCACTTCCGATATAGCAGACATTCGTATCTATTACAATTATCTTAAAGTGTACACGAGGGCACATAAAGCGTTCCATGCCGTCAAACAGCCGTGGGTAACGATCAAAGTCATCACGAAAGTTCTGTCCAGGTTCTTTTGCATGTAGCATACGAATCTCAACGCCTTTCCCGATTAAATCAGACAGTACACCAAGGAATGGCTTTTCAGTCTTTCCTTGGATGACATATAGGTCTTTGATGTCAGCTGTACCTATCCAAAGTGAATGTTTCGCCTTTGATGCCAGGAGCAGGACGTCTTCATAGTGTTCTTTGTCTGATATAAATTTAACCATGCTTAAATTTGGATTATGAAAGTCTAATCATTATTAGCTTCATTACATATAACAATCAATCTTTCGATTTCTTTCACCAGTTCTCCGCTATCGATATGATTGTATTTGTTGTTGTAAGCATACCACCAATCACTTGAAGATTTGTTGTAGGATTCTAATCCTTCAATGTTTTCAATTTTTGTTTTTATCTCTTGAATGATTTGTGTACCAGGAGCCTTGCGTATTCCAATTTCAAAATCGCGAGGTTTTCCATCATTTTGATCTGCTATCCAACAAATACAAGGGTACAAGTTTCCTACAACAACTCCAACGCTGATCCATTGACGACACCAATCTTGATCACGGGTTATTTCAAATTCCATATCGTTTCCAGCAACGAGATATGCTTTTGCGTTTGGCACCTGTTCACATATCGCGTTGAACAGTTGTTTTCGTTGTGAAACTGTCGATGACAATGGAATACCCTCTACAGCAGGAGCAATCATTTCATATACACGTTCGTATATTTTTATTAAACGTGCAAAAGAGGACGATGCGTATTTGTAGCTTTGCTCAGCATTATACGTTATTTGATAATCAGTTAACTCTTTGACTATAGGGTCAAATAGTAAGCTTTCTGCGTTACTTTCATATTCTTCGTAATCTGAAGTGCTATCACTCTTGCTTCTATTGCTTTCAAATGATATGGCTGCTATATTACCTATTGAATTTAGCCAGAACTGATCATATTCACGATATTCACCTTGTCTGTTATTTATTCGGTTTTGTGCTATAATATGGTCAAAATCCCAAGGACGGTTATAGCTTTCCCACATATCTTGACGAGCAGGATCATAATTTGAGAAATGTGAATTTATGTATTCTCGTTCCGCATAAATAAGCATTTCACTAGGAACATCTACCCAATAGCCATCTCTCAATCTCCAGAAAAATTCCCACCATGGACCAGCTTGTTGTGAATAAACTTTCCACTTTGGTGATTTTTCTATTCTAAAGAACTGACTAACTTCTGTTGGTGAATAAATATGTAAAAGGTTGCAATCGTGCATACTGCGACCAATACCTGTTTTGACTACTTCAATATTGATATTCCTTTCCCTGCTAGTTCTAACCATAATTTCTTTAATTACGGCATTCGCATTATTGCTCCACCATCGAATGGTAAAAGCAATAGCTCTAACTTCAAAATCTGTAAGGTGAAAGGATCCTGGTCTTTCTATTGACAGTTTTGCCCAATACATAAGTAGCAGATATAGTTCCGAGCATTTATGAGCAATCAAGGTTCTAAGAATAGAAGGTGTTCTTAGGTTCCCTTCGTCCGTAACACCTATCCATCTGTCAACAGTATTGAGTATCTGTTTAAGGTTCCCACCAGTATATAGCTTAGATATTTCATCCTTTTTGTCTTGTTCAGTTGAAAGACTTCTTATTTGTTTTAAGCTTATTGAATCTTGCAATTTTTCAGCCCAACAATTTGTTAAACTTAGTCGGAATGATAACATTGCCAACCTTGCTGGGGCCATATAACGGCTTGCTAATTCGTCATTTATATCTCGTATTTCAGGCCAATATGCTTTGATAGATGAATATGCAAGGTCTTCATTTGAGATACGAGTTCCATTAACATTTATTCTCTCAAAAAGTATTTCCAAATTAGGTTTATCTTCTGTGTTTTGCTTTGCCTCTTCATCAAGAACTTCTAACGAGAGATGGTTACAATGAACTTGATATTTTTTTA
>NZ_NOVE01000038.1 GCF_002265625.1 Prevotella sp. 885
TGGCTATCCTTTTAAGGGCTGCATCCACATTAGCCTTGGCAGGAAGGTGAAACACAAAATCATCATCGCCTTTGGGTGGCATCCATGACAAGGCGGTATTGCCGATTGGTACGGCATTGAGAGCCTTGGTTTTCTTTTGGACGATTACAAGCGTGTTCGTTTCATTGTTTCTCTTGATGTCACTCCACCGCAGAGCCTTGATGTCGCTGATACGAAGTCCTGTCAGACAGGCGAAACCGAAAGCCTTTTGTGTCTCTGCAACTCCTGGACTTCTCTCATCTGAAGCCATGAACCTTTTCAGTTCATCGGGAGTGAGATACTGCTTATGTGATGACTTTGGCTTGGGAAAGATGTCTGACTTCTCCAACTTGTAGAAAGGGTTAGCCTTCAATTTACCGAACTTGACAGCCTTGTTGAATACCGCCACTATGCGCTGTTGAACATTGTGAAGGGAGCCTTCACACAAAGGCTTGGCTTCAACTCGTACATACTTCTGTGGTACATAGTCATTCTTCAACCAAAGAAAGAAAGCCTTGAACCATTCCTTGTCGAACTTCCTCAGAGTGATGTGAGGTCTGCGCTTGTTGGCAAGGAACTCGCTCATTAGGTATTTCAGATACTTTGATTGGTCAACAATAGCCTTGGAGTAGTCTGTATTGTCGCTCATCCAGTCGATGTAAGTCTGGATCCAGTCCAAGACTTCGGGAGACTCGTCATTGGGAATTTCCTTCACAATCATCAAGTGACCTACCTCTGGGATGGTCTCTGGATGAAGAATACGCTCTGCCCTTATCTGGTGAGCACGTTGCAATGTTTCTTCGTTCCTTGCTTTGGTTTCTGCATCAACCTCTGGCAACAAATAGAGGGATAAAAATTCAAACTTGCGCTTGCCACCATTGTAGATGTCAAGATACAAGCTTATGTTGTCGTTGGCAAGAGCCTTTTGTCTGATAGTTATTGTCATGTCTCTATATATTTTCGTTGTCAATGATTTATGTGAACATACCGTCAATGAGGTTGATGGCTTCCTCCTTCTTCTTATCCACGATTTTAGCATAGATTTCCGTGGTCTGAATGTTGGAATGTCCCATCAGCTTGCTTGTGGTAAAAAGGTCAGCACCGAGCGTGAGCATCATCGTTCCGAACGTGTGCCGTGAGCAATGGAATGAGATATGCTTCTCTATCCCTGCCGCTTCCGCCCATTTGCGGAGAGCCCTGCCTATAACGGTCTGTGTGGTTGGAATGTCAAAGAAAGGAATATCATTACCTCTTTGCTTTGGCAACCACCGCTTTGCCTCTTCCGAGAGAGGTATTATAACTGGCTTCTCCGTCTTTTGCATTTCCATATCTATGTATTCGCCCTTTCCGTCAGCGGTCTTGAAGATGTGCATCGGAGCAAGACGGTACATGTCACTTAATCGCAATCCGGTAAAACAGGCGAAGATGAAAGCCTCCTTGACCTCTGGACGGTAACTGTCCGTAGCCATGAGGGTGCGAAGTTCCTCAATGGTCAGATACTCTTTCTTGCCATCCTTGGGTTGGATGCGCTCACGTGCATCAAGTTCCTTCATAGGGTTGTTGCGGATAATGCCTTGTCGCACAGCGTTGTTGAGTGCGGTAGAGAACATTCCGAGGTATCGGCTTGCCGTATTCTCGCTGATAGGTCTTGGCTCGCCATACTTGATATGGGAATTTGGGAAGTTACGCAAGAACTTCACATATCCACGGCAAAACTCCGCATTGACCTCTTCAAGAGAAATGAAGCCTTTGTTAGTCTCGTCAAGATACTTCTCCACAGTGTGCATCATTTCCACACGGCAATGGAGCGTTGACTTCTTGATGCCGACACCACCTTCACAATACTTCTTTATCCAAGTAGTGAGAAGCATTGAACCTTGCTTGACGGTTTCCCAATCCTGTATGCCGTGACCATGCAGGGCTTTGATGCGCTCTGCCTTGATGCGTTCTGCAACCGCCATAGTCTGCTTGTTCTGTTCCTTGCAGATAGGGTTGATTTCGGGAACGAGGTAGAGTTTGAGGTATTCATACTTTCTCACTCCCTTATAGTAGATGTCAAGATAGATACTCTTGTTGCCATCTGCGAGCGACTTCAACCGAATTTTAATCGGTTCTTTCAGCTTTACTTGTTTCTTTGGTCTTGCCATGATGTATGAAGTGTTATTTTGTTTTTGTATTCTGCTACATTGGAGGGTCTTTCTCCCTCTTGTTGAAAGTCTATGTCAGATATGGTTTCCTATGCTGACATTTGCTTTTTTTTCTCTTCCCTTACTTCGGAAAACTGATGTAAAGATAAGAAAACAAACCGAGAAACGAGAAACAAAACGGAAACAAGAAACTGTCTTTTATGTCTTTTTAAGAGTGAGTTTGGCAAACATCGGAAAATTCAAATTATCGCTTAAAGCATTGATACTTAGCGCATTTACTTTCATTTGCTTTCTTGTCTTTTCAAACGCATTTTGTAGGACTAAGATATTCTTGACATCCTGCGTTTCATTCTCTTCGGCTTGAGGTCGGGTTGGCGAACTTGCCAATATCGTAATCCGCATCTTCGTGGTATTCGGTATTTCATACAGTCCCCAATTCATCGAGTAGTGCTCAGCATTGTTAGTCCATCTATTTATGTACGTGCTAAGTAGCCCAATCTCTTCACTGCTCATTTTTCCGTGACCGACGGGAGCATTTATTATCATACATTGCTTCGTGGAATTGACGATGCTCTCTTTCCGTAATGCTTTACAGAATGCCCTATTCATGAAGTTCACCTCCGATTCTCCTTCTTTGGATTCCTCAGTGAACATGGAATGGTTGTCAACAAAGATTTCCTTTAAACATTCTTCCGGGATTGGAATTACCCCTGTACCTGCCAGTAAAACGGCGATTTTCTTTTCTGTTGCGTTCATATAAGTTTGTTTTATTGTTAATGTTTTGCAAACTTACTGCGCATGTATGTCAAATTGGGACATACCATCAAAAAAAATATCGTAGCGGAGGCATAATACCTGCACTACGATATTTATCGTGTTATTGAACTTTCGATAGTTCAGTATGTTTAGAATTCCAACACCATTGTCTGGCGCGGACTGAGCTTTACGTTATGGCTTATCACTACGTTTCTGCCCGTTGTGACATCCACGGCTTTCTCGGCATTGCCGATTATCTCGGCATAACGCTTTACGTCGAGTTCGGCTGCAGCGTTTCTGCCGTTGATGACGGTCATGACGCTCTTGCCGTTATACTGACGCGCCACCACGTAAACGCCGTGCTGCGTGCAGAACTGGGTCTGGCTGCCTTTTGTTATCACGTCGTTGCCCTGACGCCAATGCAGCAGACGGCTTATCCAGCCGAACATATCGTTCTGAGCCTTGGTGCGTCCCTTTGCCGTGAAGGCGTTGCGGGCATCGCCAGCCCATCCGCCGGGGAAGTCCTTACGCACGTAGCCGTCTGTGACAGACTTCGTGCCGTTCATCAGAATCTCCGTGCCGTAATAGAGCTGCGGGATGCGGTTTACGGTCAGCAGCAGCGCCAATGCCTGCTTCAGAGCCAGCGTGTCCTTGCCCTCGCCTAAGAAGCGGTCGGTGTCATGGTTCTCAATGAACGCCATCACGCTCTTGGGGTTCGGATAAAGATAGTCATAGCAAAGGACGTTGTATATGCGGTTCATGCCGTTCCACCAGTCGTCTGTCTCCTCATGCTTAGCCTGATTGATGCGGTCGAAGAAGGCAAAGTCCATGACGGTCTTCAGATAGCTGTTCTTCTCGGAGAGCTTGCTGTCCTTCTGCCAGGCGGCAGTATAGGCAGGCTCCGTCACCCACGTCTCGCCTACGGTGTTGAAGTTGGGATATTCCTTGTCGAGCGTCTTCATCCAGAGCGCCATGCCGTCGCGGTCAGCGTAGGGATAAGTGTCCATGCGGATGCCGTCAATGCCAACAGTCTCAATCCACCACTCGCTGTTCTGAATCAGATACTTCATGACGTGCGGATTGCGCTGGTTGAGGTCGGGCATCGTCGGCACGAACCATCCGTCCACCGTCTCACGCAGGTCCACCTTGCTGGCATAGGGATCGAGCACCGGCGTGAGCTTATAGCTGGTCTGCAGATACTTGTCGTTCACCTTGGCGTTGCCGTCCATCGTGTCCATCTTCTTCTGATGCTCCTCGGTCTGATATTCGGGCAGGAGCCATTCTGAAGTGTTAAACCAGTCCTTCGACGGCATGTCTGCCACCCAAGGATGGTCGAAACCGCAATGATTGAAAATCATGTCCATCACCACCTTCAGTCCCTTAGCATGAGCCTCGTCCACGAGACGCTTATACTCGTCGTTGGTGCCGAAACGCGGGTCCACGCGATAATAGTCTGTAGTGGCGTAGCCATGGTAAGACGAGTTGGTGCCATTGCTGGGGCTGTCGTTCTCCAGAACGGGCGTAAACCACAGCGCCGTTACGCCAAGGTCTGTGAAATAGTCGAGGTGCTGGCGTATTCCCTCAAGGTCGCCGCCATGACGCAGACTCGGAGCCGTGCGGTCGCAGGTCTTGTCGCGCATTGTCTTGAAGGCGTCGTTCTTGAGATTGCCGTTGGCGAAGCGGTCGGGCATGAGCATGTAAAGCACATCCTCATTGGTGAATCCCATGCGCTTGTCGCCCGCCATAGCACGGTCTTTCAGCTCATACTTCACCTTCTTAGTCTGCTTGCCCTGCTTGAAGCTGAGCGTCATCTCGCCCGCCTTCGCGCCTTCAAGGTTGAGATAGAGGAAGAGATAGTTGGGCGAGTCGAGACGTGCGATAGAGTCTATGCGCACATCGGGATAGTTGACCTCCACGTCCGCGTCACGCACGTCCTTGCCGTAAACCATCAGCTGGAGCGACGCATCCTTCATGCCGACATACCAGTTGGTGGGTTCGATGCGGTCCACCTTTACTGCTGCATTCAAGCTCATAGCCCCCATAAGCATTATTAATGATACCAGTTTTTTCTTCATTATCTTTTTTATATTATGGTTCTTACTTTCTGTATAATATCAGCGCCGACTGCTCGTCTGCCAGCACCTCCTTACCTTCGAACGGCATTCCGATGCCTTCCTCATTGATGACGCCGTTGCAGCAAGCCACCGTGTATTCGCCTTCGGGTACGCTGACCAGCTTGGCTTCCTTGTTGGCGTTGAGAATGACGATGATGTCCTTCCATGAGTCGATGCCCTCAAGGTTCTTCAGACGGAACGCCACAAGGCAGTCGTCGGTGGCAATAAACTCCAGATGATTCCTTACTGCGTCGGCATTGGCGAGGCGGAAAGCGGGATGATTCTTGCGAAGACTTATCAAGCCTCGATAATACTCGAACACCTGAGGATACTGCTTGAGGTTATCCCAGTGGAACTCGTTGATGCTGTCGGGCGACGAAAAGCTGTTATGCACGCCCTTCTTGTCGCGGAGCATCTCCTCGCCAGCAAGCATAAATGGCACTCCCTGCGACGTGAAGATGGCTGTCTGAGCCAGCAGGTCGAGGCGGATAAGCTCTGCCATACGGTCAGCTTCTGACCTCGACGCGTCCTTCAGACCGGGAATGCTCGCCTTGAGACGATCCACAAGGCACATGTCGTCGTGACAGCTAACGTAGCTGATCTGCTGTGTAGGATTGTTGGTCCACGGCTTACGGTCGTAGTTGACGCGTGTCATATCCACCTGGTTATGGGCGATGCCACCCACGATGCCGAACTTCAGGCTCTCCTCCTCACCCTTTATTCCGGCAAGGAAAGCGCCCTTCGTGTCGTCGGAGAACGGTCCGCGAAGTGCGTCACGCATGTCGTCGCTGAAAGCTCCGATGCCGTTCAGACGGGGTGTGTTGGCTTTTATGGCAAGCTGGTCCTGCGGATAGGCACACGTTCCTGCGCTCCAACCCTCACCATATATATATATCGAGGGGTCAATCTCGTCCACGGCAGCGCGTATCTGGTTCATCGTCTCGATGTCATGGACGCCCATAAGGTCGAAGCGGAATCCGTCAATGTGGAATTCGTTTATCCAGTACTTGACGCTCTCTATCATAAACTCGCGCATCAGCGGACGTTCTGAAGCCGTCTCGTTGCCGCAACCCGAACCGTCGGAATAACGTCCGTCGGCTGTCTTGCGATAGTAATAGCCGGGATAAGTGCGCTGGAAGTTGCTTCCGTCAATGTCGAACGTATGGTTATAGACGGCGTCGAAGATGACACGGATGCCAGCCTTGTGGAGCGCCTGTACCATTTCCTTGAACTCACGGATGCGCACCTCAGGACGATAAGGGTCGGTGGAATAGCTTCCCTCGGGCACATTATAGTTCTTAGGATCGTAGCCCCAATTGAATTGTGGGCGCTGTAGCTGTGTCTCGTCCACCGAAGCGAAATCGAACAGCGGCTGGAAATGGATGGCGTTGACGCCGAGACGCTTCAGATAGTCGATGGCGCGAGGCTCTGTCAGAGCCAGATACTTGCCACGATGCTGCATGCCCGAAGTGGGACTGATGGAGAAGTCGCGCATGTGAAGCTCGTAAATCACGAGGTCGGCAGGCGACGCAATAGCCGGACGGCGGTCGTCAGCCCATCCCACGGGGTCGGTGTCAGCCATGTTGATGATGGCGCCACGGTTGCCGTTGACGCCTACAGCCTTGGCAAACGTGCCGGGACACTCGCCCTTGCCTATATCGAAAGTATAAAACATGCCACTAAGGTCGCCCTTTACGGTAGCCTCCCAACGGTTGTCGCCTATGGCACGCATCTTGACAGTCTTGACGGGTTTGCCACCCTGTCCTGCCTTATAGATGCGCACTTTCGGGAGGGAAGCTGCATTGAGGCGGAATACGGTCTTTGTCTTACCGTATTCCATCTCGTCGAAGCGCCCCTGAGCATTTACGTTTAACGTAATCATTGCGGCAAGAAATGCCGAGAACATATAATTCTTTTTCATGTCAGTAGCGTACGTATTGTTGTTATTTAGCAATAAGCGACACAGCAAAACCACCGCCACGTGCCTCCTTTATCTTCAGCACATCGCCCTTCTTGACGGTCTTGTGCAGAATTTGGTAAGCCTTCGGATTGTGCTCATAGTCGGCGTCCTTGGCGTCCTGATAGATGGCGCAGTCATACTTGCGACCCTTGTCGAGGAAGTTGAGGCGTACCACAGCCGTGCGAGCCTCTTCGCCTGTCTTGCCACCCACGAACCAGTTGTCTGTTCCCTTAGCCTTGCGTGCCACAGTGATGTATTTGGCTGGCTCTGCCTCCAGATACTTCGAGTCGTCCCAGTCACAAGCCACATCGCGGATGAACTGGAAAGCATCGTCATACTTCTCATAGTGTTCGGGCAGGTCGGCAGCCATCTGCAGCGGGCTGTACATAACCAGATAGAGCGAGAGCTGTCCGCAGAGTGTGGTGTGGACGAAGCTCTTATTCTGGCTCCAGTCAGAGAGACGTGTCTCGAAGATGCCGGGCGTATAGTCCATCGGACCACCCTGCAGACGAGTGAACGGCAACATCACGGTATGGTAAGCCACGTTACCTCCGAATGCCTCATACTCCGTTCCGCGTGCACTCTCATTGCCAACAAGGTTAGGCCATGTGCGGCAGATGCCGGTAGGACGTGTAGCCTCGTGCGCATTCACCATGATGTGGTGCTTGGCAGCTGTCTCAACGACGCGCTGATAGTGATTGTTCATAAGCTGGCTGTAGTGGTATTCGCCTCGCGGAATGATGTCGCCCACGTAGCCGGTCTTCACGGCGTCATAGCCATACTTGTTCATAAGACGGAAAGCATCCTCCAAGTGACGCTCGTAATTGAGAGCTGCGGAGGAAGTCTCGTGGTGCATCATCAGCTTCACGCCCTTGGAGTGGGCATAGTCGTTGAGCATCTTAATGTCGAAGTCGGGGTAAGGAGTGACGAAGTCGAAGACGTCAAGCTTCTGATGACCGAACCAGTCTTCCCATCCTTCGTTCCATCCTTCCACCAGCACTTCCTGCAAACCGTTCTTTGCAGCGAAGTCGATGTAGCGCTTCACCTCCTCGTTAGTGGCACCGTGCGTGCCGTTGGGCTTGCACTTGCTGTAGTCGGTAACGCCGAGACGAACCGACGGCAGGTCGTTGGTGTAGCTCCATGTCTTTGTTCCGACAATCATGTTCCACCACACGCCACAGTACTTTGTGGGATGAATCCATGAGGTGTCCTCTATCTTACACGGCTCATTGAGATTGAGAGTGAGCTTGCAAGAGAGCATGTCGCGTGCGTCGTCGCTCACCATTACGGTTCGCCACGGAGTGTTGAAAGGAGTCTGGATGAATCCCTTTCTGCCCACGGCGTCGGGTGTCAGCCACGACTCGAACACGAGGTTATTGTCGTCGAGATTGAGGTGCATCGTGGGATAATCCAGGCAGGCAGCCTCATGTATATTAATGTAGAGTCCGTCCTTGGTCTTGAGTTGCAGCGAAGTCTGAACGCCGGTGTCGGAGAATACGGTAGTTGACGAGTTGCTCTTATATGCCTCGCGGTTCTTTGCAATGACCTCACGGATGCCGGTAAGCGGAGTGATGTTATATTCATACTCCTGCGTGTCGTAGTCGCCGGGAATCCAGTAAGCAGTATGGTCGCCGGTCATAGCAAACTGTGTGTGCTCTTCCTTTATCACGAAATAGTTGAGCTCATGCTGCTGCGGAAACTCATATCGCAATCCCATACCGTAATCATACACACGGAAACGTATGGTGATGTCGCGGTCTGAGGAGGGCTGGTGAAGGTTGACAGCCATCTCGTTGTAGTTGTTTCGGATGGTTGATGTCTCGCCCCACACGGGTCGCCAAGTCTCGTCGAAGGTGGATGTCTGCGTATCCTTTATCTTGAAACCGTCCATGAGATTGGTCTCCTCCATGCCCTTCGAGGCGTGCTTGTCCTTGGCAAGCTCCAGTCCGAGGTGAGAGGGGCTTACCACCTGCTTGCCCTTATAGGTCATTTCGTACGTGGGCTGTCCCTTGTCTGTGAGCGAGAAGGTGAGCGACACGTTGCCGTTGGGCGACTTTACGGTCTGGGCTGCTGCCATCATAGGGAGCAGCGCAGACAGTATCATGTATGTCTTCTTCATTCTGACGTTTGTCTTATATGTGTTTTATTGCTTTCTGCTATACGGAGTTATCTGCCAGCCTGACTGATGAGCGTGCTAATCTCATCCGTGAACTTGTCGTCAGCCATGAGATCCTCTATGTTGAGGTGCATGCGGTAACGCCAGTAATGCTTCGGGTTGGCAGGGATGTTGATGCGTTCAGCGTCAGCATCGGGCAGACGCAGACGCTCGTCCATGGCGAGCCAGTCCTGAACACTCAGCACGCAGAGCATTGATGGAGAGTCGAGATGACGCGCAATGATGTCCTCTGCAAGCCATCCTGGCAGCGGATGCGGAGCCGGTCCCTCACGATGGAGCATCGAGTTATAGTAGTCCTGCGTACGTTCATAGTTCTCGTCCCACCACTGGCGGAGCGTAGGCATGTCGTGGCTGGATATGGTGCAAACCGAGCGGTATGGGTTCTGGCTGAGATGTCCGAAGCGCGTTGTGGGCGACTTTGGCATGCTCTGCAACTCAAGGCTGAATATCTTCAGCTCTTCCATCACCCAAGGAACACAGTCGGGCACCATGCCGAGGTCCTCTGCACAAACGAGCATACGTGTGGCCTGTACCAGCTTGGGCAGCTTCTTCATAGCCTCACGATACCAGAACTGATTGTTGCGACGATAATAATAGTCGTTGTAAAGACGATTGAAAGCCTCCTTGTCTACATCGTAGAGCGACTCATAGATGAAATCGAGCTGGGCAGAGATGCGCGGATGGAACATATCGGCACGGTTGCGGTCGCGCACGAAGAGCACGTCGCTCACAAGCGAATAGAGTCCGTCGCGCAGCCAAAGGTCTTCCTGTCGGGTCACGCCGGCAAAGCGTTCCTCTATCTTGCGCTGCGTGTTCACCTCGGGCTTCATGCGATAACGCTCGCCGTCGATGCGCTCCAAGTATTCGCTACGCACCTCGTCTGCACGCTCATGGAAGATGCGGTCGAGCACCCAATCGGTGATGTAAGGCTCGGTGAAGCGCTCCTCCTGGAAGTTCAGCCCGTACTGCATTATCTCCTCACGACTCATTGCCTGCGACGGAACGAACTGACCTGTCAGACCGTATACGCAGTCGATAGGTATCTCCCAGATGCGGAAGAATCCCAACACGTGGTCAATGCGGTAAGCATCGAAGAACTTCGACATGTTCTGGAAGCGGCGCACCCACCACTTACAGCCGTCCTTCAGCATTTCGTCCCAGTTGTATGTGGGGAATCCCCAGTTCTGTCCGTTGACAGAGAAATCGTCTGGCGGCGCTCCCGCCTGTCCGTTAAGATTGAAGTATTTGGGTTCCATCCACACGTCGCAACTATATCTGTTTACGCCGATGGGGATGTCTCCCTTCAGGATTACGCCCTTCTGCTTGGCATACTCGTGAGCCGCCTTCATCTGCGAAGACAGTACGTACTGCACGAAATAGTAGAAAGCCACCTCCTGATGCTCCTTTGTGCGAGAATCCGACAGCATCGCGCGGTCATCCTCGTTCCATGTATTATGGTCTTTCCATTGTGTGAAATCGGCTGTGCCATACTCGTCTCTCAGCCATGAATACTGAGCATAGGGCACCAGCCAGCTTTGTGTTTCCTGGAAGAACGCCTTAAACTCTGCGCTCTTCATAATCTTCTTACCTTCCTGTTGAAAAACTTTCCTTAAATATCCTGATTTGAAAGCGTTTACCTTCTCATAGTCAATCTGTGGCAGAGCGTTGAGTTGGCTGCGCTCTGCTTCCGCCTCACGACGTGCTTCCTCGTCCTCCAGCTCCGGCAATGCGCGAAGATCGGCATACTGTGGATGTATGGCGAAGATGCTGATGCAGCTGTACGGATAAGAGTCGGTCCATGTATGGGTGATGGTGGTGTCGTTGATGGGAAGCAGCTGCAGCACGCGCTGTCCTGTCTTCGCCATCAGATCTATCATCATCTTCAGGTCGCCGAAGTCGCCTATGCCAGCACTCTCCTTGGTACGGAGTGAGAATACTGGGACAAGTGTTCCAGCCAACTTGCGGTTCCATATCTCGAAGAAAGCCTGGTCAAGGCTGTACATTACCGTCATGCCCTTCTTCATGTCGGGCAGAGTGAGGCAGCGGTTACAGCCACATTCCCACATCATCACGTGTCCGGAAGCGTTGGTCACCACGAACTTCAGCTCTATGCTCTCGCCTTGTAGCTGCGAAGCGTCGATGTCGACAGCCCATTCGCAGTAGTTGTGGAGCGTCATGGGCAGCGCTTTGTCAGGACACCATTCGCCTAAAGTCTTCTGCGCTCCCACCACAGCCAGACGTTCGCCTTCACGAAGCTGCGGCGCACGTACGATAAGACGCAGCGTACGGTCATAGGACGTGGACTTAAGAGGCTGCGGCTGCTGATGGTTGATGCAGTCCGTAAAGGCGCTACTGTAGAGATACGAGTCGTCCGGCATATCGTTCCAGCGGTCGTAGACGTGATATTCTGTTGCAGCGGTACACGTGAAGTCGAGCACATGCTTCACCGTCTGCCATTCGCTTCGCTCGTAAGCGCCATCAGCCGTCACCTTATAATAATATGTAAGGCTATGGTCAGACTTGCGCTGCGAAAGGTCGCACCACCACTCCGCTCCGTTAACGGTGGTCATGCGATGTGTCTTCACCTCGTCATTCTCCACGATGCAGAGCGAGATTTCCTCACCGAATGCAGTACGGTATTCTATATGAAAATGTAATGTCATTATGTATTTGGGTTTAGGTTTGTTACCATGAAAACTGTTTCTTTCCTTTTACGCCTCTTTTCTGCTACGGATGGCAGCCACCGAGAAGGCACCGCAAATGAGCAATACGCCAGCCACAATCATCATGTTGCTCTGGTGTGAGCCTACAAGATGAAGCAGTTCGCCGCCGCATAAGGCTGCCACAATCTGAGGTATGCAGATGGTGCCGTTGAAGAGTCCGAGGTAAGCTCCCTTATGGCTGTAGCCCTCAAGGGCATTGGTGACGAAGGCAAACGGCATGGCGAGCATGGCTGCCCAAGCGCAACCTACGAGCAGGAAAGGAAGTACGAGCAGGTTCTTGTCGCCGACAAACGGAACAAGGGCGAAACCTATGCCGCCTATTACAAGGCTAATAGCATAAGCCATCTTCTCGTTCTTGAACTTCGGAAGAGCCATAGCCCACAGCACAGAGCCGATGGCTTGCCAGAAGAACAGCACGCCTACCCAGTTGCCTGCCTCCTGATAACCCTTGGAAGCCACGTCGGTGGTGTGCCATACGGTTTCGGCAATGGTGCCGTTGGTGTAGGTCCACATATACATAAAGGCTGCCCAGCAGAAGAACTGTACGAGTCCTACCTTCCAGAACATCGAGGGTGCATTCTTGAGAAGCGTTATCCAGCCTGCACTTTTCTCCTCGTTCTGAGGCTGAGCCTCGTTATACATAGCATATTCCTCTGGATTCCATTCCTTTACCTTCACCGTGGTGAAGATGACACAGAGGATAAGTATGGCTGCTCCGACGTAGAACGAATAGATGACAGAGTCGGGTATTACGCCCTTCGGGGCTTCATTGGCAATGCCGAGAGCCGTGAAGAAGAACGGGAATACGTAGCCTATAAGCGAACCAGAATTGCAGAGAAACGACTGGATGGAGTAAGCGAGCGACTTCTGCTTCTCGTTCACCATGTCGCCGACAAGCATCTTGAACGGCTGCATAGCCATGTTGATGCTCGTGTCGAGGAACATCAGCGAGACAAGACCAAAGACCATTGCCGTGCTGACAGCCATTCCGAACGATCCAGCATTCGGCAACAGACACATCACGAGCACAGCCACCGTGGCTCCGACGAAAAGATATGGGATGCGGCGTCCGAAGCGACACCATGTCTTGTCGCTAAGCGTGCCGACTATAGGTTGCACGAGGATACCCATCAGCGGGGGCAATATCCAGAAATAGCTAAGGTTGTGAGGGTCTGCTCCCAGTGTGGCAAAGATGCGCGATATGTTGGCGCTTTGCAAGGCGTAAGCTATCTGTACGCCAAAGAATCCGAAACTCAAATTCCAGAGTTTCCAGAATGAAAGATTAGGTTTTTGGGTCATTGTTATTTGGTTATTTTACTTTTTATAGCAATAAAGAATTTGGCTTTACTCCTTACAACTCCTTTGCTCAAAGTGTGGTGCCTCTCACTACGAGGCGTGTCCTTACCACTCGCATTGCCACCTCATTACGCGGCAGCGAGCCTTCCACCTGACTTATCAGTATGTTGGCTGCCTCCTCGCCAACTACCACACCACGCTGTTCCACGGTGGTGAGCATCGGATCGCAAGCCACGGAACGGCTGCCATTGGTGAATCCGCAGATGCTTATATCCTCAGGAACTTTAAAGCCCATGCGCTTGGCAGTATAGAGAATGCCGATGGCGGTGTCGTCGTTGATGGCGAAGAAAGCGTCGGGACGTTCGTCGTCCGGCAAAGAGAGTATTTCGGGAGTGATGGCCTCGGCCTGCGCGCGGTCGTCACATATTCGGACAAGGGCTTCGTTCAACTTCAGTCCGTTCTTGGTCAATGCGTCATGATAACCGTTATAGCGATTCTTTGAGATTTCCAGGTTCATCGGCGAACCATAGAAGGCTATGCGCTTACATCCTGTATCAATCATGTGTGTGACCGCTGCATATGCTCCATTATAATCGTCCACCACCACTCGCGAACCATTCACGCCGGTGCAGATGCGGTCGTAAAACACGAGTGGCACACCATTGTCCATCAGTTTCTGGAAGTGGTCGTAACGTCTGGTGTCCTTGGCTTGCGACACGATTATGCCGCACACCTTATTTTTAAAGAAGTCGTCGCATATAGCCACTTCCTTGTCATAGCGTTCGTTGCTCTGAGCCACCATAACACGGTAGCCACGTGCACGTGCTTCTTCCTCTATACCTGACAGTATGGACGCGAAGTAATAATGCACAAACTCCGGAACGATAACGCCTATTACCTTCATCGGAAGGCTACGGCTGTGACGCAACGCTCCTCCAATGACATTCGGGTAAAAGTTATGTTCTTTCGCGTATGCCTGAATGCGCTTTTTCTGGGACGCGCTGATGCGTGGGCTGTCGTTGAGCGCACGACTGACAGTCGCTATGGAGACGCCCAAATCACGGGCTATATCTCGCATTGTTATAGGTAAGTTATCTGCCATGGTTTTCAGTTATGCCGCAAAATTAGTCATTATTCCCGAATGCGTAACGCTTTTCTTCGGACAAAATATCAAAACGGAGTGCAAACGATTGCACTTAAAATACGACGGTTTTGCACAAAAAAAGAAACAACGTATGTTTATAAATTCTAATTTTGCAAACAGAATGAAATGAGCCCTTGAACTACTGAATTTCACTTATAACATATAATAATAACTAAAAACAGCAAAACATGAAGCAGTTGAAAATCAAATTGCCTCTGAGGACCATGGCACTTGCCGGTGGTCTTCTCCTTGCTACAAGTTCCTTCGCACAGAACAACATCGTCGTTAAGGGACATGTAACAGATGCTTCTGGCGAGCCAGTCATGGGTGCTACCATTACAGTTAAGGGTAAGGCCCTCGGTGTTACCGACATTGATGGTAACTTCTCATTAGACGCAGCCCCCGGAACAGAGCTTACATTCACTTTCTTGGGTATGACTCCGCAGACCGTAAAGGCTTCGAGCAACATGAGCGTTACCTTAAAGGACGACTCTCAGAATCTTAATGAAGTGGTGGTCATCGGTTATGGTGTGGCTAGGAAGAACGACCTTACGGGTTCGGTTACTGCCCTCAAGCCGGATGAGAAGAATCATGGTATCATCACTTCTGCCCAGGACATGATCCAGGGTAAGATTGCCGGTGTGAACGTCAACTCTGCATCTGGTGCTCCTGGTGACGGCGCACAAATCCGTATTCGTGGCGGTGCTTCTCTTACCGCCAGCAACAACCCGCTTATTGTTATCGATGGCATGCCTATGGATAACAATGACACAAAGGGTGTGAACAATCCTCTCTCTCTTGTCAATCCTAACGATATCGAGAGCTTCACAGTGCTGAAGGACGCATCGGCCACTGCCATCTACGGTTCGCGTGGTTCCAACGGTGTCATCATCATCACCACAAAGAAGGGCCGCAGCGGTCAGAAGCCGCAGGTTTCTTACAATGGTACGGTTTCTGTAAGCACCATTGCCAAGAAGCTGGACGTGATGAACGCTTCTGAATACGTCGATTTCATCAAGAACTATTACGGCGAAGACTCTTCTGCATACCAAGGCTTGGGATGGAAGAAATTCAAGGAAGACGGCACACCTGACTATGCTGCAGGCACATTCGATACTGACTGGCAGGACGAAATCTATCGTGCCGGCATCAGCCATGAGCATAACGTCAGCCTTACTGGTGGCATCAACAAGCAGTCATGGTCAATGCCTTACCGCGTCAGCGTAGGCTACACCGGTCAGGAAGGTATCTTGAAGGGTTCAGACTATAAGCGAGTTACAGCAGGCTTCAACATTAATCCTTCTCTGTTCGACAAGCACCTCAACCTCAACATCAACGGTAAGTATTCTTACTCAAAGACTGTTCCTGGTGGAGCGGATGCTGTAGGCGCAGCTATCAACATGGATCCTACTCGCCCTGTAAAGAGCAGCGACGAGAAATTCAAGAACTGGGGAGGTTTTTGGCAGTGGGCACTACCTACTACATCATACGACCCAACATTCCCATACAATCGCAATGATGACGCTCCTACAAACCCAGTAGAAAAGGTAGAAAACTACGACTTCTACAAGAGTGCACATGTTCTCTTGGGCAACGTAGAGGCTGACTATAAGATTCATGGCTTCGAAGACCTTCACTTGCATGCCAACTTAGCCGGCGAATTCAGCAACGGTGGTGAGTATAACACCAACAATCCGCAGTCTACATACGGTTTCTATTATGGTGGCAACAGCGAGAACAAGGAGAAGAAGTATAACCTCTTGGCTACAGCATACGCTCAGTACACCAAGGACTTCAACAAGGCCAACCACTTCGATATCATGGCTGGTTATGAATATAGCCACATGAAGTATTGGGGCGACCAGTGGAGCAAGTCTATGTATCCTTCTACCTTCGAAGGTAAGAACGACGCTGGCGAGGCTCTCGCAGGAACCGTCAAGTCTTACGACAAAAGCAACTGGAAGGGTCAGACTTACCTCGTCAGCTGGTATGGTCGTGCCAACTACTCTTTGCTTGACCGTTATCTCCTCACATTCACAGCCCGTTACGACGGTTCAAGCCGCTTCGCTGACGGACACCGTTGGGGCTTCTTCCCATCAGCAGCCTTCGCATGGCGCGTTAAGGAGGAGAGCTTCCTGAGAGACGTAAAAGCTGTCAGCGACTTGAAGCTCCGCCTTGGCTGGGGTAAGACAGGTCAGCAGGACACTGGTAAGGAATATTACACAGCTACTTATAAGAAGAGCACCAGCAATCACCACCTCTATCCTATCGGTGGCGGTGACAACACAGGTCTGCTCTATCGTCCGTTGGCTTACAATGATGATCTGACTTGGGAGACCACTACCACATGGAACGTAGGTCTTGACTATGGTATGTTCGACCAGAGACTTACTATTAACCTCGATGCATACTACCGCAAGACCACTGACCTTCTCAGCACCACAACCATCTCTGCAGGTCAGAACTTCGACAATGCCCTCCTTATGAATGCAGGAACATTGGAGAACAAGGGTTTTGAGGTTGCTATCACAGGTCGTCCTATCCAGACAAAGGATTGGTTCGTAGAACTTAGCGTCAACGCTGCCTACAACAAGAACGAGATTACAGAGCTTGCAGGCGGCCGCGATATGATTGAGGCAGGAATGAAGGTAGGTCAGGACCAGGCTATCACCTATCATAAGGTAGGAAAGCCAGCCAACTCATTCTTGGTATACCAGCAGGTATACGACCAGAACGGTCGTCCTATCATGGGCTGCTATGTAGACCGCAATGGCGATGGAACAATCGACGAGAACGATAGATACTTCTATAAGAATATCGTAGCTCCTTGGACAGGTGGTTTCAGCTTCAAGGTTTCGTACAAGAACTGGGATCTCGGTAGCAACTTCCGTGTAAGCTTAGGCAATTATCTCTACAATGGATACGAAGAAGGCGCGATAAACACTAAAGAGATTTGCAGCGCTAAGGGATATTACAAGAACACTACAAAGGATATCGCAGCTTTAGGCTGGACTTCTTACAACTATCCTCTTACCGACTACTTTGTACAGAACGGTAGCTTCCTGAAGTGTGACAACATCACATTGGGCTATAACTTCAACAATCTGTTGAAGGCCGGTAACTACAAGGGCATCTCTGGACGTATCTACGCTTCATGCTCTAACGTATTCACTATCACAAAGTACAGCGGTATCGACCCTGAAGTAAACTCTGGCAAGGACGACAGCATATATCCGCGTTGCCGCACATTCCTGCTCGGTCTGAACCTCAACTTCTAACAATTTTAAAAAACAGATTTCGATATGAAACTCAATAAATTCAAAACAATAGCCCCCGCAGCAGCTCTCTTGCTCGCAGCAAGCATGAGCTCTTGCATGGATGATTTGAATAAGGGCAACATTGACCCTACTGTTGACCCCAACCCTAACATCACGGGCTTATACAGCAAGTGCTACGCTGGCCTTATCATGGAAGGTAATGACGGCAATGCCGATTTCACTATCGACGACGCTGGTAAGTCAACCCTTCTACGCAACCTGTTCAACTTCAACGAGATACCTACCGACGAAGCAGTCTGCTGGTGGTCGGATGGCGGTATCACAGATGTTGCCTACAATAAGTTCGATCCGGGTAATGCTACATTGAAGAACTTGTACTATCGTCTGATGTCGAACATCTCTTACGAGAACCACTTCTTAAGTCTTGACGCTGCCAAGGCTGAGAAGACCAAGTATGCTGAGGTACGCGTGCTTCGCGCTTACAGCTACTTCCTCATGCTCGACTTCTTCGGCGATCCGACATTCCTTGACAAGATTTCAGCTGAGACTCCACGTCAGGCACACTCTTACAACTCTAAGTTTGAGTCAGGCAAGTCTTACACTCGTGCAGAGCTTCTGCATTTGGGTCGTGAATTCCTGTTCAACTGGGTGAAGGACGAATTGCTCGCAGCTGAGCCTGACCTCTTGGAGGCAAAGCCTGAGACCGACAGCGACGCCGACTATGGTCGCATAGACAAGGGCACATGCTGGTTGCTCTTGAGCCGTCTTTACCTCAACGCAGGTACATACCTCAACAACGACGGTCAGGACAATCCTTACTGGAAAGAGGCTCTCGAATATGCCGAGAAGGTTATCGAATCACCTTATGCACTCTTCGATGACAGCAAGATGTCTGCAGAGGCAAAGGCTAATGGCTACAAGCCATACGACTTGCTCTTCATGGGCGACAATGGCTCGAATGGTGCAAGCTGCGAGGCTCTTCTCCCATTGATGCAAGATGGAGAAAAGACTCGGGGATATGGAGGTTCTATGTTCTATGTAGCTGCTCTTTGGGATGCTACGATGCAGACTGTTGCAGATAAGGACGCAGCCACTACTGCCAACACATGGTCAGGTATGCGTGTTCGTCCACAATTCGTAGAGAAGTTCTTCACCGATCCTTCTGTAGTAGTGAACAAGTCGGCAAAAGAAATTCGCAATATGAACGTTGACGACCGTGCTATCCTTTGGGGTAAGGGCAATAGTGACGGTGCTCGTACCTTGGAAATCGGAGATAACGACAAGTTTGTCAAGGGTATTGCAACACCAAAATGGAATAACAACTATTCTAATGGTGGCACTCCTCACGACAGCTACAACGTAGACATCGACTTCTTCCTCTTCCGTGTAGCAGAGGCTTACCTCAATGCTGCAGAGGCTGAGATGCACCTTCACGGTGAGGGTTCTGCTAAGGCAAAGAAGTACATCGACGCTCTCCGCAATCGTGCCCATGCTGCCGTGCGTGCTTCTTACACTCTTAACGATGTTCTTGACGAGCGTTCTCGCGAGCTTTATTGCGAAGGTCTTCGTCGTACCGACTTGATTCGTTTCAATCAGTTTGGTGGAACTCAGGCTACATACAAATGGGAGCTTAAGGGTGGTAACACTAATGGTACAACATTCGCTAAGACCTATAATCTATATCCTATCCCATCTTCAGAGATTCGTTCTAACAAGAACCTGACACAGATCGACGGATATAATGAGGTTCAGAACTAAAGTATAAAAGTAAAAATAGAACTATAAAAGTAAACGCAATATGAAGAATAAATATATGATGGGTGCTCTGCTTTTCGGCATCATCAGCTTATTCGCATCATGTTCGGATGACAACGACTCTAACCCTACGCTTATACAGCCTACTGAGTTTACGTTGAACACTCCAGAATATGCCAATTCCACTATAGACCTGGAGCACTCCACAGGACTTGGTCTTACATGGTCACAGCCTAAGTATACGGCAGACAATGCTCCGATCAACGCCACTTACGAGGTGCAGGTTTCTCCTACCAACACCTTCACAGTTTCTACTGATGAAGCTGCGGCAGACGAAAGTGGCGAAAAGGTGCCCGACTACGCAGCTCTTAGCAACACCACACAGAAATGTAACGTCTCTGCCTCTGCCGAGGAAATCGACAAGGCATTGGTGAAGATCCTTAAATGGACAGAAGGCAATGTTCCTGCCACGCAGGAGGTTTACGTCCGCGTGAACGCTTTCGTACAGGAGGGCACAAGCCGTCTGAACCCTATCGCTTCAAACTCAGTAAAGCTCAACGTAAATCCTTACTACATAGAGTTGAAGGATGCTACACCAACAATGTGGTATCTTGTAGGTAACATGTTCGGCGCTAAGTGGGCTGGCAACAAGAGCATTGGAGAAGACGCACTTCCTATGTTCCTTAAGCCAAACTTCTCTTACGACAAGAAGACTGGTGCTGGTGAGATTGAATACACCAACTACTTCCTTACTGGCGATTACAACGACAAGGCCGAGTGCGACGGAGCTGGCTTCAAGATTATGCCTTCAAGCTTCAACTGGGATTACAGTATGAACGCCGATGGCGCTACAAAGGGTACAATCGTCAACCGTAACGGAGGTAGCGACGGTGGTCACATCGTAGCTCCGGAAGCAGGTTACTACACCATCACTATCAACACTGCTGACAATACAGCCAAGATGGAGAAGTACGAGGGCGCTGTCAACAACTATGGCACCATCCAGATTGCAGGTTCATTCAATGAATGGGGAGACACTCCGATGCTTCCTTACAACACTGAGGGAGTGGAGAACCATGCTTGGTACTACGTAATGGATGTTGCTGCCGGCGAGACAGTACAGTTCAAGTTCAAGATTGCAGGTTCTTGGGACACAAGCTGGGGCTATGGTGCAGCAGATGGCGCTATCAACATGTACGGAAAGTGTGATGCAGGTGGCAAGAACCTCGGCTTGGAGGAAGGCAAGTACGTCATCTCATTCAACGACATCACAGGTTCGTTCAGCATCGTTAAATTGTAAATCACTTTAAGCAAAGACAATTATGATTAAGAAAATATTATTGGGAATGACCCTGCTGATGTCTATGGTGTCTTGCACCGAGGACTTCACAGACTGGGCTAACCCACAGAAAAATTCTCCGAAGGAAGCTGTGGCATTCGGAGATGGTAGCGTAGAACCAGTTGAGGTCATCAACTTGGCTGACGTAAAGACAGAGACAGTAAAGGTGGCAAGCATCAAAGCTCCCACTTCTTCTAACGCTGCCTACACACCTACCTATAAAATCAACTTCGACGGCCAGTCGTTCGACATTGACGCCGAGGGCAACATGGCAACAGCAGACTTGGCTAACTACATCGTCGAGAAGTTTGGCAAGCGCCCTACTGAGCGCGACATCGACGCAACACTTGACGCATGGGTAAGCAATGGAGCGACAGCCGTAAAGATGGCAACATCTGCTACATTCCAGGTTAAGGCCGTTCCTGTGGCTCCAGTTATCGAAGAGGGCTATTACCTCGTAGGCGATATGTTCACCACGGAAAAAACGAACGGCTGGACGAAAGAAGCCGCAAAGGCATTCAACCACAGCGACAAGGACGTTTATGAGGATCCGGTCTTCACCGTAAGCTTCGAGACAACAAAGGCTGACCAGTACTGGAAGATTATTCCTAAGAAGAACATCGACTCTGGCGACATCTGGGCTGCCGGCGTAGTAGGTCCTAAGGTTGACGGCGACGACAGCATGACTGGTGCGCTGACCAACGGTGACGCTAAGGCAGGTAAGATTGCCAAGGCTGGTAAGTATAAGCTCACCATCAACATGATGGACTATACTTACACCATCGAGGAAGTCAACTACGATCCGTTTATCTACTTCATCGGCGCAACTGACGGCTGGACAAACGCTGAGCAGAAGCTTGCTCTCGTAGACGATGCAAAGGGAGTATACACTGGTTACCTTTATTGTGCCGACCCTAACGGTTGGGGCAATCAGTTCAAGTTCCAGCGTGTAGCCGGTAGTTGGGATAATGAGATAAATTCTGGTGCATTCAGCACATTCTCTGGTGCAGCAACCAGCGAAGGTGGAAACATCGGCGTTAACGCTGGAGAGGGTGTCTACTACTTCGATGTTAATCTTTCAGAAGGCACCATCAAGGCCACTAAGGTGGAGAAGATGGGCATCATCGGTGGCTTCAATGATTGGGGCGGCGACGCAGTCATGACATGGAACGCTGAGGAGTATTGCTTCGAGGCAACTAATGTTGGTGTGACAGCCGACGGTTGGAAGTTCCGCGTAAACGGTGGTTGGGACATCAATCTCGGTGGAAGCATCAATGACCTGACAGCTGGTGGCGACAACCTCTCAGTAGCAGGCAACACCGTTAAGCTCTACCCGACCAGAAAGACCTCTGAAAAGATTTTCTGCACAGTAAAGTAAACACTTTTCATTCATAATAGACTTTTATATATTATGGGCGGTTCTCAGAGAATGAGACCCGCCCATTTTTTTGTTGCTGCATAGTTAGGCAGGGCTTTAACAAAAACATGCAACAGTGCTAATCTTACAATAACTAATGAATTGTACCTGATATGGTGCTACGGAGGCCGGAGACCTCCGCTACTAATAGCTTTTTCCTCAATTTGTTTAATGTCTTCTTGTCTAAAAAAACATGTCTTCATGTCTTTCATGCAAACGTTTGCACAACCGAATTGTGTGTTTGCGCTTCGTTCTGCTACGAACATATAAGTATTTAGCGTAAATTTGCAATGTATTCAATTAAAATGTAGTATTTGCGTGAGCAAATAGTGAGTAGCTTAACAAGTAATTATGTATACAGTAGTTAGTAACAAAGCAAGTCATGAGTAAAGTTGAAAATCATTTTTTAAACAAAAAGTAACTAAAACCCGAATATGAAGAAGTTTTTTTTGACAGCAGCAGCCCTCATGGGAGCCGCAAGCATGTTTGCACAAGGATGGCCCGCCAATTACGAAGGCGTGATGCTCCAAGGGTTCTATTGGGACTCGTTCCGCGCATCGAAGTGGCAGAACCTTGAGGCTCAGGCAGACGACCTCGCCCCTTACTTCAGCTTGGTATGGGTTCCGCAGAGCGCCAACTGCGGCAGCGGACGTTCCATGGGATACGACGACCTCTATTGGTTCAGCAATTACAACAGCTCTTTCGGCAACGAAGCTGAACTGCGCTCCATGATAAAGACCTTCAAGAGCAAGGGCATCGGCACCATAGCCGACGTAGTTATCAACCATCGCAATACGCTCACCAGCTGGACCGACTTCCCCACAGAAACATATAAAGGCACTACCTACCAGATGTATTCCACAGACATCTGTCATGACGACGACGGCGGAAAAACCTATAAATGGGCTAACAACCAGAAACCCAAGGTTAGCCTCAGCAGCAATAACGACACGGGCAACGACTGGGACGGCATGCGCGACCTTGACCACAACAGCTCTAACGTGCAGAATGTTGTGAAAGCATATCTCGACATGCTCCTTAACGACTTCGGTTACGCCGGATTCCGCTATGACATGGTGAAGGGTTACGCCGGCAAGTTCACCGGCATTTACAACACTGCCCTCAAGCCCCGCTTCTCCGTAGGCGAGTATTGGGACGGCAACGCCACTACCGTCAAGACATGGATAAACGCCACGAAGGTGAACGGCGAGCCAACATCGGCTGCCTTCGACTTCCCCGTGCGTTACGCCGTGCGCGACCTTATCTCATCCAACTGGAGCAACAAGGCAAAGGACGGTCTCGTCAGCGATGCCGCATACCGCCAGTACGCCGTCAGCTTCGTGGAAAACCACGACACGGAATATCGCTCAAGTTCAGCACAGCAAGACCCCATCCGCAAGGACACGCTTGCCGCCAACGCCTACATCTTGGCTTCATGCGGCACGCCATGCGTCTTCTATAAGCATTGGCAGGCTTACCCCACCGACATCAATATGATGATCAACGCCCGCCACATCGCAGGCATCACCAACACCAGCAACACCACCTTCAACGAGTACGTCGGCTCGAAATGCAACGTCCTCAAGACCGAAGGATCACACGGCACGCTCTACGCCGTGATGGGAGCTAACGCTGACGCTTACCAGACACCGTCGGGTTACACCGAGATACTGCGCGGCAACAAATATCGCTATCTCCTCAGCAACAACAGCAACGTGGCATGGGTGGACTTGCCCTCAGGCAGCTACGACAACGCACAGAAGGCTCGCCTCACAGCCGTGAGCGACAAGCAGGGCGCACAGCTGGTATACACCACCGACGGCTCCACGCCCACCGCACAGAGCCACAAGGCTGCAAGCGGAACGCTCATAGACATCCCTGCCGGCACCACCACGCTGAAAGTAGGTCTGCTTGTCGGCTCCGCAGTCTCAGCAGTCACAACGCGCACATACAAGGTGGGCCTCTCTGACACGTTCAAGCCGTACGACATCACCGTAAACGTAAACGTGGACAACGTAGGATGGAGCAGCGTGAACTTCTGGACATGGGACGACATGTACGGCGACAACTTCACGTCCACCGGCAAGTGGCCCGGCGACGCCGTCACCTCTACGAAAACAGTGGAAGGCCGCAAATGGTATAGCCGCACATACAGCATAGACAAGCGCGACCGCATGCTCTCATTCGTCTTCAGCACAGCCAGCGGCTCTCCCCAGACCGTCGACGTATACGACCTCAACAAGGACGCATACCTCGAAATCTCCGCCAACAAGGACGGCCAAAGCCACTATTACGTGAACGACGTGACCTCACAAATGCCCACCGCAATAACCACCGTCACCGCCGACGCCCCACGTTCAAAATACTGGTACGACCTGCAGGGCCGCCAATACACCAACCGCCCCACCCAACCGGGCGTCTACATCCACAGCGGAAAGAAGATTGTTGTAAAATAATAAAGATCCGCGAAGCCCTCTGTATGTTTTTCGCATTTTAGGCAGGGCTTTGACAAAAACCTTCCTCCACAATCCGTTTATGGGCGCAAACCCTATCGGGTTTAAACAAAAGGCTTTACATTAGGTCTTACGAGAACCATGTTCTCGACAACCTAACGTAAAGCCTTTTATTTGTGCTAAGCACGCGCCCATAACCGGAATAAACAAAGAAAAACACAAGGCAACACAGTAGCGGAGGTCTCCGGCCTCCGCAGCAAGCAACAAGGTTAGTACAACAATAACATGCAACAGTGCTAATCTTACAATAACTAATGAATTGTACCAGATATGGTGCTACGGAGGCCGGAGACCTCCGCTACTAATGGCTTTTTCTTCAATTTGTTTAGTTAGCACAGCCTCTTATACCCTTGTGTTTTTCTTTGTTTTTTCCGAAGGCTCGAAAAGCACAAACGGACTGTGGATGAATGTTTTTGTCAAAGCCCTGCCAATCCTAATTCCTAATTCGGACGGCGGGTGCCGTCCGACACAATATTTGCATTTCTAACGCTCAATACTCCTCGCTCAGCGCACAACAAAATCTTTGGTGCGAAATTCTTGAGTTTTGAGCGTTTACAGACAACATACTCATATACAGTGGGTTATGCGATTTTCGGACGAGACGCAATGAAATCTGACTCGCAAAAGAGCTGTTTTTTCCTGCTATAGCGCCACTTTTACACTCTAATAGTGGCACTTTTATCATGCAATAGTGCCACTTTTACTGTCTAATAGTGGCACTATTGGAGTGTAAAAGTGCGCTATCGTTAAGCATGGGTGCTGTTTGCACAACAAAACACCGTAAAAACAGCAAACTGGAACTCTAGAATCAATTTTTATTTTGTAACAAGTTTTTACCATTTGTACGATATTTGCATTGTCAGACATGAAGTCTTTATTCAGATAAGAATAAAAACAACAAAGGCTTTACATTGGGTATGCAGAGAAAAAGTTCTCGACAAACCTAATATAAAGCCTTCTTTTCATTTAATGGTATTGCAGCTTACTTCTCCTCGTACTCAGGACGGAGCTTGCGTACGGTTTCGGCGGCACGCCACATTTCCTTGTCGTGCATGGCCTTGAGCTCGGCGTTGAGCTTCTCGCGGTAGTCGGGCTGTGAGTTAGAGTCGATGGAAATCTGTGCTTCCTGACCTGTCTTTACAGAGAGATAGAGCCATTCCATGACGGGCTTGATGGCCTCACGGAAACGTGGAGCCCAGTCGAGAGCACCGCGCTGTGCTGTGGTGGAGCAGTTGGCGTACATCCAGTCCATACCCTTCTCTGCGAAGAGCGGCATAAGGCTCTGTGTCATCTCCTCTACAGTCTCGTTGAAAGCCTCAGAAGGAGAGTGACCGTGCTCGCGGAGCACCTCGTACTGTGCCTCGAAGAGACCCTCCATAGCACCCATCAGCGAACCACGCTCACCGGTAAGGTCGGATGTAGCCTCGCGCTGGAATGTGGTCTTGAAGAGGTAGCCGGCGCCGATGCCGATACCGAAGGCAAGTGTCTTGTCCTCTGCCTTGCCTGATGCGTCCTGATAAACAGCGTATGAGCAGTTGAGTCCGCGACCCTCAAGGAACATTGTGCGGAGCGATGTGCCCGAACCCTTCGGTGCCACCATGATGACATCCACGTCAGCAGGAGGAACCACGCCGGTGCGGTCGTTCCAGTTAATGGCGAATCCGTGTGAGTAATAGAGTGTCTTGCCGGCAGTAAGATACTGCTTGATTTTAGGCCATACGGCTATCTGACCTGCGTCAGAGAGGAGCATGCAGATGATGGTGCCCTTCTGGGCTGCCTCTTCGATGGAGAAAAGAGTCTCGCCCGGAACCCATCCGTCAGCCACTGCCTTGTCGTATGTCTTGCCCGGACGCTGTCCGACGATGACATTGAAGCCGTTGTCGCGGAGGTTGCCAGCCTGACCAGGACCCTGGATGCCATAACCGAGAATGGCTATTGTCTCGTTCTTAAGAACCTCACGTGCTTTCTCCAAAGAGAACTCTTTGCTGGTGACTACTGTCTCTACTACGCCACCGAAATTCATTTCTGCCATATTAGTTAACTGTTGTGCAGCCGGGGTCGTGCCGCTGTTTATTATTTATTGTTTAATTGAAGATACTCTGCGGTTTGTTTACATTATGTAAACTGAACCAAATGCAAAGTTAATAAAATATCAGATAACACCAAACAAAAGTGTCATTCTTTCACAAATTTAACCTTACATCTGCATACTTCCTTTAGGTCTGAGGCGTCCTCTGTGGTCTGTTTCATCACCTGCACGCAGAACTCGCCCTCTCCAGCTTCGTCCACAAAGAGATGGAGCTTGTCGCCGCAATGCGACTCTGCCACGTAAGCGATGTCGAAGCGCTGCAGGCGGTTGTGACGATAGAAGTCGAGGTCCCATAGGTCGAGGATATGCTCAATGTACTTGACGCTGTTGATGTGTCCGTTGACGTCCACATCACTGTAATAGGTATCGACAATACGCTGGCAGCGTGCTTCCTTCGAAAGCTTCACACGCTGGAAGGGCTGTATGGGGCACGGCTTGTCGGTCTCGATATACTTGGTGATGAGTCCGTCGCGCTCGGCAAGGATGTCCACCGGCTGGCGCGTGTCCGTATCGATCATCGCCCAGATGCTTCGTCCGTAGCCGAGACATTCGCCATTGGTGTCGCGGATGGCATAGTTGCGGCTGGTGAAGAAGCGCATTACGCCTTCCACCCATGTGTCGACGGTAATGTGGTCGTAAGCCTTCGGCATCTTCTCCATCTCCATCACGAAGCGTGAGAGCACCCATGTCTTGTGTACGGTGTTGAGATAGTCCATGCCATATCCACGCTCGTTGCTATGGAAGTCGGCTGCATTGAGAAGATGATTGCCGAGATGACCGAGGAATATGCGGTTAGAGAAATCGCAATGGAACGGCTCGACGAGGAAATCATAACTTCCAACTTTGCTTAATAGATTCATAGTGTTACTTGAGTTTTGGGGTTTGCTTATGTTTTTTTCAATTAGATGTCCTTGTTCTTATGGAGGAATTCGGCAAGCGGCTCTTCCGTGCTTCGCGTCACAGCCACTCTACCAGAGCGCGAGTACTGGAGCAGACAGCCGAAGGCATTGAGCTTGTTGTAAAGATCCTGCACGTCGTCAGTCAGTCCTGCCACCTGCACAGTGGTGTACGTGGGATTGACCTCCAGCATACGCGCTCCGCTGCGTCTTATCACGCGCGACACCTCCGGATTTGCCATCAGCGCTGGCGTGGCAATCTTATAGATGGCTATCTCATGGATGAAGAGTTCGTCGTCCAGATAATAGTCGGCCTTCACCACGTCTATCTTGCGCTCTATGAGCTTCGTGATTTTCTTTATCTCCTCCTCGTAGCTCCATGCGGTGATGGTGTATTTGTGGATGCCGGATACGCTGAACGCGGAGGCATTGATGCTTTCTATGTTGACCTGCTGTCTGGTGAAGACCGCTGACACCTGACTGAGGATGCCCGGCACGTTCTCGGAATAGACAAGCAGGGTGTAGAGTTTCTTTTCCACTTTCTTTAATGTGTTAAGTTTGACATTTCCCTATAGATTCACTTCGAGCAGCATCTCGTCCACGCTTTTTCCCGGAGGCGTCATAGGCAGCACGTTGTCTTCCTCCTTCACGGCACACTCAAGGATGAACGGTCCGGGGGTGGTGAGCATACGCTCCACCTCACGCTTCAGATCGTCGCGCGTTATGGCCACGCCGTAATTGATGGCATAACCGTCGGCTATGGTGCGATAGTCAGGATTGAGCATTCGTGTGAACGACTTGCGCTTGTTGAAGAACATGTCCTGCCATTGTCTTACGTTGCCGAGATAGTTGTTGTTGAGGAGGATTACCTTCACGGGAGCTTGCTGCTCCATGATGGTACCAAGCTCCTGTATGCTCATCTGGAACGATCCGTCGCCGGTGAAGAGGCAGATGGTGCGGTCGGGTGCGCCGAAGGTGGCTCCAACGGCAGCCGGCAGTCCGAAGCCCATGGTGCCGAGTCCGCCACTCGTCACGACGCTGAGCTTGCGACGATAATGGAAATAGCGGCATGAGAACAGCTGATTCTGACCCACGTCGTTGACGAGAACAGCCTCGCCGTGCGAAGCCTCAGCCACTACGTTGACCACCTCGCCCATGAGCAGCGGGCCTTCGGTGGGATGGATGGCAGGCTCGATGACGCGGCGGCGCTCCTCATCCCAGTAAGGACGGAAACTCTCTATCCATTCACGATGGCTGTTCTTATTGAGGAGGCGCGTAATGGCTGGCAACGAAACCTTGCAGTCGCCCACCACGGACACGTCGGTCTTCACCACCTTGTCTATCTCAACGTTGTCTATGTCGAGGTGTATGATTTTAGCCTGCTTGGCGTACGTATCGAGTCTGCCCGTGTCGCGATCGCTGAAACGCATACCAATGGCTATTATTACGTCAGCTTTCTGCGTCAATACGTTCGGAGCCAGATTGCCGTGCATGCCGAGCATACCCATATTGAGGGGATGGTCGGTGGGCAGGGCTGAGAGTCCGAGCATAGTGCGTGCCGCAGGGATGTCTGCCTTCTCAAGGAACTGGCGCAGCTCTTCCTGTGCTCCGCCAAGCTCAACGCCGTGTCCGACGAGTGCCAAGGGGCGCTCTGCACGGTTTATCAGACTGGCAGCGGCTGCCACATGGTCGTCCTGAATGTGCGGATAAGGCTCGTAACTGCGTACGGACGTCACCTTCACTGGGCGCCATCCGCACTTCTGCACTTGCGCACTCTTAGGGAAGTCGAGCACCACGGGGCCCGGACGACCGGAGCGGGCAATATAGAAGGCGCGGCTTACAGCCCACGAAATATCCTCCGGACGACGTATCTGATAGCTCCACTTGGTTATGGGCTGCGTCATTCCGACGAAGTCGACCTCCTGAAAGGCGTCGGTACCAAGGGCTTCGGTGCCCACCTGTCCGGCAATGACCACGATAGGAGTGGAATCAATCATCGCGTCAGCAATACCCGTAAGCGTGTTTGTGGCTCCCGGACCGCTGGTGACGATGCACACTCCCACCTCACCACTGACTCTCGAAAAGCCCTCCGCAGCATGAGCGGCGGCTTGCTCGTGGCGCACAAGGATATGATTGAACACCTTATTGTCGCCACGCGTATAATCGTAAAGAGCATCGAAGGTGGGCATTATGGCTCCACCCGGATAGCCGAAGATGGTCTTGACACCCTCGTTCTGAAGGGCACGCATCAGGGCTTCTGCTCCTGTTATCTGTTTCATAAGAATATAGGCAATTTAAAAGATTATATGATTCGAACTCCTCCCTTGTCTGCCGAGCTGACGCTCTGCGCATAAGCTCTGAGAGCCTTGCTGACCTTACGGTCGCGCGTCAGCGGCTGCTGCGGACGTGCTGCGAGTTCGTCATCGGAGAGGCGTACGTTAATGGTGCGTGCGGGGATGTCGATGTCGATGATGTCGCCGTCCTTCACCTTGCCGATGTTGCCACCGGCTGCTGCCTCAGGCGAAATATGACCGATGCTGAGTCCGGAGGTTCCGCCGGAGAAGCGTCCGTCGGTGATAAGGGCGCACTCCTTTCCAAGATGGCGACTCTTGATGTAGGACGTAGGATAAAGCATCTCCTGCATTCCCGGTCCACCCTTTGGACCTTCGTGTGTGATGACTACGCAGTCGCCACTCTGCACCTTTCCTCCGAGGATGCCCTCGCAGGCTGCTTCCTGAGAATCGAAGACGCGTGCGGGTCCGCTGAATTTCCAGATGTCGGGGTCGACACCTGCTGTCTTGACCACGCAACCGTCCTGAGCGATGTTGCCGAAGAGCACAGCCAGACCGCCGTCCTTCGTGTAAGCATGCTCAAGTGAGCGGATGCATCCATGTTCACGATCCGTGTCGAGCGATTCCCACTGGGCGTCTTGGCTGCCCATCTGCGTGGAGAACTTACGGCCGGGTGCGCTATGATAGATGCGGCTTGCCTCTTCCTGTATGTTATCGCCCGTGATGTCGTAGGCGCTCATAGCCTCAGCAAGGGTGGTGCCGTCAACACGACGTACCGAACCGTCGACGAGTCCGCCACGATTCAGCTCGTTCATAATGCCAAGTATGCCACCGGCACGATTGCACTCCTGCACGCTGTACTTCTGCGTGTTCGGTGCCAACTTGCAAAGGCAGGGGACATGACGACTGAGGCGGTCGATGTCTGCCATCGTAAAGTCTACGCCTCCCTCCTGCGCCACAGCAAGAAGATGGAGGACGGTGTTGGTGCTGCCGCCCATAGCAATGTCGAGCGTCATGGCATTGAGGAACGCCTCACGGGTGGCAATGCTGCGCGGAAGAACCGAGTCGTCGCCATCCTCATAGTAAGCAAGGGCGTTCTTCACAATCTGACGTGCTGCGTCGCGGAAAAGACGGACACGGTTGGCGTGTGTGGCAAGGATGGTGCCGTTGCCGGGCAAAGCCAGTCCGATGGCTTCGGTGAGAGAGTTCATCGAGTTGGCGGTGAACATTCCTGAGCAACTACCGCAACCCGGACATGCGCAACTCTCAAGCTTCTGCAGATCGGCATCATCCACACTCGTGTCGGCACCCTTTATCATTGCAGTAACAAGGTCGGCGTTCTCGCCGTGCCAACGTCCTGCCTCCATCGGACCTCCAGAGCAGAAGACCGTAGGTATGTTGAGACGCATGGAAGCCATGAGCATTCCCGGCGTGACCTTGTCGCAATTAGAAATGCAAATCATAGCATCAGCCTTATGCGCATTAACCATATACTCCACAGAGTCGGCAATGATGTCGCGTGAAGGCAGCGAATAGAGCATGCCGTCGTGTCCCATGGCAATACCGTCATCGATGGCAATAGTGTTGAATTCTGCAGCATAGCATCCCATGCTCTCAATCTCTTTCTTTACTATCTGACCTATCTCATGCAGATGCGTATGACCAGGTACGAACTGTGTAAACGAGTTGACGATGGCAATGATGGGCTTTCCGAACTGTTCGTGCTTCATACCCGCTGCCACCCAAAGGGCTCTCGCTCCAGCCATACGACGACCTTCCGTACATACTGCGCTTCTCAACTGATGTTTCATTTGCGTGTTTTTGATAATTAAATTGCTGCAAAGGTAAAGAGTTTTCACAAAACAGCCAACTAATATGTACGTTTTTTAAGGGTTTTAAGAACATGTTTGGTGCTAAACCGAACAAAAGCTTACCATACGTCAACAATATGGCACAAACGCTATTTATTTGCGCATTATTGCTTATTGAGGATTTTCTTACCGTCCACAATGACTATTCCCTTGCTGTGTAAGAAGGTCTTTCTGCCGGACAAGTCGTAAGCGACTGTAGGATTAGACGTAATGGTTGGGGCATCAATGGATGTCTCCACATTAACGGAATAGACGTTTTGAGCGGCAGCACCAGTAAGAGTGGTGGAGGATTTTACGTCGGGAAGGACAAAGTAAGCACGCATTGCCTTAAACTGTCCTTCCCCATTGGGCGTGACAAGGCGCGTGCCGTCGGAGCTGATAAAGCGTGTGGAGCCATTAGCCTTTAGAAGGACTGGGGAGAATGTGCCCTGAAAACTGTAGCTATTATAGTTTGCATTGACGGTCACAACTTTAGGTTCAGCTGCTTCTATCTCACGATTTAAGAATACGGGATTGATGATATCGCCGCCTTCCACCTTTATTATATAAGGCTCGCCGGCAATAATCTCCCTCACACGACTGAACGAAAACTCCACCTTATCGGATTCTTTACTGATGGCTCTCACTAATCGCATGACCGCAACGCCGGGTAACGACTGGCTGAGGTCGTCACTGTTAAGGCTGAACGGGAGGCAAAGCGAATAGAATCCGCCATCGGCAACGAAGGTTCGCTCAAGGCGGACACTCTCCACCAGGCAGCCTGAAGCTTCCTTCAGAGCCGGTGTGTTGTCAGCATCCTCGCTGAGTGTGAGGGAAGCCATACGGCGGACACGACGATAAATCTGGATATGCTCCTGCGAATCGTCGTACAAATAGCAGCCAAACTTACCTTTAGGATTATACTTCAAGTATTTATAGTTCTTTACGCCAAACTCTATTATGGCGTTTCCGTCAGCATTTACCATTACTTCTGCCAAATTGCTCTTTGCCTTTGGCTTGTCGCTGCTGAAAGACAACTCATAGCTTACACGTGAAGAAGCCCACAGCCAGCCTTTCTCTTCATTCTTGAAACTCCACGATGATCCACTCTTCTCCATAACGAACACCGCCACGCTGTCGTTATTAACTTCTACGGCAGCGCCATTCTGCAATACGTCTACGTGGCATGACTTGATGTAAGGTGAGGCTTCGTACTTGCTTATTGCAGCACAATAATCGCGGCTGACAATGACCACCTCGTCGCCAACATGGAGTTGAGAAGCATTTGTGACAAGACAGAACTGATTGTCCGATTCGGCAAAAGCCTGCAAAAGGCAAAGCGAAAACATAAGGAAAAAAGCGCAGAGTCGTTTCATAGGATATTGTTATGATGGGTTTGACGGATAAGATGATGACGGGGTTGATAGAGGATTGGTTGTTATTCTGGCTGGCGCCATTTTGCCACAAGCGGCAGATGGTCGCTGAAACCGTCCATATAACGCGGTCCGAGATAATTGCGGCGTGGCTTCACACCACCATATTTCTCGTCGGGAACAAGAAGGAACGGGGCGTCATAAACACAGCATGACAGCATGCGGGAGGCAAGCGAAGGGCTTACAAGTATATGGTCGAGGCTGCCCCACTCTCCCTGATAACGATACGTTCCCTTTGCACCGTTATGTCCTTTGGCATCTGCCGACACGTCCGTGAAGCCACGATTACGAATCATAAGCAGACTCTTCGACTTGGAATAGTCATTAAAGTCGCCCGCTATAACGATGTTGGCGTCGGGCGAAACAGCCTTTATGGAGTCAGCAAGGGCGCAGACTGTCTTTGCTGCAGCCATTCGGAATGGCCGCGAAAGCATCTCCCCTCCCCTACGACTGGGAAAATGCACCGCCATGACATGCAGCGTATCGCGTCCCCATACAAGTCCCTTTGCGTACAGAACGTCTCGTGTGGGACGCATGCCCTTCACTCTCTGCACGCTCACAGCCCTGCTTTCGAGCAGCCAGAATGTGTAAGGCGAATAGAGAAGCGCTACGTCGATGCCGCGCTCGTCGTCGGACTGCGTCATTACATACTCATAACTGGCGTTTCTGAGCAGCGAACGCTTGGTGAGATCGCGCAGAACGCTGTCGTTCTCCACCTCGCACAGAGCTACGAGGTCAGGCAGTTTCCAATTCCATCCGCTGCTATCTCCTTTCTCCTTATCTTTCAGATCCTCCCCACAACGGTCCTCGCCGCAAGCTATGATGGTCTGACCGATGCGGTCAAGCTTGCGCCAATAACGATATGGCGTCCAGTGATAAGAGCCTTCAGGAAGAAACTCCGTGTCGTTCTTCAGTGAGTCATGACGGCAGTCGAAGAGATTCTCGCAGTTTAGTTCCACGAATGTGAAGACGGAGATTAGCAGCAGGGAGAATGTCATATAAAGAAGAAGGTTAGGCGTTTTATTGTATGTGGTTGTCTTTCAATGTAAGCGGGCAGCCACTCCATCATTGCGAGGAATGGCTGCCCTTGTTATGCTTGCATATATTTGCAGAATGATTAGTCCTTCGTTACGTCGTTGAACGTAGCAACACGGTTGAACTCCACCTGCTCGAAGAGTTTGTCTGTGGCACCCATACCCTTTGCTGTAAGACGGTCAGCAGAAATCTTATATCTCTTTATGAGAATGTTTCTTACGGCGTCAGCACGAGCCTGTGAAAGGCGGGCGTTGAGTTCGGCAGAACCTTCAGGAGAAGCATAGCCTCTGATCTCCACCTTAGCGTCCTTGTGGTTCTTCATATAGTTGGCGATAAGCTCGATGGGAGCATACTGCGCAGCGTCAACAGACGACTTGCCCTGACCGAAGATAACGGTAGGCTGGAGGTTTGTGACAGTGGTTGAGACCTTAGGAGCCGGCCTATTCTGACATTCCTCAAGGGCTTTATGGAGGCTGTTAATCTGCTTGTCCTTGTCAGCAAGAACCTTATTATACTGAGCCTCCTGATTGTTATACTCTTCGCGGAGGCTGTTGATCTGTGCGTTGAGAGCATCAACCTCAGACTGGTCGCGACCTACGGCATTGACAAAATTGTGTGTACCGTTAGAGTTCTTAAACTTATAAACCAAGCCCACGTTCAGCTGAAAAGCAGAACGATTGATGTTGTATTCCACACCCTCATAGCCGTTGCCGTTGAGAGCATAGTTAAGGGACGGCTCGAAGTAGAGCTGCCAAGCCTTCTGTTTACCGAGATTGAATGCGAAGTCGAGTCCTACCTTAGATGTAAGGAAGTTGGCTGTGCTGAGGTCATTGCGGTTGGTGAAGCGATGTCCCCATCCCAGTCCGTAGAGAGCCGAAACCTCGAATGTGCGCGGAGCACCAGGATAACCGCCGAACCAGTTGATAAGGTTAACTGTTCCGAGGAGTGATGTATTGATGTAGTTTACGATCGTTCCTGTTGTGTAGCCGCTTGTCTCCTTGAAGTAGACGTTGCTCTCTGCAGCCAGACCGAAGACTGGTGTGAAGTTGCGACCTATGCGTAAGCCTACGTTAGGAACGAGATCCTCAAGCCATGATGCGTGTCCAGTAGTTTTTGTTGCAACACCAGCGTTGATACCAACATAGACATTGTCGAATGTTTTGCTCTCAGCTACAGTCTGTGCCGAAGCCGAAACTGCCATCACGGCAGCAGCAAAAAGTGTAGTAATCTTTTTCATAGTCTTATTGTTTTATAATTACTTGGTCTAAGAGTTGTATTTCTCTCGATGTTATGTTGCAAAATAACCGAAAAAAAATGTAACGTCCAAACAAAAACAATAATATTTGTATTTTGGAACACAAAAAGCATAATTACATCTGTTCTATATCCTGCCTTACGTTATTTCGGATTTTCGTCAAGTAAGCTTTCATACGGTCAGCGTCTTTCTCGTCTATGATGCTGATTAGCTCGTTGAGTTCGTCGCGTATCTGCTCCACCTGTGCGCTGGTATAGGGATTGAAGAGTATTTCCTGGGGTCAGCGGAAAAGTACTGGGGGTGTTTTTTATTTCATAGTATTTTGTATCTTTGCATTATGAACATGCTTGAACAATTAGCCCGTCTAGTTCTTCCCAAAGAAATACTAGACAATTTCGATATCG
>NZ_NOVE01000039.1 GCF_002265625.1 Prevotella sp. 885
TGGCTATCCTTTTAAGGGCTGCATCCACATTAGCCTTGGCAGGAAGGTGAAACACAAAATCATCATCGCCTTTGGGTGGCATCCATGACAAGGCGGTATTGCCGATTGGTACGGCATTGAGAGCCTTTGTTTTCTTTTGGACGATTACAAGCGTGTTCGTTTCCTTGTTTCTCTTGATGTCACTCCACCGCAGAGCCTTGATGTCGCTGATACGAAGTCCTGTCAGACTGGCGAAACCGAAAGCTCTCTGTGCTTCTACAACTCCTGGACTTCTCTCATCTGAAGCCATGAACCTTTTCAGTTCATCGGGAGTGAGATACTGCTTATGTGATGTCTTTGGCTTGGGGAAGATGTCTGACTTCTCCAACTGGTAGAAAGGGTTAGCCTTTAACTTACCGAACTTGACAGCCTTGTTGAACACCGTCACTATGCGCTGTTGAACATTGTGAAGCGAGCCTTCACACAAAGGCTTGGCATCAACTCGTACATACTTCTGTGGTACATAGTCGTTCTTCAACCAAAGAAAGAATGCCTTGAACCATTCCTTGTCGAACTTCCTCAGAGTGATGTGAGGTCTGCGCTTGTTGGCAAGGAACTCGCTCATTAGGTATTTCAGATACTTTGATTGGTCAACAATAGCCTTGGAGTAGTCTGTATTGTCGCTCATCCAGTCGATGTAAGTCTGGATCCAGTCCAAGACTTCGGGAGACTCGTCATTGGGGATTTCCTTCACAATCATCAAGTGACCTACCTCTGGGATGGTTTCTGGATGAAGAATACGCTCTGCCCTTATCTGGTGAACACGTTGCAATGTTTCTTCGTTTCTTGCTTTGGTCTCTGCATCAACCTCCGGCAACAAATAGAGGGAAAGAAATTCAAACTTGCGCTTGCCACCATCGTAGATGTCAAGATACAAGCTTATGTTGTCGTTGGCAAGTGCCTTTTGTCTGATAGTTATTGTCATGTCTCTATATGTTTTGTTGTCAATGATTTATGTGAACATACCGTCAATGAGGTTAATGGCTTCCTCCTTCTTCTTATCCACGATTTTAGCATAGATTTCCGTGGTCTGAATGTTGGAATGTCCCATCAGCTTGCTTGTGGTAAAAAGGTCTGCACCGAGCGTGAGCATCATCGTTCCGAACGTGTGCCGTGAGCAATGGAATGAGATATGCTTCTCAATGCCAGCCGCTTCCGCCCATTTGCGGAGAGCTCTGCCTATAACGGTCTGTGTGGTTGGTATATCAAAGAAAGGAATTTCATTTCCTCTTGGCTTTGGCAACCACCGTTTAGCCTCTTCCGAGAGAGGTATTATAACTGGCTTCTCCGTCTTTTGCATTTCCATGTCTATGTATTCGCCCTTTCCGTCAGCGGTCTTGAAGATGTGCATCGGAGCAAGACGGTACATGTCGCTTAATCGCAATCCTGTAAAACAGGCGAAGATGAAAGCCTCCTTGACTTCTGGACGGTAACTGTCCGTAGCCATGAGGGTGCGAAGTTCCTCAATGGTCAGATACTCTTTCTTGCCGTCCTTGGGTTGGATGCGTTCACGTGCATCAAGTTCCTTCATAGGGTTGTTGCGGATAATGCCTTGTCGCACAGCGTTGTTGAGTGCGGTAGAGAACATTCCGAGGTATCTGCTTGCCGTATTCTCGCTGATAGGTCTTGGCTCGCCATACTTGATATGGGAATTTGGGAAGTTACGCAAGAACTTCACATATCCACGGCAGAACTCCGCATTGACCTCTTCAAGCGAAATGAAGCCTTTATTGGTCTCGTCAAGATACTTCTCCACAGTGTGCATCATTTCCACACGGCAATGGAGCGTTGACTTCTTGATGCCGACACCACCTTCACAATACTTCTTTATCCATGTGGTAAGAAGCATCGAGCCTTGTTTTACTGTCTCCCAGTCCTGTATGCCGTGACCATGAAGGGCTTTGATGCGCTCTGCCTTGATGCGTTCTGCAACCGCCATAGTCTGCTTGTTCTGTTCCTTGCAGACGGGGTTGATTTCGGGGACGAGGTAGAGTTTTAGATACTCATACTTCCTCACTCCCTTATAGTAGATGTCAAGATAGATGCTCTTGTTGCCATCTGCGAGCGACTTCAACCGAATTTTAATCGGCTCTTTCAGCTTTACTTGTTTCTTTGGTCTTGCCATGATGTATGAAGTGTTATTTTGTTTTTGTATTCTGCTACATTGGAGGGTCTTTCTCCCTCTTGTTGAAAGTTCATGTCAGATATGGTTTCCTATGCTGACATTTACTTTTCTTTCTCTTCCCTTACTTCGGAAAACTGATGTAAAGATAAGAAAATAAACCGAGAAACGAGAAACAAAACAGAAACAAGAAACAGTCTTTTATGTCTTTTTAAGAGTGAGTTTAGCAAACATCGGAAAATTCAAATAGTCGTATAAAGCATTGATACTTAGCGCATTTACTTTTATTTGCTTTCTTGTCTTTTCAAACGCATTTTTAAGGACTAAGATATTCTTGACATCCTGCTCCTCATTGTTCATAGCGATGTAAACGCTGATAGCACCCACAACAGCAACTACACCGGCAATGGCGTAGCAGAGCTTAACCACAAAAGGTACATACTTGGCAATCTCCTCCGTCACAGTTGCGAGGGCATCTGTTCCGGCTGTGTAATCACCAGCTGCGTTCTGTGCATAGGTCGCCAATGTTCCACAGAAAAGGAGCATGGCGAGCGTCTTCATACGCTTGGCACTGAAAAGATTCTTTGCGAAATTCTTGATTTTCTTCATTTGATTTCTTTTGATGTTACTTAAAAAAAATACACTCATTTATCTCTCCTGCAGGTTGAGATGTTTTGTTATCCTATCTTTTTTACCTTATACAATATTATAACCGAAGAATGCAGGGAACAGGATAGTTGCTCCTATCATGAAAAGGCAGGCTCCAATCAGCATCATGATGGATTTGGTTACGTCACCTTCGCCCGTATTCATCTTTATATAGATTTGCAAAACTCCTATGATAGCTACGATGGCAGCTATGGCATACACCAAATAGACTACATAGAGCATCATTGTTACCGTAAAGTCATGAGCATTGCTCAGTGCGTCTGCTCCCCAGCTATAATCGACACCTCCGCATTTGGCTGATGCCAACATTGGCTGGAAGAGCATGACACCTATTAACATTATGGCAAACAAAAGATTGTGTTTACAGCTTATCTCTGGCATTCTTCTTTTCTATTTTTCGGGTGTTGTGCTTATTGTTGAGATTCTGCATAAACTCATCTGAGAGGTAACTGCATTGTGGCACTGGATCTATGTGCTCCAAAATCTCATCGTTCTTCTCGTTGAGTTCTTCACTGGTCACGGTATGTGACTGTGGCTGTTGCGATTGCTCTTCACCAGAAGGAGGTTGCGGATATGGCACGTTTCCTGTCGGGTTGACAACTCTGAGTCCATCATCCGTGATTTGCTCCGTGAAGGTCATGTCACCCTCGTCAGGACCCTCGTTGCGTTCTTCGATTGCAACTGGCTGTTCCTCATTGGTCAAATCACCTACATCATAGGTCTCTTCTTCTGTTTTCTTTTCATCCTTCTTTCCATGTAGGTCTAAAGTGATCATTACTGCAAAGTACACTACATACACAAAAGTGAGGACGAGCGCAAAAATTACGAATCCTGACATTTTCAATCTGAATTTTATTTGTTATTTTTATTGTTATCATACTCGGAACTTACATCCGACGAGTCGGCGTATTTCCCAAAAACAGTGCAAAGGAACATATATTTGTGCGATAAATGAAAAAACAGAGCTAAAACCGTTTCAGTCTTAACACAGATTATAAAAGAAGTATGATAATTTTTTAATAATCATACTATAAAATATCGAAAGGGCGTATAATACAAAAAAGGAGACCCTCTCGAAAGAGAACCTCCTGAATGGTCAGTGATATGGCATTTGGGACACTATTTGGGTGGTTTGATGATACCATTGATTACATCATTAACATCTTTGTAGTTGGCATATCGATGGGATTCATCTATCACTTTATCCTGATAAGCAACTTTTATCTTCTCTACAGTCTTTGCACCTGCATCATCGTTGTCCAGATAACAATGTATAAGAGTGTATTCCTGCAGGTATGGCAGCAGAACCTTGATGTTACTGACAGAGTTGAGAACGAAGTAGTCGCATTCATGTGGCAGGCAAAGCTCATTTCCTGTTATCCATCTCTTGATACTGGCATATGTCAGCATATCAAAGAAACCTTCAAAGATGCAGCATTCTTTGTGTAGCTCATTGTTTGGTCTGATGATTGAAATCGACTTTTTGCCAATGCTTCGTTTGCTGTATTTGTTCCTTGCTTCCATTCCACCCTCGATATTCTCAAAGGCTATGGCATAGTAACTCTTGTCATAGATACGATAATGTACTTCCTTGCAATACTCTTTGGCAATGTCATAGTCTATGCGTCTCTGCAAAATGTAGTCTCTGAGATAAGGATGACTGAGGCCTACGATACGCTCAATGATGGTGTTGTTTTCTTTTGCCTTCTCTCGCTGAGCAACTTGCTCTTGTTTCCAGGCTTCCTTTCTCTCATCTTCCTTCCTTTGGGCTTCATAATCCGCAGAATATTGAAGATGGTGCTCTTTTATCTTCTGTTCCAGATAGGTCAGAACTTCATGGTTGTTCCAGGAAGGATTCATCTTCTGAACCAGGTTGATGAGATTGCCACCTTCGCCTGCACCAAAGTCGTTCCATAGATTCTTCTTGGGACTGACATTGAATGAAGGCGATGCCTCAGTTCTTAAAGGAGACAGATACCAATAGTTCTCCTTTAATATATATACATGATGGTAACCCTGTGATTCCAGGAACTGCACAATGCTGACTGATTTGATTTCTTCTATAGTCATGCTGTTACATATATTATGGGTACATATTAGTTTAATATATATATACCCGGTTAAACTTAAACTTATAAACTTACTTGGACGGAAACAGAGTAGGGTGATAATGGTAGCCGTCTTTCTCTTTTGTTATCAACTTTCGTTCATTGAAAATCTTCAACATCTCCTTCACGGCATTATCACCACGCTTGTAACCTTCTTCGGCATAAGCTTCACCCAGAGCCTTTACCAGATCGACGTATCTCTGTGGGGTACTCTTGGAGAAAATCTTTTGAAGTACCATCGTATGAACATCGTCTGGCAGAGAGGTGAGCGGCTTGTCTTTGGGCTTGACAACAGTGACATGATAACCGACATCAAGTACAGGCAGAGAGTTATCGTCAATGTGGAATGCCCAGCTCGAAAACTCTTTGTCTCGCATATGCATGGGTCTTACCTCACTGATATTGGCATCCTGCTTGTTCTTGCTGATAATCAGCACCGTTTCTGCCTTGTTTTCCAACTCTGTACCAATATGACCACGAGTGTTGTTGTCATTCTTGTTAAGGTGTAGTACGCAATGGATATGCAGATCATACTTGCTCGTCCATGCCATCAGCATCGTCATTACGTCTGTAGACTCCTTGGCATTGTTGATGTCGTACATGAGATCTCGCAAACCATCGATAATGACAAGTCCCACACCATCAAATGTTCTTAGCGCATAATCTATAAGGGCTATGCGTAGAGTAGGAGTGAACTCTCTTAGTCCATAGAATTTGATGCGCTTGTCTTCCTTGTTAAGGCTGAGTCCTGCCAATCGGTAGATTCGCTCAACAACATTGTGGCAATGATAGCGACTCTGCTCCGTATCGAAATAGAGGATCTGTCTCTTTCCTTCAGGAAAACTTGCCCGGTAGTTGAGCACAGTGGAATTGGTTAACGCTGCTGCTACCATCGCCGTGATGTTGAACGTCTTTTTACTCTTTGCCTTACCAGTTGATGCGCTGAAATTTCCGAAAGTGGCAATGGTACAGTCACCGACCCATAACACCTGGGGTGGTACGGGCGGTTTTTCTGAAGCTTTTATCTCTCCTTGTCTGAGATAGCTTTCCAGTTCACTGTCGTTGAAAGCGCTCTTGCACAGCATGCCTACTTCCAGGGAACCTGCTGCAGACTCTTCTTTCTCACTTTTACTGTTTCTTCCTCTTGCTGCCATTGCTTCTTTCATTTTGATTTCTACACTTTGAGGGGTCAATCACTATCTCAGACTTTTCCAAGAGAGCCGTCAGTTGGACATCAGAATAAACTCTGGTCTTGTTTTTCTTTCTGTCTTTCATAACGCTTCTCTATTTGTTGGCGCTGTCCTTTCGTGCCGGGGTGATATGGTTGTTGCGCATCCATTTCAAAAGTTCCTTCTTGTCGAAATAGATGGTTTTGCCCTGTGGCTTGTAGTGAGGGATCTCCATGTTCATGGTGAGCTTGTATATCTGTGACTGCGAAACGCCAAGATACTCCGCTACCTCGGTGGTGGTGAGCATCTCCTTGTTTGAGAAATATCTTTCCTCAATCTTTGAAAGACGCTCGTTAAGAGCCTCAGGTTCTACTGAAGTGAGTTCCTTTACTCTCATTTCCAAAAGTTCAACTCTCTTGGCAAGTATGTTCATATCAATTTTACTATTTCCCATTTTCTTAATACTTTTATTGTTAGACAATAAGGGGGCTACCCCCGAAACTGAATCGATTCGGGGGCAAAATTACCCCAATAAAATCTAATACAACCGACCTTACTCCTGACACTCGGAAGTGTCAGGGGGGATGTAAGGAGATTTTTCTTTTCAGTTGTTTAACTTACTTTACTTCATCGCATTTCTTTCAGTTGTTTTGCAAAATCCAGAAACTCCCCATTTGGGAACTTTGCAGATGAAGCCTTCAGTTCACTAAGTCGGCTGCTGATAGCACCTCGCTTGGATGCCTTTCCCGTACTCTTAGGGATGAGCAGCTGATTGTCCGCAATAAGTGATACCCAGTTGTGGGGAATCATCTTCTCGATAGACAAAGCATACAGCAATTGAAGTACCTGTCGCATGTTGACTACAACCAGAGATTCTTCCAACGCACATTTGAAGAATCCGTCCATCGTTTCTTCATCGATACCATCTACAAAGAAATTCGACTCATTGGCGAATTTCGTAATGAGTCGAATCTGTTCTGGAGTGAATGAAGCAAGAATACGAGGGCTTTCAACCACAACTTCAATGTGGTTGAACTCATAAAACATTGTCTCAAAGTCTCCTTTCTCAAATGAGGACTTGGTGAAGTACTTGGTGACAAGGTCTTTTCTGGTTGTAAGCAACTCATACAAGCTGAATACATGCTTGAAATGGTTGCGGACGATCTGCTCCTCGGAAGAGAAGACCGGGAGGTGATAGCTAACAAAGTCGTTGACATATCTGTCATACAACTTGCCATCGTTAAGGATTTCCGACTTGTACTGCTCGTAAGCAGCACGATAGAGTGTCCAAAGCTCATCTTTGGAAAGCTCAATCTCTTGTTTTGGACAATGATCTGAGCATTGTAAACACAAAAAGAGAGAGCACAGAGGAATTGTTCTTCTGACTCATATTACTTTTTGTTAATGAATAAATTTGAAATACGCCTACTTAATGAAGCAGGCGGAAATGTGTATTTAACTTGACTGATATTTGCTATGTAAGTCATCATTTCAGTGCAAAGATACACTAAAATTGTGCAGTCTATCTGCATTCAGTATAAAAAATAACATCAGTATGATTATTTAGACTGTTATCAAAAGAAAAGCCTACATTAGGGAATATCCAATGTAGGCTTCTGAATTATAGGCATTTATCTGTCCTGTCAAATTCTTCGTCTTGGTCTTTTGCTGAGTATCTGATTAATCTCCATGGTGCTGATTGGAGCCTCTATCTTGCAGCCAGATTCTAACCATTTGATAAGGTCATCTCTAAAGAAGGTGTATTTCTTACCCTTCTGATTGACAGGGATTTCACCGTTTTGTATGTAAGTGTACATAGTGGATTTCTTGATTTTAAGAAACTCACATGCCTCCTTCACATCCATCGGAATATGATCTGATAGGGAAGGTCTTTTAGTCCTGCGCACTTCTTCTCGAATCAGTTCCATAGACTGGTCAAGAAGATCGAATCTTTTTAGAATCTCTGACAATACTTCCGGTATGTCATTGAATGTTATTTGTCTTTCTTCGTTCTGCATATTGAAAACTTTCTTTATTTCTGATGATGAAATTGATAATCATTGTAATCGGGTACATCTATCTCAATTACGCATTTGCCCTTCTGTCTCAATGTACGTCTCATGCTTTCCACTTCAACATCCTGGAGTTCGGTAGGAAAACATAGCTTTATGAAGGTAGCTCGTTTCTGACCGCTCCAGCCAAGGCGTTCTCCAATATTCCAGGAGTAATGCCTGATGTCGAGAGTATTCAATGTTCCATTTGTTTTCACTGGAACAATACATGATTCAGGGATGTCATACAGTTTTATGTTCTGACACAGCATCTCCAAGTACTCATCTGTCATATATGGCGAAAGTACAGAGTAAGTGTAGTCTTTGACTGCATCATATTTTGAACTTTCAAGACTATACTGCCTGTTGCGATAGCGTTCACGCATTTCTTCTGCTTTCTCCACATCCGAGATGGATGGTTCGTTGGAAGAAATACTGTTGTTGATCACGATGTCTCTCACCGCTTGCGGCTTACGCAAGCACATGAATGCACAGACAATGATGGCAAATGATATATAATAGAATATCATCGGCAAAGAGAAACCGAAATCAGAGTCGGAAACTGTCACCATCAGGTTAGCAATCGCTCCATGTATTCTTGGAGCGACTACTACCATAACGATGGTGAGCATATTCGAAATGAGGAGAATCAAGAAGTTCTCTTTTAACTTTTTAATCATTGCAATTGTTACTTTTTGGAGTTTTTGTGTCTGCAAAGATATAGAGAATCTTGCTATTTTCTACTATTTCGTATCAACAAAATGCGTCTCTTAAACACTATTTATTATTCTGTATTTCAATGCTTTAAGCGATATTTTATTTTCTCTTATTTGCCGTATTATAATCTTATTTTCTCTTATTTGCTTTTGGGCACATCTTGCTTTCTGTTGGCTTCTCGTCGTCTTTCACGTTCGTTAACGTAATTCTGCCTGCTGCCTCACGTGTTTTTGGATTTGCATGAGAAGCGTAGATCTGCGTTGTGCTGACATTTTTATGGTTAAGCAGATGCTGAACTGTATAGATGTCTGTACCAAGTTCGAGCTGCAACGAGGCATACGTATGACGGAAGCAATGGAAGGTGATATGCTTTTCGATACCGCACTCTTTTAGCCAGTTCTGCATCACACCATACGTCATAGTACGTTTGAAACCTTGGAAGATATATGTTCTGTTGGTCTTTGGATGGATTAGAGCATACGCATCATCGCCAATTGGAACCTGGGTCTGGCATTTTGTCTTCACGCAAATAAAATCCAGATAATATCCACCATCAGCATAGCTACGGATGTTTTCCCATTTCAATCTCAGGATGTCGCTGATACGGAGACCAGTCAGACAAGAGAACAAAGCTGCCTTTCGAACCACCGGAATAGAACATTCAGTGGCATACATTCTTCTAACTTCCTCCAATGTAAGACTTTGCTTCACTGGCGTTGTACATGAAATGTTTTCCAACAGGCTGGCAAGATCATCTGTCAGTCTTCGCTCACGGTATGCCTTTGTCAAGACCTGCTTGAACACATTCCAATAGGCTGATGCCGTATTTCTGGAAATAGACTTCTTGATAACATGTCCACCTCTTGATGACACTTTGGTATCAAGGAGATATTCCATATACTTGTTACAATAAAGAACATCAAGCATCTCAAATGTACATTTGCCTTTACAGAACTTCTCGAAATGCTTGTAGGCTGCATCACACTTCACATAGTTGCGATTGACCATATTTCTGAAATATCCGAGAAAGTCCTCCTTCAATCTGTCACGGTTGAAGAAATCATACTTCTCATCGAGAACATCAATGTACACCTTACAACGAATAGCTTCTGCCTTAGTGAGAATCTTGTCGTTGTAGAGCTTCTGCTGCTTGTTGGCAGGATCGGCATAAATGTACATGCCAAGTGAGCGACGGCGTATCAACTCCATCGTCTCCGGGTCTCTATATCCTGGCCAGAAGTCCAGGAAAAGTGACTTTGTTCCGTTGCGTCTGTCACGCATACGGAGCTTAACGGTTTTACATACTTGCATAATATATCTGATTTTTGTATTAATAAAATTCGTTTGCAAAATTCTTAAATGATACTACATTGACAGCAGTAAAGAGAAAGTAAATCATACTATTCAGTATAATCTGTTTTCAAATCATCATTTTTGAAACGTTTTTCCATGAGTCTGTCGAATTCTTCTTTTCTAAAGAACATGAATTGCCCCTTCTTTACTTTAGTGACTTTGTAATGCTTGACGTAATAATGAACAATATCCTTTGTCATTCCATACTTCTTCATTGCTTCTTCTACGGAATAGTAGCGTTCTCTCCCTTCGAAATATCCAGTCTTCAGCGCCTGGATGTGCTGCTTTGAATAGTAGGTTACTCCATATTCAACTTTTGAAGGTATCTTATGCCTGTGGATGAATGAACGTACTGCGTCATGCGTCATCTTGTAGGTATCTCTCATCTCTTCAGGAGTGATCCAGTCATTTATATCCGCATACTTATGCTTTTGATTATACAGGATGTCAATGGCCTTCTTCTCATAGAAGTTGAAATTTTTAAGAGCTATTTTAGGAGTTTTGTTCTCTCTGGTCATCACACCGACATGCTTGATGGTAATCTTGAACATTTCTGCCACTTCCTCAGTTGAGTAATATCCTTCTGGAGTAGGAGGACATGCTCGCTCCTGTGCTTTTGGTTGGAAGATGACACGTTCTGTTCCATCCAGGTTCTCCACTTTCTTGGTGTTGCCCATTCGCTGTTGAGTAATCTTGTCGAAGTCGGTTCTATAGATCATCGTGAACTTACCTCGCTTCTCTGTCCTTACATCATAATTTTTAAGAGTGTAGCTAATCTGATCCTTTGTTAAGCCATACTTTTCTGAAATCTCTTCGTAAGTGTACCAGTCCGGATCTACCTCATTGCCTTTTTGCTTGATACTATCGATATGTATCTTTGAGTAATAGGCTTTACCATTTCTATTTACCCTTGGTACCTTGTGATAGGTTACAAAACTCATAGCGTTAGTTCGAGTCATACCATACATCTCCATCACCTGATCCATTGTATAGTAGTTGTCGAGATCGATTTCTTCAAGAAGGTCTGCAAACTTTGCATCAACTGCCTTTTTACTGAAGAAGGTGTTACGTCCTACATAGACTTTTGGAATACCCAAACGGTCACAGCGTCCCCATACGGCCTTGCGACCGATATTATATTTCTCCATGATTTCACGCAAAGTATAATACTCCTGGTCATCTTTGCGTTTATAGCTTTTCTTCTTGTATGCACCAGCTTCCTCAAAGTACTTATCAAGATCTTCACGACGAACATATGTCTTACGTCGTAGTCTGACAGCTTTGAGTGTTCCAGAGTAAAAGCATCGATACACAGTAGTAACACTAACACCAAGAAGAAATGCGACATCTGAAGGTGTCAAGAAAGGTCGAGAAGCGATTTCCAGACTTTGCAAATTCTGAGCATCGTCCTTCTTACTTTCTCTTGCTTTTTTCTTTTTCTCGGCTTCTTTCTTCCGATGCACAACACGAGCACACCTCTTGGAGCAATACTTATTTGTGATTTTGGTAGCAATGAACTCTTCACCACATACCTCACATTTTCTTAAAATCCTCATTTTTGTTTGCTATTTAGTACCCTATGAGTCCCCCTAATTCTTTTGCAGCAATTTTCACGTTTTTGCAGCAATTTTCATGATGGTGTCCAACATGAGAAATGTCGGTCACTGGAAAGGTTTGCAGATTTTGCAATTAGTGTCCAAAAATAGAATTTTGGCTTTCCATTTGATCACAGAATTGAGGGCCACGAATGAAATTTGAGCCAAAAATACACCAAAATATTGGTTTCAGCAAATTACAAATGGAATGTGTTAAGACGAAAAAAGCCACCTAAGTAGGTGGCTTGCAAGCAGTTATAAAAATGTTCGTTTTAGAGCTGTCCAGGGGGTTACTTTCCGATGCAATAGGAACTAAATATTGAATTTAAAGTTTCTTGCGGGGTTATGCGCTCTTCGCCCGTTATTTCGGCAAGGTGTTCGATGACCATGCGAAGATCTTCGGCGAGGAGATCACCACTAAGGCCGAGGTTCATGGAAGATATGACGCGCTGTAGGGATTCGTCGGCTTGGAGTAGGGCAGAGTAGTGGCGTGCTGAAGTGATGACGATGTCGCTTTCTGATATCTGAGGAATGTTGGCGGCTTCTACTATGAGTTGTTCAAGAAGGGGGATGTTGGTGCCGTATTTGGCGCTTATGTCTACAGTCTTGTATTCTATACCTGATAACAAAGCGGATAACAGGTCTGATTCTGCAATCGACGAATGGATGTCTTGGTCGATTTTGTTTCTTACGACAATAAGTTTCTTGCCTTCCACACGCTCCTTTATGTCTTCAGTCTCTGCTTCGGTGGGTTGCTGATCGATAAGCCAAAGCACTATCTTCGCTTCCTGCATCTTTTGGTATGTTCGCTCAATGCCGATATTCTCAACGATGTCGTCGGTATCGCGAATTCCGGCCGTATCGACAAAGCGGAACTGTATGCCATTGATGATTGTGGTGTCTTCGATGAAGTCGCGTGTGGTGCCATGTACGTTGCTAACAATGGCTTTCTCCTCATGTAGGAGGCTATTGAGCAGAGTACTCTTACCTACGTTAGTATTTCCCACGATTGCAACGGGGATGCCGTTCTTCAGGGCATTGCCTACTTCAAAGGAACGGGCGAGCGAGATGAGGCGTCGGTGGATATCGTTGGCAAGGGCGTATAGCTCGGAGCGGTCGGCAAACTCCAGCTCCTCATGATCGGAGAAGTCAATCTCCAATTCCAGAAGCGATGTCAGCTTAAGGAGATGCGCACGCAGTTCGGACAGTTCGTTGCTGAAATGTCCCTTCAGCTGGCTAAGTGCCATATCGTGAGTGGCTTTGTTTGTGGAGCTTATAAGGTCGGCTACTGCCTCCGCCTGCGATAGATCCATCTTGCCATTGAGGAATGCACGTTGTGTGAACTCTCCTGGGCCGGCAGGCTGACAGCCGTTCTGCGTCAGCAACATCATTACCTGGCTGAGCACGTAGGACGATCCGTGGCAGGAAATCTCCACAGAGTCCTCACCTGTATAAGAGTGTGGAGCACGGAAAATGGAAACGAGCACTTCGTCCACAACTTCTTTTTCTGCATTGACGATATTGCCGAAAGCGAGAGTGTAAGCCTTGCGTTGGGACAAAGAGAGATTTGAGCCGATAGGACAGAAAATCTTATCTGCTATACTAATTGCTTCAGGGCCTGATATGCGGATAATGCCAATCGCACCACCTGAGGCGGTGGCGATGGCGCAAATGGTATTGTTGTTGAGCATGTAGATGATTTCTTGATTACGTAAGTTGCAGTTCCATATCCACGACATCGAGCCATCTCCCAAATTTTTTGCCAACATTATGGAAGAGTGATGCCTGGACAAAACCGAGCTTTTTATGAAACTGTATACTCTCGAGGTTTTCTCCTGTTATACAGGCTATGAGCACCTTATATCCAAGCTGCCTGCAATCTTTAATTATTTGTTGCATAAGGGCAGAACCAATGCCGGCATGCTTTACATCGGAACTCAGATATATGGTGGTTTCGAGAGTTTTGGCGTATGCTGCTCGTTCTTTCCATTGATGTACGTAGGCATACCCTACCACTTTCCCTTCTGTCTCGTAGACGTAGTAAGGGAAGTGGTGGGATATTTCCTTGATGCGCTGCTGCATCTGTACGGTAGAAAGTTTGACAGTTTCGAACGTAACTGTCGTTTCTGCTATATAACGATTATATATAGTAACGATGTCTGCAGCATCGTCAGGTTTAACTTCTCTAATCATTAATTGTATGTTTGTTATATATTAAAGGGGTGGTAGTAGACTGTTAACCTTCTACTTATTTGGTATTACCTCCTTTATATATCCATGGCGATATGCATACAACAAACGTTCAAGTTCCTTGATCTGCTTGTTCAGTTCACGACCTATGTCGGTATCTGCCACACGCATTCTGTGTGCTGACATTTCTACTATCTGAGTTGTAGACTTGATGTCCGTGCATTTCTGAATGGCATCGAGTGTGGACGTGAATGGTTCGTGTTGTACAAGTACGAAGCCACGGCTATGATAAACAAGAGTGTATCCGGCAATACCCGTCTCCTTGTGATAAGCCTGTGAGAATCCACCGTCGATGACCATAAGCTTGCCGTTGGCCTTGATGGGGTTCTCGCCGTTGCATACATGTACGGGCACGTGTCCGTTGATGATATGGCGGTTCTCGCCTGTCACTCCGAAAGCATCCATGATTGTGTCTGCTATATGTTCATCGTTGCGCAGCTTAAAATAGTTGCCCTTCTCTTCCGCATGTGTTGCCTTGTCGGCTATGAAGTAGCGTTCGAAGGTAGCCATCTTCGACTTGTCGAAGAGCGGGCTGTCCGGTCCGCACCACAGATAGAGGAAATAATCAATTGCATAATTTCGTTCCTCAGGAGTGTTGTCGTTCTGGAATGCCGTACGAATCATCATACCGATATTGTAGAGCAGTTCCTTGCCTGAATATTTATATCCAGGCGCTATTTCCACTTCCTTGAGCGATCCGTCTTCGTTAAGCGGTATGGAGGCATGGAAGAGCAGGTTGTTGTTGTATATGGCATACATACATCCGTGCTGCAGAATCTGACTGATGTGCTTATGAAATTTCTCCGACACCTGGAACGAGTGGTTGAGCTTGTCCATGAGCAATTTCTCCTCAGGTGTCAGCTTGTCAGGATGCGCAGGGTCGATAGTAGGGAAGGAGTTGCTCTTCAACTCATACTCCTTGCCGTCAAGCATGATGGTGCCCTTATCGTAGTCGATATTGTGGAACAGCAGACGGTCATTCATCTTCCATCCCGGGTTGCGCTTGATGATGGCAGCCTCCTCCTTGAACTGTATGATGGTAATGGCCTTGTGCATGAGAGCAGTCAGACGATGTGTCTTCTGGTCAAGACGTGCCGAGTCTGCCGACGAGATCTTAGGACGGAATTCCTCGCAGGGATCGTCGCCGTATGTCTCCATGGCGAAGGTGGCAAGGGGCACAAGATTGATGCCATAACCCTCTTCCAGAGTGGCGAGGTTGGCATAACGTAATGACAGGCGGATGACATTACATTGGCAAGCGCGATTGCCTGCCAACGCTCCCATCCAGAGGATGTCGTGGTTGCCCCACTGGATGTCCCATGAATGATATTGTGATAGCGTGTCCATGATGATGTGGGCTCCTGGTCCACGGTCATAGATGTCGCCGAGAATATGCAGTTGGTCGATGGCAAGACGCTGGATGACGTTACATATGGCTATGATGAAAGCGTCTGCTCTGCCTGTAGAGATAATCGTATCAATGATGACATTCACGTAGTCGGTCTTGTTGGCGTCGTCTGTACGCTCATGCAGGAGCTCCTGAATGATGTAGCTGAAACTCTTTGGCAGAGCCTTTCTTACCTTTGATCTTGTATACTTGCTCGACACGAGTCGGCATACCGACACAAGTTGGTGTATGATGATGTGATACCAGTCGTTAAGGTTCTGCTCTGACGCCTTTATCAGTTCGAGCTTCTGGTCAGGATAATATATCAAGGTGCAAAGCTCTCTTTTATCGGCTTCGCGAAGCGTATTGCCGAAAAGATCGTTCACCTTACGCTGGATGTTGCCTGAAGCGTTTTTCAGGACATGCTGAAAGGCTTCGTACTCTCCATGAACGTCTGCAAGGAAATGCTCCGTTCCCTTAGGGAGATTAAGAATGGCTTGAAGATTGATAATCTCCGTACTTGCCTCTGAAACGTTGGGGAATGACTGCGCAAGAAGCTGAAGATACTTTAGGTCTTGCTGGTTAATAGACAACTTACTTGACATACTTAATGTTTTTTATGGGGTTAATAATTCCTTCATTTTTTCCACCGCCTTACCTTTCCTTGCACGGACGGGCATAAATCCTTCCGTTAAAGCAGAAGTCTCTTCCATAAGAGCCATGGCGTGTGCCACGAACTTCAGCGAACGCTTCTTGGCTATGATGTCTTGGAAGAGATATTCGTCGAAGCTGGTGGCTTTCAGCGTGTCTGAGAGGCTGTCCAGATAGGAGAGATGTATGACGCCTTTCCGGTATTGTTGCTTTATATACAATACGCGTGAGCAAAGGTCGATAATAAGGTCGCGCTCTTCTGCAGACTCTGTGGCGTCCTCTGCCACCATCATCGCTATCTTCTTACGTATAGCTTCGAACTGGCTATTGGTCTTGTCTTCAAGGGCTTGGCGATAAGTTTGGAGCAGAAGGTCAAGCATTGTATTGACGTCGCTACTGCTCGTTATAAAGGGATTGCGTACTATGACGGTCTTTGCCTTTGGGCATATTCTGCTGATTATCTGACGCTCCACGTCACCTCCTGTTGTTATGTAGGCGCTGTGTCTGGCAATGCTACGTACGGCAGAGATGAGTGTGAGGGACTTCGCAGTATGCCCCTCTTTGTTCAGAAGACTTTCCGCTCCGCTTACTGACGTAAACACCACGGGAATGCCACGACCGTCCAACTGCGCCACAATATTGGCAGTCTTGTGGTCCCACATTCCTATGACATGTGTCACGTCCACACACTTCTCAGCCACCTCACATACCTTGTTTTCCTCAAGCAGAAGATACAGGCTTTCGGCAAGCTGACTGTTCGCATGTAAGTGTCCGTCTGGCGGTGGAATGATAAGTCTTACCCTCATAGATTATTAATGTGTTTGGTATTAACTTTTACAATTTATGCGTTGTGAAATCATACTTGTCTGCCATCCGATAACGTAGTATTACGGACAGCTTGTGGAAGACAATGCTGAATTCGTAAAACACTACAGTCCAAAGCGAAAGGTCTGCCTCGAACTTGCGATAGGCTTTCCTTGCCGACAAAATGCGTGACGTTATGGTCAGGATGAGTGTAAGAGCGCTTGTACCCAACAATATCCAGTTCATAGTCAGACCTGAATAAGCGGCTGCTGCTATGATGGCTATATAATTAAGATACATAAACAGCAGGTCTGCCACATACAAGCTTCTCGCTGCCGACGTACGCTCAAGATCCTTACGTATGCTCTTCAGATAGAGCTTGCGATTAAGCCATGCCTTCTTGGTAGGAACGTCTTCTATGACAAAGGCTTCGGGGCTGACAGCTATTCTTGAGCCGTACGTACGCGCAAACTTGTTGATGAGAAACTCATATTCGCCGCCTACATACTGAAGGTTGCCCAGATAGCCGTCCTGCTCAAGAAATTCCGAGCGGCGGAAAGCGAAGTTGCCAGACTCTGTACGATAAGCCGTTTTTCTTGATGCCTTGCGCAGAAGATAACATTCGTTTCGTAGACGATCGAAGCGATAATAGGGCTTTGCCTCCGAATCATAGTTGGAGTAGCCGAGCACAAGGTTTGTGTCCTTGTCCATTTTAGCAGCCATCTTACGAAGCCACATCGAGGAAGCCGGACGGTCCTTTGCGTCCAGCAGTACTATCCACTCGTTGTGTGCAGCTTTCACACCCAACGCCACAGACAGTTTCTGCTTGCTGATGAAGAGTGAGCGTTGCGGGATGTATGTGGAATAAAGATTCTTGTGGTCGACGCTGTATTTTCCTATGACATCCTCTGTGCTCAGATCTCCCTTAACACCCACCACAATCACCTCGTATGGCTGCTCATAGTTCTGAGTGAGCAGAACGGAGAGATGTGCGTCGAGAGTCTCGGTTGTGCCCGTAGCTAGGACAACAATCGAGACTGCCGGCATCTCGCTCTCTGCCACTTCATTCTCGTCCGCATCTGCTGCGCTTTCCACTTTTCGCAGAAACGGATTAAGTACAGAGGACAATATTACGAGCAGCACAAGCGTGCATATCGCTATTATTGTAAATGTATCTATAAGCATGGTTATTTAAGATTCTTCCGAAAATTATATGTTTTAAGATTCTTCCGAAAAATATGCCTTGGGCAACGGACGGCAGTTGTATGTGCTTGACATCACCTCGCCGTAAGCACCCGCAGAGCGGATGGCTATGAGGTCGCCACGATGGCATTTGTTCAGTTCTATATTCTTTGCGAACACATCACTCGACTCGCATATCGGTCCGACGACGTCATACGTCTCACATGCTTCCTTGCTGCTCAGATTCTCTATCTGATGCACAGCCTGATATAATGCGGGACGTATAAGGTCTGTCATGCCCGCATCCAGTATGGCAAACTGTTTGTGCGAGCCTTGCTTCACATACAACACTCTTGACACCAACGAGCCGCATTGACCCACAACAGCTCTTCCAAGCTCGAAGTGCAGGGTCTGACTCTCACGGAGCTTCAGATTTTCCTCGTACGTGCAGAAGTAGCTCTGGAAGTCAGGAATTGGTTCGGCGTCAGGATTGTCATAATTGATACCAAGCCCACCTCCTACATTAATGTTGTCGAAGGTTATGCCTTCCTTTTCAAGGCTTTCCTGCAGATTGTTTATGCGGCTGCAGAGAGCCTTGAAATCGTCCATTACGAGTATCTGCGACCCGATATGGAAATGCAGTCCTATTACCTTCACATGGCTCATCTCCTTGGCCTTGCGGATGACGTCCGTCATACTTTCCATAGCGATGCCAAACTTGTTCTCAGCCAGTCCGGTAGTGATGTTGGCATGAGTATGTGCTCCTACATTCGGATTGATGCGCAGTTCCACACTCACCACCTTACCATACTCTGATGCGATTTCCTCGATGACTTCCAGTTCTGCAAGCGACTCCACGTTAAAGCAGAATATGCCAGTTTCGATACCGAGACGAATTTCCCAGTCACTCTTTCCTACACCTGCGAATACGATGCTCTCTGCAGGGAATCCAGCTTTCAGGGCTGCCTTTATCTCTCCTCCGCTCACACAGTCGGCGCCCAGTCCGTTACGGGCTATTATTTCCAGAACTTTAGAATTGGCGTTGGCCTTGACGGCATAATGCACGCTCCATCGTGGATGCTTCGCCGTCTCCTTCTTTATAGTGTCAAGCGTATCCTGAAGCAACTGTGTGTCGTAATAATAGAAAGGGGTAGTTATGTCCGAAAAACTCTCTTTTGATATCATCATAGCATGATTATTATTATCCAAGCCATTCCTCTCGCAGGAATGGCTTGGTTATGTGTATATATAGAGTATGTGTCTTTTTTTTACTTATTGTGGAAGAGCACGTCGCTAAGGTTCTGGAGCGCCTTCTTCTTGTCCGCCTCACGGATGAGGAACGAGATATTGTAGTTGCTGCCGCCATACGAAATCATACGTACCGGTATGTTCTTCATAGCGTCAAGGACAAGAGTCTCAAAGCCTAGGTTGTTCCAGTCGAGGTCACCCACCACGCAGACGATGCACATGTCGCTGTCCACGGTTACCGTGCCATATTTCTTGAGCTCGTCCACAATCTCGTTAAGGTGAGATGTATTGTCAATACTCATCGATACGCCCACCTCACTCGTGGTAATCATGTCGATAGGTGTCTGATAACACTCGAATATCTCGAACACCTTACGCAGGAAACCTGTGGCGAAGAGCATTCGTGACGACTTTATCTTGATGGCCGTGATATTGTCCTTTGCGGCAACAGCCTTTATCTTGCCACGCAACAGCACGTTGTCAATAATCGTGCCGTCTGCCTCCGGATCCATGGTGTTCTTAAGACGTACTGGGATGCCGGCAAACTTAGCTGGCTGTACGCATGTCGGGTGAAGAATCTTCGCTCCAAAGTAAGCCAGCTCGGCTGCCTCCTCGAAGTTGAGCTGACGGATGGCCTCCGTATTCTCCACGACGCGCGGGTCGTTATTATGCATGCCGTCAATGTCGGTCCATATCTGGATTTCCTCTGCGGGGAGGGCAGCTCCGATAAGCGAAGCCGTAAAGTCGCTACCGCCGCGGAGCAGATTGTCCACTTCTCCGTAGGCGTTACGGCAGATAAAGCCCTGCGTGATATACACTTGATAGCCCTCGTTCTCCTTCATTACGGCTCCGAGCTTCTCCTTGATGTAGTGTGAGTCAGGCTCGGCGTTCTTGTCCGTGCGCATGAAGTCGAAGGCAGAGAGCAGAACCACTTTAACGCCTTTCTCAAGGAGATAGTTGGTCATCATATTGGTGCTTATAATCTCGCCTTGAGCTACGATGTTCTTCTCCTCAAAGCTTGTGAAGAGATCCTTTGTGAACGATCGGAGATAATTAAACTCCGACACGAGGAAATCTCTTGTGCGCTGCTTCATTTCGTCCGTGGAGTAGAGTTCCTCCACGTGCTGCATATACTTCTTCTCTAAGTTGTTTATGACATCGTTGGCGCCGTCGCTGTTCTTTTTATAAAGATAATTTGAAATCTCAACGAGGGAATTCGTCGTTCCAGACATGGCTGAAAGAACAACAAACACCTGATTGCCTGACTGAGAAACCATCTTGGCTACTGATTTCATCCGTTCAGGGGTACCTACGGAAGTACCGCCAAATTTCATTACTTTCATATTACTCTCTTAAAATAATAGTTGATTTATTGCTTTACCGTTTTGCTATATTCTTGGCTGACATCCGTCAGCTTGCCGTCGGCGCATTTGTAGACGCGTCCCGGAAACTTGTCGATTAGACTATGGTTGTGTGTTGAAATCACCACAGACGTTTCTCCCGTATGGCTGATCTCGTAGAGCAGTCCCACAATCTTTTCTGCCGTCTCGGGGTCAAGGTTGCCTGTCGGCTCGTCGGCTATAATTATCTTCGGATGGTTGAGGAGCGCACGTGCTATGGCTATACGCTGCTGCTCGCCTCCAGAGAGCTCATGCGGCAGCTCCATTTTCTTCTCCTTCATTCCCACAGCGTCCAGAACGAGGTCAATGCGCTCGTCTATCTCCTTCGCAGACTTCCATCCTGTGGAGCGTAGCACGAATTCAAGATTCTTGTATATGTTTCTGTCGTGCAGCAACTGGAAATCCTGAAAAATCACACCCATCTCACGGCGAAGAGCCGGCACCTCACGGCGCTTGATGGTGAGCAGATTGCGTCCCAGCACCTCTGCCTTCTCGGCGTTCCGCTTGTCGATGTCGAGCTCGCAATACATCGTCTTTAACAACGATGACTTGCCCGTACCCACCTTGCCGATGACGTATACGAACTGTTCTGGCTCAACCTCGAAGCAGACATCCTCAAGCACCAGACTGTCCGACTGATATATGTTTGCTTTCTTATATTCTATTAACATTTAATCTTAATATTAATGGTTACAATCTACATCATTCGGCAAAGTTACTAATTTTATTCTGATTACATCATCTTAATGATTGATTTTTATTATATATTTCGCGTTCTCTTAAACATGTACATTACCCAGACAGAATGAAGATGACACATCCAAGCAAGAACTCACAAGCGTGATTTAAAACGTGTTGAAAAGGAAAAAGGCAAGCACCCGAAATCAGATGCTTGCCTCTTATTATACTAATTTTTCATTCTATGATTATTCCTCTACAGCAGCCTGCGCAGCAGCAAGACGTGCGATAGGCACGCGGAACGGAGAACATGAAGCGTAGTTCATGCCTACCTTTGCGCAGAACTTAACTGATGAAGGTTCGCCACCATGCTCGCCGCAGATACCTGTGCGGAGGTCAGGACGTGTGGCGCGACCGTTCTCAACTGCCATCTTGATGAGCTGACCAACACCCTCCTGATCGAGAACCTGGAACGGGTCAACCTTCAAGATCTTCTTCTCCATGTATGCAGGGAGGAATGTGGCGATGTCGTCACGAGAATAGCCGAAGGTCATCTGTGTAAGGTCATTAGTACCGAATGAGAAGTACTGTGCCTCCTTGGCAATCTTGGCAGCTGTAAGGGCAGCACGAGGAATCTCAATCATTGTACCAATCTCGAACTCTACCTCTACGCCATACTCTGCGAATACCTCCTTAGCGGTAGTGAGGATGATGGACTTCTGCTGCTTGAGCTCCTGTACAGTACCGATGAGCGGAACCATGATTTCAGGACGTGGGTTGAAGCCTTCCTTCTTCAGCTGGCAAGCAGCACCAAGGATGGCACGTGTCTGCATAGCTGTAATCTCGGGGAATGTGATACCAAGACGGCAGCCACGATGACCAAGCATCGGGTTGTTCTCGGCAAGTGAGTTTACGCGCTTCTTGATTTCCGTAACGCTCACGCCCATCTCCTTAGCCATTGTCTCCTGACCAGCCTTATCGTGGGGTACGAACTCGTGGAGAGGCGGATCGAGCAAGCGGATATTCACGTGGCAACCGTCCATAGCCTTGAGGATGCCGTAGAAGTCAGCCTTCTGATAGGGGAGGAGCTTGGCAAGTGCCTTCTCACGACCCTCTACAGTATCAGCCAAAATCATCTCACGCATAGCAACGATCTTCTGGTCGTCGAAGAACATGTGCTCTGTACGTGTCAGACCAATACCCTTAGCGCCGAATGTGCGAGCAACCTTTGCGTCATGCGGAGTGTCTGCATTGGTACGGATCTCCATCTTGGTGTACTTGTCGCAGAGGTCCATAAGCTCCTTGAAGTCACCAGAAAGCTCAGCAGCCTTTGTCTCAATCTGACCGGCGTAAACCTGACCTGTTGTACCGTTCAAAGAGATATAGTCGCCTTCCTTATAAACAACGTCCTCTATCTCTACGGTCTTTGCCTTGTAGTCTACATTGATAGAACCAGCACCTGAAACGCAGCACTTACCCATACCACGAGCCACAACGGCTGCGTGTGAGGTCATACCGCCACGAGCTGTAAGGATACCTTCTGCAGCAGACATACCTGCGAGGTCCTCAGGAGAAGTCTCGATACGAACCATAATTACCTTCTTGCCATCATCATGCCACTCCTCAGCGTCGTCAGCATGGAATACGATCTGACCGCAAGCAGCACCAGGAGATGCAGGAAGACCCTGTGTGATAACCTTTGCCTTAGAGAGAGCGAGCTTATCGAATACGGGGTGCAGAAGTTCGTCGAGCTTCTGCGGCTCACAACGAAGAATAGCAGTCTTCTCGTCAATCATACCCTCGTGGAGAAGGTCCATGGCAATCTTAACCATAGCAGTACCAGTACGCTTGCCGTTACGTGTCTGGAGGAACCAAAGCTTGCCCTCCTGAACGGTAAACTCCATGTCCTGCATATCGCGATAGTGCTTCTCGAGCTTGTCCTGAAGTGCGTCAAGTTCCTTATAAAGCTCAGGCATAGCCTCTTCCATAGAAGGATAGTTGGCAGCACGCTCTTCCTCTGAGATACCTGCACGCTCAGCCCAACGCTGCGAACCGATCTTTGTGATTTGCTGCGGAGTGCGGATACCAGCTACAACGTCCTCGCCCTGAGCATTAATCAGGTACTCGCCATTGAAGAGGTTCTCGCCGTTACCGGCATCACGGCTGAAGCAAACACCTGTTGCTGATGTCTCGCCCATGTTGCCGAATACCATAGCCATTACAGAAACTGCAGTACCCCACTCGTCAGGTATTCCTTCCATCTTACGATAGAGGATAGCACGCTCGTTCATCCAGCTGCGGAATACTGCGCAGATGGCACCCCAAAGCTGCTCCTTAGGATCGGTCGGGAAGTCGTTGCCGGTCTGATCCTTGATGGCCTTCTTGAAGAGCTCAACAAGCTTCTTGAGTGACTCTACAGAAAGGTCCTTGTCAAGAACAACGCCCTGCTCCTCCTTTACCTTCTCGATGATGGCTTCGAACGGATCAATGTCTTCCTTGTTCTCCGGCTTCATGCCAAGAACAACGTCGCCGTACATCTGTACGAAACGGCGGTAGCTATCGTATACGAAGTGGGGGTTGCCAGTCTTGGCTACCATACCCTCAGCCACCTCGTCGTTAAGACCAAGGTTGAGGATGGTGTCCATCATACCAGGCATAGAAGCACGTGCACCTGAACGTACAGAAACTAAGAGAGGATTCTTCGGGTCGCCGAACTTACAGTTCATAAGTTCCTCCGTGTGAGCCACGGCAGCATTCACTTCATCAGCAAGCAGTTCAACGATCTTAGCCTGACCTACCTTATAATACTCGTTGCAAGTGTCAGTTGTTATTGTGAAACCAGGAGGCACGGGAACACCAATAAGGTTCATCTCAGCGAGATTCGCGCCTTTACCTCCTAACAAATTTCTCATATCAGCTTTACCTTCAGCCTTACCATTACCAAAGGTATAAACTCTTTTCTCACTCATAATTGTTAATTAGGTTTTTAAAAAATATATTATATGTTATTACTATTTTAGTATGTTTGTCAATTGTAAGTTTTATTACTTTTTCTTGTTAACTGCAAAGATAATCCCTATTTTGCAGAAATCCAAATGTTTTATATAAAAACTGCTATCTCGATATTGCATTTTTTAAATGTTTTCGGTAACACAGTCTGAAAAACTTAAAATAACAGCATAATTTCTTAACTCATGTGGTATTCTATCAGTCCTTCTATCGGGCTTTTTATTATCTTCCCGATTTGAAAGCCATTCCTGCTTGCAGCTTCTGTCAGTTGCTCCTTATAGTGGTAGGCGATACTTCCGACAACATTTATTGTTCTGAATTCGTCGCCATAAGCAAGTATGTTGTTGCGGATGAAATCCTCAAAATTATCAATCACGATATCCCTTACTTCCTTTTCGTCCAAATAGCCGTGAATGTATTTTGACATGGATGCAAGGAATCGGTTTGGGGCAGGGGAGCGGTACACCCGATTTATGACCTCAGCCATATCCAGCCCGCTTTCCTGAAGAAACCGTTTGCGGATGTTTTCGGGTAATGTCTGCTTTAATACGGCATTAAGGAATTTCCTGCCTAATACAGCTCCACTTCCTTCGTCGCCCAAGACATATCCTAAGGCAGGAGTGTGCGCCACTATGTTTTCTCCATCATACAGACACGAGTTCGATCCGGTTCCTAAAATACATGCTATGCCGGACTTATGACCGCACAAGGCTCTTGCTGCTCCAAGCAGATCATCTGCCACGTATATCTTTGCATCAACAAGTATTGAGGAAATGCTTTCGCTTACCACACCTGCTCTTCCTGCTATGCATCCGGCACCATAGAAAAACACGTTGTCAACGTCGGCTGCTGAAATGCTTAGGGATTGCAGACAATGGTTTAAGGCTTTGGCTATTTTTTCCTCCACTTCTTCTGCTGACATTACGGCAGGATTAAGTCCTTCTGTAGTAACAGTCCTCGCCCCGTCTGCCGATTTCGTATCTGGCAAAAAAGCGAAGCACCAAGAAGTCTTGGTGCTTCCGCTATCAACTATTAATGTTATCATTTTATGTACATAAAGTAAATGGCTGCAAGTATTACGACTGCCACTATCGTAAGCGCAGCCTTAAACAGACAGCTGGTCACTTTCTTGAATACCAAGAATCCTACTATCGCGATGAGGATGCAGATGATATAAAATGTCAAGTCTGGATTCATATTATTGTTTCATCTTAAATGTTAGGGTTCCGCCGTTCATCATAGCCTTGTGGTCGATGGTATAGTCCTTCACCTTCTTGCCGTTGATGTATGCGCTCTCCACCTCATACTTGCCATCGGTATGGTTTTGGCTCTCTATGACAAAGTCTTTGCCGTTCTCAAGATGGATGGTGGCTTTCTTGAATAACGGAGTGCCCAGTTCATACTGGCAACTTACGGGATTAAGCGGATAGAATCCAAGAGCACTTAACACATACCATGCTGACGTCTGTCCGCAGTCTTCGTTGCCGCAAAGACCGTCGGGAGTGTCCTTATAGAGTCCGGTTAGGATTTCGTATATGTATTTCTGCGTCTTCTCGGGTTGTCCTATCTTATTGAACAGGTAAGCCACATGATGACTCGGCTCGTTGCCTTGAGCATACTGACCAATCATTCCCGTGCTGAAAAGCGGAAGTTCTGCATTAGCCTTCGGACTATACGTGAACATGCTGTCCAGCTTTTCCGTGAAACGCTTCTTGCCTACGAGCTTTACAAGGCCCTTGACGTCGTGCTGAACTGACCACATATAATGCCAACCGTTGCTTTCACATATATGTGAGGTATAGTTGTCTGGCGAATAGTCAGGCTGGAAGTCGCCCTTCGAGTCGCGAGGCTGCATGAAAGTGGATGTCGGATTATATACGTTTCGGTAATTCTGCGCACGTTTTGAGAATGTCTTGTAAACGTCTGTCTTTCCAAGCATCTTTGCCAGTTCGGCTATGCAGGCATCATCGTAAGCGTATTCCAAAGTGCGCGATAACGACCAGTCGTCGCCAAGTGTCGGCTCCTTGATGTCGTAAGGCACATAACCCAACTTCTTATACATGCCGATGCCTCTATAATCGTCCAGGTTGGCTGTCTTGACGCATTCGTCCAGGGCAGCATTGGCGTCAATTCCCGGTAAGCCTTTAAGGACAGCCTCTGCTATGACAGAAGCGGCATGATAACCAATCATCATATCCGTCTCTGAAGCCCACATGTTCCATACCGGCAACCTGCCGTTTTCCTTACTGAAAGCCACGAGCGAGTTTACCATGTCGGCGGCACGTTTCTGGTCGATGATGCTGTAAAGGGGATGAGCAGCACGATAAGTGTCCCACAAAGAGAATGTGCTGTAGTTCTGCCATGCTGTCTGGACATGCGTCTTGCCGTCAGGACCCATATACGAACCGTCCACGTCGCAGAATAGGGTGGGGGCTATCATAGCATGATACAAGGCAGTATAGAAGCATGTCTGCTGACTCTTTGTGCCGCCTTCTATTTCTATCTTACCAAGTTCTTTATCCCATTGTCTCTCAGCCTGTTGCTTGTAATAATCAAAATCATTACTTGAACATTCCTTCTGCAGATTTTTCTTTGCTCCTTCCTTGCCTGTACCTGATAATGACGTACACAGAACAAGCTGTTCCGGACCGTCAGCATCGAACGTCAAGTAAGCCACGCATCCGTTTGCGTCTGAAGAAATGGGAGTCTTCTCTATCTCTATGGACTTGATAGGCTGCGAGAAGCGAGTACGAAACCATACTCTTTGCCCTCTTGCCCAACCGTCCGAGAAGCGATAGCCCTCAATAGTGAACGAATCTACAAGTGTGATGCCCGAATTCTTTGTGGCGTCCCAGTTCATCGCCTTTGCAAGATTCAGCACCACATATCTTTCCTTGCCATTCTTAGGGAAAGTATAGCGTTGAACGCCACATCGTGGTGTTGCGGTAAGTTCCACATTAATATCGTAGTCCTGCAGCCTTACCTGATAATATCCTGCGTATGCCGTCTCATCTTTATGACTGAATTTGGAATGCAGCCCCAACGGTTCTTCGCCGATTGAGAAAGGCTTTGTGGCTGGAAGATAGGAGATGTCGTATAGGTCGCCAGCTCCCGTACCAGAGAGATGCGTATGGCTGAAGCCGGCTATAGTGCTGTCCGGATAGAAGTAGCCTGCTATGCGGTCCCATCCTGGCAGTCCGTTGTCAGGGCTAAGCTGCACCATTCCGAAAGGTGCCTGCGCTCCTGGATATGTATTTCCTGTGTAGTCCGTTCCTATAAGCGTATTCACCTTACGTGCAAAGTTCTGTGCATTTGCCGAGCCGAGACCTAAAGAAAAGGAGAACAGGAGAACTGAAAACAACTTTCTATTCATTTTTTGATGTTTTAGTAAATAAAACAACAATGTCCACTTAAAAGGTTTAGTGAATAAAAACTCTTTCAAGTGGACATGTTGCTTGTACGAGACCATCATAAATGACAGTCTCGAATGTTCTTAAATATTAGTCGAGTCCGAGACCCTTCTTGATAGCCTCAATCTTCTTGTCTGCATCCTTCGAGCAACGCTCGTAGCATCCGGCACACTTGAACGACGGATCCTTCACCTCGATGTAGAACTTGATCTTAGGCTCTGTACCTGAAGGACGAACGCTCACCTTGGTGCCGTCTGTGCAGAACCATTGCAGAACGTTGCTTGTAGCAGGCATGTCGAGCTTCTCCACGCTGCCATCCTCCTTTGTAAGAGTGAGGTTCTGGTAGTCCTTCCATACGCAAATCTTGCTGCCACCAAGCTCCTTCGGCGGGTTCTGACGGAAGGCTGCCATCATCTGCTTGATTTCGTCGGCGCCAGTCTTGCCCGGACGTACCACGTTAACCGTAAACTCCTTGCTGAAGCCATACTCAGCATAAATCTGCATCAGGAGGTCGTAGAGAGTCTTGCCCTGATCCTTGGCCCATGCTGCAATCTCGCAGATAAGGCAGATGGAAGCAGGAGCGTCCTTGTCGCGAACCTTGTCGTAAGGCAGGAAGCCGAAGCTCTCCTCGCCACCGCCGATATACTGCTGCTTGCCCTCAGAAATGGCAATCTCGCGTGCAATCCACTTGAAGCCTGTGTAGCAGTCGCGAAGCTCCACGTTGTTCTTCTTGGCTATCTCAGCGATAACCTCCGTTGTAACGATGGTCTTGACGAGGAAGTCTGTAGGCTGGAGCTTGCCCAGCTTCTTCTTGTTCTCGATGATATAGTAGCAGAACATCATGGCTGTCTGGTTGCCGTTGATGATCATCCATTCGCCCTTGTCGTCGCGGCAGACGATGGCAAGACGGTCTGCGTCAGGGTCGGTTGCGACAACGAGGTCGGCGTTAAGCTTCGTACCGAGCTTCATGCCGAGGGTCATAGCCTCTGCATTCTCAGGGTTAGGCGAAACAACGGTCGGGAAGTTGCCGTCTACAACCATCTGCTCAGGAACGACGTTGATGTTCTGGAAGCCCCATGAACGGAGGCAGAGCGGAACGATAACACGGCCTGTACCGTGCATGGCAGAATAAACGATGTTGAGGTCCTTCTGACGGTTGATGACGTCCTGGTCAATCATAGCTGAATGTACGGCTGTCATATAGTCGTAGTCCATCTCGCCACCTATAATCTTGATAAGGTCCTTGTTAGGCTCGAACTTCACGTCCTCAATCGTTACCTTGTTCACTTCCTCGATGATGCCTGTATCGTGCGGAGCCAATACCTGAGCGCCGTCGCTCCAGTAAGCCTTATATCCGTTGTATTCCTTCGGGTTGTGTGAAGCAGTAACGTTCACGCCAGCCTTAGCGCCGAGCTGACGAATGGCGAACGAAATTTCCGGGGTAGGGCGAAGACCTTCGAAAAGATATGCCTTGATGCCGTTGGCTGAGAAAATGGCAGCTACGGTTTCTGCGAAAAGGCGTGAGTTGTTACGGCAGTCGTGACCTACAACAACCGAGAGATCCTTCTCTCCGGGGAATGCCTTAAGGATGTAGTTGGCAAATCCCTGTGTAGCCATGCCGACGATATATTTGTTCATTCTGTTGGTTCCGGCACCCATGATGCCACGCAAACCACCAGTACCGAATTCGAGGTTCTGATAGAAAGCGTCGATAAGGGCCGATTTGTCCTCAGAATCGAGCATTTTCTGTACTTCTGTTCTTGTGGCCTCGTCAAATGACGGAGTGAGCCATTCCTTGGCTCTTGCCTCACATTGTGAAATGAGTTCTGTATTATTTTCCATAATGAAGAATGTTAACAATTCAAGTTCTTATTTGATATTACAAAGATAATAATTAATAAACGACTTTTTTAATTCAAAGTATCAAAATTAACAACGTTTAACCAACAAGTCTTTTTTCGCCTAAATAAAGAAGAGTGTCCTTTGTTAACATAATCGGTGTTATGATAAATAGTAAATTTACAGGTTGCGGATTTTAGGTTATAAAAGAAAACAACAACAAAATAAAAAACGACTGACTATAGGCTTTCGCTTTAAATCAGTCGGTATGCGTTTATTGAATATATCCTATTGTCCACATAATTAGTCCTTGTTTTAGTTCCTATTCAAATGTCAAAACTTTCCAATACCCTCCCTTATTTGGACCTATGCGTTTTATGATGCCTTTCTGCTGGAGTAATTTTAAGTTGTATTTTACACCATCTTCTGATAAAGAATCTAAGTGAGATGATATTTCTTTACGTCCCGCATATGGACATTTAAGCAGGAATTCGATAATTTCTTTTTGTACGGGCGTTATATCCAGAGCTTGTTTCTGGGTAGTTTCTGGGTAGTTTCTGGGTAGTTTCTGGGTAGTTTCACTATCTTTCTGGTCGCTTTCTGGTCGCTTCTGGTCGGACATAGTCTTTTCTTGCTCTTCCTCCAATAAATTAGCCCACACAGAAGTTTTCATTATAAAGGCAACCAGATGATATTGGGGTTCCTTCGTGCCAATGGCAGAAAGCTCACGACACATACGGTCAACTCCTTCACCGAACTCCTTTACATAGTCGTAGGCTTTCAGGTACTCGGCTATCTTGGGATTACGGGAAAAATGGGTGTGGCGGATATTGTCGGTGCGGACGATACCTGGCAGCTTACCGGGGGTCTCGAACACAAGTCGGTCGTCAAACATCTTTATCTGTATCTCCGTTCCTTTGATGCTATAATCGCGGTGGCAAACCGAGTTTACCGTCATCTCTTGTATCACGAACTTAGGATATTCCCTGTCGGTCTTGAAGAGTCCGTCCTCACCGAGATAGGAATGTTCCTTCACTTGCGTTTCGAGGTAATCGATGGTTTTCTGTATCTGGTCGAGGATGCGCCCCTCGAAGGTGACATCCTTGATAACGTTCATTTCCCTGCCGACTTTCTCTTCTGTGCCATAGTACTTGATAAAACGGACACGGGCACGAGGGAAGAAGTTCTGGGGACGCTTACCGAAGAGCAAGATGCAGGCAGTGCTGACTTGTGGTACATCGCCCTTGTAAGTCAGGAATCCTTTGTTCTCTTGCAGGTATTCCATTGGAGACTTGCCATAACCAATGCGCTTCATATATGCTTTTACGGTATCCATGTCGATATCCTCGATAGTGGCATCGTAGGCAGGGCTGTCCTCATAGTATCGTTCACCCTTGTCATACATCAGTTGCAGACGTTCCTCAAAGGGTAGCTTACGCGACTTGTCGCCCACCCGCCAAAACACCTCATCGGCTTGGTTGGCATGGAGGCGAGGACTGGCCGGGACATGGATTATCAGTATGTGGTTGTCATTGCCCTCGCTGTCTTGGCAAGGCATGAACTCTGTCGTAACAGAAATGGTGGGTACACAGAAATCAAACGGAGTGCGAAGTATCTCATTCAAATGAGCCTTGTCTTGGTTGACACCCTCGATACGACGAGTTTTGTCGGATATACCTACGGCTATCATGCCGCCATCGGCATTTGCCATAGCGACAATAGTGTTGGCGAGAGCCTTCGGTTCTATATGAATGCTCTTGCAGTCGAAAGTCTGCCCTTCGGGCATCTGACGTATCTCTTCGATAGTATATCTCATATTCTGTTCATTCCACTTTTGTATGGCAAATCAACTCGTGTAATACCTATTTCTGCCAATACGGTCTTGACACGATTATTTATATTGCTACATAATATTTGATTAACGTGCAAAGATACATTTTTATTCTCAATAAACAGTTTACATTAACTGAAAAAGAATGCTGCTTGCAGAAAAGAATCTACATATACATTACTATAGTCCGTTTTACTATATACAACATAAGAGCTGACCTTTGGGGGCGCAGAAAGGATTTTCCCAACATTTTCTTCTCCCATTCAATAAAATTTGCTTACATTTGTATCCAATTCATACAACCATCTGATTTGACGGATAACCGCCAAACCTTGATCATCACAATTATTAACCTCCAAAAAACTGCTTATGAACAAAGAAGAATCCTCGTACGCCATTTACAAATACGACTTCCACAAGAACCCTGAGCCTACCATTACGGCAAAGTCTGACGGCACCGACGGCACAAACAACCTAAATATAGCACAAACCTGCTTTGCCAGCCTGTTCGACAAAAATTCGGTGGACAACCTTGGCAAGCAGAACAAGAAAGGCGAATTCACGCGTCTGCCCAACGATGTCATAGCGAAGCAAGGCGACATATACGTATGGCGCGTCAACAACAGCCAGCTGAAGGAATGGTGGACACGTAACGGCAAAGACAGACACGGCATCGACAACTACGAAATGCAGGAACTGGAATCAAACCCCTACTGCCACGTGCTTATCGACAACCGACCAGGACATTGCATCCTTGCCATAGAGAAGTCGACAGCATGGGGAAGCAAACCCGATATGCTGCGCGACATGCTGCTGGACAACTTCAACCGCATCCTTGCCGACCGATACGATCTTGCGATGCGCATAGAGTCGCGCATGAAGCCTACCGACATCTGGCAGTTTGTTTACGACCGCATTTACGAACATGGCGACTATATACGCAGAGTGACCTTCACATTCCAGAACCCGAAGAAGATAAACAAGTCGAAAACCACGGAGATAAAGTCGGCAAGAGTGAAGGCTATTGTAAGGACTGCAGAGATATCGAAAGCCATCAAGGGCTTCTATACCCTGGAATTCGACCAGAACAGCCACGGAAACATATCGCCCAAAAACAGGGACATGGCAGAAATGGTGAGACTGTGTGCCGATAACGGCTACGATATCTGCATCACATTCAAGGACTTCAAGACATATCGCATCAACGACTACGTCAAGGCTTTCTTCCCCATGACCAAGGAAATGCTGAATGACTTCAGCAACGGACAGCACATTCTGGACGGACGGTCAATACTTGAACAATGGTTTGACATAATAGAAGAACAAACGCAAGATTACGTTAATGAAGACGAGATTCCAAAACGCAGAGATAGAGGCCGTAAATAATCTCTATGCAGAAAACCACCTTTACAGGGCGGTCTGTAAAATCGGACCGCAGCTGGAAGCTGAACTGACTGAGTTCGGGCTATGCCCTGAAGAGTGTTTCGCCGAGACTCAAGAATTGCTGACCGTAATAGCCGAAAAAGGAGAAGAGGTGATTCCGGAACTGCAAAACCTATGGCTCATGAAATTCAACCAGTACAGACGCTTCGACCGACACGTAAACCAAGAAGAGGTGCGCAAAGCAGTCTGCATCGTCTTCGGCTTCGCCATACTTGCCGTCAACACCAGCCGCCACCCGTTCTATAATTTCACCCTGACGTGGAATCTGACATGTATTGTGGCGGACAACACGCCAGAGGGATGGAGCCACACTCTCGACAGAATAGTATCCCTGCAGATGCCGGACGGATGGTTCGACCGCTTCGTCGAGGAAGATCCGTGGGACGGAAACAGCCATAGCGAAGGCAGCGCAGACAAAAGCGGAAAGCGCCGGAAGAAGGCTGTCACGGCCAACGAAAAGCCTCTTACCATAAGATATTACAGACATGGAAACAAAGGGATTATGGCGCGGCAAAGGCAAAGAGTGGACATACTGTACCGCAAATGGACGGAATGGAAATGGATAGACGCAGACACGGATCCTGACGACTTCGACCGCCTGTTTGAGGGGCAGCCACGTCATTGCGACATCAAGTGGACGGGCACAAGCGCCACGCTTACCATCCTGATGCAGCAACTCTTAGAGCAGGACTTTATCGAGAAGCAGACCAACTGTTCCGCCAAGCATCTTGTGGAAAAGCAGTTCGGCAAAACTCCCAACTCGGACAGACGCCGCATCAGTAAGGATATAGAGGAAAAAATCAGTATCTCCATTCTTATCCTCGACACCAGCAGTCCCCTACCCCAACGTAACGCAAGGGACGACAATGAAGAAGACCTCAGCGACGCCGCTCTTTACGAAGTCTGTCAAAGACAGCTACGTTCCACCAAGTGCCTATAGGCTCTTGTGTAAGCCGTAAGGACCGTACGTAAGCGATTTTGTAAGCGCAGACATTTTTTTTTACAGAATTTTTTCAGCCGAAATGCTCTTGATTTTCAGAGTGTTTCGGCTTTTGTTTTTTCTTTCGCCCACATGACGTAAGCCATACGCCGAAAACCGCTTACCGTTATTGCCCTCGTTTCCCCATTGCCGAGGGCAGCACAGACCAAACCATTCCTGTCTGTCCGAAGCAATTATGTATAAAAAGAACATTATGCTCTGCATTGACTTGAGGACGCTTCTTCGTGAAGACGCGCTCCTCAAGGTCGGCAAGGCTTATTTGGGCAGCCTGGTGTTGGACGACGAGTTTGGCGCCAGCTTCGTGGAAAGGGGCTGTATGGCACCCGAAAAGCGTAACGTCAGATTGTTTAACGGCCACTTCATCACCCTAACTTACCGCTTTAGGGACGGCCATGTGCGCTTCAACTTCAAGGAGGTGAACGCAGGTGAGGGATTTGACGTCGAGAGGTTCGCCGTCGGAGTGATGCGCGAGATTAGGCAAGCTTGGGAATGCCTCGTAGAGGAAACACGCCGCGCAGAGGCAAACTGCCCTCAGGGGGAAGCCTTGGAGAAAGAAGGCAAACCGAGGAAATAAGCGAAAGGCGTTTCAGTTCATTCACAAATGCAGCCAATCAGGAAAGACGAATCTTCCAATATTCCAAATCTTCCAGATTCCAATAAGGGCACGCACATACCAACCCTCTCTTTATGGATTATATAATTAATTGATTATTAAGTAGTTATATATATAAAGAAGCAAAACGCAACCCATTGAAAATTAATTGGAAGAACTGGAATTGGAAGAATCGTCACACCCTCTTTCCTCTAAAAGGCTCAT
>NZ_NOVE01000003.1 GCF_002265625.1 Prevotella sp. 885
ACGAATATCGGTTCTGTCACCTGGTCTCAGCTCGTTTTCGTCAAGGTATATGTGAACAAGCTTTGTTTCTTTCTTTTGCTCTACAAACACGTCTTTAAGGTCGAACCAATCCAGCATGTGTTCGGGCAAAAGACATTCTGCAAGGAGTCTATACTTTTCCATATTTATCCGTTCTTTGACTTTATAAACGGACAATATAGTGTTTTTATTGTACTACGATATCCACACACTTTTTCCAGTGGTCCTCTTTTTCCTTGTCTTGGTGGCGGTTTCTGACATGAAAAGGTCCTGATGTGTTCATTTGTGCTGCATTATTGTTCAATTAGTATTTAAAAACGATACTGTAAAGGTGTGTTTATGTGTTTTTTGTTACCTTTACGCATCATTAATTATCAATCTGAAATGAATAAGCTAACGATTTTCCGACGCCTGTTATGCTGTGGCATGGTGTGTTGTGCTCTTGCATTGGTTGGATGCGACACGGTGTTTGATGTCCATCCTTACGATGTTCATATACGTGGCGAGAAAGGTATCAACGCCAAGAACATTGCGCTTATAGAGAAGTCTACGCTGGATAAGGACACCATCCGCCTTGCTTTCATCAGCGACTCGCATAAATATTATAATGGTCTGCAGAATATAATCAAGGACATTAACCGTCGTGACACCATAGACTTTGTGGTTCATTGCGGCGACATAACTGACTGTGGCTCCACTCGTGAGTATGAGTGGGCGCGTGACAACATCGCCCGACTAAACAAGCCTTACGTCGTGCTGCTTGGCAATCATGACTGTCTTGGAACCGGCAATGAGGTGTATGAGCGTATGTTTGGCGACCCCGACTTCAGCTTCATCGCTGGGCGGGTGAAGTTTGTGTGCCTGAATACCAATGCCATTGAGTACGACTATTCGCGTCCCGTGCCCAACTTCGACTTCATGGAACAGGAGATGACGTCGCGTGCAGACGAGTTCAGCCGTACCGTGATGTGCATGCACGCCGCTCCTTATTCCGAACAGTTCAACAACAATGTGGCTAAGGTGTTTAATTATTACGTCATGCGCTTCCCCGAACCCATCTTCTGTCTCTATGGACACGGTCATCACACGGAACAGCACGACATCTATGGCAATGGTCTGATGTATTATCAGGTAGGAAGTGCGCAGAAGCATAAGTATTACATATTCACCATCACTCCTAAAGGATACAGCTATGAAATCATTGAGGTTTAATGTTTTGGCGGCATTTGCCGTCGCTCTGCTGGCTTTCACGTCTGCTTCTGCTCAGGATGCCTGGCATCGTGGTGGCGACTCGTTGGTGTATGTTGATCGCGATACGACGAAGTATGTACGTGATGGCAACAATCAGAACTTTTCGCGTTATGACAAGCGCATACATTATTATCGTAAGGGTTGGGCGAGCCTGATTCCTACGCAGCACGTTTTGCAGTTCTGTGGCAATATGGGTCTTGTCTCCGTAGGTATTGGTTGGGATTACGGCAAGCGCAGACAATGGGAAACCCACTTGCTTGTGGGATTCGTGCCCAAGTACGAGTCTGACTATGCCAAGATGACGTTCACATTGAAGCAGAACTTCATCCCGTGGTCGAGGTATATGGGTCATGGCTGGACGTTCGAACCCTTGCAATGTGGCGTGTATTTCAATACCATATTCGGTCACGACTTCTGGGTGAAGCAGCCGGTACGATATGCTGGTGGTTATTATCCTTTCTCCACGCGCATACGTCCAAACATCTTTGTGGGACAACGTATTACGAAGATGGTGCCGCATAGCCGACGCAAGTATGTCAAGTCGGTGAGCTTCTTCTACGAACTGAGCGCCAACGACATCGGCATAATGAAGTTCGGCTATAACTGGAAGGCTGGATTCTGGGATGTCTTCGGACTGTCGTTAGGCTTCAAGACGCAACTGCTGTAGTTTCAAAGATATAAAGCTATATAAAAAGAGGGTGGGTCAGAAAAACTCGAAAGAAGTTCTTCTGACCCACCCTTATTGTTTAATGTGGCATTAAGATGCCGTGACTATGGCAATTAATCGCCGATGCCCTGGTTCTTCTTAGCCTCCTCCATCTTCTTGAGGATGTCAGCAGGGATGGCGTTCTTGTTAACCATGTAGTCCATGGTGTTAGCCACGATGTAGTTCTTGGTCATATACCAGATGCCCTTGTAAGCACCTGTCTCGCCCCAAGAGTTCTTCACCATGTAGTACTCCTTGCCGTGCTGGTCCTTAGCGATACCGAAGATCAGCATGCCGTGGTCGTCAGTAAGCTCCCAGTTGTCGAAGCGCTGCTGGCGCTGCTCAGGAGTAGGAACGAGCTCAGGAACCTTGCATCCGAGAGAGTCGATGATGCTTGTGCGCTTTGTCGGAGACAACTTCAACCAGCGGGCCATGTCGCTACCTGAAAGGCTCTCAGCCTTCTTTGTGTCAACGAAGTAAGCGAGACCGTTACGTGTGAAGCCCGGCTCGCTAACGTCACCACCCCATGCTACTGTGTAACCGTTCATTACGGCGTTCTCGATAACGCGTGCCATATCCTCCATCGGAAGGTTCCAAGACAGCGGGTTGCGCCAGTTGTCCTGCACCTCAACAGCGTACTGTGAATAGTAAGGCTTGTGTGAGTAGCTTGTGATTGACACGTAGTCGTTCATGTCAAGGCCGAGGCTTGCAGCGAAAGTTTTCGGTGTGTACTCCTTACCCTCGTATGTGAACTTCTCCGGGCACTTGCCGAGGTAAGCGTCGAGGATGCCCTGGAGTCCTACCTTCCACTGGCCAGAGATCTTGTTCTCCTTGCTTCTTGCGATACCGTTTACGTACGGCTCGAGCTGTCCGAAGAACTCGTTGAAGTTGTTGAGTGAGTCACCGTAGAGCGATCCGGGGAAAGGCATCTGGTCCTCAGGGCAGATACCGTAGTTCTTCAGAACGTAGAACACGTCGTAAGCAGAACCACCCTGTGCGAACTGGCAGTCGCCATGCAGACGAACCACCTGAACGGCACGGTCCATGTAGTCCTTGTTAGCAACGAAAGACTCGCAGAGATCGTAGGTCTTGCCGGTCTTCTTCAGAATCTCAGCCTCGAAGTAAGACAATGTTGAGTATGCCCAACATGTGCCGCTACGGTTCTGGTCCTTGATGCTTGTGATGGGGTTCTCCTTCACTACTGTGAAGACAGGCTTGTTGCTTGCTGCCTTCTTTGGCTTAGCGTTTGCGCCAGTCGCGAGAAGTGCGAGGAGCGCGAGTGTCAGTACTTTCTTCATTTTGTTTTGTTGGTATTGGTTTTGTTGTTGTGTAAATAAATTCTTAATCTCTATTGCTTTTATGCAGACATTCTTCGGCTTAGTTCTCCGCCATGAATGCCTCCACGTCCTTCGGATGGTATGGAATGCGCTTTTCGCCAATGAATCGGCAACCGTCCTTCGTGATGAGCACGTCGTCCTCTATACGTATTCCGCCGAAGTCCTTGTATGTCTCCAGCTTGTCGAAGTTGAGGAATTCAGCACAATGACCAGACTTCTTCCAGTCGTCGATGAGAGCGGGGATGAAGTAGATGCCCGGCTCGTCTGTCACCACGAAGCCTTCCTCCAGACGGCGTCCCATGCGCAGGCAGTTTGTGCCGAACTGGTCAAGGCGTGGACGTGTCTCCTCGTCGAAGCCTACGTTTATCTGGTCGAACGACTCCATGTCGTGTACGTCCATACCCATCATGTGTCCGAGTCCGTGAGGCAGGAACATGGCGTGTGCGCCGGCTGCCACAGCCTCGTCCACGTCGCCCTTCATCAGTCCGAGTTCCTTCAGGCGCTCCGTCATAAGGCGGCATACTGCGAAGTGAACGTCCATATATTTCACGCCGGGACGAGCTACGTCCAGTACGTAGTCGTGACATTCCTCCACGATGGAGTAAATCTCAAGCTGGCGCTGTGTGAACTTTCCGTTAACCGGGAACGTACGTGTGTTGTCCGAGCAGTAGTTGTTGATGGTCTCGCCACCGCAGTCGCAGAGCACCAGTCGTCCGCTTTCCAGCTCTGCCATCGAGGGGTTGCCGTGCATAATCTCGCCGTGCTGGCTGAAGATGGTCGGGAAGCTTGGCATTGCTCCGTATGAATAGGCAATGCCGTCCACCTGACCTGCTACGTATTTCTCCGTGAGGCCTGGCTTTACGAGGCGCATTGCTGTTGTGTGCATCATATAGCCTATCTCGGCTGCACGCTCCAGCTCCTCGATTTCCTGTTGCTCTTTGGTGGAGCGCATCTTCACCACAGCCTTGATAAGGTCGATGCTTGCCGACTCTTTCTGCTGTACGGGATGGATGCCGAGCAGGTTGAATATCTGCAGTTTTATGTCAAAGCGGTAAGGAGGCAGGAAGTGAATGCGACGCTTCAGTTTGATGGCTTCGTTGCATATTGTCTTCAGCGCCTTCATCGGAGCAGAATTGCTCACGCCCACGCTTTCTGCCATGTCATGCACGCTGTCTACGCTGCCGAACCATACGATATCTTCGATGTCGATGTCGTTGCCGATAAGGGTTTCCGTGTCGTTGTCGACGTCGATCACGCCGACCAGTCCGTCACGGTTAAGTCCGAAATAATAAAGGAATGACGAATCCTGGCGGAACGGGGAATATCCGTTGGCAGGGCAATTGCATGGCGACTCATTGTTGCCGAACAATATGATGATACCACTCTTTACGAGCTCCTTGAGCTTGGCGCGGCGGCATACGTAGGTTGCTTTGTCAAACATGATTAGATTGATATTATTGTTAATATTCGTTTTAATGCGCTCAATATTGCAAAGTTAATGAAATTAAAAGACAAAGCAAAGACAAAGTCTCGGCAATGCCTTATTTTATATTTTATTATGAAATGTGTGCGCTATTAATATATGTATTCAATGGTTTTTCGCCCGAAAATCATTATTTTTGCATGCGGATAATACAATTATACATCATGATGACTATAGATAACAACACAGGACTGGTGCTTGAAGGCGGAGGAATGCGAGGAGTTTTCACGAGCGGTGTGCTCGATGGTTTTATGAAGCACGGTCTTTATTTTAATTATGTGGTGGCTGTGTCGGCAGGTGCATGCAACGGCATGTCGTATATGAGTCGTCAGCCACGCCGTGCACGTGTCTCGAACATAGATTATATGGCACGTTACGATTACATCGGTTTCCGTCATTTCCTTACGCAGGGTAGCATTCTCGACACTAAGCTTCTTTACGATAAGTTTCCGAACGAGTTTATTCCCTTCGACTACGACACTTACTTCCAGAATCCTGCTACCTTCGAGATTGTCACCACCAACTGTCTCACTGGTCATGCCATGTATCTGCAGGAACGGTCAGACCGTCAGCGTGCCATTGACATCGTGCGTGCATCCAGTTCTCTGCCATTTGTCAGCAAGATAGTCACGGTGGACGGCATTCCCATGCTCGATGGCGGCATAGCCGACAGCATACCCGTTCTGCGAGCCATGGAGCTTGGTCATGAACGTAACGTCCTTGTGCTTACGCGCAATCGTGGTTATCGCGATACGGGACGCGACCATAAGATTCCGCATTTCGTCTATAAGAACTATCCGCGCCTACGTGTCCTGCTCAGCCATCGCCTTGAGGCTTACAACCGTCAGCTTGAGATGGTGGAGCGTCTTGAGGATGAAGGCAAGGTGGTGTGCATCCGCCCTGAGCGTCCTATGGAGGTGACGCGCATGGCGAAGGACATCGACAAGCTGGAGCGCCTTTATGAAGAAGGCTTCCGCTTGGGCGAGCGGTTTGCGCTTACCCATCCTTGGGTAAGCAGAACCTGACACCTACAGCAGCCGTCCCTGCCATGTCCTCCGACGCTTCAGCTCGTTGACCAGACGGTCCGTAAATTCGTGGTTCTTTATTCCCCATTTCGGGGCAATGAGCATGTCGGCAGGCGACTGGCTGACGAATCTCTCCAGCACGAGGTCTTTTCGCAGTCGTTCTATGTAACGTATGCAGACGTCTATGTATTCGTCGGCTGTGTAAAGTTTGAACGGATTGCTGAGATAGTCCTCGGCAAGCTGCGTGCCGCGGATTATCTGTAGCTGGTGCAATTTCAGAATGTCGAGGGGCAGGGCTGATATCTCCGCTGCCTGCCTGATGTTGTCCTCCGCTGTCTCGCCGGGCAGCCCGAGGATGATGTGTCCGCCGGTAAGGATGCCGCGTTCGTGGGTGGCGATGATGGCGTCCCTTGAGCATTCGAAGGTGTGCCCGCGGTTGATGCGTTTCAGCGTGGCGTTGTCCACCGACTCGATGCCGTATTCCACAATGACGAAAGTCCTTCGGCTCAGCTCCTCCAGATAGTCGAGCGTCTCCTCCGTCACGCAGTCTGGGCGTGTGCCGATGACGATGCCCACCACGCCGTCCTGCGACAGCGCCTCTTCATAGCGGCGGCGCAACGTGTCGAGTGGGGCATAGGTGTTGCTGTATGCCTGGAAGTAGGCGAGGTAACGCATGGTAGGATATTTCCGTGCGAAGAAGTCCTTGCCCGTCTGTATCTGCTCCCGGATGCCCTTCGCCGGATTGCAGTAAGAGGGATTAAACGTACGGTTGTCGCAGAACGTGCATCCTCCTGCCGACACCGTTCCGTCACGGTTGGGGCATGAGAAACCGCCGTCTATGCTGATTTTCTGTACACGGAAACTGAACTGGCTGCGTATCCAGCTGCCGTAGTCATTATATAATTGTGGGTTCATTCTGAATCTTTGGATGGTTTTATTGTGCAAAAGTACGTTTTTTTCTATACCTTTGCAAACGACTCAACATACAAAACCGAAAATCAAGAACTAATAATAAATTCATTAAGATGAAACGTCTTTTCTTAACCATTACCGCACTACTTATGTTTGTAGCAACAATGTCGGCTGGTGGCAAGCTTACGCTTCCCGACATCACAAGCGGCAAGTTTGCCGCCAAGACAGTAAACGGCATCAATCCTATCGAAGGAACAGACACTTACGCACGCATCAGTCAGGACGGCGAACGCGTGGTTTGCTGTTCGTTCAAGACGGGCAAGGAACTCTCTGTCCTCTTCGACGTGAAGAACACCATGGGATGCAAGATTGATGGCTTTGACGACTATGTGCTTTCGCCCGACGGAAAGCGAATGCTCATCCAGACCAAGACGGAGCGCATCTATCGCCGCTCGTTCAAGGCCGACTTCTACATTTATAATATAGAGTCGCGCCGACTCGACCGTCTCTCTGACGGCGACAAGCAGCAGATTCCCACATGGTCGCCCGACGGACAGCAGGTGGCTTTCGTGCGTGGAGGCAACATCTTCCTCGTGAAGCTGCTTTATGACAACGCCGAGATTCAGGTGACGAAGGACGGCAAGTTCAATGAGGTAATCAACGGTTTACCCGACTGGGTGAATGAGGAGGAGTTCGGCTTCAACAGCGCTCTTACCTTCAATGCTGACGGCACGATGATCTGCTGGATTCGTTACGACGAGTCGAAGGTCAAGACTTATTCGCTCGAGATGTATAAGGGCATGAAGCCCGCGAAGGAAGAGTACGACACCTATCCCGGATTATATTCGTACAAGTATCCGAAGGCTGGTGAGGACAACAGCACCGTAAGCGCTTGGAGCTACGACATCAAGAGCCATAAGATCAATCGCTTGCAGGTGCCTCTCGATGCTGACGGCTACATGCCTCGCATCAAGCCCACCAACGACCCGATGCGCATCGTTGTCTACACAATGAACCGCCATCAGGACGACCTCTGCCTCTATGCTGTCAATCCGCGCAGCACCGTGGCACAGCTCATCATCAAGGAGCATGTAGACAAGTATGTGCGTGAGGAGGCAATGGAAGGCGTAAAGTTCGTCGGCGACAAGATTCTGCTCCCCAGCGATCGCTCTGGTTACACCAAGCTATACATCTATAATATGAACGGACAGCTGCAGCGCACCATCGGTGACGGCAACTACGACATCACTTCCGTATACGGCTACGACCCCAAGACTGGCGACGTATATTATCAGGCTGCTGCCCTTGGAGCTACAGATCGTCAGGTCTACGTCACACACAAGAACGGCAAGACAGTACGCCTTACAGACCGTGAGGGATGGAACACGGCGTTCTTCTCAGGCGACTTCCAGTACTTCGTCAATACATGGAGCGACTATAACACTCCCTATGTATTCACCACACGCACACGTGAGGGCAAGCTAATTAACACCATTGAGGACAACAAGGCTGTCAAGCAGCTCGTTTCTGACTATGGCTTCTGCAAGCGTGAGCCATTCTCATTCACCACTTCCGAGGGCGTGGTGCTCAACGGATGGATGGTAAAGCCAAAGGACTTCGACGCCAACAAGAAGTATCCTGTCATCATGCATCAGTATAGCGGTCCCGGCAGCCAACAGGTCACCAATTCATGGAGCGCCGGATCGATGGGTCAGGGCGGTGCTTTCGACTCATATCTCGCTCAGGAGGGCTTCATTGTTGTAAGCGTTGACGGACGCGGAACAGGCGGTCGTGGCTCAGAGTTTGAGAAGTGCACATATCTTAACCTCGGCAATCTGGAGTCGAAGGATCAGGTAGAGACCGCTCTCTATGTAGGTTCGCTGCCTTACGTCGACAAGGACCGCATCGGCATCTGGGGATGGAGCTACGGTGGCTTCAACACTCTGATGAGTATGAGCGAGGGTCGTGGCGTCTTCCGTGCCGGTGTGGCAATAGCTCCTCCGACCAACTGGAAGTATTACGACTCTGTATATACAGAGCGCTACATGCGCACACCGAAGGAGAATCCTGACGGTTACGCCACCAACCCCATTGAGCGTGCCCCGAAGCTCCACGGCGCTCTCCTCATCTGCCACGGCACAGCCGACGACAATGTTCATCCGCAGAACACCTACGAATACTCTGAGGCGCTCGTTCAGGCAGACAAGGACTTCCGCGAACTCTTCTATACCAACCGCAATCACAGCATCTTCGGAGGCAACACCCGCAACCACCTCCTCCGTCAGGTTGCACAGTTCTTCAAGACAGAGCTGAAGTAATGTCTTTTTGATAACGCTAACATAAATAATATCCGCAAAGCCTCATCGTAGGGCCTTGCGGATTTTTGTTTTAAAGCATATGGAAGCATTCTGCTATGGGTGGATGCGTGGCTACGGCGAGACGCCATAGCCTCCTATGTTTGCCTCGCCTGCTGTAATTCACAACTGAATAATTCAAAATCGTAGGCGAAGCCGAGAATAATTCAAAACTCAAAACTCAAAATTCCTAATTCTTCGGCGGTTCCGCCGAAGACAATATTTGCATTTCTAACGCTCAATACTATGAGCCCGGCGCACGAAGAAATCTTTGGTGCGAATTTCTTGAGTTTTGAGCGTTTGGGGCTATATCGTTAATACCCAGTCGGTTATGTGGTTTGCGGAAAAAGTGCGTAAACAAACGGGTTGTCAAAGTGGCACTTTTAGGGTGTCATAGCGCCGCTATTACCACCCAATAGCGCCACTATTGCATTGTAATAGCGCCGCTTTTAGACTGTAAAAGTGGCGCTATGAGGGCACTTTGTGTTTTTGATGGTCATTGATGGTGGCTTTTATGCTGTAAAAAACCATAAAAACAGCTTTTTGATTCTCTAGAATTGATTTTTATTTTGTAACATGTTTTTACTCTTTGTACGATATTTGCATGGCGGACATAAAGCCATGTTTTTTGACAAGAAGACATGTGCTGAGTAGTTTCCAATTTGACTCTTTGTCTGCGTACGGAGGTAGCGTGTGATATATATAAAAATTACGGATTTATCTTAGATTGCTGAGGCTACGCCATTTGGGTAGCAAAAAGTCAGAATCATAGATAAATCCGTAATCTATAGATGATATTGTTAAAGCGTCAGCGTTTAGCTGCGGCTTACTTGGAATCCGTTTTGGCAGAGCGACATCTCCACGAAGCGTGCCTTGTCATTAGGACGGTTCTCGGAGAGGATGCGGCGGATGCGGGCTGCTGCGTCCTCGTCCTTTGCCACCATGTAAAGATAGCCGCCACCTCCGGCACCCGGCAACTTATAGCCAAGGCAAAGGTCGTCAACGAGGCGTGTGAGAGCTTCCACGGCTGGAGGATTGGTGCCCAAGTCGAGAGCCTGGTTTTGCTTCCATGTCTTGCCGACAAGACGTCCCATACGCTCGAAGTCCATGCGCTGTATGGCGTCGAACATGTCGAGGGCGTGCGCTTTCATCTCACGCAGCTGTGCCAGTTCGTCATGCTCGTTAAGGAACATACGGCGGACAATCTCGGCGAGGATGGTCTTAGCCGTGCGTGTGATGCCGGTGTAATAGAGCAGGTGGCATGCTTTGTATTCTGGAAGATTGAATAGTGCGTCCGGCATATAGCGAACCTCTGGGTTCTGGCAGAAGCCGCGCTCGGTCTGCAGCAGCTTGATGCCCGGCAGGAGTCCGCCGAACTGGTCCTGCCATCCGCCTCCCGTGGTGAGGAGCTGTTCGAGGACGAGTGTGCGATGACCGATCTCAGCCTTGTCCCATCCCAGTCCGCAGAAGTCGCTCAATGCGCCGAGTACGGTAGCGGCGAGAACTGAGCTTGTGCCAAGACCAGAACCGGCGGGAATGGCTGAGAGCAGCGTTACCTCAAGACCGCATCCGAATGCACGCAGCTGTTCTTCCAGAGAATTGTACTGGTCCTTGCAGAATTGTGGAAGGAAGCCGGAGAGAGAGAGGGCTGCCTTAGGAATAGAGAACGGCGAACCAACCTTATTGAATGCAGCCAACTCCTCGTATGTGGAGATGGTTTCGGACGCGCCGAGGTCGATGCTTCGCAGAACGATGTGAGGCTCGCTGCATGGCTTGACGTAAGTCTGGAGCGGCGGTTGACCGTTCAGCTTGATGGCAAGATTGACCACATTGCCGCCTTCCATGAGGCAGAAGGGAGGTGTGTCGGTCCAGCCACCGGCTATGTCGATGCGGACGGGCGAACGTCCCCAGACTATCTGGTCGGCATATACAGAAAGACGCGGGCACTGGCGTACGCGCAGAGCTTCGTCCGTGAGACCCTGACGCAAGAGCGAGAACGCCTCTTCCTCGTACTTGCCGCCGTCCTTGCCTGCGAAGCGAAGTGCCTCGGAGCGGAACATTGCGTCCTTGGTGCGTGTGAGGAGTGATGCCGAAGAGGGCAGCGGAGAGGGGAGAGGAATGTCGTAACGTCCATAGTCGCGAGCGGTGCTCTCAAGGTCGGTCTGATAAAAGACGCTGTGCTCCCAGTTCTTTGCCAGGAATGTGAGGTTCTGGCAGCGGAACTTAGTGCGCTGAGCCACAAGACGACAGAGATTTGCTTCGCTGCTTATCTCGTCGGCGCTGACGCGGCGTGAGGCAGCCCAGATGGTCTTACCCTCTTCGAGAGACGGATCGGAGAGCATCCAGCGGAGCACGATGCCCATATCGTCCACGTTGCTGACTATGGGGAAGATGCGGGCAGCCTGAAGGTCATGGCGTCCCTCAATGTCGTCAATGCAGACGCCGCGCTCCTTAGCCCATTCAGCAAACGAACCGCCGAGATATTCCACTTCGGCAAGGTCGCCGCGGAACTTGTCATTAAATCCGTATGGACGTACTGCCCACTGGTTCTCGCCGATGGGCACAACGTCTACGCATTGTCCCTCGCTGAGAGTCAGAGTCCAGTTGTTCTCCGGCACACCGGTCACGATGTTCTCTTTGGTGAGCGTCCAGCCGGCGCCGATGAAGGCGTTCTCCACCCATATATTGCGATTGTTCTCGTTCCACTTAATCTTAACGTCCGTGTTCTGCACGAACATGGAAGGATGAGGCTTGCGGTCGTGATGCATAATCTCGCGCTGGTCGCTGACGAGATTCTGGATGGCAAGCATTGACGAAAGAAGTTCGTGTGATGTTCCGAAGTGATAGAACTCGCCGCCGGGGAGAGGCAGGATGGCAACCTTAAGATCGTTGACAGCCGCGTCCTTGATGACCGGCTCTGATCCTAAAGCACAACCGAACTCGCCGTACATATCATAATTGATGACGTCGCCGTCAAGCTCCTTGCCTACAGCAGATGAGTGCTGCATGAGCACCTTCACGGCACGGTCTGAGAGAATCCATACGCCGATGTCGGTAAGATAGAAATGATCGGCAAGCAGCGATGAGAGTGTCTCTACGGACGGCTTCTGAAGCATACACTTCAGCTCCGTTGGGTTCTCGCGTGTGGACACGAAGACGCCGTGGTCCTTGGCAATCTCCGGGCCGAGCCACAGACCGTAGCACACGATGTCGGCATCCTCAGGGATGGACTGCAGTGGCTCTGTGGAACGGATGTATACGTCGCCGCTGACAATCATCGTATTGAGTCCCTTCGGAGCGATGTCCATGATGCGCTTATAGAGAGGCACCTGCAGCGAGAGCAGATCCTGATGAAGGCTCTGACCGCGCTCCCAACGGAAGACAGGCAGCGGTGTGAGAATCTTTCCAGAAGGAGCATACGACGGCAAACGGCGGCTCTGTCCTCCGGCGTGGAGAAGCAGACGCTTGTCGGCAGCAAGCCATTCGTCGAAGGTGCGGCCCTCGTCATTAGCCTCATAGGCGGCACGGAGCAGCCATGTGGTTCCTCCGCCGGAGCCAAGCTTTTTGCCCACGGGGTCGTTGGTGCAGAACCACTCACTCTTCGGGAGTTCGGTTATCTCATGAAAGCTGCCCACCAGGTTTGGCGGCAGAGACAATAGTTTCTTCATCTTTATTATATGTATATTATGTTTTTATTTTTCTTCTTCCTCGTTCTCGTAAAGATAGAACATGCGTTCCATCATCTGCCACTTTTCGTCGCTTGTGGCGTCAGCCGTGCAGTTCTGGAACTGAGCCACATGGCTTTCCCATTCCGCCTGACGCGGCAAGGTGGCAAGGCGAGCCATGGCTTCGTCCCAGCGGAAATCCACGGGAGCGTCAACTATCATCACAAGTCGGTTTTTGAGTATGTATATCTCCATCTCAAGAATGCCTACAGCCTGGATACCCTCCTTAATCTCATCCCAGAAATGCTCCTTGTCGTGAGCCTCACGATACTTCTGGATGAGAAGGCTGTCGTCCTTGAGGTCCATGGTCTGTACGTAGCGCTTGGTGGGCTGTCCGTACTGCTTGCTTATATATCCGTTTGTCATAAGTGAAATGTTAAATAATGGTTCTTATCGTCTTAAAAAGATACACTTTTGCAAAATTACACAAGATTTTTCAGATTCTACCATCATAAAAGCGTAACTTTGCAGTATGGAAATTAAAAAATCATATAAGGCAGATCTTGACCGGCATTGGCTGAAGAGGTTTCTTATAGGGCTTGCCATAGCACTGTCGCTGTTCGTGGCGGTTCTGGAGTTCCCAGTGCGTTATGGAGGAACGGATACGGAGGACGACTCGATGGACGACGTGCTGCAGGAAATGGCGATGCGCAAGAAACAAGAACGCCAGGATATGATAGCCGTAGTGGAGCCGTCACGTCCACGCAAGAAGCAACAGCAGAAGATAAAGGTGGTGGACAAGATACAGAAGGACCTTCAGAACATCGCCGATATCAGTAAGAAGCGTATTGTGGGTGACGAAGAAGGAAACGGTGAGAAGAACGACAAGGCAGAAAAAGCCGACGATAATACGCCTGCTCCGGTGGCGGTGGATATGGGAGACAATCCTCTGAACTTCCGCATCGTAGAGCAGCTGCCCGAATTTCCGGGAGGAATGTCGGCGTTCGTGAAGTGGCTGACCGACAATCTTCGTTATCCTCCAGTGGCTCAACGTCAGAAGATTCAGGGACGTGTGGTAATCTCGTTCGTCATCAATCGCGACGGATCGATATGCGACTTGAAAGTGGCTCATTCAGTAAACCCCATCTTGGACAATGAGGCGCTCAGAGTGGCACGTATGATGCCACGCTGGAAACCTGGCATTGACAAGAACCGTCCTTGCCGTACTTTGTTCGCCATCCCCGTGGAGTTTAAGCTCTGACAAGGTGATGCCCTGTCGGCATAAAGGATTTATAAACATAAACATTCATCTTTTTCACATAATAAAATATGATTAATGCAGACCAAATATTGAAGCTCGTCAACGACTATCTTGTGCAGCTTCCGTACGACCGCCGTCCGGCGTCGCTTTACGAACCGATACGTTATGTGCTCTCTATGGGAGGAAAGCGCATACGCCCAGTGCTTATGCTCCTTTCGTATAATCTCTTCAAGGAGGATCCCGAGACTATCCTTATGCCTGCTTGTGCACTTGAGACCTACCATAACTATACGCTTCTGCATGACGACCTCATGGACAATGCTGATCTGCGTCGCGGTCATGAGACTGTGCACAAGAAGTGGAATGCCAATACTGCAATCCTCTCAGGCGACTCAATGCTTGTGCTTGCTTATCAGCGTATGCAGCAATGCAGCAGTGACAAGATGGCTGAGGTGCTGGCTTTGTTCACCGAGACAGCTCTCGAAATAGGTGAGGGTCAGGAGTATGACATGGCTTTTGAGCATCGTGACGATGTGTCGGAGGAGGAATACATTGAGATGATCCGACTCAAGACAAGCGTACTGCTTGCTTGCGCACTCAAGATTGGTGCCATCCTTGCCGGTGCTTCGAAGGAGGACGCTGACAATCTGTATCGATTCGGTGAGCAGATAGGTCTGGCTTTCCAGTTGCAGGACGACTTCCTCGACGTATATGGCGACACACGTGTGTTCGGTAAGGCTATCGGTGGAGATATCACGTCTAACAAGAAGACATTCATGCTCATCAATGCCCTTAATCATGCCAACGAAGAGCAGCGTCGTCAGCTTGAAAGCTGGATTGGAGCTACAAAGTTCGATCGCGACGAGAAGGTGGCTGCCGTGACCCGACTTTACAACGAGATAGGTATCGACCGCATGGCTCAGGACAAGATTGCCTACTACTTTGAGCAGAGCCGTAAGTATCTTCAGGCTGTGTCAGTGGACGAGAGCCGTAAGGCAGAGCTTGCCGCTTATGCCCAGCGCATGATGAACCGTCAATACTAATCAGCGACGTATGATACAGTTTATTGACACGCATACCCATCTTGACGGAACGGAGTTTGACGCTGATCGCGACGAAGTGATGGAGCGTGCGCGTGCCGCCGGTGTAAGCAAGGTGTTTCTGCCTGCCATTGACCTGAAGTCAGTGGAGACGGTCCTTGCCGTAAGCCGAAAGTATGAGGGGTATGCCTATCCGATGATCGGACTCCATCCTGAAGAGGTGGGAGCAGACTGGGAAAACGTATTGCAGAGAATGCGTGAATACATCGTGCCGGGTCATCCGTTCATTGCCATCGGTGAGGTGGGACTCGACTTCTATTGGACTCGCGATAACGAGCGCGAACAGCTGGCTGCGTTCGAGCGTCAAGTGGAGTGGTCGGTGGAGACACGCCTGCCGCTGATGATACATTGCCGTAAGGCGCAGAACGAGATGGTGGCGGTGATGCGTCGCTATCAGAATGAGTTGCCGGGCGGAGTGTTTCATTGTTTCACTGGTAATGAGAAGGAAGCGGAGCAACTGCTCGATTTCCATAACTTCGTGCTTGGCATCGGTGGTGTGTTGACGTTCAAGAAGAGCCATCTGCCGGAAGTCCTTCCTGCATCCGTACCACTCTCACGTATAGTACTTGAGACCGACTCGCCTTATATGGCACCGGTGCCCAAGAGAGGAGAACGCAATGAGAGTGCTTACGTGGAGTTTGTGCTGAAATGTCTCGCCGAAGCGTATGGCGTGGAGGACGAGGAAGTGGCCAGACAGACTAATGAGAATGTGGAAAGAGTGTTCCGTATAGGCTGATATTAATATAGAACACGTCAGTTTTTTACTGTTAACATAGATTAAATCACAGATGCTTCGTTTTGGCATCTGTGATTTTTTTCATATCTTTGCATCCACTATTTAAAGGAGAGGTGCTCGAGTGGTTGAAGAGGCACGCCTGGAAAGCGTGTAACCGGCAAAACCGGTTCGGGGGTTCGAATCCCCCTCTTTCCGCTTATAATCAGTTGTTTTCGTGTTGTTTTGCTCTGTTTCGTGTTTGCCGTCAATGTTTCGTTTTGTCCTCTTTTGTGTTGTTTTGTTGCAAAATTCGTGCAAAATTCGTGCAAGTCAATTCTTGAAAAATGATTAAAGTCCATTATTATCTCGATGTCCGTGGTGTTGCCGATGGCAGTCCTGCTCCCTTGAAGCTCGACTTCGCCCATAAATATAAGCACGCCCAGCTTGCCGTTGGTGTCCGTGTCTTGCCCTCTCAGTGGGATGCAAAGGCGCAAAAGGTGCGTGGTTCTATGTCCGATGAATCGACAAACCTTTTCCTGCTGCAGACGATGGCTCGTGTCTCTGAAATCATCTTGAAACTGACAAACGCTGGTGATCTGGTTGGCTTGTCTGCTGTCGAGGTGAAGAATCGTGTGGCTTCTGAACTGCGTCCTGATGCAGGTGCCGACAATCTGTTCTTGGCTCGCTTTCGTTCCTATGCCTCCCTCTGCAAGTCTCAGCGAACTCGTGAAATCTACCAAGTCACTATTAAAAAGGTTTTGGCTTTCGATTCTCATGCTGAGTCGCTCTCCTTCGAGATGGTTTCGAAGGATTGGCTCTCTCGCTTCGAGGCTTGGCTGGGTTCTGAGGATGGTGGGTGTCCGTCCGTAAATGCTCGCTCCATCCATTTGCGGAATGTTCGGGCTGTCTTTAATGATGCCATCGACAATGGTGTGACCGCTTGGTATCCGTTCCGCACCTTCAAGGTGAAAACCGAGGCGACCAAAAAGCGAGCCGTGGCGGTGGAGGTTCTTCGCTCCCTCTTCTCGTACCCTGTGACTTGGCAGGAGCAATATGTGGATGCCTTCAAGCTGTCCTTCTGTCTCATCGGCATTAATCTCGTTGACCTCCTGGCTCTGAATGCCGACCAGCTTGTGGATGGTCGCCTGTCTTATCGTCGCTCCAAGACGGGGCGGCTCTATGACATAAAGGTGGAGCCAGAGGCTGCTGCCCTCATCGAAAAGTACCACGGTCATCTTGGTCGGCTCGTTTCCTGGGGTGAAAACCGAAAGCATTATACAACCTTCACTTATCAGATGTGTCGTGGCTTGAAATCCATCGGCTCTACCGTGAAGGAATGGCGAACCGATGAGCTGGGTGTCTATCGGGAGGTGGAGGTGTTCCGTCCTGCCTTCCCGATGCTGTCTTCCTATGTGGCTCGCCATTCGTGGGCGACCATCGCTGCCTCGCTCGATGTTCCAAAGGATGTTATCGCCCATGCCCTGGGTCACGGTGGTTCTTCCGTCACCGACATCTATATCGATTTCGACCTGCGGAAGGTGGACGAGGCAAATCGTCGGGTGCTGGATTGGGTGTTCTATGGCAAAAAGTAAGGGAGAACCCTGTGGTGGATTCTCCCTCTGCCTATTCGTCTGCTTTCTTCTTGGGTGGTCTTCCTCGCTTGTGGCTGGCTACCTCTGCATGTTCCTTGTCTCGCTTCTCATCCCATGCCTCCCTCATTTCGGTGAGCAGCTCTCCCTCTGTCTTGCTTGTGACCTTGGCGGTGGCTCGTAGCTCGTATTGCTCCCTGTCCTTCCGTATCAGTCCGTTGATGTAGCGGTTCTTGTTGGTCTGAATGCTCAGCCAATCCTCCAGGTCGCAGTCGATGGCTACCCCGATTCGCTTCTGGGTGCGCCCTTCGCCTCGCTTGCTTGACTTGTACTTTCCTGTTGGTTCTGTCATTTATTCTTGGTTTGGTGTCAGCTGGTTAGGCTGGCGTTTCCTTCTTATCCGTATATCTCTTCCCCAAACATCACAAATTGCAGGGCGTTGTTGGCATCGTAGTAATCCTCAATCTCTGCTATCAAGTGGGCGAGGCTTCTCTTGCTCTCCTTCCCCAGCTTGTCGATTCCAGCTTGCCATTCCTTCAGCGTGATGCTGGTGATGTGTGGTCTTCCTTGCTCATCATCATCTTCCTCGTATCCGTCGTGGAAGTTCAGCGTTCCACCGTGGAGGAGGATGTAGGCTCTTCTGTCGCTTCCGCAATCGTGGAGCTGCATTGCCTTCTCCAGCACCTCTGCTGGTGTTCGCTCCTCGTTTATCTCTGTGTAGAGCCATTCGCTTCCGTAGGTTCCGACCTCTATGATTCTTGCGATTGCCTCTTGGCTTGTCTTCATCTCTTCGATTGTCATTGCTTTGCCCTCCCTTGGTTAAATTGAAATCATTGCTATCTCTTCGCATTCGATAAAGCTCGTACCTTCTTCTCCTTCTATGATGAGGATGCTGCTTGAATAAATGCTATCTGGTTGCTGCATCAATCTGCAGTCATCGTCTGTTGGGTTGAACTCCATCTCCTTTCCGCTCTTGAGAGTGATGGTTGCTTGTTGAGCCTTGTCTTCCTTTATCTGGCTTATGATGTTCTCTGCTAATTCTTTTGTCATTGTTCTGTCCTCCATTATTTAATTGTCCATTCGTTCTTGTTTATCTCGTTCTCTGCCAATCCGTCGAGCTCGTCTTGGCTTGCGGTCATGTTGTAGCTGAAGATGTTGTTCTTTGTGTCTTCCTTAACCGCTGTAATGTCGATTCCGTAAATGCTTGCGGTGCAAACCATGTCTTCTGCTGCTGCTCTGTTGTTTGTTGTGAAGTTGCGTGTCATTGTCTTGTCTGTTTAAATGGTTGGTGATTAATGTGCGGTGCATCCTGCTTTCTCCAAGGCTGCAAAGTCTCGTGGGCAAACTGCCCAAAACTTGCCGTTAACCTTGATTACCCATGTGGCTTTCTTGCATCCTCTTGCCCATCTCTGTGCGCCTTCTAAGGTGGTGAAGATGTCTGGCTCGTATTTGAGGGTGACCTTCTGGTTGTTGATGTTGTAAGTCTTCATTGCTCGTTCCTCCTCTTAAAAATTGTGTCCTGCCATCATTCCGTTCTCTCTGCGGAGGTTCTTGATGTACTCTTTGTTCTTGGTTGCGTTCAGCATTCTGTTGTAATCGCATTCTGCAACCTCTACCGTTGTTGCGTCAACCTCTCTGTAAGCTATGACGTTGTACTTCTCTATCATGTTCCAAGTGTCTATGATGTTCTTTAATGCTACTGTTGTCATAAAATTGCGGCTTGACCGTGTTGCCGTAGGGCTTAAGTTTGTTGTCTCTTTGTTTCTTTTTCTATTGCAAAGGTAATAAAAATATCCCAAAGTTGTATAAAATAAGAGACAATAAAAGCTAACAAAAAGATAAGAAAAGTTATCGTTTTGTTAGCTGATTTTCAGTTACTTATCTCGCTTGTTGCTCTTGAAAAAGCAGGACGCTGGCTGATGAATGCGATGATGGTCTTCTTGTCTTTGTAGCTGGCTGGTATGTGGCTTGCGTCGCAGCTCTTCCAATGCCCCCAGGCGAGGTGGTAAGCCTTCACGCACCATCCCCTGTAAACGTAGCGGCTTCTACCTGTGGCTGTCACCTCGGTGTCGTATCGTCTCGTGAAGGTGAGGCGGTACGCTCCATCGTCGGTTTCAATCGTCAGCTTGTATGGGGTGTTCTCTACCACTTTCTTGCTTGCTTCCATGTTCCAGCCTCCTTTCTCTTGTCTCGTTCCTTGGTGTAAACGTCGAGGCAGGTCTTCACCTCCTCGGCTGTCTCGCTCAGCTCCAGATCCTCGACTTGGTTCAGCAAACTCTCTGTTGTCTCGATTCTCCATTGGAGGCATCGGTTGCTGAGTCCGCTGGCTTCCTCGGCTCTCTGTTGCTCGGTGAGGACGATGTCCTTCTTCTTCGGGTCGATGTACTTCTGCACCGCTTCCTTGTCTCGGCTCTTGCAGTCCTCGCCTTGGAGGACGCATCGTCTCTCTTTTGAACCTTGGTGTGCTGCCTTGTATGGACAGCCTAATGGGTTGTAGCACCTTGGCATCTGTTCCCATTCGTGATTGTAATTTGGTCGTGCCATGTTGTTTTCCTTTCTTAAAAGCATTTGTTGATTTCGTGTTCTTTCAGTCGGAAGCCTTTTAAAGCCTCCATTGCCTCTGCTGGTTTGAGAGTGCTTGCCATTCTGCAAGGCAGACCGTGGTCTCCTGTTGGGTCGGTGTAGTTGAAGTCCACGCAGCTTCCGTCGCTGCAAAATTCGACCGCTGTGACGGTGCCGTTCTCGAATGCCTGTCTTATCTTCTCGATGGTTCTCTTTGTATCCATGTTGTTTTGTTTGTTGTGGCTGGGTGGTTATCCCAGCCGTTGCCTTCTTATTTGATGATTTGCATGATGAGTTTCTTGTCTTCCTCTGTAAGCTCGATGTTGTTTGTGAGCTTGTAGGTGATGTATCTCTTCACTCCCAAGATTTGCTTTGCCATTCTGAGCATCGCTTCGTCTTTGTGTTTTGTTCCTGTGAGTGTGATGAACTCTGCAAGTTTCATGCTTTGCTCTGTGCTGTTAGCCAGCTTCTCATCCATCTCTATGCTCTCCTCAGTTAAAGCCTTGTTGGTTTTTTCGAGGTTCTCTGCCTTTTCCATGTAGTGGTTGCGCTCCTCGCTTGTGTCTTTGCAGATGGCATCAAGTTCTTTGGCTTCCTTCTCTGCCATCTGGCGGTTGGTGCGCTCCCAATCGTAGGCTTTTTAGATGCCTCCGTTCTTCCACTCCTTCACCCATTCGTCTTTGTCCAGCTGGCTGGCTGTGTACTCTGGCTCTATGCACTTGTGGTAGCAATCTGCTCTTACCTTGAACTTTGCTCTGTCTTCAAACTCTTGTTGCATCATGATTCTTGTCTCCTATCTTTAAGTGTTGGTTTAAAATTCTCCGTTGTTCAAAATCTCGTATTCAAGTCCTGCCAATGTTTGGGCGATGGTCTCCTTCAGCTCGTAGAGGTTGTCGCCTTCCTCATCGTCATCGGTGTCGTAGCTCTCTGCGCTCTCCCATTGGTTCGTGGCTGTTTGCTGGAGCTGGTTTGCAAGCCAGCGGTTGTCGTTGATTCTGTCGTTTGCCTCTCGTGCGTCGCACAGGCTGATTGTAAGTGTGATGATTGTATCCATTGTTCTGTCTCCTCTTGTTTGTGGGAGGCTTGCGCCTCCCTGGTTGTTGTTAATGTTTCTCTATCCAATACTCGTTTGTAACTTTTCCTGCCATCGTGAACTCGTCTGTCTTGAAGTATCCCATTCTGATGTCGTAGGCGTAGTTGCGGTTCTTTCTGATTCTGTAGAAGAATTTCTCAGCGTCTGCCTTTCGTGTTGTCTCGAAGAGGGTTTCTTCTTCTTCCTTCTCGGTGTCGTTCCAAGTTGTTTGTCTCTTGATGTAGTATTTTGCTCTTGCCATAATTTTTTGTACTTTGTGACCCTTGGTTAAGGGGTCGTTTCCTTTTCTTTTTCTGATGCAAAGGTAATCAATTTTTCGCAAAGTTGTATAACTTTATAGTTATTATAAGTTACAGAAAATCAACTACTTAGCTAAAGAAAGTTATCAAAAAAAGACCCCTCCACCGTGCTTGGTGAAGAGGTCTTTTCCTTAGTTCTGCTGTTGCTTCTGCTGCCTTCGCTTTCTCCATCTCCAAATGATGGTGATTGTGGCTGTTGTACCTATTATTATACCTGCCGTCAGCCATGCGCTCCAGCTCGCTTGCTGGGTTGTCTTGGTTTCCTGCTGGGTGTCCTTCTGCTGGTTCTTGGAATCCGTCGAGGAGCTCCTCGTGTTTTTGTTCACTTGGTTCTTGGAGCTGCTCTTGGTGGTGTCCGTGACCTCAGCCTCTCCCTTGACCTTCGCCCCTGGCTTCGCCTCCAGCGTGTGGGTCAGCACTCCGTTCGACCATGTGGCAGTGGACTTGTACAGGTCGGTCTCCAGCACCGATGTGGTGTCCTTGGTGATGCGCTCCTTGCTGGCTGCTGGTATCTCCACCTCGATTGGCACCAGCCTTTGGGTTATCTTGGTGGTGTCGTGGGTCTCGGTGATGGTGGTGTCCTTCTCTTGCTCCACCTTCGATGTCTCCAGCTTGGTGGATGTCTCTGTCATTGCCTTCCTCTTGGTGGCGCATCCTGCCAAAAGGCAAACGATGCAAATCATGATCAGGATGCAGATGCTTGTCTTTCGTTCTCTTGTCATTGCTTATTCCTCCTTGTATTCGAGGGCGTTGATTCTGTTGAGCCATCCCTTCTTGTTGACTATCTGGCTTGGGTCTGCCTTTATCAGCTTATTGATGTACGCCTTTCGTGCGTTCTTCAATGCCTCGAAGAGCTGGCGTTGGTTCTGGTAATTGTTGACCGCAGCGAGAGTCTGCTTGCCGACGATGCCGTCTTCCTTCACCCCGAGAAGCTGCTGTGGCTTGATGATTCCCCATTTGCCGCTCGCCCAGAGCCAATCCACCAAAATCTCGGCTACGCTCTGGTTCTTGATTTCGTCTGCCTTCCACTTATCCCAAAAGTTGCGCTTGAGAACCTTCTTGAAGTCTTCCTCGGTGATGAGCTGCACGTCTTTTTCGTCTATCTTTCCGTCTCCATTCTTATCGTACCCTACGGTGCGCCAGGTGGCGATGGTGATTCCGTACTTGGTCGCTCCGCCTCTGTCGGTCTTCTTGTTTGTGTACTTTGAGCCTCCTTCCCATCTGAGAACGAAAGGCTCGAACTTCTTAACTTCTGCCATTGCTTATTCCTCCGTGTTTGTTGGTTTGTTACTTGGGGAGGCGGTCTCGTTCCTCTCCCCGAATGCCTTTGTGATTCCTGCTGTGGCGAAAAGCGAGCCTATCGCCCCGATGACCGCTGCAATCCCCATGAGGTCAGTGTGGATGGTGTTCGTGGTCATCACTTCGTAAAGCAGGACAAATCCCAAAACCAGCAGCAGGGCGCACCCGATAATCGTGACGCTCACCAAGAAGAACGCCTTGCTGGACGCTCCGCTGTTGGTTTGGATTAGCTTGGTTAAATATGTGGTAAGTCTCATATTCCTTCTTCGTCCGTTCTGTCCATGTAGTTTGCTTCTTCCTGCTCTCTCTTGCGTGGTGGGCTTCTTCGGTCGCATCCGTTGCGGATGCATCGGTTCCAGCTTGCCTCCTGGAGTTTCAGTCGCAGCTCCATGTTCTCATCCTTCAGCTTATCCTCGGTCGCTCGGTGCTGGTTCAAAATGTCGTAGAGGCTGTCTATCTTCTCATCCTTGGATTTCAGCTCGCTGTCCTTCCTCTCGCAGAGGTCTTTCCATCCGCTGGCGTATTGGGCGGTCGCCTTGGCTTCCTCCTGCGATGCCTTTGCTGCCTCGGTTCGCTTCTTGCTGTCGTAGAACATGAAGCAGCCCAAGATGGTTACAAGGGCGGTGGCGATTGCTTGTAGAATTTCTGCGCTCATGGCTGTTCCTCCACCTGCTTGCCCTTGGTGATGGCTGCTTGGATGCCGTCCATCACCGCTGGGGTGCAAAGCTCGGAGCATCGGCTGATAAGCTCTGCTTCCTTGTCGCTGTACTCTTCCTCTCCCTTGGAGTTGTAAATCTTCAAGGCGAGGGCGTGGCACGCGACCCCTTGCCCCTGGGTGTAGATTGCGTCCGCAAACCCTTCCTTGATGTCGATGACCGCTGCCTTGGTCTTGGCGAGGTTCGTGAAAACCTCGACTTTCTCAAAGTTGATTTTCATCTGTCTTTTCTCCTTGTTAATCGTCTTTCCATGTTATCTTGTTTCTAAGTGTATTTTCGCTAAGCAGTCCAGCTGCATAATTTCCATTTCTGTAAATTAATGTAATTTTATTTAATCCTCCTGCAAAATAATTGTCCTGGATGTAACTTCCTTTGTCTGAATTGTATTCCTTTGTTTGATTCCATGAAACGCTTGGGTATTCGCTTGTGTTCATGCCATTCACTTTGTCCGTCCGTCCGTGTATCATTGTTCCTGTAAAATCTGAAACTGAATTAACAATGCAGATATCTATCTCGATTCTGAATGCTGTTCCTTTTGAAATTCCCAAGAATAGACAAATCCAGGAGAGTGTCGGTAGCCCTATTGTTGCGCTTGCGTTTGAAATTGTAACATAAAAAATCAAGGAGTTTATTGGCTCTAAAATAAAACAAGTATTTGCTTTGTTTGCCGATTTCTCCTCAAATCCGTACCCGACAATCGCACCGCTAAGTATGCCGTTTCCTGCTCCTGTGAAGGCATAGTTGAACGTTCCGTTCTTGGCTGACAAAATCATTGCGATGTTCTTGTCGAGTCCCCATTGGTTTGTCTTGTCTTCGTTCTCGAATCGTGCCACCGCTCTCATTCCTGCCGAAGCTGGTAAAACGTTTCCACCTATTCCAGCAAAGCATCCTTTGTTGTCGTTGCGAAAAATGATAGTAGCGTCGTTTGTCCACGGTGTATTCGTGAGCGATGTTCCGCTTATGGTGAATCCTGCTATTTTTCCGCTCGTTGCGTTTATCGTGCCAGTGATGCTGGCTTCGGTCGCTTCGAGCTGCCCTCCGTACTTGACTCTGAACTTTGCGGCTGCTGCCGTGATGCCTCCAATCCACAAAGGGTAGCCGTTTGTCTCATCTTCGACCCCTCCAAAGCATCCCTGCACCTTGTCTTGGCTGTTGGTAATCAGGATTCGGTTCGTTTGTGCGAATCGCAGGACGGCATTCTTAGCCACGATGAGGGGTGTGTAAATCGGTCGCATCTGGTTCAGCTTGAGCCATTCGGTGCTGTCGCCTCCGTTCGGTGCGTTGGCTGTGGTGGAGGTGTGCGTCACCCTACATTGGTACATCGTGAAGTCGCCTGTGGTGCTGTCGGTGACCGTCACGATATCGAGGTATCGGATGCCTCCCGATAGGCTCTCGTCGTTGTGGTATTCCGTTCCTTCGCTCCACTCGCTGGTTCGCTCGATAAGCCCAGGGATTCCTCGCAGGTCATCGATTCCGTCCACAAATCCTGTGGCGAACATTCCGCTCTCCAGCTTCGGCATGCAAATCCAAACCTGGCGGTATGCCTCCTCGTTCGGTGCTGGTTGAAATCTGAACAGGACGTTCTGCGCCTCCGTGGTGGAGAGGCTGCTTTTCGTCTTAAATGTTATCGTATGTCTCTTCCATTGACTTGTCAAAGTCCATGAGAATACGAGGTCTGTTGGCGTGCTTCCTTGCTCGATGCCGTCCACTATTATCTTGGTGTTGTTGTCCACCGCTGTAGGGTAGATGTAAGTGGTGAGGTCTAAGCTGTCCGTGATGCTGTAGGTGTAAACCGTCACGGTGCCTGTCCTTGGGGCTTCGCTGTTGTATTGGTAGCTCGTTATCTTGTACGCTCCTGTTGTCTTCGGTATGAAGGTCATGAATGCCGTAGTCTGGCTGGTGCTCTTGATTGCCACCGCATTTTGCTCCGTCCATCCGTCGTTGTAGATGAATGTGCGCAGTTCCTTGCCGTTGGCGAGTGCCGTTGCGTCAATCTTTCCCGATATGGCGATGCGGTAGGTTCTTCCTGCCACAAGGTACAGGTTTCTCGTTGCGAATCCGTAGTTGCTGCTCGTTTCGTTCACGTAGATTGTCTGCTGGTAGCCCTTTGCCCAAAAGCTGAATGTGTACCATTGCCCTCCTGCCAGCTTGTTGATTCCCTTGCTTGGCTGGTGGACGGTCTGTTTCAGAATCTCCTTGTAGTTGATGGTTGCCCCTGTCGCCTTGCAGGTGTCGTAGTAGGAGTTGTGGTTGTCCTTCCTGTTGCTGGTGTCCACCTTTCCCTTGTCGCTTGGTGCGGTCTTTCCGCTTAGCTCGGAATAAACGCTCTTATCCCACCATGCGCTCATGTTGTCTGCGCTGGTGAAGGCAGCGTTGTCGATGATGTTGGCGTTGTCTCCGCTGTGGTAGGTGGTGATGAGCTCTGGCGTGGAGTAGGTGGTTCCGCTTTTGGTGTAGGTGGTCTTCACGCATTTCCAAACGTAGGGCTTCTGCTCGGTCGCTGTCGGAAAGGTGGTGCTCCATCCCGAAATGGAGGAGTAGGATGTGACCTTCATCTGGTCGGTGGCGATGAAGTAGGTGGTTTGCGTGCTGATGCCATTTCCATCTTCTCCATCTTTTCCGTCAGTGCCGTCCTTTCCGTTCTCTCCGTCCTTGCCGTCTGTTCCATCCTTGCCTGGGTCTCCCTTGTCACCCTTGTCGCCATCCTTGCCAAAGTATCCGATGCAGATGGCTGTGGTGTATGTGAATGCACCGCTCGTCCATCTTATTCGGTTGCGTGTCCATAGCCACAACTCCTTGGTTGGCGTGTAGCTCGTTCCCCATCCGCTTGTCGGTGCGGTCGTGCCGCTGCTTCCTACAGCGTATTGCTCCGTGATGGTTGCAAAGTCCTTGCTCGCACCGAGGCATTGCTTGCCTGTGTAGGTGGTCGCTCCGCTGGTGAGCACGGTCTTGGTGCAGCTCCAAACGTAGGTGTTCTCCATCAGATAAAGTTGGGAGAAAAGGGTGACCCACGTCACGCTGTCTGCTGGTGGCGTGGTGTTGCTCGTTGAAAGCGTGAATACCACGTCGGCTGACTTGATGCCGATGCCGTCCTTTCCGTTCTCTCCGTCCTTGCCGTCTGAAGGAGCCCACCTGCAGGTGAACGCTGCCTTGAACTTTCGTGGTTTCTGCATGGTGGGTGTCTCCTCTTTTAGTTGAACAATGAATTTAATATCGCCTTGGCGCAGTTGGCGCAAAGCGAGCGGTATTCCGCAAAGTCCTTGTAGGTGGCGAGGTCTGTTTCCTCATACGCTGTCAGCTCCTGTCCGTCCACCTTCTTAATCAAGGCATCGATGGTGTTGAAGGCGAGGGCGTGTTCCTCCTTCTGTGGGTACGCAGCCTCCACGAGCTGGCTCTTGATGTGGGCGTAGTCCATGATGCCGTCGGTCTGGATGACAAAGCCGCTGAATCCCTCGATGGTCTCCTGCCCATCCGCTGCCTTGGCTTTGGTCGAGCTGGCATCGGTGCTGTTGGTGGTTGTCTGTACCTGCGTGTCTGGCTGGAAGTCCATGTACGCCATTCGTGTCTCTCTGTTGTAGATTGCTGGTTGCTCTGTCATGAACACTCGGCTGATGTTACCGTACTTTGTCTTCATTGCTTTGTCTCCTCTTTTTTGTTGTTGAACTTGGTGAGGTCTACGACCTCGTTGGTGTCTGTGTAGATGAGCTTGCCGTCATCGCTCTTGGCTACCTGTCGGTGGTCGATTGTCAGAATCTTGACTTGGCTGAACTCGAAGTGCGAGCCTCCCTTGTCAATCACCACCGTCTTGAAGCTGGTCACGTGGGCGTTCTCGAATGCGTCGATGAGCTGCTTCATGCTTGGGCTGTTCACGATGAGTTTGTTCTTGCTCCCAAAGAAAACGATTTCCACTGCGTATCGCCCTGCTCCGTAGCTGGTCTCCACGTTCTTCACCCAGTCTATGACCTCTATCTCCTTGTTTAGGATGACGGCTGTCGTAATCTTTGGCGAGTCGATGATTCGCTTTCCGTTCTTGTCTTTCTTGTCGGGCATCTTGATGCCCAGGTCTGATAAATCTATTCCTGTTTCCATTTTAAATAATCTTTTGCAATGTCTGTTTCCCCATTTTATCATGCCCCATGCCGCTGCGTCTATCTCTCGCAGCCTTCGCTTGTTGGTGACCCTCGCCTTTCTCTTGAGCCAGCTCACCTTGTCGCTCTTCCTCCAGAACATGTCGCCTCCCTCGTAGTAAACGAAACCGAGGAAGTCCAACCCTTCCGTTATCGGGCGTATCTTCGGTTCGTGCGCCTCGAAGCCGAGGCTCTTCAAGAAGGCTACCGCTCTCTTCATCTTCCGCTTGACCTCTCCCTTCGTCTTTCCGAATATGACGAAATCGTCGAGGTATCGGATGTAAAGGTGTGCCTTCGCCTCCTCCTTCATGAACCTGTCGAAGGTCATCAGCGCAATGTTTCCGCTGTCTTGGCTTGGTCGGATTCCGAGGGGGATGCCCTTTCCGTCGGGGGCGAACCGCTCGAACGGCTCCATGTAGGCATCGATGAACTCCTTGTCCTTGAAGAGGTGCTCCATGTTCCTGTGGAGCAGGGTGTGCATGATGTTGGCGTAATAATGGCAAATGTCGCCCTGGGCGTACCACTTGCATTCCTCTCTGTTCTCTCTCAGCCATCTCTTGACTTGAAGCGCACCTGCTATCTGTCCGTAGCCGATTCTTGACGCATAAGTGTGTGAAATCAAGGTGCTCTCTATCCTGTCGTGGCTTACTAAGACGAGGCTTTGGTGCCATTCGTGGTTCGGGTGGAAGTTGAGCTTGCTGATGTCTCGCTCCTTCTTTCCGTTCCTCAGCTTCATGTGCTTGTATTCTTCCGTCTTGATCTGGCGGCTGATGATGAGGTCTTGGACTTCCACGAGGTCTTTCAGCCATTGCTTCCTGTGCTTCTTCACCCCGTAGTTCTTCTTTCTTCTGGTCGAGACCCTGTCCGCTTCCTTCAAGGTGTCCCATTGCCAGGTGCAATCATAAATGTAACCCTGTCTTTTCGGCATTGTTTTTCTTTTTTCAAGTCTTGCTCGTCTTTTGTTCTCGTAGGGCTTGCTTCTCTCTGTGCAGAGCTTTCAACTTCCGACTCCCTTTGGTCGGATTTACTAACACCACGGGCAGGTCGCTGGGCGTTGCCTGCGCAAGTTCGATTTGTTTCGGCTAATCGCTGGCTGTACTTATGCACCAGCTGCCGAGGCTCGGGAAAGGCGGACACTTTCCCATGACGCAGTACTCGTGTCCTTATTCGTTGTTTCGATTCCGTTTCCGAAACCGTAGAAGTAATTCGAGCCGAGATGTTCGCATTCGCATTCGACCAGGCGTTGTTCGAGTTCGCATAAGCGAGACCGCAATTCGCACCGTTGTTCGAGTTGCCGCCACCAATCCACAGCTGTCCTTTCCTTTTGCCTACCTCGCCACGAGCTTGGGCGAGGGGTTTCCTTTATCTTTGGCTGGAGGGTTGCGGTGGGGGATTCCCCCACGCCCCCTTTTTAGTTACCTTTTCTTGGCGTTTTTCTTGCTCCGTTTTAAGATGCAAGAAGTCTCTTCAGCTCGGCTGATGTCACCTCCTTGATGTCTCCATGAAAATCAAGCCGAGCCGAGAGGGACGCAGTCGCATACGACCAGGCGTAGCCCGAGCTCGCAGAAGCGAGACCGCAATACGCACCGTCGCTCGAGGGGCCGCCACCAATCCACAGCTGCCCACTTGCGTTGTACCAGTAGTGGTCTCCGTATGTGATGCCTGTGTGCTTGGCTGTTGGCACGTAGCTCATGTGTTGCGCCCCTTGCGTGGTGATTAGGGTGATGTCCGCATCGCTGTAGCCTTCCGCTGCAAGTCGTGTCAGCTTGTTGTGCTTGACCGCAGCGAAGCTGTCCACGGTTGGTGTTCCTGTCGGCAGGAAGTTCTCATCCCATTGGTAAACGTCCGTACCGACGCTGCAAAGGTGACCGTCCATTTCCCAATATTGACCGTATGGGTTTTCCCAAACTCCTACGTTCACGCTGTGGCAGGTGTAGTTGTCTTCGTCCTTGACCTCTGCCTTTCCGTCGTTGTATCCGAGGGCAAGGCATGCGCCTGTCTTGATGCTCTTCTGTCTTGCGAATCCATTAGCCAATGTGGAGGATGCGCTTTTCTCCGTTCCGTCAAGTCCTGAACCGAAAATCTTTGTACCGTCGCTTGCCGCCAGGTTCTGAATGTCTCGGTATCCGTATTTCGCCATCATGTACTGAAGGAGGAAATTTCGGAAAGGCTCGCCAGCGAGTCCGTGGTTCTTGCTTCGTGCCTGGGCGTAGTTGAAGAATTGGTTGATGTTGCTTCCTCCGCTTGGCACGACAAATGGGATGCTTCTCATCTGTCCGCTCTGAATCACGCATTTGAACATGCCGACTGGGATGTTCTTGGTGAACCATCCTCCTGGCAGTGGGGTGAGCGATATGTGGTGTCGGATGTGCTTCACTCCGCTGATGGTCACTTCCTGGAGGTAGTTCCAATATCCGCCTTCAATCATTCCGAACCAGTCCGCATTTTTGTATGCGTCCACCACGGCTCCGTTCTTCACGACTTGGTCTCCGTCTGCCGTGTATCTGTGGTCGCTTGGGTTAAGCCTTGTGAAGTGTCCGTCCGTTGTCATCAAGATTGCGCAAATCTTGGAGAGCCAAATCTGGAGCATGAGGCTGCTTCCTCCTGTCTCGCAATATGCCGCTCCCTTGCTTGATGCCGTGTTCTCCTCTATGTAGAAGGCGTTCTCGTCCAGGAATTGCTGCTGGTTCTCCTCCATCATTGCACGCAAGTTGTCGAGGGTGATGCGCTTTGGCGTTCCTCCTGCCACCACCATGATGTAGTCCGTTCCGTTAAGTGTGGTTGTTGCGTCGAACTCTGTGATTTTTTTGAATGTTGTCATTTTCTTTTGTCTCCTTTGTTTTTGGTTATGCTATCTCTGCCGAAACCTCGACAGCCACATCTGAATAATAATTCTTGTCTGGGTTGCTTGCGTCTGGTACGCATTTCGCCATTTCCGCTGTGAGGGTTACGTTTGCGCCTGTGCTCGTTGCGGTCTTTGCGTTGAGTGCGTTATAAACTTCCCAGCCCCATGTTACCGAGCCTGTGTAAGCTGTTCCGTTCTGCTTCAGCTTGAGAACGAACTTTGCGTTGCTCGTCTTCGATATCGCATCTGGGTTCGTTCCGTCTGGCTCAGCGTCGATTGTCCACTCATCGGCATCGTCTGTCACTCGCTGTGCGTCCACGGCTTTCACTACCCAGTTGTCCCCTTCCTTGTGCAGGAGCTTGACGCTGAACACCGAGCTGCCGTCCACGTCGTCTCGTGTCACGTTCAATGTCTTTCCGTTTTGTCCTGCGATGATGGTGAAGTCCTTGTACCACTCCAGCTTCCAGCTCGCTGCAAACTCCGTGTCGCTTATCGGCTTCACTCCATAGAGGTATGTTGCCGTGAGGGTGGTGCTTGTCTGCGTTGCGTTCAGCGTGCTGCAGCTGGTTGTGATGTTGATGCTGTAGCTGTCTGCTCCTGCCTGCTGAATCAGCACGTCCTCCGTTCCTCCGATGCTGTCTCGGACGTTGTTAGAAATGTAGCTAATCTCGTAGCCGATTATCTGGTTGGAGATGACGGTGGTGCTGGCTGCGTTGTCGATGAGTCGAAGGTAGCAGAATCCGTCCACCTCCTTCTTCGCAAACTTTCCGTCGGTCGATAGCTGCCATCCTGTGTAGTTGCCTGTGGTGGCTGCGCTGGTGTTGAAGGTCAGTTCCGTTCCCCTGTATGTCCACTTGATGCTTGTAATGGTTACTGGGTTACCTACTGCGCTCTTGATTCCAATCTTCAAGGCTGGCTGGTTGTAGATGTCCGTCTTCCAGTCGACGGACAAAGTTCCGCTTGTCGGGTCGATGGCTTGGAAGAGCGAGCCTCCGCTTTCGGCTCCGTTCTTGTCAAACTTCACGATGTTCTTGGTGACGTAGATTTGGTCGCCTGTTCTGATGAAGCGCACCGTGAACGCTCCCTTGATTTTGTTGCTCATGTTTTATTCATCCCATGTGTTAAGTTCTGACTTGAATTCCTGCAGGTCTTTCAGTTCGCCTCCGAGCTGCTTTGCTGCTTGCTCTGGGTCTTCGTCCACCTTCAGCAATTCGTTTTCGTTCACTGCCATCTTCGAACCTGTGTTGTTCGTTCGATGGAATTTAGGTTTCAGCCCCTTGGCTTCCGCCTTGCTTGTCTCGACGATTGCGTATCTCATAAGCTAAAAAATTAAAACGTTGCCTTTGTCGTCTGTGAGGACGGTTCCTGCGTCTGCTGCCGTCAGCACGGCTGCTGGCTCCCTCTCCTCTATATCCATCGAAACATCGAACCAGCAAAGGTTCTTTTCGAAGCCGATGCCCAAGGATTCCACGCTGCATTCCATGCTCGCTCCAGCCTGTCTTTCGATGCGCTCTGCATATTTGTATGCCTTGGTGCTTGGGTCATAAACCCTTGCCTGTGTCCACCACTGTATGTCGTAGTAAAGCTCGGGGTATTGGATTGGCTGGTCTCCTGCCGCAAAAATGCCGTAGTTGTAGTATCTCTGCTGCCCTGGCACGATGTCGTTCCCTCTTGCCACGTCATGCTGGGTGAGGTAGCTCATGTCTCGTATGAGGCTGATTCCTGCGCTCGTCTCGACCTTGCCGCTTGCGTTTACAAACTGCACCTCGAATTCTTGCTGCCATGTGAATCTCATGTCAAATCCAATTTTCGGAAATGCCACCGACTTGATTTCGGGGTGTTCGAGCGTTCCTGCTGCAAGTGCCGTGTTCTTTCCCCTCTCGACAAGGCGCATTGTCATTCCCTTCGGCAGTTCCGTGATGGTGCTCGTTCCTTGGGTGAGGGTAATTGTTACGGTGCGCTCGTAGCTCTTGCCGTTGACGAACTTGTCTCGCTGTCCTGCCTTCTCGATTCCCTCAGCCACCAAATATTCATAAAGGGCGAGCTCATCCTTCAAAGGGTCGTATGCGAGCTGTTCGCAATCCACCGAGCACGCCATTTTGTTTCCTCCCTTGTCGGTGGTTGTGAGTGCCATTCCGCTGCCGTTCACCACGTAGTTCGTGCCTGTTCTGAAATCGTTGAACATGCCCTGGTATGCAAGCGTAGCCACTTCGCCTGGCACGATGTTGCGCATGATTTTCAAGCTGCCGTTGTCATCGCTGCTGTCCTTGATGATGGTGTAGTCCGTTCCCTCCTTCCAAACCTTGGCTATCGGTGTTCCGTTCACAAACCATGCGTGCTGGTCGCTGGCGAGGTTGTGGTTGTTGATTCCCGATGTGTAGATGCCGTCGGGGTCGTTGACCGTTGTCTGCGGTCTGATGATTGTCGGAGTAACGCTGCGGTCTGGCTCGTATTGCCCCAGCGCAGTGTTGGCTGTCTGTGCCGTCGGTGAGTCTGCCGTGGTGCAGACCAGCTCGCAAGTTATCACCAAAGGCGAGAAGTCGAGCCTCGTGTGCTTGCGCTCCGATTGGAATGTCCTTTTTTTGTTTGCCATTCTTTTTCTCCTCTTTTTTAATTAATATTCGATTGGCTCCGTCAGTGGGGCTTCTTTTCCATCGTCTGCCGTAACATAGAACAGGGTGCTGATTCCGCTGTGGTTCGGGTTGATGTGCAGGTCTTCGTAGCTGATGTTGAACTGCGAGCCGCAGTTTAGGTGCTCTGGCTTGGCGTTCCATACCGCATCCGATGCGCTGTCTCCCGTGTCTCGCTCCACCTTGAAGGTGTATTCCTCCGTGTGGTCTTGCAGGTATCCGTCCACGATCTGGATGGTTACGGTCTCTATCTCATCCACCGCCATGTATCCATCCAGGCTTTGGTCGATGAGCATCTTCCTTCCCATGTTCTCGAACTGCTCTATCGTTCCTGTCATGTATATGTTGTTGAGGTAGGCGGAGTACCCCTTCATGTTGAATCCGAAGATGTTGAGGTTCGTCAAGTCTCCGAATTGGGCGGCTATCATGTCCTTGCTGAATTCCCAATTGTTCACGTCGGTCAGGTATCGCTCGTATGTCAGCGTGCTGTATCGGCTCTTCTGTCGGGTCGGGTCGCTGAAGTTTCCGTAGGCGACAAAGTGCATCATGTCGTGTGGGTGGTGCTGGTTGCTCCATGTGTTGCTTGTCGGTCGCAATGCGTAGCGCACCATGCTGTTGTGGGTGGTGTCGATGATTTCCGTGATTCGGAAGTAAGCCGTATAGAATCCTGCGAACTTGAAGTTTCCGATTCCATCGTCGAAGTCACCGCTCTCGTTGTCCTCGATGCTCATTCCCTCGTGCCAGATGCCTTGGCAGATGTCATCGACGGCAATCTTGCCGATTTCTCCGTCTTGGAGGTGGAGGACGATTGTTCCTGTGTTCAGCTTGTTTCCCTCGCTGTCGGTGTCGGGGATGACCTGCTCGATGATGCCTCCTCCTGCTGCCCTCCATCGGTTGCCTATCTGGATTGAAACTCGGTTGCATCTGTATTCGGGTGTCTCGAGGAAATCTCGGAGCGTGAGGCTGTGGAGTTCCGCTCTTCCCATTTGGTCTATGTAGCCTCCCTTGCCGAATTGTCCGCTGACAAACTCACCGACGGTCATTCCCTTGTAGAGGTTGATGAGCTGCCTTGCGCTGTCCTCGAAGACCTTGCTCAGCTTGGTGTCCATCCTCTTTTCGAGGAAGGTCATTTTATTTTGAAGCTCTGTGATGAGCTTGTCGTATGCAGGTATGTTGCCCTGGGCGGTGGTGTTCTGTATCTGGTTGTTGTAATAAACGATTTCGTCCACCGTGCTGGCGAGGCTCTCGCTGTTGCTGTATGCCTTGCTCTCACCGATTGTCAGCTCTCCCTGGGTGGTGTCCTCCAGGTTCAGCTCCCATCCGATGATGCGGCTCTCCCTTGCGTGGTCTTCCGTGTCGAAGTATTCGGGTGCGATGAGCTTAACCTTGCTTCCGTATGTCAGCTCTATTTTCCTCTTGCCGAATTCGAGGGGGTTCTTCGTGCCTGTGTAGGTTCCGTTGTCCACCTTCATCTTCTTCATGTCCTTCTCGGCTTCTGCCTTCAGCTCCATTTCCGCTGCCTCTACCAATTCGTCATCAATGAAGGTAATGTCCATGTTGTACATGAAGAGCGTGTCTCCGACCGCTGGCTTCATCGTCTCGTTTGGAAGTTCGAGGGTGTAGGTGTCGTTCCTCGTAATCTCGAAGAGCTGCCTATCGTCGGTGTCAGCGTCTGGGTTGAAGTGAACCTCGAAGTCCATTCCGTTCAGTTGTCCGCTCTCGAAGTGGATGCTCAGCGGTTTGTTCTCTTCCTGCGTCTCGTAGATGCTGTCGAAAACGAAAGGCGAGCCGTCCTGGAGCTTTGCCTTGAATCGGTATGCCGTCCAATAGGTCACGTTGCCTGTGTCCGTGTCGGTTGTCTTGGCTGGTATCTCCGTGACCTCCGTGATGGTGAGCAATGCCCTTGGATAGATGTCCTCGTAAGTCTTCACGATGTCCGTGATGTCATCGGGGTCGAGGTTCGGGTCGCTGTCAATGTATGGCGTGCCTATCGGTAGCTGGAGGATGGTGTCGCTCACTCCTTGTATCGCGACTTCGCTCTGTCCGTCTATCGGCTCTGTGTAGAGCTTGTTGATGTAAGCCATCGCAAGGTGGGCGAGGGTGACCTGCTGGCTTCCTGCCAGCTTCTTCGTCTTGTCGGTCAATGCGTAGCAGTCCCTGCCGTCGTTCACGTTCTTTTCGCCATCGCTGGCAATGCCGACAAATTCGATGCCTGTCTCTGTCTTGTCTGCCAGCGTGATGGTGCTGTTCCTCGTGATGGCTTTCTTCTGTAGCTGCAAGTCCTTGAAGCTGAAAATCTGGTAGCTGTCTCGCTCCACTTTCACCATCGTTGTCTTGCTATCGTCGGTTTGTCCACCTGTCTCGTCTCCGATGATGAACTGCACCCCTGTGCCGTTTTGAAAGCCGATGGCATCCGTCATGCTGTTTACCTCAATCTCGAAGACTGGGTTATTCCATGATGCGGTTTGTCCTGCCGCTGGGTTGGTGTATGAGCCGCTGGCTACCTTGAAGGTGAATGTCTGCCCAGCGTACTTGCTGTAGCTGGTTATCTTGATGCGCATGTTCTCGCTGTAGAACGTCTTCGGCTTGTTGGTGGTGAAGCGTACCTTGGTGCTGTAGAGGTCGTGGATGCCGTCTATCGTGAATGGGTTCTTCAGTTTGCGCCTGTAGTTCTGGTTGAGGTTGCGGCTGGAACCAAATGCATAGAGGCGTGTTCCGTGTTCCTCGCTGTCCTCGCTCCTGCTCAGTCCGTTCAGCTCCTTATGCTGCTCCAGCGTGATGGTCTTGTCGCCCTGCTCGCATCTGCCAAAGTGGATGATGTTATCCTCTATCCACCATTCGGTGTCGAAGGTCTCCGCCATCTGGTCGAGCGAGGAGAGGAGGGTGGTGCTGTCGTATGCTATCAGCTTCGCCTCGTTCCTCTTCTCCACGTCATCGTGGATATAAACCATGTAATCCTTGCCTCCGTAGGTGTAGCCAATCTCCGAGAGGTTGTCCGTGAGGATTCCTGCGTGGGCTTGCAGGGTGTCGGTCAAGCTCCACTTGGCTTCCATTCCGTTCACGCTCCCTCTTCTGAAGAAGATGATGCGGTTCTTGAATTTGTACCATGGGCGGTCGAGGCGCAGTTCGTAATCGTAGCCAGCGTTCTTGCTTGCTGCGGTTGGTGTCGGCAAGTCCACCACCTCGAAGCGTCCGAGCCCCTCGATGTTGGTGTAAAAGCCTTTTTTCAAGGACAGGACGGTATCGCTGGAGAAAATGACGGTGATGTATTCTTCCTCCTGCTTCTTCCATGCGTAGGTGCTTCCGCTGCCCACGGGGATGGTGTATGCCTTGGCTTGCGCCCTGTTATAAATCTGAATCTTCATAATTGTCCGTGTCCTCTGTTCCTCTGTTCGCTGGGTTCGGTTCGTTCAGCGTGAGGCTGAATGTGGCGAATCCCTTGAAGTATGACTTGAATTGCTTGCAGCTCTTGTAGTCGCATCGGTACACCACGCCTTCCTCGAACTTGGTGCGTATGTTGATGCGCCTCTTCTTCAACTCCTTCTTGAAGGCGATGAGCTTGCTGAACATCTCGTCCCTGCTCGTTGCGTAAAGCTGGACGAAGAGGGTAATGTCTCTTTCGTCCACCTTTGGCTGTAGTTCCCTTCGCACCTGCTTACCGTTCTCGGTCGTTGATTTGTTGCTGACCGCATCCTTCAGTGGCTCTGGCTCCACGAGGTTGCAAAGGGATGAGTCGCTAAGGCAAACGCCCCATGCCTTGAATGCGTCCATGTCGTTGATGAATAATTCTCCTGTTCTGTTCATGTTGCTGTTCTCCTATAGCTTCTCTGTGTTCTTGCGGATTTTCTCCAGCTTTTGGTTCATCGTAGGCAGCTCGCTGGTGTATCGCTCTATCTTCTCCAGGTGGGCGACCGCTTGCACTTGAACCTCCATCATGTCATCGAGGTTGTTTCGGATGATGGCTGCGCTGTTGGCGATGGCTGCGTTGTTCTGCGCTTGCTGCTGGACGGCTTCCGAAACGATGGCGAGGCTGTTCTGGACGCTGGAGAGCCTTCCGTTCATCTCCTGCCCCTGGTCTTGCGTCATTCCACTGAGGCTTGCGCTGGTGCTGCTCTGGCTGTAGTTGTCCTTCGGGTCAATCCCTGCGGCTGCGTATGCGTTGTCTCGTGCTTGCTCTCCCTTGCGGTAGGCTTCCTCGTATTTCTTCTGAAGGTCTGCCTTCTCGCTTGCGTCGAGCTTGCCGTCTGCCATTGCGTCCGCAAATTGTGAGTACCAATCCTGCAAGTCCTGGGCGAGGGTGGTCTTGGTGATGTAGTTGAGGATGGCATCCTCCATGTATTCCTTGACCTTCTGTGTTGCGTCCTTCACCCCCTTGTCGGTGTCCTTCAGTAATTCCTTCAATCCGTCCTTTGCGCTGTCGAAGGATAAGTTTGTTATAGCCTCGTTGTAGTCGTTCTGCAAGTCGATGAGCTTCTTGTAGTACTCGATGTATTCATCCATGTTGCTGGCGTTGCTCTTGTATCCGTCGTTGCTGGCGTTCTTAATCTTGGTGTAGAGGTCGGTGGCTTCGTCTGCCACCTTCGCCATCTGCTCGCTTGTCAAGTTCCAAAAGTCGCCAGCGGATTGGACGCTCACCCCTGTGATGTCGCTGATGCGCTGCCAATCGGATTTGCTCATTGCGTCGTTTATCTTCTTGTCGGATGAGTGCTTGCCTCCTATTCCGATGAATCCGTTGCTGTATGAGCCTCCTGTGGCTTGCATGATTTTTTGCTTGTTGGCTACCGATTCTTCGAGGTTCTTCTTGGCTCGCTGGTAGGTGTCGGTCGCTTCCTGTCCTGCCTTGTCCTTCATTATCTCCGTCAGCCTGTCCACGGCTGATTCAAGGTCTTTGTTGGATTGGGTCAGGTCGTTGATGGTGTCCTCGACGCTGGTGTCCGTACCGAATAGCTTGCTTCCTGTCAAACTGCGGAAAATTCCACCGACCGCTCCAAAGACTGAGGAGAAAACGTTGCTGACGAACTTCCACAATCCCTGCTTTTGGATTTGGTCGAGCAATGAGAGGATGGCACCGATGATGCCTCCAATCTTCGAGCCTGCCTCTCCAAAGAGTGAAGCCACGCTGTTGGCGGTGTTGCCAAGTTCCGACAGGCTCATCTCGCTGGTGCTGCCCAGTTGGGTGATGGCGTTGGTTAGCTGGATGATGTTGTTGGTGGTGGTGTCGATGGACTTGTCTCTGTTCACCTTGGTGGTGTCCTTGTCCTTCTTCGCCTCGTCAGCCTTCTTCTGCGCTGCCTCCACTCTCTTCCTTGCCTTCTCCTTGGCTTCCTCTGGTGCGTCGCTGTCCTCTATGTCATCAAGCTGTGAGAGGGCGGTGTTCAATTCCTGCAGGGCGGTGGTGTATCGCTCGCTGGCTTCTTCGTAAGCCTTGCAGTTCTCTGCGAGGTTGCCAAAGATGCCGCTTCCCTTGATGATGGCATCGTTCAGCTGGTTTATCGCATTGGAGACCACCTTCTTGTTTTCGGGGGTCGCTTGCTGGTATTCCTTGCTGTTCTTGTATTGTGTCAGCTTGTCTCTCGTGCTCTTCAGCTCGCTCACGGTCTGCTTGTCGAGGTTGTTGAAGACAGCATCCCAATCAATGGATTTTTTCAGTTCCTCAAGGTAAACGCTTTGCACGTTCTCCTCGAAGGCTTGGACGGCTTGCCGTCGCTTGCCCTCGTATTTCTTCGCCAGATCCTCGTTGCCGAGGATGGCTGCTTCGTCTCTTAACTTGGTTAGCTGGTTGATGTCGTCGGTGATTGCCTGGCGTGTCTTCTCTGCCTTCTCGTTCTCATCGTCGTATTTCTCCAGCAATGCCTTGATGATGTCGGCTCTCTGCTGCGTGTTGTTGGCATCGAGCGATTGTCTCTTGGCTGTGATTCCTGCCTTTTCCTCATCGGTGAGCTTGATGCCCTTCTGCTGCCCTGTTGCGTAGAAGCCCTGCTTCTCGTGCTTCGGGTCTGCATCCCACAAGGTCTTGGCGTGGTCTATCTTGGCTTGGAGAAGGGCTTGCTCTTCCTTGTCGATGGCTTCCTTCTCCTTCTTGTAGTTAACGTCGAGCTGGGCGAGCTTCTTCGCCTCGCCTTCCTTCTTCGCCTCGCCTTCCTTCATCGCATCCACGATGGCTTGCGCTTGCAGCAGCTCGTTGTCGCTCTTCTGCTGCTGGGTCTGCTTGTCGTACTTGTAGGTTTCCTCTGCCTTCTTTTCGTCTGCCTTGGCTTGCTCCTTGGCTTTCTTCTCAGCTTCGGTCTCCTGCTGTTTCTGTTGTTTTTTAGCTGCGCTCTCCCTTTGTGAATGGGTGGAGACGGTTCTTGCAGCGAGGTGGTCTTGTGCCTCTATGAGCAGCTTTTCTTGTTTCTTCCATTCCTTGCTGCCTTTCTGCTTGTCGCTCATTTGGTCGAGCTTGGCTTGTGCGTCCTTGGCTTGCTGCTCCCAATCGGTTTTAATGTAATCGCTTTTGCTCTTTTGCCTTGCCGATGCGATTCCTTGGGCAATCGTCAGCATGCTTTGGATGTCGCTTTGGCTGTATGCGTAATTGCCGAGCCCTTGCAAGTTGAACCTTACGTTCTTGCCTGTCTTCTTTCCGTTCGTCAAGGTCTTTATGACCTGGTCGAGCTGCTTCTTGCTCATGTCCTTGAAGGTCTCGCTATATCGTGTTGCGTTTTGGCTGGTTATTTCCTTTGCCACGTTCTTGTTGGCACCGACGGAGTATTCTTTCGAGAACTTGATTTGTTCCTCGATGCTTGCTCCCCTGTACCAAGGTTGTTTTGTCTTGTCTTTGTACCATTTGTCTGCCCAATCAACCTCTGACCTCATGTTGGCTGGCAGGTAATCCCTCCACGAATTTGCGGATGAGCCAGCGTTGATGGCATCGTTGCGTGCCTTCTGCTTCGCCTTGAATGCTCGTGTCGCTCTGTCCGCATCGTTCTTGTCGGTCTGTAGACTCTTGACTCTGTTCACTCCGTCTTGCGCTGCAATCTCTTGTTTTAGCTTCAAGATGTTGCGGAGGTGTCCTTCTTCGTCAATGTATTTTTTTATGATGGCTGGGTATCGCTGGATGAGCAAGTCCATCGCTTTCTTGCGTCCGTGGGTTGCGTCCTCATCCTGTTGCGCCCTGCTTATTGCCCTTTCGGTCTCGTCGTTGTAGTCCTGCTGTTTCTGTCTTGCCTCCTCCAGCGTGTCGTTGAGGGCTGCTTGCGCCTTTTCCTCTGCTGTGGTGCTGTCGTGGCATGCCACCAAGACTCCAATCAAAACACCGAGGGCTGTGGCTGCTGCCACGTATGGGTTGGCGAGCATGGTTGCGTTGAGTGCGGCTTGCACTTTCTCGACCACGGCAATTCTCACCTTGGCGATGGTGAGGGTCTCAATGTGGAGCTTTTCGGCTGCAATGGCTGTCACCACCGCTGCCTTGTAAATTCCGTATGTGGTAATCAATCCCATAATAATCTGCCCGACCTGCTTGTAGTTGGCGATGATGCTCTGCGCCATGTCGATGCTGCCGACAATCAGTCCTTCCTGTGCCTCGCCTATGTCGTTCAGCATGTATTGCCATGCGCCTTCGAGTTTGGAGATTGCTCCTTTCAAGGTCTTGCTCTGTGCTTCCAGCATTCCGTTGAACTGACCTCCCTCGGATGCTGCTGCGTGGAATGCCTCCTGCACCATCTTGGTGGAGATTGCTCCCTTCTCCATCTCCTCCTTAAGCTGTCCGATGCTCTTGCCTGTCTTCTCGCTGATAACCTGCAATGGGTTGAAGCCAGCGTTAATCATCTGGAGCAAGTCCTGTCCCATCAGCTTGCCTGTTGCGCTCATCTGGGAGAAGGCGAGGGTGAGGCTCTTGAACTTCTCGCTGTCGCCCATCGAAATGTCACCGATGGCTTTCAAGTTCCCCATGACCTCCTGCACTGGTATGTTGAAGGCGAGCATGGTCTGCGCTCCCGATGCGAGGTCTTGCATAATCATTGGGGTGCGCAGCTCGTATTCCTTTATCTGCTCGAAGAGTTCGCCTCCCATCTGTTCGCCAGCGAGGGTCTTGAATGAAACCTGTAGGCTCTCCATCTCGCTCCTTATGCTGATGACCTTGCTCTCGAACTCGGTTAATTTCTGCAAGGAAAAGTACGCACCGATTCCTGCAGCAATCTTTCTGAGGCTTGCGTCCATCTTTTCAGCCTCGCTCTTGGTGGCGTTGCCGAGGTCGTGGATTTTGTCTTCTGCATCCTCTGTCTCTTGCTGTAGGTGTTCCGTGGTGACGCTGCCGAATGCAGAGTCTATCTTTTGTCCTATCTCGGTGGCTATCCTGCCGATGGTTTGGAATTGCTGCACCACCTTCTCTGCGTCCGATTGGAGCTGAGAATCGTCTATGCCTATCGAGAATCCTTCTCTTCCGTTGTCGAAATCTGCCATTTTAATACTCCTTTACGAAGACCTCCTCTTCCTCGGTATCGTCTTCGTCGTTGAAATTGTCGGGGTTGTTTGCATCCTTGCTTGCATCCCATTCCTCTGGCTGCTCATCGTCAAATTGTGGCGTGGCTGCTGAATAGAGGGTAAGGTTTGCGTAGCTGTAATCGTATAGAACTTGGTCGGTCGTTACTCCGAGGTTCTTCGCCCATCCTATGATGATTGCCCAGGGGCTGTCTGTTCCACTTCCTTGGTTGCTTCGAGGGTGTTTATTGCGGACAGGGAAGTGGTAAGACCGAAAAAATCGCCCACCTGCATCTCCATGAGCCGCTGGGTGATGGTCTCGTTCAGCGTGGAGGGTTTCAGCTCCTCCATGATGTGCCGTGCCACAAAGTCCAGCTCGCTCTCGGTCTCTTGCTCCGTGGTGAATCTGAACTTGTGCCAGCTCCACTTGCGCCTCTCGCTCCTCACCACCTTGTGGTTCTCGTTGATGCGCTTCGCCCCAAGTACCAAGATGGCGGCAATCCTGCCCAATGCCTCGCAGTCCTTGGCTGTGCGCAGTGCCTCGTTGAGGATGCTCTTCGGGTTCTGCTTAATCCTTGGCATCTTGTGAACCTCTGCGCTCACCATCATGATGGTCGCTGGTGTCGGTGCTGGTATCTCGTATGTCCTGCCCTCAATCTCCAGCGATGTGGTCTTGTGCTGGAGGATGGTGTCGCAGACCTGCTGTTCCAATGTCTTTTGTTCCATGTTTTTGCTCTAAAGTGAAAGAGCAGGAGGGTGGCTTTGTGGCTTCCTCCTGCTCTCGGTGTTTGGAATATGGGATTATTTCAAAGCCTCTTTTGTTGTGAAACGTGAATACCAGTAGTTGTTGTCGATGGCTGGTGTTTTCACGCTGGTTCCGCTAGGATCCATGACGGCTGGTGTCTCTGGTACGCCTGTTGTCTTGAAGATGGAGGCGGTAATCTTGATGGCGTTACCGTTCTCCTCATCCAATGCTGGGGCTACCTTGATTCGGCAGAGAGGTGCCTTGATGCCTCTCGCACCCTTGTTGTGTGGGGTAATCTTCACGGACTTGTCGCCTGGCACGATGTGGGTCTTCACCTTCTGCTCGCCATCGGCATCCTTGTCTGCGATGCCGAGTTTCTCATAAAGCTCTGGGGTAGGCTCGATGACGGTGGTCTCCACCTCGAGTGTTCCTTCGAGGTCTTCCTGTGCCACGGTCTCGCCTCCTGTTGCCTTCATGGTGAGTGCGTCGCCATCGTTGCTGGTGAGGGTAGTGCTCTTGTCCTTGATTACACCGACGCTGAAGAGGGTAGTTGCAAATGCGTCGTTCTCTCCTGTGTCGCCTATCTCAAACTTGCACTTTCCCCATGCCATGATGATTTTCTTTGAATCTGCCATGTTGGTGTCTCCTTAATTTGAAAATGTTGCTAATTTAAAATGAATCCCGATGTTCACGAAGTGCTCGCTCTTCCCTGGCACGGCAATGGTTGCCGTCGCTTGGAACAAATCGAAGGTGTAGGCGGTGTCGGCTTCATTAAGTTTCTCGACCACCGTGTCGGTTATCGCCTCCAGCTCAGCCAATCGCCCTTTGTCGGGTACGAGGCTCTCGCCTCCGTTGTTGATGTCTGGCACGTAAATGTTGAGCCGTGCCCTGCCTTCCTGGATTTGGTCTGCCGTTGCGTTGGAGACTGTGAGAACTGCGTCCTCGGTCGTTGCTTCGAGTGGGCGCACCTCGCTGGGGTAGAACGTTCCCTTTATCGTGTTCCCCATCAGCTCCTCAAGTGCTGCGTACATCTCCAATTCGATTTGTGTAAGTCCTTTTCTTGCCATAGTTAAGCGTTCTTCGTCTTGAATAATCGGTTGAGCATGTCCTTGATTTTCCTCTGTGCCATCTGCTCGCTGGTGTCGAGAACGTCGAGGCTCATCGCTTCGACGTATTGGGCGTATGGCATTCCTGCCACCATCAAGAAAACGATGCCCTTGGTTGTCTGCTTCGCTGCCAGATCATGAAGAAAAGCCACGCCTTGCTTCTTTCCCTCTTCTCCGTCGCCCTTGCCTCCAGCCACGGCTTTCCATTCTCCCTCGCTGATTATCTTGCCATCGTCGAGGATGCAGTAACCGATGGAGCTGCAAAGGTTTCCTGTTTGGTTCAAATACTTGTGTCCGCTTCTCGCTTGTGTCAGACATTCCTCCCCAATGTAGAAAAGTTGCCCGATGAGGGATTTCTTGCGTAGCTCCAGCATTTGGCTCATCCTTGCTCGGATGTCTGCTGCCGTGAAGTTGGGTTTTATTGGCATGGTGTCTGTCTCCTTTTAGACGGTTATCTGCAATGCGTCCACCGCTTCGAGGTAGGTGATGTCCTGCACTTCAAACTCTCCGAGGTCTGTGCCTCGGTTGTCGGTTAGCTTCACTCTCTTGGCGGTGAAGTCCTGCGGTTCGATTAATACCTTGGCTGCAAATTGCTTGAACTTGCCGTCCTGGTACGTGCCTTGATGGTCGCTCTTGTTTTTCACTATGTTGCAGGGGATTGGGTCGCTCTGCTTCGGTTCCACCTTTTGGGGGATGCCGTGAAGCATTCCCCCTCCAGTGGTATCGATTGTGAAAAGAAAGCCGTTTTGAATAATCATCAGAAATCCTCCCCGATGTAGCCGCATGGGATGTCGCTCCCTTCGTCCTCTCCCAACTCTGCGAGCAGGTTGCTTGATTTCTTTTGGAAGCGTGAGCGTTCGTCCTCGCTGAACGTGTAGCTGATTCCCCCTTGGGTGATGTTCGGTGCCTCTGAAAGAAAGGCGTAGGTGAGTGCCTTCGCCTTCTTGAATTGGTCGCTTGCACGCATCTCCTTGGTGATGTCTGCCTCTGCGTCCAGCCCAGCCTCCTCGATGATGTTCTCAATCGTTGCGGCTGGTATCGGGTAGCTGCTCATTGCTTTTATTGCGTTGCTTGTCTTCATGCTGCTGGCTTGTTAAACGTTGTTATGAGTTGCTCGCCTCTCCGTCTGCCCAGGTCTGGTTGGCGGTGTTGAGGAAAACGAGCGACTTGCGGTTGATGAGGGCTGGCTGAACGTATGCCTCTGCAAGGGTTGTCTCGCTCTGTGGGTTGACCTCGCTGTATCGGGTGACCTTGAAGAAACCGCCATAAACCTGGAGGGCTGCGGTGTTCTGAACCATAGGCACGTTCTTGTAATAAGTCCAGCCGAGTTGCACGGTTGGCGAGAGGGTGACCACGTTCACGTTCCACGGCTTGATGGTCTCCTTGCTGCCGTCCTTGTGCTCGATGCTCACGTAGGTGTCGAGGATGATAATCTGTGGGTAGCCTCGTGTCGGGCTCGCGTTGTATGCGTTGATTCTCTCCAGCGTTATCATGTCGGCTGTAATCATCGAGAGGTCGTTGACCTGTGGGTAGAGTCGCTTGGCGGTCTTCTTCTGTGCCACCAGCTCCTGGAACTTCGCCTTTTCCATGAACGCAAAGCGTGGCTTTGTCAGTCCTTGCTTCGCTATCATGTCCTGTGCGTTGGCGAGGTCTTTGAGTCCGTCTGCGTTCTCTTCGTCGCTCCACTCGTATGCCTTCTGTGTGGTGACGGCACCCTTCTTCTTCTCGGAGATTGAAACTCCGATGAAGTTCGCCTCTGGCACGTTGAAGTTGATGATGTCCTGCGATGCCATGTCGCCCTCAATCTTTGCAGGGAAGGTCTGTACACCGCTCGATGCGATGCGCATGCAGTCCAGCTCCACCTTGTAGTCCATCGCCTTGCGGACAAAGTTCACGTCATCGTAAACCAAATTTACGAGTTCCTGCTTCTCTTGCTGGTTCTCGGTCGCTGAGTTGGCGAGGGTCTGTGCGTCGAGGTATTCGTTAATCTCTACCTCGTCCTTGTCTCGGCTCACTGCGTACTTGCTCAGCTTGCCGCTCCAAGTGCCGACCTTCTGGCGTGTCTTCTTTGGAGCCTTGGTGTTGAATGCGACTCGGTCTGCCGCCACTGGGATTCCCTCGTCACCCTCCAAGCCCTTGATGTCGAACTTTCGGGTGTACTTCAAAGGGAAGAGGGTAGCCCATGCGAGACCTGTTCCTGGCTGGAACTTGTTGACGGTCGCTTGCATTCCAGGGATGTCAATGTCGAATAATGGTGCATCCATTGTTGCTTGTCTCCTTTGTTAAGTTAAAAATTAATCGAGCGTGATGCCCTTCATCAAGTCCACGACCTCCTTTGCTACAGGTGCGGTCTCCTTGCGAAGGCTTGCAGCTCTAATCAATCGAGCCTCGAAGTCTCCCTCTCCTGCCTTTCCAAGGTTGCCCATGAAATTGCCGAGGATGTATTCTGGCTCGTGAATTGGTGCAGCCGTTGCTGTGCTTCCGTCCGCTGCGCTGGCTGCTTGGTAGAGGACGGTGTCCTGGGCGATATCCACACCCATCGTCACGGTTACTACATCGTAATCGTCGCTCGTTGTGGTGTCGACCGCTGTGCAGGCGACACCCTTCTTGCCGTGGGCGATTACGTCTCCCTTCTTGATACCGCTACCCTTGGATATCTTGATAGTGGTGTCAGCTTTCTTGCACTCTGTTACGAGGCGATATCCCTTGATTGGGATGAAGAGTCCGTCGGTGTCCTGGCTCATTGCGATGCCTGGCTTCAAGTCGAACTCTGGGTTCTTGACGAGACCGCCACCTGGCTTCTCCGAGAGGATGGTTTCGAAGATGATAGGGTCGGTCGGTGCTGCGTCCTTGTGCTTGAACATTCGGTTCATGGCTTTTCCCTTTAAATGGTTAAACTTGTGCTACTGCGCTGGCGGTGGTGTCGGTGCGCCTTGGCTCAGTCCGATGATGGCTGGTGATGCTGTCTGGCTCTCTCGTTTCGCCTCGCTGTTGAGGTAGGCGGTCACGGCTGGGTCAACTGCTTCTCCTGGCTTGCGTCGGTTGCCTCCCAATGGTGGGGTAGCTGCCGCTCCCGATGCCTTCTCCTCCTTGATGTCGCTCTCGATGAATGGCTTCTGTGTGTCGAGCCAGCCGTTGAAATCGTCATCGTCCTTGAACGAGAGGCGGTCGTAATTGCGCAGGTAGCGTTCCTTGAGTTTGTCTGATGCTCCCTCGAACAAAGCCTCGAACTTCGCCTTGCGCTGGTTGCCCTCCCTCTCCTGTAGGATGCCGTCGAGCTGCTCACGCATCGCCTTGTTTTCTTGCTCCATCTTTGCGAACATTTGCTTCACCTCGTCGCTCGCCCCTCCTGTCGGTGGTTCGGGCTTCGGTGGCTCTGGCTGCTGGATGCTCTTGCCATCCTTCAGCTTGTACTTCTTCTCATAGTTGGTGATGGCGGTGGTCTGGGCTTCGTTGGCTCTTCGGTCGCCCTCGCTCTCTATGATGGATTGGAAGGTCACCCCATCTACGACGGTTTTCACTTCTTCCTCCGTGGTCGTCGTCTCAGCCTTTTTCTTGGCTATCCGCTCTAAAATCTTGGAATCAACCCCAGGAAACTTGGTTTTGAGTCCAGCTAAAATCTTTTCAAACATAAAATTTACGTTTAGTTATACAAATTTGTAATGCCGCAAAAATACGGCTTTTTTGTTAAAAGTGATTATAATGCAATCATTGATTAACGTGAATTAACATAAAATTTGGCAATCATAGGGATTTTCCCTTGGTGGTCTCGCTCTTTTTTCGTAAGTTTGCCGCAAAAATTAGACTTATGCAGGTTTCAAAAAAAATATTGAATTTCGTTAGCGAGAACCTTGGTTCTGCTTATTCCGTTTCGCCTATTGGGGAAATGGACGGAGATTCTTGTTTCTCTGCCTACATAAAAAACGAGAAGACAGGTTTCCCTGTCGCTCTCGTTCTTGATTCAAATGGAAAAATAACCGATTTTGAAGGTTTTCTTGCCCTTGATGTAATTGCGTCATTTAAGAAAAATTGAAACGTATTTTATGTTCAGCAATTTATCGCTGACCTTTATTGCACCATCTTTCAAAATAGGGTCTTTTTTCATCATCTCGCAAAGGTATTTAATGTCCTTTTCCTCGAATCCGCTACCGTTCGAGTTGTCTGTTTGTGGCTCGATGTATTTAATGCTTCCGTCGCTGAATCGTTTCACAATGGTGCAATGTCCACCTCCCGATTCCCATGCAAGTCCTATTTCGTATGTGCCTTCTTCCTTGCAAACCTCATCGAAATATTGGAGGTATCTTTGTTGCGTCATGTGCTTCCAGCTTGGGTGCGCCTTTAGGTAATCCTTAAAGCTGGTTATGCTTACAGGCGAGCCATCTTTATTCGTCCATGTCTCCAACCAATTATCGCCCTTGCTGAGATAATAAGATAAGTCTCCCCATTTCTCTGTATTTCCTTTTGCGTAAACGTTGAAGCCCCATTCTCTCAATGCGTATGCTGGTGCGCAAGTCTGGCAGTTTATGCCATATGGCTTATGTTTTGCTTTGTCGTATAGAGGGTTCTTGCTGACGTGGATATTCGTTCCTCGCAGGACAAATCGCGATTTTTTATCGACAATGTATTCGTTGACGTGGAGAGGGTTTGCGCTCTGTCTGTCTGCTTCCTCGTAGGTCATCGGTCTTCCCTTCTTTATTCCGAGGCTCTTTTCTATGTCTCTCATGTTGGCGATTTGCTCCTTGGTGAAGCTGCCCCATACCTGGGTATCCCATTCGTTCTGTGCCTTCACGCCTTTCTCGAATTTTGCAAACAAAGCCTCGACCTCTTTCACGGATGCGTTCTTCCCGATGGCATTGCGCAGTGCAATTTGTCTCTTGGCTAAAGCAGGGAGTGTCTGTCCTTGGCTGTAGGTGAGGGTCTTCATCAATTGGTCGCAGCGGTCATCGTAAGCATCGAGCCTTCTGTCTCTCCATGCGTCCTTGATGTCATCTATCTGTTCGCTGGTTCTTGCAGCGTGTCTCTTGGCAGCATTCTCCATGATGATTTCGTGCTTGCTCTTGGTTGGCTTGGCTGGTTTCTTCGCTTGATCAGGTTTCTTGCCTTCCCATCGCAGCCCCTTCGTCGGGTCTCCGTCCTTGTAGTTGTCCTTGATGAAGTAAGGCATGGAGGTTGCGTTGGCGATGCGCTGCTGGTTGTCCTTCATCCACTTGGTGAACTCCTTAGGCATCTTCTCCACCTGTCCGCTGAACTTCCAATGGCTCACGTCCTCTCCGTTCATGAGTGCCGTGGTGTATGCGTCCATCTCCTCCTGACTGGCGAGGACGGAAACGGCATAACACCTGCACCAAGGGTGCCAGCCTGTGAACTTGAAGTCCTTGGGAAATCGTTTTCCGTCGAAAATGTCGCAGATGTCATCGGTCGGGTGGTTGTTGCTGATGTGAATCTCAATGCCGAGGACAAAGGGGAGGGCTTGCCATCGGTTGTGGTCGGCTGTCCTGTATGCGATGTTGTTCTCGGTCGCTGTCATTCGGAGGGCATTCTTGTAGCTGGAGCGATAAACTCCACGCCCTGGGTGGAACGCTGCCGCTGCCTTGGAAAGTCGGAGCGCACCGCTCTTGTCTCGCACCCTTCTGAATAATTTATCTGGGTATTGGAGGTATTTGCGGATGTCCCTGCTAAGTTCGGCTGCGCTCTTCCCTTCACCCATTCCAAGTTCAAGAGCCAGCTCCATCTCATTCTTGAACTGCTGGGTGAGGTTCCAAACCCTTTTGCTGAGGTTCATCCCTTCCTCCTTGCGGCTGATGAATGCGCCCAAGGCTTCGAGGTGTGGGTGCTTCCATGCCTTGACGGTCTTCGCTGGGAGCTGCTTCGTACCGATGATGGAGTCCACCATTGCGTCGTTCTTGGTGTTGGAGAGCGTCCAGCTTTCCTGGTCTCCATCCTCGATGTTCGTCTGAAGGCTCGCTCCAAGGTCTTGCATCAGTTCCTCCATCTCCTTCTTCAAGGCAGGAAAATCCTCAAAGTGGAACTCCTTTTCTTGGTTGTCGGCATCAAAGAGCGAGGGTGCGGCTGCTTGTGCGATGCGCTTGACGGCTGCATCGTAGAGCTGCTGCACCTTCTTGGCTCTCTTGGCGAGGTTCTCCTTGTGCTTCTTGTCGTATGTTGCAATGGTGAACTTCTTAGGCATTTCTTCTCTCCGTTAATTAAAATGTTGGCTCGTTTTGGAAGGCATCGGCTGTGGATGCTTCCTCTTCCTCGATTCTCTTCTCTTCCTCATCCAGCTCTTCCTCTGGCACAAGGTTCAGCTCTCGGATGGCTGTCCTTCGTGAGACAATCTGCTTTCCACCTGTTCCTTCGCTCATGTCCTTGATTTGCTGGCTGCGGTCGTTGATTTGGAAAGGCGTTATTTTGTTCTCTACGGTCAAGGTCTCGAATGCTCCAGCGAGGCTTGGGAACATCTGCTTGCAGAATGCTCGTATTACGTTGACCTCCCTGTCGAAGAACTCCAGCCAATCACCGCTTTCGTCGGTGACTTTCATCTGGCAATCGATGAAGAGCATCTTTCGTGCCTCACCGCTCATCGGTGTCGCCTTCATCTGCTCCATGCTCATGTCGGGGAGCTGGAGGCTTGTGTGGATGTTTCGTCTCAGTTCCTCTGTGTGGAGCTTCAAGGCATCGGTGGCTTGGTTCCATGTGGCGTATTCCGCTTTGTCCTTCTGTCCGTATCGGAGAACGTTGCGCCCTGCGTTGTCATCGCTTGGCTCTTGCTTCTTGTTTTTCGGTGCGGTCACCTGTTGGCTGTCGGAATAAATGACCCACGTTGGTCGGCTGTTCTTGCGGAGGTAGTTGCCCTGTCTGCTTGCCGACCACTCCAACTCGTAGCCGTTGTCGCTCTGGTCTTCCCAAATCGGGAGGTCTCGGTGAATGTAGATTCCTGCAATTTTGCCGATGTTGATTGGCTCTGGCTGCATGTCCTCCACCCATCCAGTGTTGTTCGTCTGCACCCAGCGGTAATGGTAGGCATCTGTGTAGGTGTCGAAATAAGTTAGCTCATCCGTTCCCTTGCGTCTCGTGTATTGGACGCTGAGTGCTATCAAGTCATCGTATTCGTCGAAAAGTGGGTACAGGATGTCTCCGTCCATTGGCGAGAAGACCCTGCAGCGGAGTTTCAGCTTGCTTGGCACCCCTGCGTATGTGGTGTCCTGCATCTGTGCAAACCAAATCGTCACCATCTCGCAGCTTGCAAAGAGCTTGTGTCCTCGCTTTAGGTTAAGGGCGTTGATTCGGTTCTTCTTGAAGATTGCCTCCATGATGGCTGCTGCTTGCTTCTCCTGCTCTGTCGTGGTTGTGTATTTTCGGCTGACGGGAATGGTGAACATCAGCTCCTTCATTCGCTTCACCGCTTGCTTCTGGATGCTGTAGGTGATTCGGGTCATCTTCTCGGTCTTGCCCCTGCGCACCTTGTCTCGGTAGTTGCGGTCGGTATAGACTGGGTGTTCCTTCGGCTCGTACTCCTTGCGGAGCTTCGCCCAAGGGATGACGTCGATGTTCTTCTGCTTCAGCTCGTCGATAATCTGTGAGGCGAGCTTTCTCTTTCTGTCTATAATCTCGTTGATTGGTGGCATTGCCTTGTCTCCTTATGTTTGTTGGTGTTAATAAATCTCATCCTCGATGGCTTCTTCTTCCTCATCGGTCACCTGGCTCGAAACGAAAAGACCGAAACGCTCGACCACGCCTGTGGTGCAGTCTGGCGCATCGTCGTGCTCGTTGCCTCCTTCCTTTCTGTAAGCCTTCATTGCGTTGGCGTAATGTGTCCAGCGGTCTTCCCATCCCTCTGGGTAGAAAATCATGTTTTGCACCTTGGAGCTGTTGGTGAAGATTCGGGTCTGCTTGTTGGCGGTCTGTGCGAGGTCAATGAAAACCATTTCCCAATCGCCAAGGGTTCGGACGTGCTTCTCCACGTTCCTTCTGAATCCTCGCCCTCCGTTGTTGCTCTCCACCACGACCTCCTGGGTCTGGTTTCGCACCAGCATTCGGGCTGTGGCTGGTTCGGTGTACTCCATGCTCTTGTTGGTGAACAGAATGTCGGTGACAAAGCAGCCGCATTCGTATTCCTCGTAGCAAATGGCGCAGAGCCAGTCCGCTCCTGTGTCCGCTGTGTCGATGTAGCACTTGCGCCTTGGCAGGTGCGCCTCTATCGGCATCGTGTCGTAGGTCTTGAAGTGGGAATACATCAAGCCCTCGATAGGTGTCGGGTTCTGCATGTATTGCGTCTCGTAAACGAAGGAGTTGGCGAGGCGTATCTTCTCCAGCTCTGCGAGGGTGTGCTTGAACTCCCATAGTGGCTGCTTGTGTCCTTCTGCGTCCGTGGTGACGCATGGGAGGCTCACCACCGTCCAATCGTCAGGCTCAATCTCTTGCAGGTAGCCGCAAAGGTCGTGCTCGTGGAGTCGCTGCATGATGATGATGATTGGCGTGTTTCGGCTGTTGACTCGGTTTCGGATGGTGGTCTCGAATCGTCGGTTCACTCGCTCACGCACCACGTCGCTCAATGCGTCCTCTGGCTTTATCGGGTCATCGATGATGATTGCTCCTGCGAATCGGTAGGGCAGTGGGTTGCCCTGCTCATCCACCCTGTCCACCTCTCCAGCTCCGAAACCTGTAATCTGTCCGAGTGTAGAGGTGGCATAAACGCCTCCCCCTTGCTCCGTGTCCCATTGCGCCTTTGTGTCGCTTCCGTACTTGACCCTCGTGTCGAAGAGCCGCTGGTATGCCTCGCTGTTGACGATGTCCTTGATGGCGATGCTGTTGTCCACCGCCAGGTCGCTGGAGTAGGACAGGTGTATGAAGCTGGACGCTGGGTTTATCGCCAGCCCCATCGCTATGAAGTTCTTCACCGCCAGCTCCGTCTTTCCGTATCGTGGGGCGATGTTGATGATTAGCTTGTTGCACTCTCCCCTCAAAACCTTGTCGAGGGCATCGCAGACCTTCTTGTGGTGGTGTCCGACAATGAACCGCTTTCCTCCGTTCTCCTTGAAGAAGTACCTTGTGAAGTTGAGGGGGTTGCTCAAAACCCAAAATTTTTGCAGTTCGGTGTCGTTCATCATGTCAGTACTCCTCCTCCAGCTTCTTCAAATACTCGATTTGCTCCTCCCTGGTCAGTGGCGTGCCTTGCTCCAGCGTCTTGCCGTTGGTTGTGATGTCCACCTTCTGCTGTGGCTTTCCGTATTGCCTGTCCATCAGCCTGTCCATCGTCGTTGTCTTGCCGTTCTTCATGTCGATGATTGCAGCCATCGCCAGCGTCTTGGCGTATGCTGGTGTCTCGTCTGCCTTCGCCAGCACCTGCAAGTCGGCAAGTTCGAGGGAGAGAATGCTTCTCTCGATGGTGTTTATCTCGTCGAGGGTCAGTGCCTCGCTCTTCTTCAGCTTGCTCTTGGGGAGCACCTGCTTCAAGAGTGCCTTGACCCTGTCCTTCTTCTTTCCCCTTGGGTTGCCGCTCTGCCCCTTCTGCCATTTGTGGCTCTCGATGTTGGCGAGCTGGCTTTCCGTCATAGTCTCTTTTCCTCTTGGCATGGCTTATCCCTCCTTCTTGGCTTTTGTTTTGGTCGGCTGGGTCGTGGCTGGCTGCTCTGGCTGTGGGTCGTGGATGTTCCCGATGCGGACAGCCTTCATGCCTGTCAACTCCTCCCATCGCTTGATGATTACATCGACATAAATCGGCTCAAACTCCACCATTCGGCAGCACCTGCCCAGCTGTTCGGCTGCGATGAGTGTCGTTCCGCTTCCTCCGAAAATGTCGAGGACGATGTCCTTGCGTCTGCTGCTGTTGCTTATTAGCTTGCCGATGAGAGGGACGGGCTTCATCGTTGGGTGGTCTGGGTTCTTCTTCGGCTTGTCGCAGTCTATGACGGTTGTCGGTGTGTCGCCTCCGAATAGCTGCTGCAGCAAGTCTTTCATTTCTGCCTTGCTCATGCTCTCGATGTCCAGCTTCTGCTCCATGACCGTGGTGAGGTTGCGCTTGTTGGTGAAGTAGTGGGCTGCTCCCTCCTTCCATCCATAAAGGCACGGCTCGTGCTTCCATTGGTAGTCCTGGCGACCGAGGACGAGGCTGTTTTTGTTCCAGATCAAGCATTGGCGTGTCTCCCATCCGATGTTCTTCACGGCTGTTCGGAAGTTGAAGCCCTGGCTGTCTGCGTGCCAAATATAGAAGGCTGCCCCTGGCTTCATGCTGTTGCTTGCGTTCTGTAGGGTGTCGGTGAGGAATGCCACGAAGTTCTCGTCAGCCATGTGGTCGTTGGCGATTTTCATCTTGCCCTTGGCTTGGTAGTCCACGTTGTATGGTGGGTCTGTGACGAGGAGGTCTGCCTGTTCGTCCTGCATCAAGGCTTCGAGGTATTCTTCCTTGGTGCTGTCTCCGCAGATTAGGCGGTGGTTGCCGAGGCGGTAGATGTCGCCTGTCTTGCTGGTTGCCTTCTTCGGGGTGTTCCCTGCCACGTCGTAGGCATCGTCCTTCGCCTCTTCCTCTTCCTCTGGGTCGGGAATGTCGGGGATGTCGATGGCGGCAGCGTCTATCTCCTCTGGCTTCCAATCGTTGATGAGGTCATCGAAGTTGGTTTCTCCAAAGCTGGAGTTATCCTTCAGCACGATGCGTCTCATTTTGTCCATTGGGAAGTCGTGGGGGAGAATCTTGCAGACGGCTGTCTTGTGTTTCAACTTGCGCAAAGCCTCGTATCTCATGTTTCCTCCGATGATGACAAAGCCCCTTTCGTCCTGGGTGTCGTAAACGATAAGCTCTCGAAGCTCCAGCATCTCTGGGTCATCCTCGATGCTCTTGACCAGCTTTTTGAATTTCGGGTCTCGTATGAAGCGTGGGTTCTTTGGCAATCCCTCCACCTGCCCTGTGTTCGTGTGGAGCTGGCTCATGTCCATCACCCTTCTTTGAATGTCGTTTGTGTCCATTGTCTTGTGTCCTTTGCTTTAAGCAGTGAAGGCGAACCCTGTTAAAGGCTCGCCTCTGCTGTTTGAAAATTGTAGTTAAAATGGTGCTGCACCACCTGTTCCTGGTGAGAAAGGCAGGACGCTCTTTGCTCGCTTCGATGCCTTGGTGCTGCTGTGGAGGACGCTGCCTCCACCCCTGTGTGATTCTGAACCGCTGCTCATGTCTTGGTTCTCCTAATGTTTGAAGTTAATGTTTATCGTTGAATGTCATTCTCGTGAACAAATCCCACGCCTTGCTGTTGCGTATCGGCTTCCTTATGGTGGCGTACTTGTCGATGATTCGGTTGAAGTGTTCATCGTAGAACTCGTAGAGCTCTGGGTTCTCCTCCATCGTGAATTGCTCGATGTTTCCGCTGGAGCGGAGGTTTGCGCTTCCGTGCATGATAATCTTGCGCCCCCCCAATGTCTCGAAGTGTACGGTCTTGGTGTGGACTCCTGCCACCGCCAGCTGGAATCGGTCGCCAATGTCGAGCTGCTTGTAAATGTAGGGGATTAGGCTGCTCCTCTCGTTGCCCCAAAAATAAACCGAGATTATGAGGTTCAGTTCCTCGATGTACCCTTTCTCCATCAGCGTGTGGAGGCTGTCCACGTTGTTCTGGCTCATGGAGAGCGTGCTGATGGTCATCTTCTTGGCGCATGCGTTCTGTGTCGTTAGGTAGGCTTCGATGAAGTCTCCAAAGATGAACGAGCCGCTGACGAATGCGTCGAAGCGTTCCCCAAAGCCAAGGCGCAGCTCCCTCGCCATCTTCTGTGCGTTGTCGTAGAGGACAAAGTCTTCCTTCATCGGCACGACCTTCGGCAGGGTGTATCTCGTTTCCTCCGTCTCATCGGAAGGCAGGAACTCCATTAAGTTGAGGTCGATGTCGGGCAGCTCGAAGTTCCCGATGTCGCCTATGAAGTCCTGTAATTGTTCCGCTTCCTTCTGCTGGAGGCTGTCGTTGTCTGTGTTGTTTGTATTCTTTCTCATGCCGCAAAAATACGTTTTCTGATTGTAATATAATCACTTTTGGTGAAAAATTAACTCTTTTTGTGCCTATTTCGGTGCAAAGATGGGCTTTTTCGCTGAAGGCTTCCCTCGGAGGGTGGTGCTGGTGATGCGCATCGGTAGCCCTGCGTAATCCCAGGCGAGCAGGGCTGCGTCTCGCCCCTCTTGGTTGAGCCTCCCCAGCTTTTGTAAAGTTATTTCCTCGATTTCCTCCTTGGTAATCTTTCGGTCTGCACCGTGCCAGCACTTGGGCAGCGGTCTCTTGAATTCGTAGGGGATGCCCCAGTGCTCCATCATCTGCCCGATGGTTCGGCTCACTTGCTCGTTGCGTCCTTGGTCAACTCCGAGGCTGGCGATGCCCTGCTTTCCCTGCCATCGCTTGATGTGGTAGTTGCCGTGGTTCATCCATCCTGCCTCGATGATGACCTTGAAATCCCATTTGTCAATTTCTGCGAATTGGTGGTATCGCTCCTTGATGAAGTCGAGGAGGTGGGGAAAGGTGAGCATCTGGACTTGGAGTTTGTGGGTGCTCATGTCGAGGAGGGCGATGCCGTTTCTGTCTGTGTCGGGGTCTATTCCGATGATTATTTGCTCTCTGTTGCTCATTTTCTCGCCTCCTGCTGCGTTTTTGTTTCGCTGCTTGGTGTTTCCTTGTCCGAGGTGGTTTCGTGCGCTTGTGCGCCCTTATTTTGACTCTCTGTGTCTCCTGGGTATGGTATGGCGTTCTTGGCTTCATCCCATAGCCATGCAGCGTAGAGGGCTAAAACGATAATGATGGCTATCAAGAGCCATGCGTCCGTGCTTGTCATTGCTTTGTCTCCTTTTTGCTTTTGTTTTGTTGTGTTGTTTTGTCTCTTTCTTGTGCGCACCTATGCGTGTGGGTGTGCGTGTGTATGCGCACCCCCTCCCAAACCCTCCCCCTCATTCGAGGGTGGTTGTCTCAGTGGTAGCCGTGCTTGGTGTTCGGGCGGCTTCTGATTCTGTTCCAGCTCCAAGCCTTGCCCTTGGTTGGTGTCTTTGGCAATCGTTGGCGGTTGGCTTGGTGAAGGTGGAGCTTGTGTTGCTCTCGTTCTTCTTGCAGCAAGTCTGGGTCGATGATTTCCTCGACCTCGACCTTGAATTGTTCGAGGTCTTCTAAGCTGTAGTATCTTTCTTCCATTTCAGTTCCTGTCTTTCGGGTGTTAGGCTGTCGCAGGGTGGGTTGCCCTCAAAGATGGGCTTTCCCTGTTTTCCGCACACCCATGTGTTGATGCTCTCGTAAGCGTGACCGCAGTGTCCGCATGGGGTGTTCTGCAATCTGTGTCCTGTTCCGCTCATCGTCTTGTGATTCCTCTTAGGTTGGTTTGCATTCGCTCGATGCTGAACCTTTCCTTTGGGTAGAGGCATTTCAGCTTCCAGCTTCTGTTGTGGTAGGGTGGCTTGTCTTGCGTGATGGCAATGTCACAAACCTTGCCTGTCTTCTTGTCTGTGACTGCGAGAAGATGGGCTTCCTTCGGACGCTGTGGGATGAACTCGGTCTCCCTTAGCCAGCGTCTGAAGTTGATGTGTTCGGGTGTTCTTTCACTCATTTTGTTTTTTCTCCTTTGGCTTCTTGCCCTTTGGTTTTATGTCAATCTCCACCAGCTCGTCTTGGTTGGCTGGCTTCTGAACTGCCTTGAATGGTGTCATGTGGCAGGTCATCTGTGCTTGCATCCGCTGCTCGAAAAGGACGTACATCTTGGCTGGGTTCTTTTTGGCGAGCTTGTTTGCCTGTATTGCTGCAAGTCCTTTCTTGGTGATGTCCTGCTTGATGATGGTGCTTGTCTCATCCTCGTTCATCTCTGCGATGGCGTAAAGGGTGGAGGCTTCCGCTATCGGGTCTGGCTCCATGTCCTGCTCCTTCAGCTTTAGCGTTCCGCTCTTCAAGCTGCCGATGATGTCCTCCATCCTGCCTTTGCCCTCCAGCTTCTGTTCGTCGCCTGGCTTCCACGCCTTCGGTATTCCCTCCCATCGGGTGATGCGGTCATAGAGTGCGTCCACGTCCTGGGTGTAGGTCTCCTTGATTCCCTGGCTCTGTGTGTTCACCAAGTCGTGCATCACCTTGAAGAACTTGTCCTCGCTTTGCTGGAGGCTGTTGATGGTAGGCTGCACTCCCTTTATCAACAATCCCCAATCCTCGACGATGTTCTGCATCTCCCCAAAGATTAGGCTTTCCACGCTGTGGATGTGGTAGAAGGTGGCGGTTAGGTAGCCGAGGCGTTGAACGACCCCTGCGTGCTGTGCCACCGCTATCGGGGTGTTGAATATCTGCTGTTCCTCTTCCGTCAGGTTGTTCGCCCAATAATCACGGCAGGTCTTTGGTGCGACCATCTGCTGTTGTTGTGCAAGTGGATTCTGCTGCTTGCGTGGCTGGTTGCTCCACTTGTTGCGCTTTTTGTTCTTTCCCATGTTCCTTTGAATTTGTTATTTTATCTTGCTTGTTTTGCTTATCGCCTTGTCGATTCGGTGGTCTCCCCTCATCCCGATGTAATTCGCTACCCAGTTCAAAGGGTGCATGTTGTCGTTGTAGGTCTTCCATCTCTCCGTCCAATAGCGGTTTGTTCTCTTGGATTCGTTTTCGGTCTGTGCCTTTAGAATCTTTCGTGCTTGTCTTATCTTCATGTCGCTGTCATTATGATGTTCGTTCCCCCTTGTGACCCTGTAAATCACGGCAGGGTAGATGGTTCTGTGGATGCTGCTCTTCTTGCTTGGGCATCCGTCCTTTCTGTCTGCAAATCTTGCCGTAGAAGGCGAGGGTGCTGCCCTCGCTCTCTATCCGCTCCACGATGATGCTTTGCCTCTTGGTGGCGACGATGTCACCCCTGCGTATCTTCGTTGGCTCTATCATGTCTGCCTTATTCTGAAATTTGGACGGCTTCCTTGATTCTGCTTAGGCAGTTGCAAAGCTCGCCTCCGTCTTGGCACGCATCGGTTCTTCCTCCGTCGCTCTCGACAAGATAGCCTCTGTCGAGAATCGTAACTTTGACCTCGTGTCTCATCCCTCACCTCCTTCCTGCTTTTGGTCGGTTGCGTCCAGCTCTCTGTCCAGCTGCACGATGTCTGCCGTCAAGTCCACCCATTGCTGGTGGTTCTGCTTGCAATGCTCGACGTGGTCTTTTGCGGTTCTGCAGATGAGTGCCGCCATCGCTCTGTCGTTTCGGCAGGTGGTGAACAAAAGGTTGAGGAGGTCTTGCTTCGTTCCCTTCCATCCGAGGCTGACTTGGTTGTCGGCTGTCTTGGTGATTGCGACGTATGCCTCTCCCTTCTTGGTTCGGGTGTTGGCTTGGAATCCTCGCAGCTGCTTTACGGTGTGCTGCTTTGCCGTTTCTTTTTCTTGCTTCATAATTTTTGTTGTTTTGAAATTGTTTCTATCGCTCTGAAAATCTCGAAGGCGACCTGTGGCACCCAGGCGTTTCCGTATGCCTTTATGCTTTGCTGTCTCCATTTTCCGAAAGAAACGGATAGGTTGTCCAGCCAAATGGAAAGCCCATCATTTCCTCTACGAATAGTGGGTTCAACTGAGGGGAAGCCTTCGAATCCCCTGTTTGCTCCTCTTGCAATCGGGTTATGAAATCTGGCAGCATCTCGCCCCATCTTGTGAACTGCCCCTTGCGCCTTCTCGTTGTGGTGATGGTGTTCCCCTTGTAATCCCTTGCCGCTGGTGTCGGTATCAATCCGTTCACCGCCAATGCCGTGAGGCTTCTCCCCATCTGGCTTTTCGGGTTGTACTTGTGGGTGTATTTCGTTCCCTCCACCGCATTGGGTGTAGGCAGGAGCTCGTGGAACTCCAGGAAGTCCATCAGCCCATTCGGTCTTTTCGCTCCGTTCGCCCTGCTCTGAAAGTCGGACGCTCCTGCTGCCTTCAACTCCTGCACTCTCTTGGTGTGGGAAATCTCCGAGCTCATTGGCGTTGGAAGCAGCCCGATTCTCGCTGCCTTGGCGAGGGTGGGTCTCTCCGCATCTCCTGGCGATGCGCTCTTGTTTGTCCGTCCGCTCCCCATGTCGATGGCTGTCGGTGTGGGCAGCATGTTCATCGGGTAGAACTCCGTCTTGCCCTCCTTGCTGCATCGTTTCAGCCCCTGGGTCTGTACGGTGGGCAATAATCCAGATCCTGTCTCTTCGGTGGGGTGCTCCGACGGCACAAGCTGGTATAATAATCGGCTGGACTTCGTATCCTTCGGCTTCGAGGTCTTGGCAGATGCGCTCAAGGGTGAACCTGCTTTCCTCTCGATAAAGGTCGTGCGGCTCGAAAAGGTCGGACGTGCGACCCATGTAAGTCGTTTGGCTGGACTCCACCATCGTTGTGATTCCAGCAACATTTTCACCAATGACCCAAGTGGGGTTAATCTCTCTGATTGCCCGATGCATCTCTTGCCAGAGGTAGCGGTTGTCTTCCTCTCCCTTTCTTCGACCTGCGAGGCTGAAAGGCTGGCAGGGGAAGCCTCCTGTGAGAACATCGATTTTGCCCCCCCATTTTGTAAAGTCGGTTTTTGTAATGTCTTCATAATTCTCTGCGTTTGGGAACCAATAATCTAAAACCTTACGAGGAAACTCCTGTATCTCGCAGTGGAAAACGTTGCGCCAGCCCATCCATGCGGCTGCGACCTCTGCGCCTCCGATACCCGAGAAAAGGCTGGCGTGTGTCATGGGTTGCCTCCTTCCTTGCCTCCGATGGTGGTCGGCATCGTGATTCCTGGCTGGAGTGCCATCGCCTCCCAATCCCTGCCGTTGTAGGTTATGATTCGCTTCGTGATGTTGGCGACCGTGTATCCCTTTCGGTATTGGGTTGCCATGTCGAAGCCCTCGACGAGGTGGCTCGCTGTCGTTCCGTCCACGTCCTGGTATTGAATCAGGAAGATTTCCTTCTTGGCGAGGACGGCTTGAACTCTCGCTATCTCGTTGTCGATTTCCGTCTCCAGCCTCTTGCTTGCTATGAGTGCGTCCTTGCGCTCCTGGCTGTTTGGCTTGGCGGTGAAGAAGGTCTTTTGGTGCTTGCGCATCTCAGCGACCTTCTCGAAAAATTCCTTTTTGTCCATCTCTGCCTCCTTTCGTTATCCAGCGGTCGTTGCTCGCTTGTTGAAGTACTCCTTGCGGACGGCTGTCAGCTGAATCTCGCTCTCGGTGATGTTGTCAGCCGTGATTCTGTGGACGGGGATTCCGTCTATCATCAGTGCCGTGTAGGTGATTCCGTTGCTGTCGGTGTAGTCTCCGATGCAAATCTTGCTCTTCGCCTCGTGGCGTGTCTGCTCGTTCTTTGCTCGCTGGCTTGCCTTTCTGTAAGCCTCGATTGGGTTCCAAAATCTCATCATAGTCCTTTCAGCTCCTCCTTCTGCTTGTTAATCTCCAAATTGAGAACGTTCAAAATGTTCAACTTCACTTCCTTTGGCAGGACGACCATCGTTCCTTGCTTGATCTTGCCGTCTGGCTGTGGCTCGGTTGGGATGCCTACGCATGCAAGGCTTTCGTCCTGCGACAATAACTTTCTTGCGTCCTCCAGCTTTGGGAGGCTCTCCGCAATCTCATGGATGCGGCTTAGATTCTTGATGTTTGCCATTTTCTTGTTGTTTAATCTGTTTGTATTTCTGTTCGATGAGCAAGTCCTGCTCCCTCGTGTTCATTGCGTACTCTGCTTGCATCTGGTTGATGATGGTTGCCTCCTCGTGCGTCATGTTGTTCGGGTTGTGGGCATCCCTCCATTCCTTCTGCTCCTGCAGGTATCTGTCTCGCTTGGCGTATGCCTCGTTCCGCTCCCTGCAAAACTCGTTAAGCCCCTGCATGATGGCTATTGGGTCAACGCTGCCGTAGAACTTGTCATAAAGCCCTCGCTTGAATCGTCGGCAGAAAAGCATTATCTCAGCCATGTTCAAAAAGCCGTAATCGTCGGTTATCAGCTGGATGATTTGGTCGAGCTGCCTGTCCGTGATTTTGTCCCTGGCTCCGCTGAACTCCGAAAGGTCGGTTATCTGGTATGCCAGCCATTCCTGCGCTGTGCCGAATCCGTAGGCGAGGTTCACGTTCCAAAGGGTGGGGACGTTCGTGAAGTAGCATCGCTCTGGGCTTTTGGTCAGCTCGACCTGCTTGTCAACGTGGAAGGTCTGCAGGAGGCTCTGCCTCGTTTCCCATCGCTGCCGTATCGCTGTCAGCAATCTGCCTCCACTTGCTGGCGACACCTGCGTAGCCTTGGATGCGCTCACGCTGTTCTGTCGCCCTCTGCTCGTTGCGATTATTTGCCCGACCGCTTGCGGCTGGTGTTTCTGCTGTTGTGTCATTTCTGAATCCTCCGTTTGTTTGATTTGCTGGTGTCGCTGGCTGTGGGTTGTCGTAGTAACCGTCCAGCACTTTCGGGAAGTTGTTGGGTCTGAACAGCCACTCGAAGTTGGCGAGCCATCCGTTCCGTCCACCTCCGTTCAAGAAGTTGCTTGCTGCTGCCTTTATCATCACTCTGTAAACCGAAACGATGCCGTTTTCTCGAACTCGTGCCTCAAAGAATGCCTTGCGCTGTCCTGTAATCTTGCGCTTGAGCTTCGGGATTTTCTGCTGTTCCATGAGGCGGTTGAATTGCTGGCGCACCTTCTCGAGGTCTATCTTGGCTTCCTTCTTCGTCGGTTTAGCCTCGCTTCTCGCTCCTGCGTGTGGCTCAGATGCAGCGTCAGAACTTGTTTCTGACATAGAGCCTTTAGGCTCTTTAATTATATTAAATTCTTTATTGTTTATCCCTATCCCTATCTCACTCCCTTTCTCTATCCCTATCCCTATAGGTGTACGTTCGTGCTCATCGTGTACGAACGTGCACGTTCGTGTACGTTCGTGCTCCTCCTTTTTTTCTCTTTCTCTTGCCTCCTTTCTCTTCTTTTCTCGCTCCAGGGCTATCTGTCGGTTGCGCTCGCATTTCTCTTCGTATCGCTCGTTGTTCCTGTCGATGTTGGCTTGTATCGTTCTGAACAGGGTGCGCATCGACCTGTCGTCGGTTTCGTACTCCTCGCCCCTGTTGGCGTAGGCAAGCAAAGCCATGAAAATCTCCCCAGCCTCTTCCTTCGTGAAGTCCTGCAGCATGTTCTCTGCATCCTTGGTGTTAATGACGATGGAGCCTTTGTCTGTGTTCCTGCTCATGTTCTGTTTGTATTATAATCACCCTTGGGAGCCGCTCCTTGGCTGCTCCCTGGGGTGATTGTTGTTATTGTTCTATGATTACGATGGCTGGTGCTGCCTCCTTGATTCTTTCGAGGACGGCATCCATGTGGATGTCTCTTTCCTTCAACACGATGTCGTGCGCCTCTGGGCTGACCAAGGTGCAGGAGAGGTCGTTCGGGTTAATCTCCACCTCGACCTCGATGGTAACCTTCGGCATGCCCTTGAAGATTGGAAGTTCAATCTTGAAACTCTCGGGCAGGTTGCTATCGACCGTCTGTGCTACGAGTCCTCTTCTGTTGCCTCGCTTGTCATCGCTCAGCTCCAGCTCCTTGTCGACCTTTGCCTTGAAGTTGCGCAGCTCTGTGACCAGCTTCATGGCTGTCTGCGTTGTCTCGAAGTAGGAGCGCAGCTGCTTGATGCGGTCTGCCATGTCAAAGCATGACATGCTCTCGCCTGTGTTGATTCCGAACTCCTGCATCTCGCTCGAAAGGGTCAGCGTTCCGATGATCTGGTCGCTGTATGCGCTGTTCTCGTCCGTCTTAAGCGTGATGCTCATCTTGTCTCTGTCCACGAGGACGTGTGCGTCGGCTGATACAATGTCATCCTTGCGCTTCTCGACCCAGCGTGCTGGTGCGTCGATGGTTCCGCTGATGCTTACTGCCTTTGGCTCCTTAAGTGGGAGGGCATCTCCAAATCGAATGATGGTCTCCTGTCCTTCCTCGGTGTTCAACTCTGTGAGCTTCTCGATTGCTCTCTGCTCTGCTGATTTTCTCTGTTGTTCTTTCATCTTGAAATTCTTTTGAATGTGAAACTTGTGTTATTTGTCTTCCGTCCCTGTCTTGCCTGGGCGCAAGTCGAAGAGGCGAGGTTGCAGCTCTTCGTGTCGTGCAGGTCTCTGATAAACCAGCACTCCCTCCTTGTTGTAGTAGCCAGCCTGTCGGGTCTGCTGGTCTATCATCTTGTAGCAAGGCTCGTTGACGTAGGTTGTCTTGCTCTTGAGCTTGTCTGCCACGTCCTTAATGGTGCTCTTGTAACCCTTGATTTCCTCGTTGTACATCTGGACGGCTGTCTTCTTGGCTTCCTCCTGCTCCAGCTTCTTGATGCTGGCATCAGCAAGTTTTTCCTTCAACTTCTCGATTTGGTCGCTTGGTATCGGCTTACTGTAGCCCATGTCCTCGATTGCGTCTGCGTTGTCTCTCAAGAATCGCTCTCGCTCTGCGAGGTTCTCGTATTCCTGTCCTAAGAGTTTCTCCATGACTTGACCTCCTTTCCTGTGGTGTAGTTTGCCCAAAGTTCAGTAAATTGTTTGCCGCTATAGATTGCCAGCTCCTCTGTCTTGTGTGCAAGCCGAGCCGAGAGGTCCGCAGACGCAGACGACCAGGCGAAGTCCGAGCACGCAGAAGCGAGACCGCAATTCGCACCGTAGTTCGAGGAGCCGCCACCAATCCACAGCTGTAGGTTGCGTTCGTCCTTCCATTCGTCGGTCTTCTGCTCCAGCTCCTCCTTCGTCCAAAGGCAAAGGTAAGGGTAGTATCGGTATTCGTCTGGGTTGGTGAAGTCTGGCTCCCATCCCTCATTGAGGGCTGCTGTGATGATGCGCAGTTTCTGATAAGCGATTTCGTCTATCATGGTGAGTCCTGCGTTTTCCCATTGCTCTTGGATTGCCTCTGCGTCAATGCCCAAAATCTGACAGGCATCCTCGAATGTCTTTACTCGCTCCGTGATTGGGCGGTTGTCCTTCTGTTTCTCTTGCTCGCAATCCACGAGCTTCAAAACTCCATCTACCCAGGCTGGTTTCTTTCCTGCTGGGATTTCAACTTCTAAAACTTGCTTTGCCATGTTGTTACTTTTTAATTAAGTTCATGATTTTCTTGAAGATTGGATGTACGTTTCCGCTCTCCTTGAATTCTTTTGCTATCTTCTTCTCGTCTCCGATTGTGAAACTTGCGCCTCCCTCCTTGTCTGCCATGAGAACGAGGCAGTGCAGTTCGTTCTCTTTGCTGTACTCGTTCGCAATCTCGTAGACCTTCTCTGCCATCTTCGTCAGTTTTGCGTTCTCTCTTCCTGGCTCGATGATTTTCTCTGGTTTTTCTGTTTTCATTCTCTTTTGCTTTAGATGTTAAAAACTTTGTCGTAGTCCAGCTCCATTCCTGGGCTGGCTGCTCTTGTTGTCTTACCTGTCGCCCTTCGTACCTTGGTGATGAACTCCTGCTCGTTGCTGTTTCCGTCCGATAGGTGAATCAGCAAGATGTCCTTGGTTGCCGTGAGGTCGCTTCTCTTCAAGATGCCGATGGTGTTGTCGATGCTCATGTGGCTTGTGATGACTCTCTTCCGTAGTGCTGCTGGCACCCATCCGTTGAGAACGTTTTGGTCGAGAATCTCGTCGCTGTAATTCGCCTCTGCCATCCAGTGCGTGATGTTCTTGAAGTCGTAAGGCATGGCGTATGTGTCCGTGAAGAACAGGATGCGTCCTGTCTCCTGGTGCTCGATGAGGTAACCGACACATGGTACGTCGTGCTTGACCTCGAAGGGCAGAATCTTGAAGCCTCCGTAAATGTAGCCGTTTCCATTGGCTATGGCTGTCGTGGTGGTTGCTTCGAGTTTCTTGGCTTCAATGACAGAGGGGAGAGCCAGCAGCGGTATTCCTGCCTTCTCGTATTCGGCTGCGTGTCCTGCGTGGTCGTTGTGCTGGTGGCTGATGATGCAAACTTTCACCTTCGCAATGTTCCAGCCGAGAGCCTTCTTGACCTCTGCGAGGCTGATTCCTGCCTCAATGATGATTGCTTCGCTGTCGTTCTGCAAGACGTAGCAGTTTCCCTTGCTGCTGCTTCCGAGGATTGTCATCTTCATCGCTCTTCCCTCCTTTTGTTATGGCAATGGACAGGCTCTCGATGTTCCAGATCCTGCTGCGCTGTCAGCGTTTCCTGCTGGAGCTGCCTCTGGTGCAGGTTGCCCTCCGTTGTTCATGTCGATGTAGTTGGTCTTCGCCTCGATGCCCATTGGCTGTTGCTCATCGTGAACCTCTTCTGCCTCTGCGTCGAAGGTTTGGCGGCTGTTGGCTGCGTCTCGCTCTGCCGTTGCTTCATCGTAGCGGTTTGCCTCTTCGTCGCTGTCGCCTGGGTCAGCCGTGCTGTCGAGGGCAATCTTGCAAGCTCGCTGGATGACCGTCTTCATGCACATCTGGTCGGTGAACTTGGTGTGCGCTCCGCTCTTGCCCTTCATCGCTCCCTGTTCCCATGCGTTCTGAATCTGCGCTCTTGTCATCACCTCGATGTGCTTGCTGCCGTCCTTGTTGATGACCACTGCGTATGCTGCGAGAATCTTGGTGTTGTCGATGTTGGCGAGGTTCGGTGTGTGCTTCACCAGCTGCTTCTCTCCGTTCTCGTCGATGGTGTAGATGAACTCGTCTCCCTCGTAGATGACCTGTGCGTTGACCTTATCGATTTCGGTGTCTCGCTTGGCTCTCATGAGCTTGCCAAGGTATCGCTCGTTCCACTCCAGGCGGTCTCCGTACATGATGAAGTAGCAATGTTTCTGTGGGTACTCGCCATGAATGACCATGTTCAAGAGGGCGTTGCAAATGCTGTCTTTGGTGCAAACGTCGAGTGCCTTCTTGTGGTTCATGTTCTCGACCGTCTGAAGGTAGAGCCATGCCAGCTTGATGGCGTTCCCTACGTGGTAGCCCTTTGGAAGGACGAGCTCGCCTGTCTCCTGCCAGCCGTTGACTCTGTCCATAATCTGCTGGGTCGTTTCCTCCTGCATCCGCTTGAGTGCGGTTGCGTTCTGTGAGGTCAGCTGCGTGTTGGCTTGCTGTCCTCCTTGTTGTGGTGATACTGTTTGTGTCATAATCACTTTGCTTTTAAAATTTTTATTGAATTATTGTCAGCTCCTTGTCTCGTGAAACAATGAGGAGTATCTGCTGGCTTCTCGTTGGGAGAATGTCCGTGATGCTCTCTGCGTTGTCTATGAGCAAAGGTGCGTATGTGTCGTTGAATGCGCACATGGCGTTGATGATGTCGATGCCAGCGTTTATCTTCTCGCTCGTTGAGAGGTCTCTGTAAGGTGTGCCGTGCATCGTGCATTCGCAGGTTGGCTTGATTCCACCTGTGGTGATGAATGGCTCGAACATCTGGAACTTCACGTTTGTGAATAACTCGTTCACTTTCTTTTCGAGGTTCTCAATCTTGGCGATGGTGAATTGCTCTGCCGTGTAGTCCTTCTTCTCCAGCTCCGTGAGTTGCTGGTTCAAGGTCTGCTGTCTGTTCTCCAGCTCCTTGATGCGGTTCTGCTTGTCGGTGATGCGCTGCTCCTTGGCGAGCTCGTCTCGCAGTTCGTCTCTGAGCCTGTTCTGCTCTGCCTTGCGTTGCTTGAGGGTGGCTTCCTGCTTCACCTTGGTGTCGCTTGTCTCTTCCTCAGTTCTCGCTTCGAGTGCCGCTGTCCTTGCGTTCACGTCCATCTGGAGTTGCTGGTATTCCTCATCGTCGGTGTGGTAGGTGAGGGTTGGCTTTGATTCCTGCGCCTTCTGCAATGCTTCCTCTTGCTCCTTGCGCTGTTGCTCCAGCTTCTCCAGCTTGTCTTGGGCGTTCTTGATGGTAGCCTCTGCATCCGACTTGCGCTTCTTGATGCGAGCTGCCTCTTGCTCCAAGGCATCGAACTGCTTGCTCTTGTTGTCGTTGAAGTTGCCCTCCATCTCTTCCTTCATCCTGTCGATGTCGTCTTGTGGGAGGCGTTGGTGGCAGGTAGGACAAATCTCTTGGTTGTTGTCCCAGGAGAAGGCGGTTTGGTCGAGAATCACCCAGCGTTTCTTGAAGTCTTCGCTTGCGATGGCTATCTTGTTGAGCTGCGTCTGTCCGTCCTCTACCGCTGCCTTGGCGTTGCGGATGGCTCTTTCCGTCACCTCGATTTCGTACTTGGCATCGTCGATGGCTTTCTTGTGCTTGCGCTCCTCCGTCGTGTTCTTGTCTTGGTAACTCTGGACGATGGCTTGCATTCGGTTCTTGAGCTTGTTTATCTCGGTGCGCTCCTTGGTGCGCTCGTTGAACTCGGTGTCCACGGTGCGGCTTAAGTCTGCCAGCTCGTTGTCGATGTTCTCGATTGCTTTCTCGATTTCTTTAATTCTTCTTCGTGTGAAGTCGAAGTCTGGCTTGCTGGCTTCAAGTGCTTTCAGCTCCTCGGTGTTCTCGTTGATGCGGCTTGGTATCTGCTCGATTTCCTTCTTCAATTCACCGATTCGGTATCTGAGCTGCTCTCTGAACTTTTGAAGGTCGGTGCCGCTCAGCTCCTGCAGCAATCCCTTGAAGTCCTCGTTGTCTCCTGCAAGTTCTTCGTCGGTGGTCTTGCCCACCATCTTTGTTAGCAGGTTGCGCTGGTCTTCCGCTGGGAGGCTTGGGAAGTAGGAGGGTGTCGTTATCGCCTTGAAGAGGCTTTCTTTGCAGAGGTCATCGACAAATGTCTTGAAGTCCTTCTGTGTGTACTTGTTTTCGTTGACAAAGTACTTGGTGGTGTGTCCTGTCATCTCTGCCTCGCTCTTCTTGCGTGGCTTCGTCCAGGTCTCGCTTCTGACCTTCTCCAGCTTGTAGTCCGTGCCGTCGGCTGTCAGTTCGAGAACCACAATGTTGTCGAGGTGGTGGATGATTTCTCCGTTCTCATCCTTCGGGTCGATTCCGAATACCGTTTGTCCGATGCTGTTCTTGTCGAAGAGAACCCATTGTACCGCATCCACGATGGTGGTCTTTCCTGCGTGATTCGCTCCCATTATCTTGGTCAGCGTTGGGTTAAAGCTAATCTTTCGTTCACCGAGAACTCCCTTGAAGTTCTTGATGGTGATTGTCTTGAATTCGATTCTCATGCTGCTTTTACAAAATGTTGGTTAAGTGTTCTATTGCCTCTCTCAGCTCTTTTGGCATCCCCTTTGTCATTTCGCTGATGTTCTTGACAAGTCTCAGCTTGGCTGCTGTGGCAAGGATGAGCTCCTTGAATGAATCCTCGTGCTGTGCGAGCTTGAACAATGCGTTGAGGAGAATCTTCTTGTCGTTCGCCTTGATGGATGCTGCGACCATTCCCTCTTTTTCGTTGCCCTCGATGGCTATGAAGATGCGAGCTTGCTTTGGTGCGTCTTGCCCCCCCCATTTTGCTGTCTTCCTCGTTGTAGGCTTTCGCTGTCTGAACCTGTTCTTTGAACCAATCGGTAGCTCCCTCGAATGCTTTCTCTTCTGCTGCCTCTTTTGTGCTTCTAAATAATCCCATAATTGTAAAGTTTAAATGTTTGACTTATGTTAAATGGCTATCTGCCAAAATTTCAAGATGTCCAGTCCTGTGTAGAATGGTCGTTTCGTGCTCTTGCGGTAGTGAACCTTGATGTTGCCTTTCTTCGTGTGGCGGTGCAGGGTGCTGCGGTCTATGCCGAGAATCTCGCAGGTTCGTGCGATGGTGTACCGTCCAGCTGGCTCGATGTTCGGTTTGGTCTCCGTCATCGTTCGCCTCCTTTCTTCTCCTCTGCGTCCAGGGCTTGCATCATGCCCTTGCTTACTGCGATGATGGCTGCAAAGCAAAAAGCCACAAACCATTCGCCTCGGATGATGGCTGCTGCCGTCTGGGTGATGCCGAAGATGAGCGTCCCGATTGCGCCCGTCCACATGATGGCTCTTTCTATTTTTTTCATTGTCTCTCCTCCTTGCTTTTGTTAGATGTTTTTACTCAGTTCGTCTGCTGTGGTGTAGCATCCAGCTCCCACCAAAATGAAGCGCACACCGCTGGTGGTGATTCCGTGCTTCTCTGCCAATGCTCGCAGTATGCGGTATGGCTTCTTTCCCTGCGCTGTGAGCTTCGGTGCGAGCTCCTTGAACTCTGCGATGATGCTCTCGTTGCGCTCCTTTCTCTTCCTCTCCATTGGAGTCATCAAATCGATTTCTGTCATTTTTTCTCCTTTTTTATTTTGTTATTTCAACTTTTTTATTTACTTTTGTTTGTGGTAACGTATTTTCTTTCGTTTTCCGAGTGCAAAGATACACAAAAACGTTTGTATTACCAAACAAAACCGTGTGTTTCTTTCATTTCTGTGTGTTAATTAGTCTTAACTAAACAAGACTTTAGGTTTAACTAACTGATTGATAAAAGGTTATGACAGGACAAAGAATAAAGGAAATTTTGGCGGCTGAGGGTATCTCCCTTGCTGAGTTGTCTCGCTTGCTTGGTTATGAGGGCGACCAGAGGCTTCATAATGCCTTGCGCTCGGATAATGTGAAAAGTGGGCTTTTGGAAGATATTGCTCGTGTTACACACAAAAGCGTTTGTTTTTTCTATCCAAACGATAACGGTGGTTCTGCAAACGCTTCTGATAGTTCGGTGGCTGTTTTGGGGTCTCAAAACCAAATTTCCACCATCTCCGAGCGGTTTCTTGGTCTTCTCGAAAAGAAGGACGAGCAAATCGACCGCTTGCTCTCCTTGATGGAAAATCAGAAAGGAGGTAATTAATGGCTGGCGTGTATTCTCGAACCGCTCAATGTGGCATGAAGGTGATGTTCGCTGCTATGCGAATCCTGCAAGAAGAAGGTGGCTCTTGCCGTCTTTCTGATTTGCGTTCTCGCTTGGCAGAATGTCTCGATTTTTCATCGTGGGAGAAGGAGGTCGTGAACGGCTCTGTTCGTTGGCATAATTTCCTCTCTTGGTTTTCTTCGTGCTATGTTGCCGCTGGCTTCATCCGAAAGCAGAGGGGAACTTGGTATCTGACCGATGAAGGTGCGGCTTGCCTGTCCTCTTCTGAGTCCGATGCCTTTGATAAGGCGAATGAGGCGTATAAGGAAGGTTCGGGCGGTTCTGTTCCAGCTTCATCTGGTGATGTCCTGCCTGGCAGTGAAGCCTCTTTCACTCTTGGCGAAATGAAGGAGCGTGCTGATGAAGGTTTGCGAGCTGCCATCGCCTCTCGCTCTCCTTATGAATTCCAGGACATGGTGGCTGCTCTTCTCCATGCGATGGGGTACTTCACTCCGTTTGTCGCTCCCAAGGGAAAGGATGGCGGTGTTGATGTCTTGGCTTTCCACGACCCTCTCGGTGCGACCATCCCTCGTGTGAAGGTGCAGGTGAAACACACCCCTTCTTCGTCTGTGTCCGTGGAGGTGGTTCGTCAGTTGGTCGGCTTGCTTAATCGTGATGGTGATGCTGGCTTGGTGGTTACTTCTGGGTTGTTCACCTCGGAGGCTCATCGTGCCGCTCGTGAAAGCCACCGCAGCGTCCGTCTTATCGATGGTGATGAATTCGTCGATTTGTGGATTCGCTATTACTCGAAAATGTCGGAAGAAGACAAGGAGTTGCTTCGCATCACTCCTGTCTATTTCGTTAATGAATAAATAAAGGTTATGAAGAAGGTGTTGTTTGTGCTGCTTGCCCTTGGCTTGTTTTGGTCGTGCGATTCCAAAAAGTCGGACGAGGCTGTTCGCCAGCAATGGGTGGAGCAGCAGATGGCTCGTGAATATAAGGATGCTGAACTCGACAGCCTTGCGCTGGTTGCGACTGGGCAGGAGGGTGATGTATCCTCCCAAACTGCGAGACTTAATGCCTTGCGTGTCCTTCGTTCTGAACTTCCCGATAAAAAGGAAACTTGGGACAAGGTGGAAAAGTCCATCTTTGCATCGGAGGTCTATGGGGATGATGAAGGCGAGGACGGTGTGTTTGAATAAATTCTTGGCTTATGCAAAGTAATGAATCTATAAAGGTTGTATGTCGGTTCTTCGTGGCTCTTCGCTTGCTGAAGGAGAACCGTCTGATTCGTGGGAAGAAAACCTTCACCGACCGCTATGGCATCAATCGGTGGAATATGAACACCTGCGAAAAAGAGCCGAATCGCGATATGTTCCAGGTGTCCTGGCTCTCGTATCTGGTTCGCGATTATGGGGTGTCCGCTCGCTGGCTTCTCCTGGGTGAGGGGGCTTTCTTCGAGCGTGATTGCGCCCATCCTGTGAGTGTTAAATCTGAGGAAGTCGTGCAAAATTCGTGCAAGTCAGAAAATGGGAGTTTGTAAATAATTGAAAATAAAAAAGTTAGGAAAGAAGGAGGCACGCCTGGAAAGCGTGTAGGCGTCAAAAGCGTCTCGCAGGTTCGAATCCTGTTCTCTCCGCAAAAAGGAAAAGACCCGCTGAACAATAATCAGCGGGTCTTTTTTGTAATAGTAGGTTCGATGTTTGAGGATTACTCGTCAAACTCAGTCATCAACTTCTTGTATGTGGAGCGTATCTGTCCGATTCTTCTCAATGATTCGTCCAATTGCATTGCGAGGCATTCCTCGTCGCAATAAAAGAACTCGCAGCTGGCTGAAACATTCTCCAGTGTGTTGTCAATGTAGACCTTTGTTAGGGTGATGTCTCTTGACAGTTTGTTACACACTGTCAGTGTCTTGATCTCCTCGCCCTCCTTTATCTTGCTGAACTGCGGAAACATGACCACAAGATAATTCTTCTCTTCCATCTGTGTGCCGAGTATATATATCAGTTTCATCTGATAATGAAACATAACGTCTCCATCGTCATCTATCTTTGGCTTGTAACCCATTGATTCAAGGGTCTTTACCACTAAGTCTTTCTTTGTCATACTGTTGTCCTCCTTTCTTTTTATTCATTCATCTTTGTCTCCCTCTGTGTCGTCGTACAGCTCCGCTGCTTCCACATCACTGGTCGCGTCTGCATCACTGTCTTCGGAGAAAGAAGCTTCAATCTCCTTTATTGCGTCGAAAGCAAAGTGCAGACCGGCATCAAGCTGGACTATCATGTGCGGGATGATGTTTTCAAGGTCGTCGTCTCCCATTAACTCACGCTCGTAGAAGAGCCATATACTGTCTCCGATTGTGTAGGCTTTGACGTATTTCAGTGTGGAGTTGAGCTTCTCCGTGATGGCGCAATGCTCTCCTATCTTGTCTTCTTTGTAATCGTAGATGCCTGGCAAGCAGATGGACAGAAATTCATCATCGTTCTCGTTGGGCAAGAACAAGAAGTGCTTGCCTTCATAATTGAATCCGTATCCTGTGTTGTCAATGCATTCCGCATTAAAACCGAGAGCAGCTAATGTCTCAAGAACCTTTTCCTTCATAATTGTTAGTGTTTATTTAGTTATTAATCGTTGTTTATTATTAGCAGAACCCTATGCTGACATGCTTGCAGCCTTCGTCTTTGGGTGAGAATTCGCTACGCACTCGTTCGAACTCTCGGATGTCGTGTCTGCTGACCGACGGACTGCGTTTGGCGATAATCTCCTCAAGCTGCGATTGTGTGATACGACGTAGTTGGCGGTCCTCGCTGTCTACAGCCTCGTTGAACTTCTTGCGTGCGGCAGACTTGACAATGTAGGTGATGTCGCTGCAGTTGTAGCCTTCGGTTAGTTCAGCAAGACGTTCCATATCAATGTCCTCGTCTTTGGGCAACTTAGCTAACTCTAATAAGAACAGATTCTTACGGGCTTCGTTGTCAGGCATGTCCACATACACCAGCTCGTCAATTCGTCCAGTACGGAGCACAGCCTTGTCGATGCGCTCTGGATGGTTGGTAGCGGCAAGCACGTAGATGCCTTTCTCCGAGGCATTGTTGAGCATACAAAGAAACTCGTTTACCTCATTGTCGTAGTGCTGGTTATTCTCATTTCCAGTACGACGAGGCACCATAGCATCGAATTCGTCGAAGAAGAGCAGGGTGGGGGCGTGCTTCTCCGCATCCTTAAACAGCTCGCCAATCTTCTCTTGCGTACCGTGCACCAAGGAGCTTGCAATGTCGTCAGGCACCACCTTTATAAAATGTATGCCCACTTCCTCTGCCATTTTCTCTGCGAAGAATGTCTTGCCGCATCCTGCCGGACCGTAGAAGAGCATCGAAGGGGGACGAATGCCGTATGCTTCAGCCAGTTCATGGTTCTGGAGAATGTTGATGAATCCTTCTCTGACCATTTGTTTCAGACTGTCCATGCCAGCAATGTCACCAAAACCATGACCATGCTTCTGTCTGTCCTTCTTGGCTGCCGGCTTTTTCTTGGCAGCTTTAGGTTGGGTTTCCTTCTTCTCTTCTTTTTCTGTAGGTGTCGTTCTCTTCTCGCTGATATTGCGTAACCAATCTCTTTCTGTCTTTGAAGTCTCCATCTTTTCGTCCTCCATCTTTTCGATCTATTTTACTTTTATTCCCTTTCCGTTCACCACTTCACCACTTGCATATCCCTTTCGGCAGAAATACAGGTCGTAGCCAATAGCGGAGATTTCTGTGTATTTGGGAGCGGTGAGCACCTTTCCGTCTGGCGTCATCAATCCATACCAGCCACTTGCAGCCTCATAACGCTTGCATCTTGCGGTCTTATACACTGGCAATGGAGTTCCCGTTTCGCCATCAGGATTGTATTCGTCACCACTCTCACCGTTCTTGTCATAGCGTAGTTCGCCGGTTTCATACAGCAAGTTGTTTATTCCGCTGATTAGGAAGTCATCCGTCAGATTGCCCTGCAAATCATAATAGCGTAATGTATGGTCTGCCATTTCTGCTGATATCTTATTGCCAGACACCCATAGATTGGCGTCTATGAACGGCATCACCACTTTCATGCTTTCAGATATTATGCATTGCTTGCCTCCTTTGCTTACTATCCAGAATGAGTCGACAGGCTGGATGCGGTCATATTCTGCCTTCATCACCCAATTGCCTTGTTTGTCTATCATGCCGAACTTGTCGCGTTTATTACTGTGCAGGACGCAATGGTTATTGTGGAACACATATCCGTCAGCGCCAGGAATGTAAGGAATCTTAGGGTCTATCGCTACATTGCCGTTTGAGTCGATAAACTTTATCCATCCGTCATCATCCACAGAGGCAAGTCCGTCAGAGAAAATCCATGCATGCTTGTACTTCGGTTTAATGGTAAGATCGCCGGTAAGCATATTGAAGTAGCCTCTGACCTTGCCGTTGCTGTAGCATACCATCGAATCGTTTCCCAAAGGCTTGGCTATCCAGAGAATGTTCTTTACTGTCCTCTTGCCATCACGTGTTTCCACGTAACCGTCCGAAACATATCCATCCCCATAGTATGAGACATCACGTGAGAGATATTGGGAATAGCTGTATGAATGATCTGTCTGGGTGTGATCAACTACTTTGTTGTAGATGGCGTTGAAGAAAGCTCCCGCCGTAACGCATGCGAAAGCGAACATTACGAAAGCGAAACTGCCTCCAACAACGCGACGAATGAACTTGCCGTACTTCGACTCGTCTTTCATTCCAAGAATCACCGTAAACCATTCGGCTGTCGCAGCTATAATGCCCGTCAGTCCTTTCCAGAATAAAATAATAGCTCTTTTCATAGTTATATTAATATTTGATTGTTGTTTCACTTATCTATGAAAAGAGAGTACGAAAAGTAACCTTTGTCTATCACGTAAACGAAAAAAAACTCTTACAGATAATAAAAGTTATTATAGTTGAACTCTGATAACGGAGTATGTTCGTCGTCCAACTCTTTCATTCGTGTAGGAATTTCATGCCATGGCGTTTCTTCGTCAATCAGCTTGCGCAAATGGCAGAACATTGTTCGGTTAGAGCTGCGGATTTCGTCTTGAGTTGTCTCTATCCCATATTCCTCAGCCTCGCTCATTTCAGAGATAATCATTCCTGAGAATAGTCCATGCAGTCCTTCAGCCTTGGCAAACTCTACTGCATGACACCAGATGCCAATCATATTGCTGCCGTGTCGGCGAAGCTGATAGGCTTGCGGATGACCTACGATGATGCCGTCGAAGCCTTCCTCTTCATCATTCTTACGGTAATAAAGTCCTCTTTCACTACCATGACCAAGCAGCATGATGCGATCTCTTATGGAAGTGCTATGCAAGAATTGCCCCATCATCCGATTGGAATATTCTTTTGTGATCACTTTTGCTTCAAGTCCTTCATAAAGGAGCTGGAGCACATCGGTTGTCCTGTCTTGTGGATGTACTACTAACATAATTCTACTTTGTTTTTTAAATGTAAATGAAATTCTCAAAGTTGTACGTGAAGAGATGGTCGTACTTCCAGGCTTCTTCCTTCAGCAATTTTGGTATGCGTCGGAGAGATACGTTATTGCCTAACATCTCGCCTAAAGTTCTATAGAGCACTTCGTTTGAGTCGTCTATGTATGAGTTGAGCGTCATTGTTCCAATATGCTCCGCATCCTTGGCGTTATGATAAAATTCTTTGGTGAACAGTCCGTGCAGTTTATGGCGTCGTGCAAACCTTGACGATTCAGGCCATATTCCTATAATATGTCCGTTATGTTTGCGCAGGAGATAACCTTGAATCTTATTCAAGATATAAACAGGATGCGTGATGCATGCAGCAACATGCTCAAAGTATTTCGGCTCGTCAAATCTTGTCGGGTCAAGTTGGATTTCATGATTGAACTTGTTGGAATATAGTCCGTCTCTATCACCATCTCCGAATATCAATATCGGCTCTTCAGGAGGAGTCTGTGCCAGCAATGGGCCTACGCCACCGCGCTCATACCATTCATCTTCCACCACTTTCGCATCCAGATTCTCATATATTGTGGATGCCAATGCCAACTGCTTGTCCTTACAATGAATAACTAACATAGCTTTCTGGTTTTATATTGATTATTAATTTGAATTGTTCGCTTTATCGTTAATGGTATAGAGTACGTAAAAAGTAACCTTCTATCTTGAAAACAATTTATTTGCTAAAAATAAAAGGACGGAGTGTCAGTAACTGTTGTTACTGCGCTCCGTCCTGTTTGTTGTTTTTCCGTTAATGCCCTAACCTTAGAGGCTTATGTCATGAAGAACCTCTGAAAGGGTGGGGTGTGTGTGGATGATGTCTGCCAATTCGCTTACTGTAGCATCCTTGTTCATGAGTGCTGCCACCTCCTGAATGATGTCAGAAGAATGTGCGCCATAAGCGTGGCAACCGAGAATGCGTCCGTCCTCTGGAGTGACGAACAGCTTGATCATGCCGTCCGTGGCATCCATAGCGAGAGCCTTACCGTTGGAACGATAGAATCCCTTGCGGCATACGTATTCTGTGCCGGCATCCTTAAGGTTGTCCTCACTCTTGCCGACGCTTGCTGCCTCGGGAGTTGTGAAGATTGCCGACGGCATAATGTCAAAGCGGATGTTGTCCTCTTTGCCAAGTATGCGGCGAACAACGTGCAGACCTTGGAATGTTGCAGCGTGTGCAAGCATACAACGTCCGTTAACGTCGCCGATGGCATATACGCCCTCTACGTTGGTCTGGAAGTTGTCGTCCACAACGATGCCGGTACGACCACACTCGATGCCTGCTGCCTCAAGGTTGAGACCCTCAACAACGGCACGACGACCAGTGGCAACGAGCACGATGTCTGCGCTTACCTCAGAAGCCTTGCCCTTCTTCTCGAAGGTGACAACGAGCTGACGTGATCCGTCCTCCGCGTTCTCTTCACGGATTGACTTGACGCCTGACTGCATAGAGAAGTCTACTCCGCGCTTCGAGATAGCCTGACGAAGACGCTTGGCGATGTCCGAATCGAGAGTGGGAAGACATTCCTTGAGGAACTCTATAACCTTAACCTCGCTACCCAAGCTGCTGAAGATGGAGGCAAACTCCATTCCTATAACTCCTGCACCGATGATGCAGAGGCGGCGTGGCAATGTGGTGAGAGCAAGAAGCTCTGTTGACGTAACCACACCAGGAACGTTGATGCCCTCTATTGGGGGCATCTTGGCTTCGCTTCCGGTGGCGATGATGATGTTCTTGGCGGTGTAAAGCTCGTCGCCTACTGCCACGGTATGAGCGTCCTTGAAGCTTGCTGTTCCCTTTACGAATGTGATGCCGGGAGTCTGCATCAAGAGTTCGATGCCGCTGCGCAACTGGCTAACCACCTGGTCCTTACGCTCTATCACCTTTGCGAAGTCAATGGCGCCAAGAGAAGCCTCTGCGCCGAACGCAGCTGCCTTTCTTACGGTCTCCACCACTTCGGCGTTGCGGCATAATGTCTTTGTGGGAATACATCCTCTGTTCAGACAGGTGCCACCAGCCTCCTTTGCCTCAATGATTACGACAGACAGACCGTTTGTCGCAGCAAAGTGAGCGGCTCTGTAGCCTCCGGGACCGGAACCTATTATGATAAGATCAGAATTGTTCATAATCTATCTGTTTATTTTCAGGTTTACCTTATTATGCCTGTCCTTGTTCCTGTTTCCAAGTAAGGATAGGCTGCTTGGCTGCCAGCACGTCGTCCACACGACCTGTAGGTGTGTTGTGCGGAGCAGTCTTCACAATCTCAGGATTGGTGCGAGCCTCCTCTGCAATCTTGTGCATAACGTCGATGAATGCGTCGAGAGTCTCTACGCTTTCGTTCTCCGTCGGCTCTATCATCATTGCCTCGTGGAAGAGCAGCGGGAAGTAGATGGTAGGAGCGTGGTAGCCATAGTCGAGCAGACGCTTTGCTACGTCCATTGTGGTAACGCCGGTGCTCTTGTCCTTCAGACCGTCAAACACAAACTCGTGCTTGCAGACAGTCGGGATGGGCAATTCATAGTCGTCGCGGAGCGACTCCTTGATGTAGTTGGCAGCGAGAGTGGCGAGCGGACCGACCATGCGTACGTGCTCACGTCCCAATGTAAGGATGTAGCTGTAAGCACGCATCATCACGGCGAAGTTGCCGAAGAACTCGCCCACATGGATGTTGCTGTCGTCCGTTGTTACGATGCGGTATGTGCCGTCTGCCTCCTTTGCCACCTTTGGAACGGGGAGCAGATTCTCCAGACCTTCGCGTACGCCAACAGGACCCGAACCAGGACCGCCGCCGCCGTGAGGTGTAGAGAATGTCTTGTGCAGATTGATGTGCATAACGTCGAATCCCATATCGCCAGGACGGCAAGCGCCGAGCATCGGGTTGAGGTTAGCTCCATCATAATACATCAGACCGCCGCACTCGTGAACGAGGCGCTGAATCTCAGGAATCTCACGCTCGAAGAGACCGAGAGTGTTGGGGTTGGTCATCATCACAGCTGCGATGGTGTCGTCGAGCAGACCACGGAGGTCATTAACGTCCACTACGCCATTGGCTGTTGACTTCACCTCCACAATCTCCAGTCCGCAGACAGCAGCAGAAGCAGGGTTGGTGCCGTGAGCCGAGTCAGGTACGATAACCTTAGTACGCTTCAGGTCGCCACGACTCTGGTGGTAAGCGCGGATAACCATCAGACCTGTAAGCTCGCCGTGTGCTCCAGCGAACGGATTGAGTGTGAACTCCTTCAGGCCGGTAAGGGCAGAAAGAGCCTTCTGCATCTCGTAATAAAGCTGAAGAGCGCCCTGGCATGTGTATGCCGGCTGCAGCGGATGGAGAGCCGAGAACGACGTCAGAGCCGCCATCTCTTCGTTTATAACGGGATTATATTTCATTGTGCAGCTTCCAAGAGGGTAGAAGCCGTTGTTCACGCCAAAGTTGTTGTTGCTCAGATTGGTATAATGGCGAACAACAGTCAGCTCGTCGCACTCAGGCAGTTCAGCGTCCTTCTCACGGCGCTGCTCAGCGGGCAGTTCATAGTTGCCAAACTCATTCTTGGGCAACGAGTAGGCACGGCGTCCCGGACGAGAAAGTTCGAAAATCAGATTTCCGTATAGTCGATTGTTCATAGCTGTTCCTCCTTTACGATATTTACGAGACGATGAATCTCCTCCTTAGTACGCTTTTCTGTTACTGCAAACATGATGGTGTCTGCTTCCACCTTTATGCCGCCCATAATGCCGTTCTCTATGAAACGTTTCTGCAAGCTGTCAACGTCTCCCTTGTATCTCAAGCAGAACTCGTTGAAGAAGGGCTGGTTGTATCTTTCTTCGAAGCGTCCCGTCTCCAGCAACTGGTCGTGCAGGTAGTGAGCGCCGTCGAATGACATCTTAGCAGCTTCCTTCACACCTTCCTTACCCATTACAGACATGTAGATGGTGACGAAGAGAGCCATGAGCGACTCGTTAGAGCAGATGTTGGATGTGGCTTTCTGACGACGGATGTGCTGTTCGCGTGCCTGAAGTGTGAGCACGTAAACGCGCTGTCCGCGATTGTCTACAGTCTTGCCGACAATACGTCCCGGCATCTTGCGCATCTGCTTTTCGCGGCAGCACATATAGCCTACAGACGGACCGCCGAATGCCATCGGGATGCCCAATGACTGACCGTCGCCCACTGCGATGTCAGCTCCCCACTCGCCTGGAGTCTTGAGGAGAGCCAGGTCAGCTGCTACGCTGTTGATGACGAAGAGCGACTTCTGTGCATGGCAGGCATCAGCAAAACCGCTATAGTCCTCCACGATGCCGTGATAGTTAGGCTGCTGAACAATAACACCAGCCACGCCTCCTGCCTTCAGTCTTTCTTCCATCTGCGCCTTGTCGGTCACGCCGTCAGTTTCGGCGATGGTCTCCACCTTGAAGCCATGGAAATGAGCGTAAGTCTTGACAACGGCCACTGCCTTCGGGTCGAGTGTAGCCGAAACAAGCACGGTGTCAGTCTTCTTGGTTGAAGCGAGTGCCATAATGGCTGCCTCTGCAGTAGCTGTTGATCCGTCATACATGGAAGCGTTAGAGATGTCCATGCCGGTAAGCTCTGCCATCATGCTCTGGTATTCGAATATGTAGTGGAGTGTTCCCTGTGATATTTCTGCCTGATACGGTGTGTAGCTTGTGAGGAATTCGGAACGAGAGATGATGTTAGGTACTACGGATGGCGTATAATGGTCATAGACACCAGCTCCAGCAAACACTGTGAGAATCTGGTTCTTGTCGCCCAACTGCTTGAAGTAAGAACGTATTTCTTCTTCGCTCTTAGGCTCCGGTAAGTCGTATTCGCCGCGGAATCTGACCTCTTCGGGCACATCCGAGTAGAGGTCTTCGAGCGAGGTCATACCTGCCTTTTCCAGCATATGCCTGATATCGTCCTCTGTGTGTGGAAAATACTTGAAGTTCATAGGTTTTTAGTTTTTTTTCTTTTACGAAGACGGGGTGATGTTATATGGGGTGGGGTGTTTCCTTGTTTTTGCTTGTCGGCTTATTCCTTGCAGAGCTCCTCGTAAGCGGCAGCGTCCATAAGGTTGTCCAGCTCTGTCTTGTCAGACAGCTCCACCTTCATAATCCAGTTAGCGAAAGCGTCCTCGTTGAGAAGCTCTGGCTTGTCCTCGAGAGCCTCGTTCACCTCTACTACAGTACCAGACACGGGAGAGATAAGGTCGCTGGCAGCCTTTACGCTCTCTACAGCGCCGAAGTCCTCTTCAGCCTCTACCTCGTCGTCCACCTCGGGCATGTCAACGTAAACCACGTTGCCCAATGCGTGCTGAGCATAATCGGTGATGCCTACATAAGCGAAATCGCCTTCTACCTTTACATATTCGTGTGACTCTGAGTAGTAGAGTCCTTCAATTACTTTTGCCATGATTGTTTATTGTTTTTAGGTTTTTAATAATATTGTCTTAGTTGTATTTTCTTACTTCTTGTAGTGCTTGTCGTAGAAACGCTTCTTCACCACTACGCCGGGATAAGTCTTCTTGCGGATCTGTATCTCCAGCTCTGTGCCAAGCTTAGCATACTTGGCGTCGATGAGAGCCATGCAGACCGACTTGTCTGTAGAGATGGTATGGTAACCGGTGGTCACCTCGCCGATCTCCTCACCTTCGTGGAGCACCTTGTATCCGTGACGAGGAATGGCGCGATCCTGAAGCTCTATGCCGATAACTCGCTTCTGCGGGCCCTCTGCCTTCTGCTTTGCAAGAGCCTCCTTGCCGATAAACTCTTCCTTGTCGAGCTTGCAGAACATGCTGAGACCAGCCATAACGGGAGTGATGTCAGCTGACAGCTCGTCGCCGTAAAGAGGCAAACCCACCTCGAAACGGAGAGTGTCGCGGCAGCCGAGACCGCAAGGCTTGCAGCGTCCTGACTCAATAAGCTTGTCCCACTGCTTGATGATGAAGTCGTGAGAAGCGTAAATCTCGAATCCGTCTTCTCCAGTATAGCCGGTACGGCTGATGATGATGGTCTCGCCATCAACGTCGATAGTCTTTGATGTATAGAACACGAGGTCCTTGCATGCCAGTCCGAGCACTTCCTCTACGACAGCCTCTGCCTCAGGACCCTGAACAGCGAGCTGTCCGTAATAGTCCGAACGGTTGGCGAATTCCACGTCATATCCCTCAAGGTGTGACTTCATCCACTCCACGTCCTTGTCGATGTTAGCGGCGTTGATAACGAGGAAAAAGTCGTTCTCAGCCATCTTGTAGACGAGGAGGTCGTCCACCGTACCGCCATTCTCGTAGCACATCATACCATAGAAAATCTTTCCAGGCTCAGCACCCTTCACGTCACCGGTGAAGATATGGTTGACATAACGCTCTGCGTCAGGACCCTTTACGGTCACCTCACCCATGTGAGAAACGTCGAAAACGCCAGAGTGCTGTCTTACAGCGTTGTGCTCGTCAGTAATGTTCGTGTATTGGATTGGCATAATGAATCCGCCAAAAGGTTGCATCAAGGCTCCGAGAGCCACGTGCTTGTCATAGAGACATGTCTTCTTTTCCATATTTAGTAGCTTTAGGTTATAATTTCAGTGTTAGGTTTTATCCGTTTATAAGGATTTCTGTCAGGTCGTCACGTTTCAGACCGAGGATTACGTTGTCGAGCTGTTCCGGCAATGCTTTCTCTATGGCTTCTCTTGTGAGAGGTATGCCCTGAAGGTGCGTGAGCAGCTGGTTGGCGATGTCGCCTACAAGGAAGAAGTCGCCCTTTATGTCGATGTCCTTTATCACGTCGTTCTTCATCTCAAGGTTAACCATGAAGTCGCCGACTCCGTTGATGCGTCCCTTGCGTACGATGTTGTATCGTGGGTTGTTGCCGTAGATGAATTCCGTGGTGAGGTATTCCTCCTCAATGTGTTCTATCTCCTTGATGGCTTCCTCGTCCAGCACGATGGTGGAGGTGCAGAGCGACTTCACGACGTGCTCCTTAAACTCCTCTATGTTGAGCGATATATAGTCTTTCAGCAATGTTATGTGCTGACGTACGCTCTGTATGCCTTTCGAAACCAGCTTGTCGTTTGACGGCGTTATGGCACCCACCATATTCTGCATGTTTGTGTCGTAAAGCATGGTGCCGTGCACGATGCTGCGTCCTGGGATGTGATAGAAGGCGTTGCCTGACACCTTCTTGCCGTCAATCATGATGTCGTTTCGTCCGCTTGCCACGGCAGGAATGCCGAGTCCCTGCAGCATAAGCGTCACCATGTCGATGTATTTGCCGAAGGTAAGGCTGACGTTGTCGTCCGGCGTGATGTATGAGAACATGATGTTGGTCTTGTCCGCATAAACACATCCTCCTCCGCTCTTGCGTCTGTATGTCTGAATGTTATGTTCCCGACAGTAGTCAAGGTTCACCTCGCTCTGTATTAGCTGGTTGCGACCGAATATCACGGTTGGTTCTACTTGCCACATAAAGAAATAGTCGTCAGCGGGCAAATGCCGTGCTGCATATTCCTCCATAGCCAGATAAAAAGTGAGGCGTCGCTCCGTATTTGAGCATAATGTCAGGTGTTTCATGCTTTTAAGGTCTTTAGTAACGTCTGCAAACTTACACAATTTTATTTATATTGCAATGTTTGCGGCAATGTTTTTTCTGAAAAATAGTGAAAATCGGGTGTGAAAAATGGTTGAGGGGTGGAAGCCCCACCTCTCAACCCTCTATTTCTGATAATTCGAGCCACCTCATTTCCTTGGTCTCAAGCTCATCTTTGAGCAGAGGGAGGCGTTTGCTTTTCTCCGTGAGTTCGTCCACAGAGAGTGTGCCGCTGCAAAGAGCTTCCTCCAGTTCGGCTTGCTCTTTCTCCAGCTGGGCTATCTCTTTCTCCAGGCGTTCAAACTCACATTTCTCCTTATATGTCTTCTTTCTGCGCTGTTCGCCCACGAACTCGCGCTTCTCCTTCTTCTCCGTTTCAGCGTTTGCCTTAGCCACGCTCTCCTCCTTCGAAGCCAGCGACTCCCATTGGCGGAACTGCGTATAATTGCCGGGGAAGTCCTTTATGACACCCTGTCCTCTGAAGACAAGCAGATGGTCCACAATCTTGTCCATAAAGAAGCGGTCGTGCGATACGATGATGACGCATCCGGGGAAGTCCTGCAGGTATTCCTCCAGCACCTCAAGTGTCTGGATGTCAAGGTCGTTGGTGGGCTCGTCGAGTACGAGGAAGTTGGGATTGCGCATCAGCACCGTACACAGATATAGCTTGCGTCGCTCGCCGCCGGAAAGCTTATACACGTAGTCGTATTGCTGTTCGGGCGTGAAGAGGAAGTGCTGCAGGAGCTGTGTGGCTGTGATGTGCTTGCCTCCACCATAATCTATATAGTCGGCGATGTCCGAGATGATGTCGATGACGCGCTGCTGGTCGTCAAACTTCATGCCTTCCTGCGAGAAATAGCCGAAGCGTACGGTGTCGCCGATGTCGAACGAACCGCTGTCAGGCGCCACCTCTCCGAGGAGCATCTTGATGAACGTCGACTTTCCCGTGCCGTTGTTTCCGACGATGCCCATCTTCTCGAAGCGTTGGAAGTTATAGTAGAAGTCGCGCAGAATAATCTTGTCGTCGAACGCCTTCGAAACGTACTGACATTCGAAAATCTTCGAGCCGATGTATACGTTCTTCGATTTCAGACGCATCTGTCTTTCCTCGATTCGCTGCTTGGCTTTGCTTTCGAGGTCGTAAAAAGCCTCTTCGCGGTAACGTGCCTTATGTCCGCGAGCCTGCGGCTGGCGGCGCATCCATTCCAGCTCACGGCGATATAGGTTGTTGGCACGCTCTATCTCGGCTCTTGTGGCGTCGATGCGTTCCTGACGCTTCTCCATGTAATACTGGAAGTTGCCGCGATACGTATAAACCGTCTTGTCGTCAAGTTCGAGGATGATGTTGCACACGCGGTCGAGGAAATAACGGTCGTGCGTCACCATGAGCAGCGTCTTGTTGCCGCGCGAGAGATAGCCCTCCAGCCATTCTATCATGTCAAGGTCGAGGTGGTTGGTGGGCTCGTCGAGGATAAGGAAGTCAGGCTCCGTGATGAGCACGTTGGCAAGGGCGATGCGCTTCTGCTGTCCGCCGCTCAGCTCACGCATGGGCTGGTTGAGGTCCGTGATGCGGAGCTGTGTGAGAATCTGCTTTGCCTTGAGCACCTTGTCCGCCTCGCCGTGATGATTAAAGCAAGCGTCGAGCACCGACTCGTCAGGGTCGAATACCGGCGACTGCTCCAAGAATCCCACGCGGATGTCGCGACGGAAGATTATGCTTCCCGAGTCGCAGCTGTCCTTTCCCGAGAGGAGCGACAGCAGGGTTGACTTTCCCGTGCCGTTCTTGGCAATCAGACCCACGTGCTGACCCTCTCCGATGGAGAACGAGATGTTCTTGAAGAGTACGTGTGCTCCGAAAGCTTTCGATATGTTCTGAACGTCGAGTAATGGTGTCATTTTTCTTCTGTTGCTATTGATTTGAGGATATCCTCAATATATGTCAGTACCTCGTCTTTTCCTGTACGCTTCTCCGAGCTGGTGATGAAGTAAGGTGGCAGCTCCTCCCATTGGTCCTTGAGCGCTGCCATCCACTTGCCAGCGTTCTGCTTCGCCTTCACCGGTCCGAGCTTGTCCGCCTTGGTGAAGATGATGGAGAAGGGCACCGAGCTTTCGCCGAGCCAGTTGATGAAGTCCGTGTCTATCTTCATCGGGTCATGACGTATGTCGATGAGCACGAAGGTGTTGACGAGCTGCTCGCGCTGCAGGATGTAAGACGTAATCATCTGGTCGAGCTTCTTCTGCACGGTCTTCGATCGTTTTGCGAAGCCATAACCTGGAAGGTCAACGAGGTACCACTCATTGTTGATGATAAAGTGATTGATGAGCAGCGTCTTGCCGGGCGTGGCAGACGTCTTGGCAAGTCCCTTGCGGTTGCAGAGCATGTTGATGAGGCTCGACTTGCCCACGTTGGAGCGTCCGATGAACGCAAACTCGGGCTTGGTGTCCTTCGGGCACTGGCTTACTGTAGCCGAAGATATCGTGAATTCTGATTTTTTTATATCCATGAAGAATAACTGTTATTGTTGTTCTTTAAAATAAGGTGTCTGTCAATTCAATCTGCAAATTTATGAAAAAAAAGCCAATTACGGGATGCGTTGTCGCTTTTTTTGACGGTATGCCTATCTTATATTTGCATTTCTAACGCTCAATACTCCTCGTTCAGCGCACAACAAAATCTTTGGTGCGAAATTCTTGAGTTTTGAGCGTGCAGTGATAGTGTACTGAAATACAGCTGATTATGCTGCTAAGAAGAGAAGTGTGCAATGAATGACGGAGCAAAACAAGCATCATTGGGTTGCAATAGAGCCACTTTTGCACTCCAATACAGCCGCTATTGTCATGCAAATGAGCCACTATTGCACTCTAATAGTGGCACTATTGTAGTGTAAAAGTGGCGCTATCGTTAAACTCGGGCGCTGTTTGCACAGCAAAACACCGTAAAAACAGTAAACCGGAACTCTATAATCAATTTTTATTTTGTAACAGCTTTTTACTCTTTGTACGATATTTGCATGGCAAGACAGATGATTAAAACGACAATAGAGACAATGTTTTTTAGACATGAAGAACATGATTTTGAAAAGAAGAACATGTGGGAAATATAAAATAGTTGTGTTTTCTCGTGAAAAAAAGTTATCTTTGTAGGCGGAATGGCAATAGCCATAATGACGATAAAAAGAAATAAGATATGCCAGTACAAAGTGAAGCCGCCCTCGAAAACGGACTTATAGATACTCTTCAAAAGATGAACTACGAGTATGTTCATATTGAAGAGGAGAAGAACCTGTCTGCCAATTTCAAAAGGCAGTTGGAGAAACACAACAAGAAGAAATTGGAGGAACTTGGACGCACAGAGTTTACGGAGTCTGAGTTTGAGAAGATACTCATCTATCTTGAAGGTGGCACTCGCTTTGAAAAGGCAAAGAAACTGCGTGACCTCTTTCCTCTTGAACTGGAAAGCGGTGAACGTCTGTGGGTGGAGTTCTTGAACCGCACTCACTGGTGTCAGAACGAGTTTCAAGTATCCAATCAAATCACGGTTGAAGGAAGAAAGAAATGCCGTTACGATGTGACTATACTTATCAATGGTCTGCCATTGGTTCAGATAGAACTGAAGCGCAGAGGTGTGGAACTGAAACAGGCATACAACCAGATACAACGCTATCACAAGACTTCTTTTCATGGACTGTTTGATTACATCCAGTTGTTTGTCATATCCAATGGCGTGAACACTCGCTATTTCGCCAACAACCCGAATAGTGGCTATAAGTTCACATTCAACTGGACTGATGCCGCCAACGTTCCGTTCAACGACTTGGAGAAGTTTGCCACTGTGTTCTTCGACAAGTGTACGTTGGGCAAGAATATCGGTAAGTATATCGTCTTGCATGAGGGTGACAAGTGTCTGATGGTGCTTCGTCCTTATCAGTTCTATGCCGTGGAGAAGATTCTCGACCGTGTGGAAAACTCCAACGATAATGGTTATATCTGGCATACAACAGGAGCAGGCAAAACCTTGACTTCTTTCAAGGCAGCCCAACTTGTGTCTGAGTTGGACGACGTGGACAAGGTGATGTTCGTGGTTGACCGTCATGACCTTGACACGCAGACCCAAGCCGAATACGAGGCTTTTGAGCCAGGAGCCGTGGACAGCACGGACAATACGGACGAATTGGTGAAGCGTCTGCACAGCAATTCGAAGATTATCATTACCACCATTCAGAAACTCAATGCTGCTGTAAGCAAGCAGTGGTATAGCAGCCGTATTGAGGAAATACGTCATTCTCGCATCGTGATGATATTCGATGAGTGTCATCGAAGCCATTTCGGAGATTGCCACAAGAACATCGTGAAGTTCTTCGACAATACGCAGATGTTCGGATTTACGGGCACGCCTATCTTTGTAGAAAATGCTGTGGACGGACATACCACAAAGGAAATCTTCGGCAACTGTCTTCACAAATACTTGATAAAGGATGCCATTGCCGATGAAAATGTGCTTGGTTTTCTTGTGGAGTATTACCACGGCAATGAGGATGTGGATAATGCCGACCAAGACCGCATGACGGAGATCGCCAAATTCATCCTTAATAATTTCAATAAGTCAACATTCGACGGTGAGTTCGACGCATTGTTTGCCGTGCAGTCAGTGCCGATGCTAATCCGTTACTACAAGATATTCAAGAGCCTCAATCCGAAGATTAGAATCGGAGCGGTGTTCACATACGCTGCCAACGGTAGTCAAGACGATGAGCAGACCGGTATGAACACCGGTGGCTTTGCAAGTGACAGCACAGGCGATGCAGACGAATTGCAAGCCATCATGGATGACTATAATAATATGTATGGAACGAGTTTCACTACAGAAAACTTCCGTGCATATTACGATGACATCAACCTCCGCATGAAGAAAAAGAAGGCAGACATGAAGCCTCTTGACCTCTGCTTGGTTGTCGGTATGTTCCTTACCGGCTTTGACAGCAAGAAACTCAACACACTCTATGTTGACAAAAACATGGAGTACCATGGCTTGCTGCAAGCCTTCAGCCGAACCAACCGTGTGCTCAACGAGAAGAAACGTTTCGGTAAGGTGGTTTGCTTCCGCGACTTGAAAAGCAAGGTGGACGAAGCCATCAAGCTGTTCAGCAATGGCACCCCCTTGGAAGACATCGTGCGTAAGCCCTTCGATGAGGTGAAGCGTGACTATCAGGAACTGACAAAGGACTTCCTGGAGCATTATCCCGAACCTCACTTCGTGGACTATCTTCAGAGTGAGAACGACAAGAAGCAGTTTATCCTCGCTTTCCGTGACATCATCAAGAAGCATGCTGAGATACAGATTTATAATGAGTTTGAGAAGGAGGCCAATGACCTTGGCATGACCGAACAGCAGTTTATGGACTTCCGCAGTAAGTATCTTGACATATACGATTCGTTTGCCGCTAAACCGACAGAACAGTCAAGCGGTTATAAAGCTCAGGAGGACGAATCAGGTATGGCTTCCGAACCAGACCCGAGTGAGAATGATGCTACTGGGCTGGGAGACATCGATTTCTGCTTGGAACTGCTGCATAGCGACATCATCAATGTGGCTTACATTTTGGAACTGATTGCGGATCTCAACCCATACAGTGAGGACTACACGGAAAAGCGTAGGCACATTATTGACACGATGATTAAGGATGCCGAACTTCGCAGTAAAGCAAAACTCATTGACGGATTTATCCAGAAAAATGTGGATGATGACCGTGACAATTTCATGGCTCGCAAACAAAAGGCAGACGGAACGAGTGACCTTGAAGAACGGTTGAACAACTACATAGTCACAGAGCGTAACAATGCCGTAAATATGCTTGCAAAGGATGAAGATTTGGATGCTTCCGTGCTCAATCATTACCTCTCGGAGTATGACTACTTGCAAAAAGAACAGCCAGAAATCATACAAGAGGCATTGAAGGAGAAACACTTGGGACTGATAAAAAAGCGCAAGGCATTGACAAGAATACTCGATAAATTGCGTTCTATTATAAGAACATTCAGTTGGGAATAATCAAAAGAAAAAAGAAAACAAACGATATGAGCGAAGAATTACAACAGAAACTCCGTGACCAACTTTGGGAAGTTGCCAACAAACTGCGCGGCAATATGTCTGCAAGCGACTTCATGTACTTCACCCTTGGCTTTATCTTCTACAAGTATTTGTCGGAGAAGATAGAGAAACACGCCAATGAAGCATTGGTGGATGATGAAGTCACATTCAAGGAACTCTGGGCAATGGAGAAAGACGAAGATATAGAAAATTCGAGCTTTGCTCGCCTGAGCACCGCTGAAAGAAAGGCAATGTGCGAAGAACTTCAGGAGGTTGTCAAGACCGAATGTCTGGAAAATATCGGCTACTTCATTGAACCAAACTTCCTGTTCTCGTCCGTCATTGAGAGCATTAAGAAAAAGGAGAATATTCTGCCGATGCTCGAACGCTCATTGAAGCGTATTGAGGACAGCACCCTCGGACAGGACAGCGAAGAAGACTTTGGAGGTCTATTCTCTGACATTGACCTTGCTTCACCCAAGTTGGGCAAGACTGCCGATGACAAGAACACTTTGGTCAGCAACGTTCTTCTTGCCCTTGATGATATTGACTTTGGTGTGGAAGCATCGCAAGAGATTGACATTCTCGGTGATGCCTACGAGTATATGATTAGCCAATTTGCAGCAGGTGCTGGCAAGAAAGCTGGTGAGTTCTACACTCCTCAGGAAGTGAGCCGTATCTTGGCAGAGATCGTAACCATCGGTCACGCTCGTCTGCGCAATGTCTATGACCCAACTTGTGGTAGTGGTTCGCTGTTGCTCCGTGCAGCAAGCATAGGTCATGCAAACGAGATTTTCGGACAGGAGAAGAACCCTACGACCTACAACTTGGCTCGTATGAATATGCTTCTGCACGGCATCAAGTTCAGTAACTTCCGCATAGAGAATGGCGATACTTTGGAGGCTGATGCTTTTGGCGATACACAGTTTGACGCTGTGGTAGCAAATCCTCCTTTCTCTGCAGAATGGAGTGCTGCCGATAAGTTCAACAACGATGACCGTTTCAGCAAGGCTGGACGCTTGGCACCACGCAAGACTGCCGACTATGCCTTTATTCTCCACATGATTTACCACCTCAATGAGGGTGGCACAATGGCTTGTGTCGCTCCTCATGGAGTGTTGTTCCGTGGAAATGCCGAGGGCGTAATCCGCCGCTTCCTCATTGAGAAAAAGAACTATGTGGATGCCATCATCGGTCTGCCTGCCAACATCTTCTATGGCACAAGCATCCCGACCTGTATTTTGGTGTTCAAGAAATGCCGTAAGGAGGATGACAACATTCTGTTTATTGATGCCAGCAAGGAGTTTGAAAAGGTCAAGACCCAGAACAAGCTCCGTCCGCAGCATATTCAGAAGATTGTTGATACCTATCGTGAGCGCAAGGAGATAGAAAAGTACAGCCATCTTGCCACACTGCAAGAAGTGGTTGAGAACGACTACAACCTCAACATTCCTCGTTACGTTGATACTTTCGAGGAAGAAGAGCCTATTGACATTCATGCCGTCATGAAAGAAATCAAGGAGCTGGAAGCCAAACGAGCCGACCTTGACAAGGAGATTGAAGGTTATCTGAAGGAATTGGGATTGGTTGAATGAATTTTTTGTACCAGGTTGAGACAATTTTAGAAGAACGTTTTATATGGCTGAGAAAGATAATATACCAGAAATGCGTCCTACGTTTGATGCTATCCGCAGGACTGACGAAAACAACAAGGAATATTGGAGTTCGCGCGACCTTTGTAATGCTATGGGATATTCTACTAACTGGAAATTCCAAAATGTCATAAATAAGGCAATTGCCGTAGCCAATCAAAAAGGCATGAAGATTGATGACCATTTCAACCAAACGGTTGATATGGTCAAGCTCGGTAGTGGTGCATATAGAAAGGTGAACATATTCCGTTTGTCTCGTATGGCGTGCATGATTATAGCTGAAAGTGCAGACGGAAAGAAACCTCTGGTGCAACAAGCAAGAGAATATTTTTCGCAGTCCGTTTCTACCACAGAACTTATCCAAAACTCACTGGAATCCAACATATTGCTGTATAAAACAGCACAAGGTGAAACCCGCATTGAAGTGATATTCAACAACGAGACATTTTGGATGTCGCAAAAACGCATGGCAGATTTGTTTGGCGTAGACCGAGCAACGATTGCTTATCACCTTTCTCAAATTTATGAAAGTGGAGAACTTACAAAAGAGGCAACTTGTAGAAAAATTCAACAAGTTCAACTTGAGGGTGAGCGTGATGTTGAACGTACTCCTTTGTTCTACAACCTTGATGCCATTATTGCCGTAGGTTACCGTGTGAACAGCTATCAAGCAACTCAATTTCGTATATGGGCAACTTCTGTGTTGAAGGAGTTTATCATCAAGGGGTATGTACTTGATGACGAACGCTTGAAACAAGGCAAGCATTTCGGCAAGGACTACTTTGATGACTTGCTGGAACGCATCCGTGAGATACGGACGTCTGAACGTCGCTACTATCAGAAGATAACGGATGTATATGCAGAGTGTAGTGCTGATTATGATGCAAAATCAGAAAGTACAAAATTGTTCTTCAAAATGGTGCAGAACATGATGCACTTGGCTGTCACACATAATGGTATAACTACTTCATTCCTTGACTTTGCTGAGACTCGTGCCCAACGCCATATCATTACAACAATGGAAGATTGGCGAAAGCGACTTGCCCAGTTCCTTGCGGCAATGGACTATGAGGCAAACCCTTCGGCAGGAACTGTTTCGCAAGATGAAGCAAGAGCAAAGGCTTATGGAGAATATGAGAAATATAAGCTCATCCAAGACCATTCATATATATCTGATTTCGACAGATTTAATAATGGTGATGACGATATGCATCTGCTTCCTTTCGACCTCAATCCAAAGGAATAATATTTTTTACCAACCTGGTACAATATTTGAAAAGTAATAGTTATGGCAGTTAATATGACATTGGCAGGAGACAGCGAGTTCAAAAATTGGGTCTCGCAATTGAAGAAAGATATACGCAGCACACAAATAAAGGCGGCAATAAAGGTGAATACAGAATTGCTTCGCCTTTATTGGCGTATGGGTGCGGACATCTGTGAAAAGCAGAAGTCTGCGTCTTGGGGCGATGGGTGGCTTAAAGAACTGAGCCGTGAACTTATGGCTGAGTTTCCAGATATGAAAGGCTTGTCTCACAGGAATCTGCAATACATTAGACAATGGTATCTCTTTTATAATCAACGAAATACAATTGTGCAACAAGTTGTTGCACAATTAGGCGATGATAAAGAACAACAACATGTTGCCCAAATCAGCGAGGAGGTTTTCTTCTCCGTTCCTTGGGGGCATCATCTGTATATCATATCGCAATGCAAGGATGTTGACCGTGCCGTGTTCTACTTAAAAAAGACTGTTGAAAATGGTTGGAGCCGTGCGGTACTTCTCAATTTCCTTGATACCAATCTGTATGAGCGACAGGGAAAGGCTGTGAATAATTTCACAAGACTGCTGGCTAATCCTCAAAGCGAATTGGCTGCTCAAACATTGAAAGACCCTTATAATTTCGACTTCCTCACGCTTGATGGTGAATACAGAGAGCGAGAGTTGGAACAAGGACTTACCAAAAATGTCACACGTTTCTTGCTTGAATTGGGTACGGGCTTTGCTTTTGTCGGGAGTCAAGTTCCACTACAAGTAGGCGAAGATACGGTATATCCCGATTTGCTTTTCTATCATTTGGAACTGCGCTGCTATGTGGTCGTTGAGCTGAAAGTGACAAAGTTCAAAGGTGAACACTTGGGACAGTTGGGAGTATATGTGAGTGCCGTCAATCATATAAAGAAGAAGCCGACAGACAACCCTACAATTGGATTGCTTATCTGCAAAACCAAGAATAACGTGATGGCTCAATACGCTCTGGAAGCAACCAATCAGCCAATCGGCATTTCAGAATATCAGCTGTCAAAGCTCATGCCCGAAAATATACAAAGCCAATTGCCTACTATAGAAGATATAGAAGCAAACCTTTCTGATATGAAGGGAACCAAAGATTGATGGCTTTTACGTGATGGTCAAACTAAAATTAAGGATTAAAAATGACAACGATAATAAATAACGAACATAAGAAACTCAATGTCCCAAATCTCAGATTTCCTGAGTTTCAGGGAGAGTGGGAAATGTGCATATTGGGAGATTACGGAAAGGTTGTAACTGGTAACACTCCTCCAACTAAAGATATTGAGAATTACGAAAATGGAACATATCTTTGGGCTTCTCCTGCTGATTTGAGTACTATAAAACTTATTTCAGAAACCAAGACAAAGTTATCAAGCAAAGGTTTCTCAAAAACAAGAGCATTGCCCAAAGGTAGTGTTCTTGTAACCTGCATTGGCTCTACTATAGGCAAAACGGGAATGGCTACAAAAGAAATGTCAACAAATCAACAAATTAATTCTATAGTGGTCAATGACAATAACGATAATGAGTTTGTTTACTACGCTATACAGAGTGCTTTTCCTCGTTATTTGTCATCTATTGCTGTGCAAGCCGTTCCCATAATATCTAAGTCTGCCTTTGAAATGTTGCCAAACAAGAGGCCTTGTTTACAAGAGCAAAAGAAAATAGGTAAGTTTCTGTCTTTGCTTGATGAGCGCATAGCGACCCAATGCAAAGTCATTGACAAGTTGCAGTCCCTAATCAAGGGAATGGAGGACAATTTTTTGGATAATCCTTTGTGGGAAAAGACATATTTACGTTCATTTATGCAATTCTTCCCTACCAATTCGCTATCATGGGAGCAGCTGAGTTATAAAGAAGGTGCAATTAGGAATCTACATTATGGTTTAATACATGGTTTTCAGACACGTGGAATAAATTCAGCCTCTTTACCGATGATTAAAAATGAAGCTGTACCTAAGCATTATATATTATGCCAAGTTGGAGATGTTGCTTTTGCTGATGCTTCAGAAGATACTGGCGAAATAGCTAAATCCGTAGAATTTGTTGATACTATTGAAGGTGATACAATATGTGGATTACATACTATTCATGGTCGTGATATAAAGAACAGGACAGTTGTATGCTTCAAAGGCTTTGCATTTAATTCTCGTTATTTCCATAATCAAATTAAGCGATTGGCACAGGGGACAAAAGTATTTTCAATAACAGCAAACAACCTTTCTTCTTGTTATATCTATCTCCCTGATTTGGATACACAAACAGTTATAGTTAAATTGCTAAAATCTTATGAAGAGCAACTTATAATTGGCAGAATAATTTTGAAACAATACGAAAAACAAAAGCAGTATCTGCTTCGCCAAATGTTTATATAAACATCTGGCGGAGCATGTATTGCTTCTGATTTTGAAAAAGTGATTTTGTGTGACTCGCTGTCTCTAATTTGGTGTACAATGCTTGATACAATTCACATATTTGTTCCTGAGTTTTTATTGGAGGAATCTGAATAACAGTTTTTCCCAACTCTGTTTGGTTTATGCTTGCCTGTGATACTGCTTTATTACAGACAGTCTTAAAGTGATTGAGCATTCTATTTGTATTCAACAATAAGTATAAATAGAATGGTATGACCACCGTATTGTTAGGTGTCAATCTGAGTAGATTCATTCCATGATACAAGTCATAATCTTTATCTATAAATGCGGTATTGCCTATGTATTCAACACTATTGATATTGCTAAACAAAATATCTCCAACTCGTAATCTGTAATTTTCTGAAGATTCAAAAGGTGCAACATATCCTACTCGTTCCATATTCACCTTATGCCCAGAAATTGTTTCAATACGAGACACTTTTAATCCTTTCTTTGACAAAAGTTGATTTCCTGAATAACCGCTCCTAATCTCACAGATTTCTACAAGTTTATAATTGATGCCACTATTCATGAATACCCTCTGATTAATTCCCTTGATTAGGGACTGCAACTTGTCAATGACTTTGTTTTGGATAGCTATGCGCTCGTCAAGGAGGGACAAAAGTTTGGCTATTTTCTTTTGTTCCTCCATCCCTGGGTAGGATGTATATATTCTTGCAAAATTTGGATAAAACAAATACACTCTTACACCGCCTTCACCATTCAAATTGTAATAAAAGTTCATTTTTGGTGTCTTCAAAAGGTGCATCAGCCAATTTGAATCAATCTGCCCCCTTGATTTGAAACAGACATAAAGCGAACTTATCATACATGGTTTGTCGCCCTCGTATCTTGCAATTGAACCAACATTGATTCTTGCAGGGTTATATGCAAACTCATCCTTATGTATTACTTTATATGCCTTAATATCCTCACCGACCATGTCTCTATCTTCGAATTGTTCAGTTTGAGGAACAAAACCACGATTGTTAGTCACGGAGTACATTGGGTATTGGATTTTCTCTTTATTTCTAATATTGAAGTTTGTGGTTATATCTCCAAGTTTACACATCTTCCACTCCCCCTCAAACTCCTTGAATCTGAGATTTGGGACGTTGGAGGTTGCTTTTCTCTAATTATTATAGTATACACATTTTATAATTAAGGATTATATGGAAACAAAAACAATTAGAGAAATTGCGTTGGCTTGGAAAAGTGACAAGCAACGCTACGTTAAGCAGTCTACATACGCTGCTTATGTGTTAATTCTGGAGAACCACATTCTGCCTACGTTTGGCGATTGTGAGGCTCTGAGTGAGAAACTTGTGCAGGAGTTCGTTTTGCAGAAACTGAATGGCGGTCTAAGCATTAAGACGGTGAAGGATATCCTTATTGTCTTGAAGATGGTGATGAAGTTCGGAGTAAAGAACGAATGGATGAACTATTGCGAGTGGGACATCAAATACCCCACGACTGAGGCTAATAAGGAAATTGAGGTGCTGACGGTGGCACACCATAAAAAGATCCTCGATTTCATCAAGCAGAACTTCACGTTTCGCAACCTCGGCATCTACATCAGTCTGACCACAGGCTTGCGTATCGGAGAGATTTGCGGTCTGAAATGGTCGGACATTAACACCGACAACGGCACAATTACCGTGAACCGCACCATTGAGCGCATCTACATTGTGGAGGGCGAACGCAAGCACACAGAACTGGTCATCAACACGCCCAAGACCAAGAACTCTTGCCGTGAAATACCGATGAATAAGGAACTGCTGGCGATGGTAAAGCCTCTGAAAAAGGTGGTAAACGAGGACTTTTTTGTGTTGACCAACGAAGAAAAGCCAACAGAGCCACGCACCTATCGCAACTATTATCATCGGCTGATGAAACGCCTTGACATTCCTCGGCTGAAATATCACGGACTACGCCATAGCTTTGCCACACGCTGCATTGAAAGCAACTGCGACTACAAGACAGTAAGCGTACTGCTCGGTCATGCCAACATCACAACAACCCTCAACCTCTATGTTCACCCGAACATGGAACAGAAGAAAAAGTGCATCACCAAGATGTTCAAGTCTCTTGGGAAATAGGGAAGCCTGAAAACAATGAGAATATATTGTCTTGGACGGCGAAACCTCGAAATTAGATCATATAAGCTTGTATATGTGATGGAAAAAACGTAACTTTGCACCGAGATTACACACAGATAATATTCATTTTTTAAACACAAATTTATGATTCTTCAAAATTTGCAAGCCGATTTCAAGGGTTCCAATTGGAAGAGAGAAATCGATGTGCGTGATTTTATCCAGTCTAATTATGAGCCGTATGAGGGCGACGAGTCGTTCCTTGAAGGTCCGACTGAGCGTACCCAGCACTTGTGGGACATCCTTTCTGGCATGTTCGAGACAGAGCGTGAGAAGGGTGTGTACGACGCTGAGACCAAGCTGCCGCAGAGCATCGATACCTACGGTGCCGGCTATATCGACAAGGATAGCGAGGTTGTCGTAGGTTTGCAGACCGATGTGCCCCTTAAGCGTGGTATCTTCCCGAAGGGCGGCATACGTATGGTGGAGAAGGCTCTCAAGTCATTCGGCTATGAGCTCGACCCTGCAACAAAGACCATCTTCACAAAGTATCGCAAGACACACAACGAAGGCGTGTTCTCAGCATACAACGATGATATCAAGGCTGCACGTCATGCCCACATCATCACAGGTCTGCCTGACGCTTACGGACGTGGACGCATCATCGGCGACTATCGTCGTGTGGCACTCTACGGAACAACTAACCTCATCGAGGAGAAGAAGCGCTACTTCAAGCGCATCGACATACAGGAGTTTACAGAAGAGATAGTTCGTCATCGCGAGGAAGTTTCGGAGCAGATACAGGCTCTGAAGCAGTTTGAGAGAATGTGTGCTTCGTACGGCTTCGACGTTACAAAGCCCGCACGCAACGCCAAGGAGGCTGTACAGTGGACTTACTTCGGTTATCTCGGTGCCGTTAAGGACCAGGACGGAGCTGCCATGTCGCTCGGTCGTGTATGTGCGTTCCTCGATATCTTCATCCAGCGCGACCTCAAGAACGGCACGCTCACAGAGAGCGAGGCACAGGAACTCATCGATCAGATGGTGATGAAGCTCCGCATCGTACGCTTCCTCCGCACACCGGAATATAACGACCTCTTCTCTGGCGACCCGATCTGGGCTACTGCTTCTATCGGCGGTATGGGCATCGACGGACGCTCGATGGTTACGAAGACCGACTATCGCTTCCTCCATACATTATATAATATGGGACCGTCGCCCGAGCCTAACCTCACGGTTCTCTGGAGCGAGCATCTCCCCGAGTCTTGGAAGCGTTACTGCGCCAAGGTGAGCATCGACACCTCAGCCATCCAGTATGAGAACGACGACCTTATGCGTGCTGACCTCGGCGACGACTACGGCATCGCATGCTGCGTATCGCCGATGAAGATAGGTAAGCAGATGCAGTTCTTCGGAGCTCGTGCAAACCTCGCCAAGTGTATGCTCTATGCCATCAACGGCGGACGCGACGAGATGTCGGGCGAGCAGATTGCTCCGCAGTATGCTCCCGTAGATGGCGACTACCTCACATACGAGGAGTTTATGCCTAAGTTCGAGCAGATGATGAGATGGTTGGCTAAGACTTATGTCAACGCCCTCAAGATCATCCACTACATGCACGACAAGTATGACTATGAGGCATTCGAGATGGCTCTGCACGACGGCGACGTAGAGCGCACACGTGCTACGGGTATTGCAGGTCTGTCCATTGTGGCTGACTCAATCGCAGCAATGAAGCATTGCAAGGTGCGCATTATCCGCGACGAGAGCGGTCTGGCTGTCGACTACAAGATAGAGGAGGGCGAGTACGTGCCGTTCGGTAACAATAATGACGAGACAGACGAAATCGCCGTTTCCATCACAGAGAAGTTTATGGAGTATCTGCGTCAGCACCGCACATACCGCGACGCCATCCCGACACAGAGCCTTCTGACCATCACCTCCAATGTGGTGTACGGCCGTAACACAGGCGCCACACCTGACGGAAGAGAGAAGGGTGTGCCGTTCGCACCGGGTGCCAACCCGATGAACGCACGCGACGTGAAGGGAGCCGTTGCAGCTCTTGCTTCAGTAGCCAAACTTCCCTTCCAGCACTCACGTGACGGCATCTCTTACACCTTCGCCATCGCTCCTTCAGCACTCGGCAAGACTCCTGAGATGCGCTCAGCCAACCTCGTGAGTCTGCTTGACGGCTACTTCACTCCTTCAGGAGGTCAGCACATCAACGTGAACGTCTTCGACCGTCAGCTTCTGCTCGACGCTATGGAGCATCCTGAGAAGTATCCGCAGCTCACCATCCGTGTGAGCGGATATGCCGTAAACTTCGTCAAGCTGACACGTGAGCAGCAGCTCGACGTGCTCTCAAGAACCATCAATCAGGGACTTTAAACGCACATAATAGCCAAGTCGTACAGGACACGATATCCTGTGTGACTTGGCTTTTTCCTTTTCTTCTTTCATAAAAATCCTAAATTCCTTTTGTTGTTTCGTATTATTTGGCTAATTTTGGCAGTAAGTTTTCGTTTCAAGACGACTTTAAAAGAAGGAATAAAGTGAAAAAACATATATTTTCTACATTATTGGCTCTCGCCATCCCGTTTACGATGATGGCGCAGAAGATAACCCTTGGCTCGTGCAAGACTCATGACAACGGCCAGTACAAGGGACAAATGCAAGCTGGAAAACCACACGGAAAAGGTAACACACTTTTCGAGAATGGGGACACTTATGAGGGTGAGTATGTAAAGGGAAAGCGCCAAGGGCAAGGCATCTATACCTTCTCTGACGGAGAAAAGTATGATGGCGAATGGTTTCAGGACCAACAGCACGGATACGGCACATTCTGGTTTATGAACAATAACCGCTATGAGGGTATGTGGTATCGCGACTATCAGCAGGGTCACGGCGTTATGTATTATTATAACGGCGACAAATATGACGGTTACTGGCAGCAGGACAAGCGTCAGGGCAAGGGTAAGTATACCTTTGCGAGCGGCGCTTTTTATGACGGCAACTGGAAGGACGACCAGAAAAGCGGAAAAGGCTTCTTTGCTTGGGGAGACGGCACCACGTACGACGGTATGTGGTTAGGCAATCAGCGTTCGGGCAAAGGCACCAACAAGTATGCTGACGGCGATACGTATGTGGGCGACTGGCTCAACGACATACAGAACGGAAAGGGCATTTACAAGTTCCAGAACGGCGACGTGTATGAAGGCGACTATGTGCAGGGCGAACGCACCGGCGAAGGCATCTTCAAGTATCGTAACGGCGACAAATACATGGGTCACTTCAAAGAGGGTGACAAGGACGGCAAGGGAACATTCACTTGGCGTAACGGCGACATGTACGTAGGCGACTGGAAGAACGACATGCAGAACGGTCACGGCAAGCTCGTGAAGAAAGCCGGCGACGTCTTTGAGGGCAACTTCAAGGACGGCAAGGTGGACGGCGAGGTGATCATCCATTACGCTAACGGTCTGAAGTTTAAGGGCGTCTTCAAGAACGGCAAGCCCAACGGACCCGCCATCGAGGAAACAAAGGACGGCAACCGCTTCGAAGGTTCGTACGTGGACGGACGTCGCGACGGCAAGTTCGTGGAGAAAGACCGTAACGGACAGGTGGTGAAGCGCGGACATTACGAGCGCGGAAAACGCTTCGATGACTGATGCGCCAAGCCTACGTCTATACATTATAATATATAGTAAACATTTATAAACACCATAAATCACTCAGCAATGGCAGTAAAAACAAAGAAGTCGCAGGCTGCAGCAAAAGCAAAGCCGACTGCGAAACATATCGGACTGGTGAAGAATGACGCTTACCTGGAGCCTTACGAGGACGCTATAAAGGGACGTCATGATCATGCGTTGTGGAAACTTGACAACCTGACAAACCACGGCAAGCAGAACCTTACCGATTTTGCCAACGGACACAAATATTACGGACTGCATAAGACCACACGCGGATGGGTGTTCCGTGAGTGGGCTCCGAACGCCACAGAGATTTATCTCGTGGGCGACTTCAACGGATGGAAGGAATCAGACAAGTATAAGGCAAAGCGCCTTAACGAACATGGCGACTGGGAGCTGAAGCTCTCGGCTAAGGCCATCAAGCATGGCGACCTCTACAAGATGCACGTCTATTGGAACGGCGGACATGGCGAAAGAATACCGGCATGGTGTAACCGCGTGGTGCAGGACGAGCAGACAAAGATATTCTCCGCACAGGTATGGAATCCTGAGAAGGAGTATGAATGGAAGAAGAAGACGTTTAAGCCGACAAAGTCGCCGCTGCTTATATATGAATGCCACATCGGTATGGCGCAGGACGCAGAGAAGGTGGGCACGTACAACGAGTTTCGTGAGAACGTGCTGCCCCGTATCAAGGCAGACGGATATAACTGCATTCAGATTATGGCCATTCAGGAGCATCCTTATTACGGATCTTTCGGCTATCATGTCAGCAGCTTCTTTGCAGCTTCCAGCCGCTTCGGAACGCCCGAGGAACTGAAGGCCCTTATCGATCAGGCACACAAGGACGGCATCGCCGTCATCATGGATATCGTACACAGCCACGCTGTGAAGAACGAGATGGAGGGACTCGGCAATCTTGCTGGCGACCCCAACCAGTATTTCTATCCCGGCGAACGTCACGAACATCCGGCTTGGGACAGCCTCTGCTTCGATTACGGCAAGGACGACGTGATGCATTTCCTGCTTTCCAACTGCAAGTACTGGATGGAGGAGTTCCACTTTGACGGTTTCCGCTTTGACGGCGTAACCTCAATGCTCTATTACAGCCATGGCTTGGGAGAGGCATTCTGCAACTACGGCGACTACTTTAACGGACATCAGGACGACAACGCCATCTGCTACCTGACGCTTGCCAACCTCCTCATCCATGAGGTCAATCCGAACGCCATAACCATTGCTGAAGAGGTGAGCGGTATGCCAGGATTGGCAGCCAAGTTCACGGACGGTGGCTACGGCTTCGACTACAGAATGGCAATGAACATCCCCGACTACTGGATTAAGACCATCAAGGAGCTGCCCGATGAGGCTTGGAAGCCAAGCAGCATCTTCTGGGAGGTGACCAACCGCCGCTCCGACGAGCATACGATAAGCTACTGTGAGAGTCATGATCAGGCTCTTGTGGGAGACAAGACCATTATCTTCCGACTTATCGACTCGGACATGTACTGGCATTTCAGAAAGGGTGATGAGAACGAGCGTGTGCACCGCGGCATAGCCCTGCACAAGATGATTCGCCTTGTTACGGCTTCCACAATAAACGGTGGTTACCTCAACTTTATGGGTAATGAGTTCGGTCACCCGGAATGGATCGACTTCCCGCGTGAGGGTAACGGATGGAGCCATAAGTATGCACGTCGCCAGTGGAACCTCGTGGACAACAAGGAACTCGACTATCATTACCTCGGCGACTTCGACCGTGCGATGCTCAAGACGCTCAAGATGGTGAGAAGCATCCAGTCGAAGCCGGTGCAGGAAATCTGGCACAACGACGGCGACCAGATATTGGCGTACATGCGTGGCGACCTTATCTTCATTTTCAATTTCAATCCTACGAAGTCGTTCACCGACTACGGCTTCCTGGTTCCGACCGGATCGTACGACGTGGTGCTCAATACCGATGCGAAGGAGTTCGGAGGTAACGGTCTGGCTGACGACACGATGACACACCTTACCAATTATGACCCCGCATACGTTACGGAGCATAAGGAATGGCTGAAGCTGTACGTTCCGGCTCGTTCTGCAGTAGTGTTAAAGAAGAACTAATGGGTAACAACAGAAATATTAAATCTAACGACATACTTGTGAACATCACATGCACCATAGTGTTTGTGGTGTTCACATTTGTGTATCTATACTGTTATCAGGCAGACCTGCTGACAGCCATGCAGCATGTCTTCTCCAAAGGACAGACTCACTATAATCATCTTATCGGAGCGTCGCTCATCACCTTCATCCTTTTATTGGTTCAGCGGGGCGTTTCGAGGCTGTGTCAGGGGGTGAGAGTGGCAAACTCTTTTACCTACGTCCCTTCCGCCTTGCTTCTTACGTTTCTGACCTCAGCACATCCTGACATTACGTACGGAGGCTTCTCGTTCGGAGGTTGGGCGATAGCCTTGCCGGTATTGTTAGTGGTGTTTGCTGGTTTTGTGATATTTTCGTTCAAGAGCGGACTGTCCGAAGTCCTTTCGGATATAGTTTCCACTCAGTATAGACGATTATGGGTAAACCTCGCCATTATGACGGCAGAGATGTTGTTTGTGGGCTGCTTAAGCTATGACGATGCCACATTCCATAACCGCATAAATGCCGAACAGTGCATATTGGACGGCGATTATGATGGGGCTCTTGTTTCCGTGGCTCGTAATGCTGAGGCTGACGAGAATCTGACGATGCTTGCCGCTTACGCGCTTTCGAAGAAAGGCACGATGGCAGACGAGCTCTTCGAGTATAAGCTCAAGGGCAAGTCGGCATCGCTCGTTCCTAACAAAACCATCACAAGTTTCGTGGTCTATCTTGACAGCGTCTTCTATGGTAAGATGGGAGGATGGTTCAGACAGCCCATGTCGGCTTCACGATACTTCGATTATCTCCATCGTCATGGCAGGTTGCGTGGCGCTTCGGTGGATTATTATCTGTGCGGAATGCTCATGGACTGTAATCTGCCTGGCTTTGCCAAGCAGCTCCCTAAATATTACACGCTGAACGATTCGCTGCCCAAGCATTACAAGGAGGCTCTGATACTTTATCGTCATAGATATTCCAATCCTGCCGTTGTATACGATAATGCTGTGACGAATGCCGACTATCAGGACTTCCAGAAGCTGTCGGCTTCGTTGCCAGACCAAAAAGAGCGCAAGAAGCAACTGGCAGATACATACGGAAACACTTACTGGTATTATTACCAATATAACGCTAAAAGAAAAAGATGATAGTAGATACTACCACATATAAAGAACTGACACGTCCGATGTACGTCCTCGAAGAATGGCGACTAAGACGTAACCTGGAAATTATAAAGGGCGTTGCTGACAGCGCCGGCATTGAGATTATTCTTGCTTTCAAGGCATACGCCCTATGGAAGACATTCCCTATATTTAAGGAATACATACAGTCCACTACGGCAAGCTCACTTGCTGAGGCGCGTCTGGCGTATGACAAGTTCGGCGAGAAGGCACATACCTTCTCTCCCGCTTACACGGATTATGAGATTGATGAGATAGCACGTTGCTCGAGCTGTCTTACGTTCAACTCGCTTTCGCAGTATTCTCGCCTGCACGATAGGGTGAGGGAGGTCAATCCCGAGATAAGTCTTGGTCTGCGTGTTAATCCGGAATATTCTGAGATTGAAACAGACATATACAATCCTTGTGCGCCTGGCACCCGCTTCGGAGTCAGCGCTGACGCTCTGCCCGAAACGTTGCCGTTGGACATAGAGGGATTTCATTGTCATTGCCATTGTGAGAACGGATCGGACGTGTTTGTGCGTACCTTGGCTCATATAGAGGAGAAGTTCTCAGGATGGTTCAGTCAGATTAAATGGATAAACTTTGGCGGAGGCCATCTCATGACTCGCAAGGACTATGACATCCCCTTGCTTGTCCGTACGCTTAAGAACTTCCGTGCCCGTTATCCTTGGCTGAAGGTGATAATGGAGCCGGGTAGTGCTTTCGGTTGGCAGACGGGTCCGCTTGTGGCGCAGGTTGTGGACGTGGTGGAGGATCATGGCATAAAGACAGCCATACTTAATGTAAGTTTTTCTTGTCACATGCCCGATTGTCTGGAGATGCCGTACCATCCTGCTGTACGTGGAGCCGAAACCATAGAGGAAGAATGCCCCGATTATTCCGTTCCTTTTACATATCGTCTTGGAGCCAATAGCTGTCTTTCGGGCGATTTTATGTCTGCTTGGCGCTTTGATCATGAGCTTCAGGTGGGGGAGAATATCATTTTTGAGGACATGAATCACTATACGACGGTGAAGACAACCATGTTTAATGGCATTTCACACCCTGCACTCGCTATGGTGCATAATGGCACGAATGAGCTCGAAATACTACGAGAATACACTCCAGAAGACTATTTTTCGCGTATGGATTAGGGGAAATGCAGAAAAACGCATTTTTTTTGAAAAAAGCTCTGAAAAGTTTTGGAGGTTTCAGAAAAAACACTACCTTTGCAACCGCTTTCGAGAACGAAACTTTTCAGAGCAAAACATGATGCGGCAATAGCTCAGTTGGTAGAGCACAACCTTGCCAAGGTTGGGGTCGCGGGTTCAAGTCCCGTTTGCCGCTCATAATAATAAACTCTAAGGGGTCTACTGATAGGACTTAGGTCTTCAAGCCCAGGTGGCGGAATTGGTAGACGCGCACGTTTCAGGTGCGTGTGTTTAACAACGTGCAGGTTCGAGTCCTGTTCTGGGCACAACCCCTTGAGTAAAAACATAAATATGTCGGAGAGGTGGCGGAATTGGTAGACGCGCTACTTTGAGGGGGTAGTGACAATTGTGTCGTGGGAGTTCGAGTCTCCTCCTCTTCACATATTAAATTGCGGCAATAGCTCAGTTGGTAGAGCACAACCTTGCCAAGGTTGGGGTCGCGGGTTCAAGTCCCGTTTGCCGCTCAAAACCTTATGTTTAAGGTATTTAAAAGACTCTCATATATTAATTATATATGAAAGTTAAGAAGAAACTTTTGTTGGAGAGGTGGCGGAATTGGTAGACGCGCTACTTTGAGGGGGTAGTGACAATTGTGTCGTGGGAGTTCGAGTCTCCTCCTCTTCACCAAAGTTGTTCTGCGGCAATAGCTCAGTTGGTAGAGCACAACCTTGCCAAGGTTGGGGTCGCGGGTTCAAGTCCCGTTTGCCGCTCTTCTTTTTATTATCCTATCTTATAAACCAGATTTCGACAATCAATGAATTTATACTTGAGATATTTTGATAAGGAGACATTAGTTCATAATGTTGACGAGGCTTTGGATTTTTTGAGTTCAATTCCCGAGATAGGCATGAATCCAGATTTGGAGGCCGATATCAGGGATTATGCTCAAGGTGAAGTCTATTATCCTAAAAGGTATAAAATTCGCCCCAGAGTATATTTTATCATTATTAAGACAACAGCGGCTACAATGCTTGACTTCAAGCAGAAGAAGGCTCTTCATTCCAACGGACAGAACAATGGTTCGGCGGCTGATAAGCGTGACGGAGCTTCTGCCACGACTAATCGCCTTACAGAAGAACGTATGGGATGGTATGAAGGTGAGCTCGACTTCAAGCGCGTTGTGCTTGTTCCTGCTACTGGAAAGCATGAGTATCGCGATACGAAGTTTGTAGTGCGTTGCAAAGCCAACTCTGGTCAAGATTGCTACAATCGTATTGTAGAGCATTTGCGCGGAAGAGTGGACAATCGTTCGCAGTTCCCGTCTGCAAAAGGCAAGAATTTCCATTACAAGTATTTGGGAATGTGGAAATAGAAGAGAAAGAACATTGATATAAAGAAAGGGTGTCTGCCATAGTAGCATGGCACCCTTTGTCTTTTTTATATATCAGCAACCATCATAAAAACACAGTATAGATATGAATAAGGTTCTACTAATCGGAAATGTCGGCAAAGAGCCAGAAGTGAAATATTATGACGCTGACCAGGCTGTGGCACAGTTTTCGCTTGCTACAACGGAGCGTGGCTATGTGCTTCCTAACGGAACGCGTGTGCCGGATCGTACTGACTGGCACAACATTGTGGTGTGGCGCGAGTTGGCTAAGATTACGGAGAAATATGTGCATAAAGGCGACAAGATCTGTATCGAGGGTCGCATCCGTTATCGTTTTTATGACGACAAGAAGGGCATCAGACACTACGTTACTGAGATTTATGCCGAGAATATGGAGCTTCTTACTCCTCGTAACGCTTCTTCTGCCAAGCCACAGGCTGTAGATGCAAGCCAACAACAGGGTGCCGGTGTCAATAAGATAGACACTCAAGATGACACCTTGCCATTCTAATTATTATAATTATGCTTGACCCTTATATAGATTTTTTCGTACAGTCATTTAATGACGTTTCCTTCCAACTGCCTACGTTGGGTGTGTTGTTTGCAATATTCTTGGTGATGTTGCTAATGGGAGCTTCTGCCTTTGCAAGTGGTTCGGAGATAGCTTTTTTCAGCCTTTCACCTTCCGATCTCTCGGAGATTAGCGACCAGCGTACGTCCAGCGATAAGAAAATTCAGGCTTTGCGTGAGGATAGCGAGCGCACTTTGGCAACCATTCTCATCACCAACAACTTCGTGAATGTCACTATTATTATGTTGTGCAATTACATTTTTGCTCACATAATGAACTTTGGTCCGCGTGCATATTGGTTGCAGTTTCTTTCGTTAACGGTTCTTCTTACCTTCCTGCTCCTTCTCTTTGGCGAGATTATGCCGAAGGTATACAGTCGTCAGGATCCGTTAGGGTTCTGTCGTAAGTGTGTTGGAGGAATCACTTTCTGCCGTAAATTGTTCTGGCCTATTGAGAACGTGCTACTGAGAAGTGGCGTTCTTGCTGAGAAAGTGGTGCAGAAGGAGAGTCATGTCCTTAGTGTAGACGATCTTGAGCAGGCTCTTGAGCTTACCGATAAGGACGATATCAAGGACGAGCAGAGCATGCTTAAGGGTATTATCCGCTTTGGTGACGAAACTGCAAAGGAGGTTATGACCAGTCGTCAGGACATCGTTGGCATTGATATAAGGTCTACTTACCAGGAAGTGCTCAACTGTGTTATTGAGAATAATTACAGCCGTATACCGGTTTATCAGAATAGTGCGGACAACATCCGTGGCATTCTCTACATCAAGGATTTACTTCCGCATCTCTCTAAACCCACCACATTCCGTTGGCAAAGTCTTATGCGTCCTCCTTATTTCGTTCCTGAAACAAAGAAGATTGACGATCTTATGCGAGAATTCCAGGAGGACAAGGTGCATATCGCCATCGTTGTGGATGAGTTTGGTGGTACGAGTGGTCTTGTTACCCTCGAGGATATTCTTGAGGAGATTGTAGGCGAGATAAACGACGAATACGATGAAGAAGACAAGACTTACACAAAGTTGAACTATAATACGTACATCTTCGAGGGCAAGACTTTGCTTACCGACTTCTGCAAGATTCTGAATGTGGACGACGATGAGTTCTCTGATGTGGAGGGTGATGCAGATACGCTTGCCGGACTCTTGCTTGAGATAAAGGGCGACTTCCTTAGCGTCCATGAGAAGATTGACTATAAGAACTATACCTTTGAGATTGTAAGTATTGAAGAACGCCGTATCAGTAAGGTAAAGGTAATTGTTCATGAGAATCGTGATAAGTCGGCTTCTGATGAGTAGTAATCCTTATAATAGTTATACGTTATGGCATTATTGTTCATAAATGAAATCGATAAGGATGTACGTCTTGGTGTTTGGGAGATGGAAGAGAATCTCAATTATGAGCAATTCGCTTCCTTGCCATTCTACGACCGACTGATGAGTCTGTCAGAGAATAGGCGAAAAGAGACTGCTTCTGTCTATTCCTTGCTCTTTGCTATGACGGGCAACAGAAATCTTGTTATCGGTCATGAACCTTCAGGCAAACCGTATGTGGAAGGTTATAAGATTGGTATTAGCCACACCAAGGGCTTTGTTTCTGTAATACTGTCTATGTCTTGCGATGTGGCTGTGGATATTGAATACATCAATATACGAGTGCTTCGTATAGCTGACAGGTTCCTGCGAGAAGATGAGAAGCCTGCCACCTTGCTGTTCTCTATGAAGAAAGATAAGAGTGGGGATAAAGATATCATCCCTGATGTTGTCCCAGATGTAATCCCGACGTTGCTGTTCTGGTGTGCCAAGGAAACAATCTATAAGCTCTATTCAGACGAGCGTCTGACTTTCCAAAACATCAAGATAATGGATGCGGAGCAGGGTGGGGCGTTATGCGGCAATAATCTCATAACCGGCGAAAGCGTCCGTATAGACTATACGTTCAATAATGATTATGTATTGACGTATGCAAGAGAATAAAAACAATAGGAGCTGCGGATATCTTTGTCCACAGCTCCTATTGTCTTTATTCGATAAATTTCTTCAATGCTGCAGCTACGCCGTCCTCTTCGTTTGACAGCGTGACGTAGTCGGCGGCTTCCTTCACTTCTTGCGCTGCATTCTCCATGGCGATTCCCATACCAGCCAGCTTAATCATACTTATGTCGTTATATCCGTCGCCGAACGACATAAGGTTTTCGGTTCCTATTCCCATGATGGCGAGCAATCTTTTCAGCGATTCTGCCTTGTCGATGCCCATTGGCACCAGTTCAACAAAGAACGGAGCAGATCTGAACACGTCCATCCTTCCCTTCATTATTCCAGCAAGGTCAGTCTCAGCCTTCTTCATTTCTTCTGGATCACCAGTCATAAGCAGCTTCGTTGGGTTGCGTTCGATGACGTCCAGAAGGTTCTCCACCTTTCTTACGGGCATCTTGTTGATGCGCGACTCCTCAAGAACGTATTTGTCTGTAGGGCATTCCGTCACAATCTCCTTTCCCTTATATCCCAAGAGGGCGTGCTGGTGAGTCTTTGCGTATTCGTAAATCTCTGGTATGACATCCTCAGGAAGGCAGTTAGAATAGATTTCTTCTTTTGTGTGCCATTCCACAATCTTTCCTCCGTTATACGCCAGAATGTATCCTCCCTTTGTGTCCAGTCCCAGTTCGTCCGCCAATGGGGCGATGCCGTATGTGGGACGACCTGAGGCAAGAATGATGCTGATGCCCTTCTCCTGCGCTTCAAGCAGGGCTTTCTTTGTAAGAGGCGTTATTACCTTCTCGTGATTTGTAAGCGTTCCGTCAAGGTCGAGGGCGATGGCTTTGCAATTGAACGTTGTGGATGTATGATGTGATGTGTTCACGTGCTTTTGTCTTTTAGTTCAACAAAGGTTTATGTGTATATATGTCTAAAAACAATAAATCCCAAGAACTGTCTTGTCCTTGGGATTCATGTGTTTGTTTGTTAGCTTAATGCTTTTATCATTACGCTATCTTGCTTATGCCTCAGCGGGAGCCTCAGCAGCCTCTGCGTTAGCAGCAGCTTCAGCCTCAGCCTTAGCAGCAGCCTCAGCGGCCTTCTTCTCAGCCACCTTCTTAGCGATAGCCTCGTTGATCTTCTTCTCTGCCTCGAGTTCCTTAGCGGCAGCTGCAGACTTCTCCTTAGCCTCGTTCTCACGTACAGAGTTCAGGCCGTTCTGCTTGTTTTCCTTCCAAGCGTCGAACTTCTTCTGTGCTGTAGCCTCGTCGAAAGCGCCCTTCTTAACGCCACCACGGAGGTGCTTCATCAAGTATACGCCCTCGCCCTTGAGGATGTTGTGTGCTGTAGCTGTGGGCTGTGCGCCAGTCTCTACCCAGTAGAGTGCACGGTCGAAATCCAAATCTACGGTAGCAGGATTGGTGTTAGGGTTGTAAGTACCAATCTTCTCAGTGAATTTACCATCACGTGGTGCTCTTGAGTCAGCGATAACGATACGATAGAAGGCGTAACCCTTACGTCCGCCGCGCTGCAATCTGATTTTTGTTGCCATTTTTTTATTTTATTGTTTTATGGTTTGAATTATGCTACTAACTCGTAATAGCGGGTGCAAAGTTACATATTTTATTTTACATACCACATTTATCCGTATTTTCTCATTTGTATATTTATGTTATATTAACATAAGTTGTCTGTTTTATATGAATAGCTCGTTATTCTTTCTTTCGCTACATAACGGTTTAAGGTGAGCCATCAGCATGTTAAGACGTTCGCCTATGCCTCTTGTCTGAGCAGGACAAACCTTCACACAGCGCATGCAACCGATGCAAAGTTCATGATTGTTGCTCTTTGGATTGTCCGGTGATATAGCTCCCGTTGGGCATTCGCTCGCGCAAAGTCCGCATTCCGTGCAAAGGTCGCCGGCGACGGGGTAGGGGCCAACGCAACCTTGCTTATAAGGACGGTTACCTGGCAATACAAGTGGCTCGAAAGGCAGTTCCTTCTTCGCCTTTCCAATTATAGCCGCGCCGAACGAGGCTAATTCTTTGGCGTCCTCAGTGTCAGGTCTGCCGGCGCCGTACATCCTGCAAATACTGTGTTCTGCAATGGCTGCAACAGCAGCTATCACCCTAAAGCCCATCTCCGTACAGACATCCTGCATTTCCACCAAGGCATCTTCATAGGCTCTGTTGCCATAGACAGCCACAATCACACATTTGGCACCGTTTGCCTTTATGCCTTTCAGCCTTTCCACAGCCAAAGCTGGCACACGACCAGCATACACAGGCATGGAGATAATCACCAAGTCGTCAGCAGAGACTTGTGGATATGACAAGTTCTCCTGCTTTGTGCAAAGTTCAGTAATGTTGCTCTCAGCCTCCATTGCTTTACACATTAATTCGCTTACACGGCGTGTACCGCCGGTAGGGCTGAATGTTATTTGATGTATAGTTTCTGTTTTGTTCATATCTGAATAAATTAGTTCCCCGTCAATCCGTTCTGACTTCATTATCTTTATACTGTCCGTCGTTATGGATATCTCAGGAACGTCAATATCGGTAATAATATGCGTGGGATGTTGGACAAGGGAAATATGAGGGAAGAAAGCTTGCTTTCTGTATTTCACCCCGTGCTCCGTAAGTCGCTCGCGTAGCTGCTTGGCTAAGGCCATGACCTGCTCACTCTCTTTTATGCCACACCAGATAACGCCGGCTCTTGTAGGGAAAGTGCCGAGCTTGCTCAAGGTCATCGTGAAGGGCTCGAATTCCACCTCGCTCACAGCCTTGCGGATCTCTGGCAGGTCATAGTTCTCGCCGATGAAGGCAAGCGTCATGTGAAGGTTTCGGTAAGGACAATAGTTGCCCCTAACACCTTTCGCCTTCAACGTGTCCTGCAGACCGACCAGAGCCTTCTTCACCTCGTCGTCAAAACGTATTGATATGAATATGCGAGCCATTATCGTGAGTGTCTGTGTAGTCTATTCTATTCCATTCCATAATATACCTTCTTGTACCAGTTTGTCCAATCGGGTAGATACTTAACAGCTGCATTTACCAAAGAGTCCGACTTGAAGTCAAAAAACTTATGAGAGTTCTTTGTGAGTTCACGAAATTCGTTCATCGTATTGTCGAGGAACGTATTCTCCGGATGGGTGACAACGGAGAAAAAGACATCAGCGAATGCTGCACAGTGTTCAAGTTCTAAGGCCATCATCTGATTTCTCCAAAGTTGGTTCATGCCACCTCTGAAAGGGCAACCGGTCCCATCATAGTTACCATTGAAGAATGTAGACTGGGCATCCATGATATTCCAGTAATAATAGCCACAATGCTTGTGATAATAGCACTTCTTGTGGTCATTCAGCAAATCTATCATACTACAAGTTGTGCAGTTGATCTTTTCTGATTCAGAGATGCCCTTTGAGCGATAACCACCGCATGTGCTAAATTCCTGTTCTGTCAACTTGTGCTCTATCAGCCATAGGCATAGCTTGTTGTCTTTGTCTCGGTATGCGATAGCGACATCAGCGTCTGTTCCTGCATGAGGGCTATGATCCCCAAGAAGTCCTTTTGAACCCTTTAATGAAGATTCCCAGTATTCAAAGCAATATCCTTTCCTTAGTTGTTCTCTGTCTATGTGGGCGAATCCTTTCGGTGCGACTCCAGATTCTATGAGTATCTGGTCTGCTTTATTGCTTTCAAGGATTGGAACAAACAGGTTGATGCATGCTGTCTGCGAACTGGCGACATGTGATGATGCTGCAAGATGGGGTTTGTAGGCAAAACTACTTGCTTGAATATCTTTTACCACTGGCCTTATGCCTGCATATAACATAGAAGGAAGCTTTTCGTCACAATATGGTTTAGGGAATAAGCAGTCGTGTTCCACTCCATGTGATGAAACACCATTTTCCACGATTCCAAGGTATTCCTTCTTATACTTTATCAAGTAAGAATAAACCTTCTTTTTAAAGTCCTCGTAAGACATAAGCTGAATGATTTATGTTTATTATTGTTGGATTATTTATCAGATTGTACCGACTGTCCACCACACAGGCATTGCTATATATAACATTTTCTTTTATTGTTTTACCATAAGCATCGTGCTCGTGACCGAACAAATGGCAAGTAGGATGTAACTTCTTCAGAAGTTCGGCAAGAGTAGCATTTCCTCTATGTTCCGGACCTTTTCCGTAGTTAGCAAGGTCACATGTTCCCTTGGGTGGCATATGTGTGATCAAGACGTCTGTATCGTCTGGAATATTGTTGATGAATACGTCCAAATTGCCATCCATGCAGTCTTCCATAAACATTGGTATACCATAAAACTTTATGCCATCTATGACAACACTGTTGTTGTATAAGTAGTGAACGTTTCGTGAGAGTCCATCAATATGGTCTGCCCCATACATACACATATCATGGTTACCCGCGATGAATATCTTATGTTTATAAGGTAAGTTACAGAACCAGTTCATGAAGTCATACGCTTCCTCTTCACTTCCTGCAAAAGTGAAGTCGCCGCTATGTACGATGACATCTGCTTCGGGCAATGACTTCAGATTCTTGTGCTGACCATGCGTGTCAGATAAATGCAATATATCAATAGGATTCATATTCTTCACCTTTCTTCTATCTTTATGCGAAGGTACACAAAATCTATGTGATATTGCATAAAAGCAATGCTTTTGTGTATAAAAAACCTGTCGTAATCTCAACGAAAAAGTGAGATTACGACAGGTTACTTACTTGTTCTTCTCGTAATATCCAATGGCAGTCTGTATGTTTTTCTGTACTGCCTTTGTGCTGAACGTTGCACCGGTGCATCCGTCAATGTCAGTGCGCTCGGCGAGCTTCTTAGCCTTCGATACTTTCAGGTTGTTGTAAAGTGGCAGCAGAAACTTCTTTATGCGGGCGAAGTAAGGCACTGTTTCTTCATTTTTCAGAGCCACCACTTTCAGCACCTTGCCGTTCTTGAAGTACACCTCTACCGGGGTGCCCTTGCGATAGCCACGGGCTTTACATATTGTTCTGGTGTTTACTGAGCAGGTGCCGTCGGCGTGTCGTTTCATCACGTTATCGGCTTGGATGGTGATGGCTGCGAGGAGCAGCAATGTTGTCGCTGCTCCTCTTTTGATGCACTTCCTTATTGAAAGCATGTTCTTTGTCATTTCTTTTTCTTTTTCTGAGTTATTTCATTGTTACCTGAATGCGATTGCCTGCCGTTGTGAGCTGTCGGCAGAAGTCGCGAATGCTGTCAGTGGTTAGACTGTCCACCTTCTGCAGATAGTCCTTGTTGAAGTCGATGCCCTCGCGCAGTTCGTGATAGCGCACGTATTCCCACCATCCGTTGGTGAGCACGGCGCGACTGTAGTTCTTGCGAGCATATTCCTTCACTTTTTCCAGTTGTTCCTCGGTGGGACCATCTGCTGCCATGCGTTGCAGTTGCTGGTCTATTACGGGCAGAAGCTCGTCGTATTTGTTCGGGTCGCAACGGAAGCTGACGGTCATTGAGCATCCGTCTGCAGGATATCTCCAGAACTGTCCCTCCACGTTAACGCCGTATGTGCCTCCCTTTTCCTCGCGCACCTTTTCTGTGTAGACGCCGCGCATAATCTGAGAGAGCACGTCGAGCTTGAGGTCCGTGTCGGCGGTGTAGGCTATTGGTGCAGAATAGACGATGTTGGTCTGTGCCGAAGGAGTTGCCATCTCTTTGTGGAACACCTTCGTAACCTTTCCCTCCTGAATGTCGAGAGTGTATTCTCCGGGTTTGCAGTCGTTGTTGGTGTTCTTCTTGCCAGGCAGACTTGCCACGTACTGGCAGATCAGTTCTTCGAAGTCGTCCTCGCGTATGTCGCCCGTAATGATGAGGTTCATGCCGGCAAGATTGCTGAAGCGCTCGTTGTAAATCTGGTAGATGCGGTCGAAGCTTACCTCGTTCATTCGGTCAGCCGTGAGCGGTTGGGTGCGCTTGCGTTCTCCGTATACGGCTACGCGCAACGAGTCGTTGTAGGTGACGTTAGGGCTTGCGTTGCGGTTACGCAACATCGACTGCTGTTTGGATATCATATTCTGGAATATGGCCTTGTCCTTGCGCGGATTGGTGAGGTAGAGATACATTATCTGCAACCACGTCTTAAGGTCGGACGCCACGCAAACTCCCTTCACACCTTCTTCCTCGTCGTCGATGTATGGCACCACGCGCAGCGCCTTGCCCCGACGCTTCTTCTCGAGAGTGAGAAAGTCGAAGTCGGCAGCTCCGCTCTCTTTCACTACGCTTCCGAGGAATTGCAGCGTCGGAGCGTCTGTGTCAGGATAGAGCGAGCGACCGCCCATGCGAAACATGTTTATAGTAAGGCGGTTGGGCTCGATGTCTGACTGTCGTGCGCTCACCTTTATGCCGTTGGACAGGAGATATTCGGTGTAGCCGTTGGCGGCTGTATGCTTGGAGAGAATCTTGCCCTTCTTGGGCAGCTTCTTCATGAAGACAGGGTCAACCTGACGTGACGAGTTGTCGTTGGCGTATTCCTGCTTCTGCGCGTTCTCTATCCATGTACGGAACTGATTTTCCGAAGGCATGGTGTATGGCTTGCCGTCATACTCTGTCGGACCGAAGACGATGCACACCTGATTCTGATTGTCAGCCATTTCCTTCATTGTCTCGTTGATGTCGTCGAGAGTGACGCTGGCAGAGAACTCAGCCTCCAGAGCTGCCTCGTATTCGATGTTCATGCAAGGCTCGTCGCTACAGAAGTTAGACACGATGTTCTTGGCATATTCGGCGTTTCGTGTCTTGTCCTTGTTGTCAAGGCGGTGTTCGATGTTTACGGTGTGCTGCACCTTGGCATGCTCCAGTTCTGCCTCCGTAAATCCGTAACGTCTTGCCTTCTCCACAATCTCTATGGCTGCATCAATGCCAGCTTGCGGATTGTTGGGCATCAGACCGATGTTGAGAGCGAAGGCATCCTTCTCGGTGGTGACGTAGAAGTTGCCTGTGCGGCAACTTGCTGACATCACTCTTGGCTGTGCCTCGTGTGAAAGCTGAGCCAGTCGCTGACGCAGTATGAACATGGCGAGCTTCGACTTGTAGCTGCCGAGGAAAGCCTCGCGTGTGGCTCTCGTTTCTCGTGGTTCGGCATCGTGCTTCATGTATAGCGAGAAGTTGAGCGTGGGCTGTTCCTTGTCGGCTTGGGTGTATACTATCATTTCCTTGTTGTCAGGCACCGTATAGTAAGTGCGCTGTGGGGCACCTGCTGGCACCGAGTCGTCATTAAAGAGGCTCTTTATCTTGGCTTCAATCTCGTCCACATTGATGTCGCCCACAACGATAATGCCCTGTAGGTCGGGACGATACCACTTGTGGTAATAGTCGCGCAGAACATCGTAATGGAACGTATCCACCACTTCTATATGTCCTATCGGCAGACAGTCGGCATACTTCGATCCTGCGTATATCACAGGCATGGCATTCTCCATCATACGCTGCGTTGCCATACGTGAGCGTCGTGTGCGCCATTCTTCACGTATCACGCCACGCTCCTGGTCGATTTCGTTGTCCTTGAGCAGCAGCGAGCCAGCCCAGTCGTGCAGAATGATGAGGCAGGTGTCTGTAACGCCCGCCTTGCTCACGGGAGCATTGGATATGTTATAGACGGTCTGGTCTATGGAGGTGTAGGCATTGAGGTCGGCACCGAACTTTATGCCGTTGCGCTCACACCAGTTACGTACGGAGCGTTCGCCGCCATTGCCGTCAGGAAAATTGCGTGTGCCGTTGAATGCCATGTGCTCCAGAAAGTGAGCCAGACCGCGCTGCTCTGGGTTTTCAAGTATTGAGCCAACACGCTGAGCGATGTAGAAGTCGGCCTGTCCTGGAGTCTGGGCGTTGTGGCGTATGTAATAGGTAAGCCCGTTGGCGAGTTTGCCTTTGCGAATGCAGCTGTCGAGAGGCAAGGTCTGTGCCGAGACAGCTATGCAGCTGCCAAGGCACATAAGAAGAGAGAAGATACGTCTTTGTCTCATATTCAGTATTTAAGTTGTTTTTATAGTCGGGTGTCTGTTTTTTTATTTCTTAACCATCTGAACGCCTCCGACTGTATATTCCTTGTTGTTCTTGACAATTACGATCTTGCCGTTTCTCAGGAATACACCGTTGGCGGTCTTGTTGACATTCACGTCGCTGATGCCAGTCGGGTCAGTCGGGTCGAGAGGCAGAACCTTGAGTCCGGCTCCTATCACGTTGCCATCGCCAAGAGCAATGGTGGTGTTGCCGCGCAGATTGCCGATAAACTCAGAGGTGCCAGTAGATGTTACCTCGCCATTGTTAGTGCACTTCACTACCGATACCAGTCCTTCGGCACGTGCCGAATTGCCTACGATGCCAGCCACGTAAAGGTCCTGTCCGCTTACTGCTCCGTTATTGACGCAGTTGCTGATAGCCGTTGCTGCCTCGTCGCCCTTCATCACGTTGCCGACGATGCCGCCCACGTTCTTCACGCCGTTAATCGAACCGCTGTTTGTGCAACCCTCAATGTCCACAGCGTTGCTGGCGCAGCTTACGATGCCGGCTGAGTACTGCTTGCTCTTGGCTGTTCCATGAGTGTCGTCCACGTTGCCGCTGTTGGTGCAGTTTCGTATGGCGCCAGAGTAAGAGCCGGCAATGCCTGCCGAACCAAGGCCGTTGCTGGTTGAAAGATTGCCGCTGTTGGTGCAGCCCTCTATAAGATAGCTGTACGTAGTGATGCTTTTGCCCGACTGCGATCCGCCGCAGATGCCAGAAGCGTAAGTCATAGCCGTCACGTTGCCGTAGTTATGGCAGTCTTTCACGGTTCCGTTGCCGTTGACCATGAATCCGCAGATACCGCCGGCAGCGAAGTTTGTGGCTGTGATGTCTGCATAGTTGGAGCAGTTCTCTATGGTGCCCATATTTAGCGAAGCGATGGAGCCGACGTAGTTGTAGCTTGTGATGTGGTTGTTCTCGCTGAAGACGATGTTCTTCACCACGCCGTTCTTGTCGATGCATCCGAACAGGGCGTTATACTTACCTTCGGCATTATTGCCGTTCTCGGTGTGATAAATGCCACTGATGGTGTGTCCGTCGCCGTCAAACGTTCCGTCAAAGCCATAGGCTATCTTAGTGATCTGGGCGTTGCCGTCCTTGCCGATGGCAGGCAGTTGCGTCGGGCTCGCTTCCGAGCCGCCGAAGTCGATGTCGTTAGTCATCTTAAAGTACTCGCCGGTTCCCTTGTGGTCTGCGTTGCAGTTGTTTGCCATTGCAGCGAAGTCGGCTGCTGTGCTGATGATGTAAGGGTCTGCCTCCGTGCCGGTGCCGTTAAGACCCCATGATACTGTTGAGCCGTCGCTCTGAGCCATTGCTGTCATCGCTGCTGTGCAAGCGAAGATAAATGTAAAGATTTTCTTCATATTCTGATTTTTTTTAAGTTGTTTCCTAAAATGTTGCTGCCGCGGTTACGGTCAGCGTGTTGCGTACCATTCCTTTCATGTCGTCATCGGTGGCTTGGCGGAAGTCATATCTCAGCGATATGGCAGGACGTAAGGATGTGCCTTTGACTGGCATTTCGTATTTGACGGCTGCATGTGCTGCCACTTGGCTGAAGCTGCCCATTGTGGTTATCACTCCTGCTTCTGCTGACCATAGCTTGCCTCCTCGTGTGAGCAGACTGCGTCGGGCGCTTACAAACGGAGCGATGATGTGGCGCGATGTGGTGTATGTGTCAGGATAGACGTAGGCGGTCTGTCGGCGTGTCCAGTAGTGGGTGCCTCCCATGATGTGCCATAAGAATATTTGTCCCGACGGCTTCCAGTAGGCGTTCACAGTAGCCATGCCGTAAGTCTGCACCTTGTCTGCCATCTTGGTAGGTTCGAAGTATTCGTAGTATGTGGCAGCCGTGCCGTTTGTGGCTGTTGTCTGCCTGTAGTTCTCGCGTTCGGATGTGAGGCTTTCGGTGGTCAGGCGCAGGTCCATCCATACGAGACGCTCCACGTTTTGTGTCATGTCGTAGCGCAGATGCATTGCGAGGCCGTCGCCGTGGTGCTGCTCATGCGAAGCGCTGTATTGCGACTTACGTCCGTAGTAGCCGGTGCGGTGGCTGTACGTGATGTCTGCGAACAGGCGGTCATACTTGGCTTGAGCCGTCACGCCTATGTGTTCTGACAACAGAGGCAGACGGTTTTTGCTGTCCGTGAATCCTTCTGTGCCGAAAGTCTCGCGTTCGCCGTGACGGTTGGCATAGTCGATGAGTGTGTAGTAGATCTGGTCCGTAGTGCCGTAGGTCTTAAACTGCATAGCCTCTATGCGACGGTTATAGACCAATCCTACACCAATGCCACTGTTGTGAGGCAACGCAAGGAAGGCATCCGTCCTTACGTCCATATCCGTCAGCGTATTGCTGTGACGAAGGTCGCGCTGCTTGGCGTATGTGCCGGCTGTATAGTTGAGGCGTGCGCCTACAGCCAGCCGTCGCCATACTCTCCAGCCGATGGCTCCGTTTATGCAGAATGTCTCCATGCTCTTGTTGCCGGCATTGTCGTCGTTCGTCTCAACGAGGTCAAACGGCTTCAGATTCATTGTAGGCATAAGCATGCTGCCGGCTGCATGTGAGATGTTGTGTCGGCTGTACGTAGCTCTGCCGTAAGCCACAATGTCAGCCGAGAGTCTGCAGTATGACTGCACGTCGGCATCATAAGCGTCTTGACGCTTTCCTTCTGACATGGTGTGCAGCTTGCCTTCGTCGTGACGATAAGAGAGCGTGGCGTGAGCTATGGTGCTGTCGTCGAAGGATGTGAGAGCTGCGGCGTTGTCTGATGTCAGCCATACGTTACGCTGCTCGGTCAGCCGGAAGTCGCGTTGTGCCATTGCCGGCAGACACAGCAGATTAGCGAAGAGAACAATTTTCAGCTTCATAGAAGTCATTCGTTGAATTGTTAGTGTCCTGATATACGGCATTCCCGTCCACGGTCTTCTCCACCTTTCTTATCAAGGCATGCCCGTAGCCTCCGGTAAGAGTGGCATAGCCATTGTCCAGATCGGATGTTAGGCGCTTCTTGCAGTTGGCAAGAGCTGTGGCGTTATACACCTCTACTGCGTCAATCACCCAGCTACGCGGCATCTTCAGACAGGCATACACTATGTTGCCCTCTTTGCCCGTTGGGTATATCATATTGGCATTGTTCTCGCCGAATTCCTTAGGTGTCACACCCTCGGTACGAAACATTATCACGGCTGGCGAAGTCTGGCTCATCGCCCATGCATTGCCCTTACCGTATTTCACAGCCTTCAGATAGTGGCTTGTGGAGATAACGTCGGCAGGAGAAGGATAATACATGGTGTTGTTATACTTGCCTCCGTCGCTGCTTGTTGCCTCCACGTCGTACATGCAGTAGTAGGCTGCGTTGGCATAGTTGACAGAGTTGCTGTAGGTCTGCGTATTGTCAATGGCTCCATGCACGTTCACCACGAGTTCTGAGTAAGGAGCTATCGTGCAGCCCGGTTGGAAATACCAGATGCCGTTGAGCGCCGGAATCCAGTCGGCGTCGGCATAGTCCAGCTTGCCTCCGTTGAGGAAGGAGTGGGTGTTGGCTTCGGCATTGTATGGCTCGACGATGCCGAAACCTACGTTGTCGAGCGCCACCGTCTCAGATGAGTTGTTGTAGATGATGATGCACTTGTCTATGGCGAATTTGCCAGACCCGTCGTCTTTCTGACAACCTCCATTATACAGCTCCTTTATAAGTATAGGGTTGGCTGTCTGCATAGTAGTGACGCTGACTGGCATCATTACTGTAGTGCTGTTGCTGCCTATAGCCACGTCGGACAAAGCTCCGTTGCATACATGACGGAAGTATTCGTCGTCGCTCACCTTCGATGCGCTGACGCTGTATATGCCAGCGGGCAGAGTGAAGCGGGCAATACCGTCGCCGTCTGTGGAAGCTTCGAATGTGCTGCCGATGTTGTTGGTCATCTTTACCGAAACATCAGCTACGCTTTCGCTCAGCCTCACCTCGATGTTGTAAGTGTCTATATGCTCGTCGTAGCTGCACGATGCCAATATGGTCAGTACAGTAAGCAGCAGGGCAAAATAGTGTTTCATTATATTGTTCATATTTCCTTGTCTTTACTCGTATGTTGTCTACTCGTCTACAGTCTTACAACTTCACTCTGACAGATGCTCCATAATAGAACTTCGGGACGTATCCGCTGTCAAACAGTGATGTCTTCAGCCCGGTTTGTGCATTGCGAACGGACGCCAAGTTGTTGAAGAAGTTGTTGGCGTAGAACGACAGGCTCACCCATTTGCCTATCTCCTTCGTTACGGAGAAGTTGGCTGAGCAATATGCCGACACATCCTGCGGATTGAAGTAATATGCAGTGTTGCTTCTTACTATCAGATTGCTCAGTTGGCGATATAGTGTAGGATTGTTGTCCTTGGCAGCCAGAAGAGCCTCTGCGAAGGGAATGCGTTCCGATGGATTGTCCCATGTAGAGTAGTATTCAGGGTATACAGCTACATAATGGTCGGTCTGTCCCGTATATTTTGTTCCAGTCACGTCGCCAGCCTCGTTGAGCGCTATGGTTGTGCGGTTGTCCGAGAGATTGCGTCGGTAGTTTAGCAATGTCGCCTCCAGACGCATGGTCATGATGAGTCGCAGTCGTGGTATACGTGCCGTCAGAGTTGTGTTGAGGCTGCATCCCTTGTCCAGCATGCCGTTGCTCACCGTAGGCGTGCTTGCCGTTGAGGCTGATGTGACGTTGCTGCCTACGTAATAGCCTATGAGCGGTTGTACGTCGGAGCTTTCGGCTTGGTCGCCAATGCCATTGGGACTGCCCGCAATGAGCGTATTGTCGATGCCGCGATAGTGATAATACTTGCCGTCTATGCGCAGCGACAAACCTAAGGTGTGACGGTTGCTGATGATGGGCATCTCTGCCACCCATTCCAGTCCGTAGCGCGTAACGGGCGAACCGTTCACATACTGTCTGTTGGCGGTGTAAGTGCGGCGGGTGGAGTAGGGCAGCGTCACCGTATGTCCGTCAGTGGCAGATGTCACGCTTACCACGCCCGTATTCGGGTTTACGTCGTATATACGGTCGGCGGCGGCAATTCCGCATCCCTCAAGAGCCGACTGCGACGTCTGGTTGTAGGCAAAGGGTGTGTATACGTTCAGAGTCTGATACGGATTGTACGTACGGCTCCAGAATGCCGAAACGCTCAGTCGCGCCTTGCCGACGGTTGCGTCCAGTCCTGCTTCCACCTGATTGGCATGCTGCCATTTCAGATTTCTGTTATATAAGGCGCGTTTCACGTCGGTGTAGTAGGCATAGTAAGCCTTGCCGTCGGCAGTTGATCCAGGCGTGAATACGAGGCGGTCTGTGTATGTGTCGGCAGGATAGAGCACCTGAAACGATGGCAGCTTAACGCTTTTTCCATAGCCGGCATGCAGCGTGAGCGACGCGTTCTTACCTTTTATTATATTATAGCGTGCGTTTAGTCGTGGCGAGAGGCTTGCTGCTGTGCCGTAGTCAGAACCGCTGATCATAGTGATGTCGTCACGCAGTCCGCCTACGAGCATCAGTCTGCCTATCGTAAGGCGTTCCTCTATGTACATCGCCAGACTGTGCATCGTTGGCAAGAGACTGTAGTCGTATGGTCGCCATGTGGGAGCCAGACGCATGTCGTCATAGTATGTGCCCTGACCGTTGTTGCGTGTGGAGTTTAGTTCGGTACCGACAGTCAGCTTGTTCACGGCTCCGAGAATGCGTCGTGTCCATTCGCCCTTTAGTTTAAGCTGCATGGTCACAGGCTTCTGGTCGTTGAATGACCGCACATACCAGTAGCCCGTCGGGCCCAGTATGATGTCACCAGCGCCCATGCCGTCAGCGTAGTCTTTGGCTATGGCATAGCCGTTGGTCATGGTGTGCAGATAGGCTTGAGTGGACGAAGACGACGTGTTGGTATAGCTTTCCGAGCGTCGGTCGGCTGTGGAGAAGGCAGCCTGCAAAGCTACGTTGAACACTCCGGAGCGCTTGCTGTTGCAGAGCCAGTCAATCTGCAGGTTGGCACGTAGCTGATTGTCGCGTTGGCGCTGATAGGTATCGCGAAAAGCGTCCGGGTCGGCTTCCGAATTATATCCTCCGATGTTGCCGGTCAGACTGGTTGTCAGATTGAGGCTTGAACCTTTCAAGCGGAATACCTTATTGTAGGTAGCCGACATGATGTTTCGGCTATACGCTGTGTGAGGCGATGCTATGTCGGTGAATGAGCGTGCGTGTTCCAACGAGAAGTTGAGCGTACCGGCATTATGCGCCAATGCCATACCCTTGCTAAGCGCCACCTGACGTGTGTACGGATTCATCGACGCCTCCATTATCCATGGTGTATGTCCGCGACGGGTGTTCACCTTCACCACGCCGTTGCTTATGTCGCCATACTCCACGCCCGGTATTCCGGCTATCACCTCAATGCTTTCGATGTTGGATGTCGAGATGTTGCGTGTGGATGCTGATTGCGTCTCGCTCATGCTGGCATTGTTGTTCAGACGCATTCCGTCTACCTCGATGGCTGTTCCGAATGCGGCGTTGCCTCTCTCGCCAGAAGCGGAGCGCAGCGCCATGCGCGAGTCGTCCGTCAGAGTGGAGTTGACGGTCTGTCCGCCGGGCAGCAAGGCCATGATGTCGTTGAGCGATAGGGCTTGCGAGTGGTCGAGCGTGTTACGGTCAATAGAGTAAGTCGTGGTGCCGATTGTCGATTTCTTGCGTGCCGTGACCTCCACGCCCGGAATGCTTAGGTTCTCCTCCTTAAGGCGTATGTTCTTGAGGTCTGTGTTGCGATTGATGTTGAATTGCACGGTTCGGGTTACGTATCCCAAAGTCCTTACCTCAATGGAGGTCGGTCCTTGGGGAATGTTCTCAATGACGAATGTGCCGTTGACATCGGTGGTAGCCCATAAGTCAAGATTTGATACCTTGACAATGGCATACGGCAATGGCTGTAAGGTGCTTTCGTCAATCACACGTCCCGATACCTTGAAACGTCCGTCAATGGCTATTGCTGTTGACGATGTGTTGGCTGTTGCTACTGCCGATATTATCAATAATAGTATTAATGCTATTGCTTTTCTCATTCCGTGACAACTTGTTTGTTGAACATTATAACCCGTTGTTTTTCAATCGACAAAGTTATCACCGTTTCTCTTTTTATGCAATACCGATATTTGGGTAATTTGTATTCTGCTCGTTGTATTACCAGAACATTTGGTACGGTTTTACGAAACCAAACCTGTCGTAATCTCAATAAAAAAGCGAGATTACGACAGGTTTCTTGCTTGAAAGTTGTCGTAATCTCGGATTTTTTATAACTTTGCGACAGGTTCCACTAATATGAGATAGATATGAAGGAGAATATTATAGGTAGAGAACAAGAGATAGAAAAACATGTCTTCATGTCTTCCTGTCTAAAGAACCATGTCTTCCTGTATTCCACCATGCAAATATCGTCTAAACGGTAAAAAGCTGTTACAAAATAAAAATCGATTCTAGAGTTCCGGTTTGCTGTTTTTACGCTGTTCAGCCGTGAAAACAGCACCTGCGCCTAACGATAGCGCCACTTTTACAGTACAATAGTGCCACTATTAGAGTGTAAAAGTGGCGCTATTGCATGATAAAAGTGGCGCTATTGCATGATAAAAGTGGCACTATTGGAGTGTAAAAGTGGCGCTATTGCAACCAATGATGCTTGTTTGGCTCCGCTATTCATTGCACATTTCTTTCCACAACCGTATAACCATCTACACATCAACGCATTATCGCTGCACGCTCAAAACTCAAGAATTTCGCACCAAAGATTTTGTTGTGCGCTCAGCTCATAGTATTGAGCATTAGAAATGCAAATATTGTCTTTGTCAAGTTGCAAAACAAACGTAAATCTCACTGCGTTTATGCGTAATTGTGATGTATTATAATTATCTTTGCATTCAAATTGACCATCTCAGAGAAGATAACATAGACTGATAAAATGACAACAGACAATAAAGACAACAAACGCTCAATAGAGAGCAGCGATTATGCCGAGATACTGCGACACGCTGTCGCAGTAATTGAGCACGCGCGGACAGAAATAGCCCGACATGTCAATGGCTACGTCTCTACCGCATATTGGGAAATTGGTCAAATGCTTCATGAACGCAAAATTGAAAGTGGGTATGGTGACAGCGTTGTTAAAAGATTGTCGGCAGACCTAAAAGAACGATACCCTAAAATGGGTGTTTCACCACGCCAACTTTGGAATATGAAGAAATTCTATGAGCGTTATGCTGAACATGGTGAGAAACTGCTACGCTCCGTAGCACTTTTGCCATGGTCGCACAATCTATTGCTTTTGAGCAAAGGATTAGATGATGATGCAACTCTCTATTATGCCACAAAGACGGTGGAAAAAGGTTGGAATCGCGACTTGTTGCTCAATGCCATCAAACTCAATATGTATGAGACACAGGCATTGACAAGAGTAGACAACAATTTCGACCGCACTCTTCCTGCCGAACAAGCACAGTATGCCAACGAAGTGTTCAGCAGCAGCTATAATCTTGGTTTCTTGGGAGTGACCAGTCCTATCTTGGAGCTTGAACTTGAAGACCGCCTTGTAAAAGCCATCACCCGTTTCCTTATGGAACTCGGCAATGGTTTCACGTTCATAGGCAACCAGCATGTGTTGGAATATAACGGCAAGGAAAGTAAGGTGGATATGCTGTTTTTCCATCGTGGGCTGCGTTGTCTTGTTGCCGTTGACCTAAAGATAGGTGCTTTCAAACCTGAGTATGCAGGAAAGATGAATTATTATCTTTCTCTGCTCGACCGCCTTGAGCGTGGTGCGGACGAGAATCGTTCCATCGGCATCATTCTCTGTGCTGAAAAAGACCGTGTAGAGGTGGAACTTGCGCTTGAAGATATGGGCAAGCCTATCGGAGTGGCGGATTATCAGCTGATAGTGCCGAAAGAGAAATTACAGAAAGTACTTGCTGACGAGATTAAGGCGTTTAGTGAGGAACAAGGGAACAAATAGCCTTTTTAATATGGAAAAATATGTACAACAATATAAGCAAGCGGTTAGGGTCATAAAGTAAAGAAAGTGGAACGCAGAGTGGCAAGCAACGAGAAGAAAATAGAAAAGACTTCAAGTAAATTGCCAAAGAAGATAGAATAATAATGAATACTTGCTGACGAGATTTGTATAGCGATGAAACTAACAGAAGGAACATACGAGAATCTGATAACGGACGGGCTTAAGCAGGACATGCTTGAAGCGTCTGGGGAGGGATTGGTGTGTAAGAAGGAAGATATAGATGGCGCAGAGTCGCCTAACATGATGGCAGAACATCTTAACCGCATAATTCGCAACCGTCTGTCGGACGAGAATCTTACGGCAGAGGAACGTGCCTCTTTCGTCAATAGATTGATTGACTTTCTTGGAGAGGACAATAAGGAGAAGTTGGCGGATGAAAAGCAGATGCTTTCTGCTGTGTTGTCCAAACAGGAAGAGGTAAGGCTAAAGGCTACAAACCGTACTTTAGTGCGCCCGTTGACAGGCTTTCGTACGAGCAATTTGTTCACGGGAGGACAAAGCCGCGTGTCGTTAAGTAGTGAGATAGAGCGCGACATTGAGAGTGCTGACAGCATCTGCATGATTGTGTCTTTCCTTAAACTTTCTGGTGTCAACCTGATATATGATCATCTGAAGCGATTCTGCAGCAATCCTCAGCATAAGTTACGCATTATCACCACTACTTATTGCGGTGTGACGGACGCTAAGGCAGTGGAACGCCTGGCGAGTCTTCCTAATACTGAAATCCGTATTTCGTATAATACGGAAATAGAACGTCTGCATGCCAAGTCGTATATCTTTGAACGAAACTCTGGTTTCAGCACTGCTTATATCGGTTCGAGCAATCTCTCTAAGTCGGCACAGACGGATGGACTGGAATGGAACATACGTGTGACAAACGTGGAGAATCCGCATATAATCGATGCGGCGCTTGCCACGTTCAATATTTACTGGAACAGTCACAACTTTGAGGATTTCAGAATAGGAGGCGTTGACAAACTCTATAAAGAACTGGAAAAGATAAGAAAGCCGAAGATTGCTGCGGACGTGCTTAGCAAATACACAATATTGCCGCATCAGAAGCAAATCCTCGATAAGTTGTCTGTGATACGTGAAGGTGGTATTAATCGCAATCTTATCGTGGCTGCCACTGGTACGGGTAAGACTGTTATTTCGGCATTCGACTATAAGGTATTCACGGAGCATACGCATGGCAAGCATCGCCTGTTGTTCGTGGCACATAGACAAGAGATTCTGAAGCAGTCGCGCCGTACATATCGCAGCGTGCTACAGGATGCCAACTTCGGAGATGTATGGGTGGGTGATTCTTGTCCGGTGAACGGAATCGACCATCTGTTTATTTCTGTTCAGACCTTCAATTCGAAGTTTGAAAGTATTTTCAGCAATTTGCCAGACAACTATTACGACTATATAGTAATAGATGAGGCTCATCATCTTGTGGCAGACAGTTACCGAAAGGTTCTTAATAAGTTTGCTCCGAAACTGCTCGTCGGTCTTACAGCCACACCAGAGCGCATGGACGGTGTTAGCCTGCTTCCTGACTTTGATAATCAGATTAGTGCAGAAATACGTCTGCCCAAAGCTCTTGACGAAGGCTTGCTTACGCCGTTCCAGTATCTTTGCATTAGCGACGATACTGACCTTACTGACGAAGAACTCATGCAAGGCGACCGCTATGTTGCCACCAGATTAACGGAAAAGCTCTGTAATATTGAACGTGTAGGGCTTATAATCAATCGTTTGCAATATTACCTGCCTGACGAACATAAGTGTAGGGCTTTAGGATTCTGTGCCACAAAGAAGCATGCGCAATATATGGCGGAGCAGTTTTGCAAGGCAGGATTTAAGGCTGCATATCTGACGTCCGATAATGATGAGGAACGCCTGACTTTGAACAGGCAGTTGGCAAAGGGCGAAATCAATTATCTTTTTGTTGTGGATATCTTCAATGAGGGAGTGGACATTCCTGCAGTAGACACAGTTATCTTTTTGCGTCCTACGGAATCGTTGACCATATTCCTGCAGCAACTTGGTCGTGGTCTTCGTCTTTATCCAGGTAAGCAACAGTTGACGGTTTTTGATTTCGTTGCCCAACTAAACCAGAAATACGATTTCGCCAGCCGATTTAGAAGTCTTCTGACCAGAACAGACAAGAGTGTGGTGGAGCAGGTGAAGAACGGATTCACTCTTCTACCGCATGGTTGCACTATACACATGGAAGAAAAGGCGCAGGAGTATGTGTTGCAGAATATCAAGTCTGCCATTTACAACAAGTCGCGCCTCGTCAAGGAACTCCGCTCATACACGTATACGCCCACGCTCAGCGAGTTTATAGCGAACAACGGACAGGATATACGTCTTATATATAAAGGCGCTAATTGCTGGTCAAGCTTTAAGAAAGAGGCTGGACTGTGTATGTATGCAGAGGACGAAAACACCAAGCGTTTTACCAAAGGAATAGGCAACTTGGTGCATGTAAACAGCTTATCATATCTTAACTTTATATGTAAGGTGATGAAGGCAAAAGGCAATATCAGATATTGCGGCAAACAGGAAGAGACATATGCTGTGATGCTCTATTACAGTCTTTTCGGAGATAAGATTAGCAAGATAGGCGTGAGTAGCATTGAAGAAGCATTAAAGAGTTTGGAGCATTATCCTGTTTTTGTGTCTGAAATACTTGAGTTGGCAGAATATATTCTTTCTAATCTTGACAAAAAGACTTATTCTGTAGGTGAGGGTATGCCCGTTGCTCTGGAGCAATATGGATGTTATACGCGTGAAGAGGTTTTTGCAATCTTTGGTAGGCAGACAGCTGAAAAGAAAATGCAGGGATCGGTTGCTGGTGTGTTCAATATAGAAGAACTAAATACCGAACTCTTTTTTGTGACGCTGAATAAATCAGACAAGGATTTCTCTGCTGAGACGATGTATAATGATTATGTTGTAAGTGAATACGAGTTTCATTGGGAGTCGCAGAATACAGACTCGCATACGGGTAAGGGCAAGCGATTTGTCAGACAAAAGGAGAATGGCAAGAAATTCCTGCTCTTTGTCCGAGAAAATAAAAAGGATGGTTTCGGCAATACTTGCCCATTCATTTGTTTCGGCTTGGTAGACTATATTAGTTCAAAGGGTGACAAACCTATGAAAATCAACTGGCAGATGCATCAGCCCATTCTGCCACGTTTCTTAAATGCAGTGTAAGAAAATGGAAATAAGAAAGCGTATTGAAGTTGTTGCTGCTGTCATATGCGATGGCTGCAAGTTTTTTGCCACTCAGAGAGGTTATGGCGAGTGGAAAGACTGGTGGGAGTTCCCTGGCGGTAAGATGGAAGCGGAAGAGAGTCAAGAAGAGGCGCTTCGTAGGGAGATTCGTGAAGAATTGGCGACAGACATTTCGGTTGGCGAGTTTCTCACGACCGTAGAGTATGATTACCCGAAGTTTCATCTTACTATGCATTGCTATCTTTGCCGAGTGGTGGACGGAAGCCTTACGCTGTTGGAACATGAGGCGGCACGATGGCTTACAAAGGAAGAGTTCGGCATGGTGAAGTGGTTGCCGGCGGATGAAGAAGTGATAGGGATGCTTAAAATGATGTAAGTATGAACAAATTCTCCCGAAGGTGCACATTTATCCCAATCGGTCTTTAGAAAACTACAATAAGCTTTTTCTGATGACCGATTGGGGTTTAATAGCAAAATCTTTTATTTTGTATTTTCTATCGTCAGTAATCATAATGCTATCGCCACCAAACAAAGTTGCTTCATTAAATGCGTTCATATTAAAATCTGAACGCATACAGTGAAGTTCGTGCTTATATAAATCATACCAATAACAAAGATTATATACAATACTTCGTTAAGTACCCAACTTAACGTTAAATCTTATTCCCTTTGCCATAATTCCAGCATGTATGCAGTTTAATTTCAAACATTCTTCGTATCTTTGGAAAGGTAAAGTTTATTTTTTTAGCAATATGAGGAAGAATATTCAGAATATTGACAATAAGGCAGCATCTGTAAGTAACAGCAAGGACGACAATCCGAAATGATAAATTATGGCAAAGAAATTTGAAATACGAAACAGTACGGCGGAGTTCCTGACTTTCGTGGCAGAAGGTAAGGAGCAAGGCATTCATGTGCTATATAAAGATGAAACGGTGTGGGCTACCCAAAAGGCGATGGCTGGGCTATTTGACTGCTCGACAGACAATATTGGATTGCATCTGAAAAACATATTCAAGAGCGGAGAACTTGCGGAAGATTCAGTTACCGAGAAATACTCGGCAACTGCCGCAGATGGTAAGAACTACATGACAAAGTTCTACAACCTTGACGCAATCATTTCTGTTGGCTATCGTGTCAACTCTATACGTGCCACTCAATTCCGCCAGTGGTGTACCTATGTCATCAGACAGTTCTCTCTTCGGGGCTATATCATAGATAAAAAACGCATGGAGAATGGCTCGTTCATTGGTGAGGACTATTTTGAGCATTTGTTGGCGGAAATACGTGAGATTAGGTTGAGTGAACGAAGATTTTACCAAAAGCTCACGGATATATATGCTACAGCTGTTGACTACAATAAGGATGCGCCTACCACACGTCTGTTCTATAAGAAAGTTCAAAATAAGATGCATTATGCTGTGCATGGGCATACTGCGGCAGAACTTATTGTTGAAAGAGCCAATGCAGAGAAAGAGCATATGGGACTGACCACTTGGGAGAATGCGCCTGATGGAAAGATTGTCAAGCCAGATGTGAGTGTCGCCAAGAACTATCTAAAGCAAGTGGAACTTGAAGATATGGGAAAACTTGTCAACTCTGTGCTTGATTTGGCAGAACGTATGGCAAATCGCCACATACCAATGACAATGGAAGATTGGGCAAAGCGTATAGACATTATTCTTGAAGCTGGAGGTGATGCCGTATTGCATGACTGATTTTGATAAATTCAATTCTTCTTTACCGTTTGACGATGATAAGAATTGAAAGCCAAAATGGGAGAGGTTACCTCAAAAATAAATCTGTTATGAACCAGATATGGACAAACTGACTAAGGAACAACGTCATCGTTGTATGGCGTCAATACGAGGGAAGGGTACGAAGCCTGAAATAATGGTGAGAAAGTATCTTTTCAGCCGGGGCTTTCGCTATCGGCTTAACCATCCTCGTCTTCCTGGTCATCCCGATATTGTGCTGCGCAAGTATCGCTCGGTAGTCTTTGTCAACGGTTGTTTCTGGCATGGGCATGAAGGCTGTAAGTATTATGTGCTTCCAAAGACAAATGTGGATTTCTGGAAAGCAAAGATAGAGCGCAATCGTAACCGTGACTTGGAGGAACAGCGCAAGCTTGCAGAAATGGGTTGGCATTGCATAACGGTTTGGGAATGCCAGCTGAAACCTTCTGTAAGAGAAAAGACCCTGGAAGCCTTGGCTTTCACCCTTAACCGCATTTACTTGGAAGACCATAGCGTCGTCAAACGCTATAAAATGCCGGAAGAGGAGAGCGCAATGGCAGCAGAACCGGAGAGATGAGAGTTTTGAATTTTGAATTTTGAGTTTTGAATTGTCGCCTACGGCGATTTTGAATTATTCAGTTAGGAATTTAATTCAAAAATGGATAATTCCTAATGCGCGTAGCGCACAATTCAAAACTCAAAATTCAAAACTCCTAATTCTCTTTCAGATATTCTTCGGCTCTTTGCAGGTCTTCGGGAGTGTCAATTCCGACAGTCTCGACGTCGGTGTATCCAACCTTTATTCTGTAGCCGTTCTGCAACCAGCGGAGCTGCTCTAAGTTTTCGGCTTTCTCGAGCGACGACTGGGGTAGGAGGGTTATCTCCTTAAGCACTTCGCGGCGATAGGCATAGATGCCGAGATGCTTTAGGAAGGGATAGTGCTGCAGCCACTCTTCCTTTTCGACGCCTCTTACGAAGGGGATGACAGAGCGCGAGAAATACATGGCGTAGCCGTTGTTGTCGAGCACTATCTTCGGTGAGTTGGGGTTCTCCGCAGCCTCAATTGTGTCGAAAGGCTTGCCGATGGTGGCTATCTGTGTGGAGGCATCGTCGAAGCAATGGCAGATGGTCTCAATCTGCGACGGTTGGATGAAAGGCTCGTCACCCTGTATGTTTACGATTACGTCGGCATCCGTCGCAAGTTTCTCTGCTGCTTCCTCTATGCGGTCCGTACCACTCTTATGGTCTGTTCTTGTCATAACGGCTTTTCCGCCGAAAGCTATTACAGCATCGAAGATGCGCTGGTCGTCAGTGGCAACGTAAGCCTCGTCGAGCACGCTGCTGACCGTCTCATACACACGCTGTATGACGTACTTGCCGCCAAGTACGGCAAGAGGTTTTCCCGGGAAGCGTGATGACGCATATCTGGCGGGAATGATTCCGATAAACTTCATATTGCTTTTCTTTTTTAAGGTTATGGTTTAAACAAAAAAATCCCAAAGCCCCATGCCGACAGCATGAGTCTTTAGGATTTTCTTTCTATTTATATGTTATGTTAGGAACGTCAGACATTAGTCGAGCCACTTAACGTAGCAGAAGTCCTCGCGGTAAACGAGGTTCTCGTTCTTCGGATACATACGTACGCAGCTCTTGAATGCGCCGGCAACGTTAGGCTCGAATGTAGCCTCGAATGTGTAGTTGTTGCCCTCGCGACCAACCATAGTGAACTCACGCTTAGAGAAGATGTGCTCCTCGCCGTTCTTGTCAGTCTTGATAGAAATAAGCTCCAAACCTACTGCATCGTTCAGACCCTGCTCGTCGATGACGTAGCGGAGTGTGTACTTCTTGCCGGTCTCTGCACCATAGAGAACTGAGTCGTCCTTGCTTACCACGCGGATAGAGTCCCAACGCTGAGCGACAGTCTCCTTCCAAGCAGCCAGCTCCTTAGCGAGCTTGTTGTTGTTAGCAGAGAGCTTCTTGAAGTTGGCAGCTTCCTTGATGTAGAACTTGTCATAGTAATCGTCGAGCTGACGCTTCATTGTGTAATGAGGAGCGATAGTGGCGATAGAGTTCTTGATGGTCTTGATCCAGCCCTCGCTGAAGCCCTGAGCGTTGCGGTTGTAGTAGAGCGGCAGAATCTCGTTCTCGAGGAGCGAGTAGATGGTAGCTGCGTCGAGCTGATCCTGATAGCCCTGGTTCTGGTATGTGCGCTCCTGCTTGAGAGCCCAGCCGGCACCCTCGCGGTAGCCCTCAACCCACCATCCGTCAAGTACGGAGAGATTGACAACACCGTTCATCTCAGCCTTCTCGCCTGATGTACCAGAAGCCTCGAGAGGACGAGTCGGAGTGTTCATCCAGATGTCTACACCAGAAACGAGGCGGCGTGCGAGCTGCATGTCGTAGTCCTCGAGGAAGATGATCTTGCCGAGGAACTCAGGACGCTGGCTGATCTCGAAGATGCGCTTGATGAGACCCTGACCTGCACCGTCAGCCGGGTGAGCCTTACCAGAGAAGATGAACTTAACCGGACGCTCCGGGTTGTTCACGATCTTAGAGAGACGCTCCAGGTCGGTGAAGAGGAGGTGAGCACGCTTGTATGTAGCGAAGCGACGGCAGAAGCCGATGTAGAGGGCGTTAGGTGTGATGCTCTCGAGGAGAGTAACCACACGTGAAGGATCACCCTGGTTCTTGAGCCATGTGGCAGCGAACTTCTCGCGGATGTAGTCGACGAGCTTCTTCTTGAGAGCCATACGTGTCTCCCAGATCTCAGCGTCGGGTACATTATAGATGTTGTGCCAGAGGCTCTCGTTGCTCTGGTCGTAGATGTAGTTCTTGTCGAAGTACTTAGCGTAGAGCTTGCGCCATTCTGTTGCTGTCCATGTGGGGAAGTGAACACCGTTGGTAACATAACCTACGTGGCTCTCCTCAGGATAGTAGCCCTTCCAGATGGGGGCGAACATGCGCTGGCTTACCCAACCGTGGAGCTTACTTACGCCGTTAACCTCCTGGCAGGTGTTGCAAGCGAATGTAGACATACAGAAACGCTCTGAGTGGTCGTCAGGGTTGGTGCGACCCATACCGATGAACTCGTCCCATGTGATGCCGAGCATGTTGGGATAGCCACCCATGTACTTGCCGAAGAGCGACTCGTCGAAGTAGTCGTGACCTGCGGGTACGGGAGTGTGTACGGTATAGAGTGAAGAAGCACGAACGAGCTCGAGAGCCTCGTTGAATGACAGACCCTCCTTGATGTAGTCGATGAGACGCTGGAGGTTGCAGAGAGCTGCGTGGCCCTCGTTGCAATGATAAACGTCCTTCTTGATGCCGAGCTTCTTGAGAGTGAGCATACCACCGATACCGAGAAGAATCTCCTGCTTGAGACGGTTCTCGTTGTCGCCACCGTAGAGGGCGTGTGTGATAGGCTTGTCGAACTCTGAGTTCATCTCGTTGTCAGTATCGAGGAGGTAGAGCTTGATGCGGCCGACGTTCATCACCCATACATAAGCGTGAACCTGATAGTTCATGTAAGGAATGTCAACTACGAGCGGCTGGCCGTTCTCGTCGAGCACGCGCTCAACGGGCAGAGAGCTGAAGTTCTGTGCGTCGTACTGAGCAATCTGCTGACCGTCCATAGAGAGAGTCTGCTTGAAATAGCCGTAACGATAGAGGAAGCCAACGCCACACATGTTGACGTTAGAGTCAGAAGCCTCCTTCATGTAGTCACCGGCGAGCATACCGAGACCGCCAGAATAGATCTTAACCACCTGGTTGATACCATACTCCATGCAGAAGTAGGCAACAGAGGGACGAGTTGCGTCCGGCTCAACGTCCATATAGTCGCGGAACAGCTTGTATACTGACTTGACGCGCTCCATGATGGTCTTGTCCTTAACGATGGCCTCTTTGCGCTCATAGCTGAGACGGTCGAGAAGCATTACGGGGTTGTGACCAACCTCTTCGTAGAGATCCTTGTCAAGGCTCTTCCACAACTCACGTGCCTCGTAGTTCCATGCCCACCACATGTTGTGTGCGAGCTCGTCAAGACACTTCAGCTCTTCGGGAAGTGTTGACTTGATTGTAACCTCCTTCCACTGAGGAGCGTTAGCATAGTCTGCTTTGATTTTCATAAAATTTGTGATATGGTTTTAATTTAACTTTTGTTTCTTTTTTACTTTGTCTTTGCGGCTCTCTGCTCTGCCTTGTTAAGGGCGAAGTCGTAAGCCTCGTAATAGTACTCGATAAACTGGCTCCACAATGCCTTCTGTGAGAGAGCGCGGGCGTTGTTGCGTATTCTGCCCTGCTTCTGCTTTGTGGCATTGGCGTACTTGATGACAGTATCGCGGATGTCGTCAGCCACCTCGTTGTAGTTGTAGTCGGTACGATGGATGACCTCCACACCCTTGTCGAGAGTGATGTGTCCGCCTGCCTCGTTGTGCGCCCAGAGTCCGAATCCTGCAAGGTCGGTGGTGATGCACGGCACCTTGAAGGCTACTGCCTCAAGCGGTGTGTAACCCCACGGCTCGTAATATGATGGATAGACACAAAGATCGTTGCCGAGGATGACATCGAAGTATGAAAGGTTTACGATGCCGTCATCGCCGGTAAGATAGCAAGGAATGAATATGAGCTTCACCTTCTCTCCCTTAGCGTTGTGCATACCGAGCCAGTTCATCATGCCAAGGGCACGGTCGTTCTGCTGCTCGTTGAGCCAATGTGTGATGACGGGAGTGTCGAGCGGAGTGTCGAAGGTCTCGCCTTCTGCCATCTTTGTGAGTCGCTCTGCAAGGTCTTCGCGCGGGCAGTTCACCCATGCCGGCACTTCGATGAATGCCACCACTTCCTTATTGAGCTGGTCTGCAGAGAGGCGGAGACGGTTGACAGCCTCGATGAAGACATCGATGCCCTTGTTGCGCCACTCATAGCGTCCGCTTGTGGAGATAATCACAGCGTCGTCAGATACGGTGTCGCCGGTAAGGGCGCGTGTTATGTCGAGCAGACGACGGCGTGCTGCCGTGCGCTTACGGTCGAACTCCTTGCCCTGCGGCACAAAGTCGTCCTCGAAGCCATTGGGAAGCACCACGTCAACAGGCTTGTCCAACAGTTCGGCACACTCGCGGGCTGTGATGTCGCTAACGGTGGTGAAACAGTCGACGTAAGCGGCTGTCTGCTTCTCGATGGACTGCTTGCTCTGCATGTTGAGCTCGTCAGCCATCTGGTCACCGTTGTATGCCTCGAGATAGTCGTAGAGCGGCTTGTTGTTGCCGGCGATGCTACGACCGATGCTTGTTGCGTGAGTGGTGAAGATGGTTGCCACCTGCGGCAGGCGGTCGTGTATGTAGAGCACACCCAGTCCGGTCATCCATTCGTTGCCGTGGTATACGACCTTGGCAGCCGGCTTCTGCTTGGCTATGACGTTGTTGTAGAAACTCTCAACGACACGTGCGGCGGCATAAGCGAACATGGAAGCCTCGTCGTAATCGCCATAGGCGTGAAGGCTGTCCACATGGAACTTGTTCCAAAGCTGAGTGTATATGGTGTCTTTTTGCGGATAAAAGGCATTGAAGTCCACCAATATTGCGACGGGACTGCCTGGTATGGCCCAGCGTCCTGTCTTGACGTTAATGCCTTCTTTTGCAGCTTGTACTTGCCATTCCGAAAACAAAGACTTGTCCTCCTCGAAGTAAGGACATGTTTTTTCACCCCAACAGTCAGGACCAATGAAGATAAGACGGTCACCAAGTTTCTCCTTAAGAGTCTTGGCTCTTGTCGACAAAACGGCGTAGATGCCGCCTACTTTATTGCATACTTCCCAACTTGATTCAAAAATGTAGTCTGGAAATAATCTCTCTTTTTTCATAAAAAAGTTAAATATTCACTGCAAATATAGTATTTTAAATGAGAAAGACAAATTATTTCAATACCTTTTTTGTTTTTTTCTAACTATTCTTGATGTAAATTGTTACATTTGCAGAGAAATAAAGCAAAAACGCATTTATATATAATAATTGCGCAGTTTGGAAAAATATTGATTTAAATCACGTATATTTATGAAAAGATTATTGTTATTGCTGGTGTTTGCTGTCATGGCTTTAGGAATCATGGCGCAGTCAGACAAGGCCGAATCAGCGTTTAATACGTATGTATATAACGAGGAATATCAGGTCTATCTGGACTTGTGTCTGGACGGTGAAGGAGTGAGTGTGCCTGGACAGGACGTCTTCGGTGTGGTGCCGGGATATTTCGGTGCTGTGCGTGACTCCCGCAAGTGGCTTATAACCTCCTTTAAACATTCGGGCAAGAACAGCGTGAAGCTGGACATCGTGAACGACTATGGTTCGGAAGATCTGACCGCTGTTCTTACCTATAATGCCAAGGCGGGTACGTACACTCTGAAACAAACAGAAGGCAGCCGACTGAAGATTGTTGTGGACAGGAAGTGGGTGAAAATACCCACCGAACTGGAATTCGTCCCACATGACCGTGTGGCTGACCTATGGTAGGGAGAAAGTGATGTACGAAAATGGTGGGCTACTGTTGTGTATATCAATAAATATGCGTAATTTTGTAGTAGAAAACACATATAAAGATAATGTAAGATGAAACAGACAAAGATTGTTGCTTCAATCAGTGACCGCAGGTGTGACGTCGACTTCATTCGCCAGTTGTTTTTCGCTGGAATGAATGTGGTCCGCATGAATACTGCCCATGCCACTCCGGACGGGATACGTACTATAATAAAAAATGTGAGAACGGTGTCGCCGCACATCGCATTGATGATAGACACGAAAGGTCCAGAGGTCCGCACGACGGGTGTGGATCAGCCTATAGAGTATAAGACCGGAGACGTGGTGAAGATTTTCGGACGCCCGGACATGGACTCCAGTCATGACATCGTGAACCTTAGCTATCCTGACATAGCAAAGGACGTGAAGGTAGGTGACGACATTCTCTTCGACGACGGCGAGCTGGACATGAAGGTCATGGACATAGAAGGTCCGACCATTGTGGCTCAGGTGCAGAACGACGGCGTGCTTGGAGCACACAAAAGTGTGAACGTTCCGGGAGAACACATCGCTTTGCCTGCTTTGACCGAGAAGGACTATCAGAACATTCTGTTGGCAATAGAGGAAGATATCGACTTTATTGCTCACTCTTTTGTGCGATCTGCAGACGATGTCCTTGCCATTCAGAAGATTCTGGACGAACATAACAGCGACATCAAGATTATATCAAAGATAGAGAATCAGGAGGGTGTGGACAACATCGACGAAATCATTGATGCTTCTTACGGCGTGATGATTGCGCGTGGCGACCTCGGCATTGAGGTGCCAATCGAAAGAATTCCCGGCATACAGCGTCAGATTATCAGAAAGTGTGTGATGAAGAAGAAGCCTGTCATCGTAGCCACTCAGATGCTCCACACGATGATAAAGAATCCGAGACCTACACGTGCCGAGGTTACTGACATCGCGAACGCCATCTATTCATACACGGACGCTCTTATGCTCTCGGGCGAGACGGCAAGCGGAAAGTATCCGCTTGAGGCTGTGAAGACTATGGCTGCCATTGCTGAACAGGCTGAGAAGGACCGCAACGCTATGGGAGAGTACGAGGTGCCGATGAACGAGAACTGCTCGCAAAGGGAGTTCTTGGCTCACGCTGCCATCGACGCTACACGCAAGCTCGGTGTTGCCGGTATCATCACCGACAGTTTGACGGGCGAGACGGTACGTCATCTTGCTGCCTTCCGTGGACCGAACCCGATTCTTGCAATCTGCTATAATGAGAAGACGCAGCGTTGGCTGAACCTGAGCTTCGGTGTCATCGCCATCCACCAGAAGGACAAAATATCGCCAAATTATATGTTCACGGCTGCTCTCCGCATGCTGAGACAGAAGGGATATATCACTCTTGACGACAAGATTGCCTATCTGAGCGGTCGCTTCGGACTCGGCAACTCTGGCGGAACTACCTTCCTTGAGATTAATAAGGTAAGACAGGTGTTCGACAAGTCGTACGAGTTCCATCTCCCCAACAAGGAAACTGATAAATAAAAGGAGGCGTAACGTAGCCTCTATATAATATATAATAAATGTAGGTTGCAGACAGGTCGGACGCTTGACGTGGCTGCGACTTGCATTTTCTTGTTTAAGGGGGATATTAGAGGGAGAATATTGGCTTTTAATGCTGACAAAATGTAAGATAGAGTAAGCTTTATAAAGTCGAAATCAAATTAGATGTATTAATTTTTGCTTTTTATTTGGACTTTTCAAAAATAAGTAGTAATTTCGCTTGCGAAACAACAACTAATAACAAACAAAGAACAAATTATTAACTTAATAGACATTCTTATGAAGAAGTACAATTTTAATGCAGGTCCGTCTATCCTTCCGCGCGAAGTGATAGAGAACACAGCTCGTCAGATTTTGGATTTCAACGGTTCGGGACTCTCTTTGGCTGAAATCAGCCACAGAGCAAAGGATTTCCAGCCTGTTGTTGATGAGGCAGTAGCCTTGATTAAGGAGCTCCTTGAGGTTCCTGAGGGATATTCAGTTCTCTTCCTGGGTGGCGGTGCTTCACTCGAGTTCTGCATGATTCCTTATAACTTCCTTATCAAGAAGGCTGGTTACCTGAACAGTGGTGTTTGGGCTAAGAAGGCTATGAAGGAAGCTAAGCTCTTCGGCGAGGTTGTTGAGGTGGCTTCATCTGCTGACGCCAACTATTCATTCTATCCGAAGGATTGGACATGCCCGACAGATCTTGACTATCTGCATATAACAACCAACAATACTATCTATGGTACAGAGATTCGCAAGGAGCCTGAGGTTCCCGTAAGACTTATCGGTGATATGTCTTCTGATATCTTCAGCCGTCCTATCGACGTTGCTAAGTATGACTGCATCTACGCCGGTGCTCAGAAGAACCTCGCTATGGCAGGTGTTACTCTCGTAATCGTTAAGGATGATGCTCTTGGCAAGGCTGAGCGTCAGATTCCTACAATGCTTGACTATCGTACACACGTAGAGAAAGGCTCAATGTTCAATACTCCTCCTGTAGTGCCTATCTACTGCGCTCTTGAGACTCTCCGTTGGATCAAGGCTAACGGTGGTGTTCAGGAGATGGACCGCAGAGCTATCGAGCGCGCTCGCATCGTTTACGACGAAATCGACCGCAACAAGTTGTTCCGTGGCACAGTAGCTGAGGATTCACGCTCGCTCATGAACATCTGCTTCGTGATGAACGACGAGTACAAGGAGCTGGAGAAGCCGTTCTTCGACTTCGCTACTTCTAAGGGTATGGTCGGTATCAAGGGCCACCGTTCAGTTGGCGGTTTCCGCGCAAGTACATACAATGCTCAGACCATCGAGGGTGTTGAGGCATTGGTAGCATGCATGAAGGAATTCGAGCAGCAGCATTAATAAAATAACACTCTAAAGGAAGGAAATACATAGTATATAATATAATGTGTATTTCCTTCCTGCAATTAAATAACCTTAATGGCGACTGAAAAAAGTCGAAATATAGTTTTAAGACTTGATAATAATCTGATTGACCATGATGAACGTCGCCAAAATGTTTAACTCCTTAAATCAAAAGAAATTATGAAAGTATTAGTAGCAACAGAGAAACCGTTCGCAGCAGCAGCCGTTAATGGCATTAAGGCAGAAGTTGAAGGTGCTGGTCATCAGCTGGTTCTGTTGGAGAAATATACAGAGAAGCAGCAGCTTCTTGACGCCGTAGCTGACGTAGAGGCTATGATCGTACGCTCAGACAAGGTTACGGCTGAGGTGCTTGACGCAGCTAAGGCTCTTAAGATTGTCGTTCGTGCAGGTGCTGGCTTTGACAATATAGACATCGCTTACGCAAAAGAGAAGAACGTCGTAGTGGAGAACACTCCCGGACAGAACTCTAACGCTGTGGCAGAATTGGTATTCGGTCTGTTGGTATACGCTGTACGCAACTTCTATAACGGCAAGTCTGGTTCGGAGCTTTTGGGCAAGAAGCTTGGTATCCTCGCATTCGGTAATGTAGGTCGTAACGTAGCTCGCATCGCTAAGGGCTTCGGTATGGACGTTTATGCTTACGACGCATTCTGCCCGAAGGAGGCTATTGAGGCTGCTGGCGTTAAGGCTGTTGACTCACAGGATGCTCTGTTCGAGAATTGCGACGTCGTTTCGCTCCATATTCCTGCTACTCCTGAAACCAAGCAGAGCATCAATGCTGCTCTCGTTGGCAAGATGAAGAAGGGTGGTATCCTCGTTAACACAGCCCGCAAGGAAGTTATCAATGAGCCGGAACTTCTCAAGTTGCTTGAGGAGCGTACAGACCTGAAGTATGTTTCAGACATCATGCCTGACGCACACGAGGAATTCTGCAAGTTCGAGGGTCGCTACTTCGCAACACCGAAGAAGATGGGTGCTCAGACTGCTGAGGCTAACATCAATGCTGGTATCGCTGCAGCTAAGCAGATTAATGCTTTCTTCGCAGACGGATGCACAAAATTCCAGGTGAACAAATAATCTATTCTTACACAATTTCTTAAAAACAACATACGAGTATGGCAACAATTAAACCTTTCAAAGGTGTACGCCCTCCGAAAGATATGGTTGAGGAAATCACCTCACGTCCTTATGATGTTCTCGACAGCGAAGAGGCAAGAGCTGAGGCTGGCGATAACGAAAAGAGCCTTTACCACATTATAAAGCCGGAAATCGACTTTGAACCGGGCACAAGCGAGTACGACCCCAGAGTGTACGAGCAGGCTGCTAAGAACTTCCAGAAGTTCCAGGATAAGGGATGGCTTCGTCAGGACGAGAAGGAGTCTTACTATATCTACGCTCAGACCATGAACGGCAAGACACAGTATGGTCTTGTGGTTGGTGCTTTCGTTAATGACTATATGAACGGCACCATCAAGAAGCATGAGCTGACACGCCGCGACAAGGAGGAAGACCGCATGAAGCATGTTCGCGTTAATGACGCTAACATCGAGCCGGTGTTCTTCGCATATCCTGACAATGCTGTGCTCAACGAGCTGATTATGCGCTATGCCGCTGGTAAGCCTGAGTACGACTTTGTTTCTCCGATTGACGGATTCGGCCATAAGTTCTGGGTTATTACCGACGATGCTGACATAAAGACCATCACAGAGGAGTTCGCTAAGATGCCAGCTCTCTACATCGCTGACGGCCATCACCGTAGTGCTGCTGCTGCTTTGGTAGGTGCAGAGAAGGCTAAGAACAATCCTAACCATAAGGGTGACGAGGAGTATAACTACTTCATGGCTGTTTGCTTCCAGGCTTCACAGCTTACCGTGCTCGACTATAACCGCGTTGTGAAGGACCTTAACGGTCTTACTTCTGAGCAGTTCCTCGATGCATTGCGTGAGAACTTCGAGGTAACAGATAAGGGTGAGGCTATCTATAAGCCGCAGCGTCTGCACGAGTTCTCGCTCTACCTTGACAAGCATTGGTATGCATTGAATGCTAAGCCTGGCACATTTGACGATTCTGATCCTATCGGTGTTCTTGACGTTGACATCTCAAGCCGTCTTATCCTTGACAAGGTTCTGAACATCACAGACCTCCGCTCTGACAAGCGCATCGACTTCGTCGGTGGTCTCAGAGGTCTCGAGGAACTCAAGCGTCGCGTTGACAGCGGTGAGATGCGTGTAGCATTGGCATTGTATCCTGTTTCGATGAAGCAGATTATCGACATTGCTGACAGCGGTAAGATTATGCCTCCTAAGGCTACGTGGTTCGAGCCGAAGCTCAGATCAGGATTGGTAATCCACAAATTGTCTTGATAATAATTTTAAAATGAACATTACTGACGAGTATTTCACAATAAAGGATAATATCTCGGAAGGCTTCTATAGCGAGAAACGTAGTAAGTTTCTCGCTTTTGCCTTTCATGTAACTACAGAAGAAGAGATAAAGGAGATTGTTTCAGAATATCGAAAGAAGTATTATGATGCCCGACATGTGTGTTGGGCTTATATGCTTGGCGCTCAACGTACAGAGTTTCGTGCCAATGACGACGGCGAACCCAGCAGTACAGCCGGAAAACCAATCCTCGGTCAGATAAACAAGAATGAGCTGACCGACATATTGATTATCGTCGTGCGTTATTATGGTGGTGTTAACCTTGGAACGAGTGGGCTTATCGTTGCCTATCGCACGGCAGCGGCTGAAGCAATCGCAAACGCAGAGGTCATAAAGCTGTATGACGAGGAAGTGGTGACGTACGATTTTCCTTACGTTATGATGAATGACGTGATGAAGATTATTAAGGATATGTCGCCGCGAATCGTCAGTCAGACTTATGATAATACGTGTGAAATACAACTCAGTATAAGAAAATCGCAGGCTCCGTTGCTTAAGAGTCGCCTTGAGAAACTCTCGTTTAAGGACGAGTAATGATAGGGTATGGCTTGCTTAAGTAAGGCTTGTATAAAATTAAAATGCCGCTATTCCAAATCAACATTGTTGGAATAGCGGCATTTTTATGCTTGCTTGTTTGTAATTCTAATTATTTGTTTTCCTCGTTTTCGTCCTGCGTATGCAGTATCACGCTTGTTGCTCCGATAGTGAACAGCGTACCGTCCTCGATGACTCTTTGTTCTCTATCGCCGAGTATGACGTTATCGACGAATGTGCCGGTATAGCTGGGGCCGTCTTTAAGAACATATTTCAACTTGCCGTTCTTTCCCCTGCTTACTGTTATTGAGCAATGGTTAATGTCAATGCTTGGATCGTTGGTCTCTATGGCGCAATTCACACCGCTGTTCTTCATATAACGTCCTATTACATTGACACCCATCTTCAAGGGAATTACCTGCTTGTAATGGAAGACATTCTCTATGACTGTGATGTATCCGTAGCGGCTGTCATCAGCGTTCTCGTCAGGATTGTCTTCCTTTTGTGTGTTGCGTAGCTTGCTGGTACCGATGCGAATACCAAACTGCTTGCCGCATTGTGGGCACATAAAGACTAAAGACTGTCCTTCTTTGTATTTCTTTTCGTCAAATGTGATGTAATTGTCACATTTGGGGCATCTTACTCTTTTCATTCTTTTCTTGTAATGGAATCCTTTTTTATTTGATTTCTGTTATCCAGCAGCCATTAAATTCCTTCCTGTCTGAAAGAACTCGCATTGCTTTCTGGGCTTCTTCCTTATTCTTGAATTTCTTGTACGTTACCTTTGTGCCTCCCTGAGAAGTTACAGCTGCGTCAATGCCTTTGCTTTGGAGCAGCTTGGCATATTCTTCGGCATTCTTACGAGCCACGCGACTTGCGAGCACTATGGTGAAATAGCTCTCGTCTTTAGTAATCTCTACCTCTGCTTTTACGGTTGGTTCTGCAACTTCCTTGACCGCTTCTTTTTTTGAAGCTATAGTGTTAAGCTTCTCTGGCTTACCGTTGGTAATCTCCTTAGGCATCATTTCATACAGGAAACTTGTGTCAATAGCCCCATGGCTTGTATAGTTCTTGCTGGAGTCGCCAAGTTTAGACGGAACAGAAAGGAGGATTATAATTGCTATGCAAGCAGCTGCAATATGTTTGAGCGTGCGCATAGGAATGCGAATGGCAATCTCTTTATCTTTAGTCTCTTCCTGTTGCGTTTCTGAAGTGGTATTTGTCTCGGCAGACACTTCAGTAACTTGCTGTACCACAGGCTGAGGCTTCGGTTGTTCGGTAATGACAGGCTGCATAGTAATAGCTGTATTGGGAAGTTCCTGTTGAGGCTCTTCCATGCTTTCTTCTGCTGCCATAGGAGTAATCTCGAATGTGTCCAGTCCGTACAGGTCTGGTGAAACGAATCCTGACTGATCAGGATGGAAGTCATAGTTTCCGCTTTGATTGAGCACAATACGTCCCAATCCGCAGATATTCAGCTCACCTTCTTCTTCAATGGTCTGCTTAAGAACGGCAACATCATTATCTATATGCTTCAGGGCTTCAGGGTAGCTGATATCGTAACAGCTTGCGTATGCCTGTGCCAGCAATGAGTCGTTCATTGTCAGCATTGGATTAAAGCCTATTGTTCTTGATGGAGGCAGAAAGATTCCCTCTGCTTTATTGTATGAAGCAGGTATGCGATGCGCCAAGAAGCCACCAAAGCCTGGGACAATAACGCAGTCATTATCCAGCAGTAATCGTACTATGTGTCTCTCTATTTCTCTCATAATCCACAAAGATAAGCATTTTATTTTTAGTCGCAAAAAATATTGGTATAAAAATTGACTTCGTTATCTACAGGTTTAATGTATTTATGCTTTTTGTCTTTTATTTATATTTATTGGTTTGTGTTTTATTGGGATTTTTTATTACCTTTGTATGTGAAAAATAAAGTCCAGAATGATAAGAAAACAATCAGTATTTTTCCTGTTGATTGGTCTTGTCCTGTTTTTTGTGGCATGCGGACAGCGTGGCAATGACAGGAAGGAAGAAGTCGTACAGGAGAATCTTGAGGCAAAAAAGAATCTTCAAGGAATATGGCTTGATGATGACGGAGACGACGTCGCTTTCCGAATAAAGGGCGATTCTGTCTTTTTCCCTGATTCTACGAGTATGCCTGCCTATTTCAGAGTGGAGAAAGACTCTTTCGTGGTGGTGGGTGGCAATACGGTTAAATACCATATTGTGAAGCAGACTCCTCATCTTTTTGTCTTTGTGAACCAAAATGGTGAACGAGTAAAGCTCGTAAAAACCGACGATGAGTCATACTTAGACTTGTTTGCTCCCAAGACTTTCTTGGCTGTCAATCAGAACAGGATTGTCAAACGAGACACCGTTCTCTATCATGGCGCGGAGAAATATCATTGTTATGTTCAGGTGAATCCTACCACATACAAGGTGGTGAAGTCCACGTTCAATGACGATGGAGTGGAGGTGGGCAATGTCTATTATGACAATATTGTCAATCTGGGAGTTTTTAACGGGGCACGACGCCTGTTCTCAAGCGACTTCCGCAAACAGGACTTCCAGAAGAACATCCCTTCGGACATCCTGCGTCAGTTAGTGTTGAGCGATATTACGTTCAATCAAGCCAATGAAGAAGGCATGCATTTCTATGCCGTGCTTGTTATTCCTGAGACATCTATCAGTTATATTGTGGAACTGGTGGTGACGTATGACGGAAAGATTATTAAGCGAATCAAGAAATGATTTTATAAAGAAAGCTTCCGTTAGAACCTCTTATTTGGTTCTAACGGAAGAATAACCTACAAGGCGATCCGTTCTTTCTCCTATTGGTCGCCAATAAACAAAAGCTTGGTATTCGTTTTCGGTCTGAAAGAAATTGCCTTCAGACGAAACAGGAACAATGCTGCCATCATCTCGTTTTGTCAGATATTGATACGAGTAATATCCCTGTTTTAGTTTTATTATAGCCTCGTATTGTTGAGCTATTTCATTGTATGTCATTTCGTATTTCGGCGTAAACTCTCCGTTGGTCCACACGCCGTTAACGTAGACTGTTCCGTTCTGTCTTGGAGCTTTCAGTCTGAACATCACATTCACATATTCAGAGATGCGGTCGTTCTCAATATTGTCGCTGTTGCGAATATAGAAAGCGCCATTGGCGTCCTCGTCGTAAACGTAGCTTGGTCTTGGGAGGTCTGTCCATACCATGGCATGATAGTCATTGTTCTCCCACCAGATATTCTCGATGCCTAACGTAGGATGATCGGTGGCGAGAACCTCGAACTTATGGTATTCGTTGCCTCCGTCGAAAATCAAATCCCTGTTATGCTCCCATTTCATTCCGTAAGGGGTGGTGTATTGCTGGCGCATATCGCGTCGTACTGTTTCCCATCTGCCGTTCTGCAATACAGCCACGCGAATCTCGCGTTCTGGATTTGAGATTGAGATATTGCCATAGTTGAGCGATAACGCCACTTGCTGATGACTCTTGTTTATGTCGATGTCCGTGTTTGACGTTACCGACATCTGAATGCCCATCAGCGGCTCCACCACCATGAAGCAAGCGCTGAAAACCGTGTCGCCCTCATTCTCGTCGTACACAGTAACTCGATAGTTGCCGCTTTTCTTTATCCGGCATTTCTCGTTAGGAATCTGGAATGAATAATGCGTATAGAGAGTGTTGGTGTTTATCGACTCCTCGTTGTTGTCAATAGTGTTGCCATCAGCAAAGCCGTCACAATAGTCGCTGTCAAACAGTTCGGTAGACGTAGTCCAGTCCGCTTCGCAATGGTCAAGCCTATAAACATAACGACGGCCTTCATGCGTAAGATCATCGAACGATATGTTTATGGGCTTGTCGCCACCAAGCGTGACGACCGGCATTTCCAGCCAGTCTGTACCAGCCACAACCTGCAGGGAGGCTATCTGTTCTGACTTTATTTCGTTGTTCTGCGCCATGACGTTGTTTGCATTCAAGCATATTGTGGCTATGGCGAGGTAATGTTTCAGAGGTGTCATTCTGTGCAGTTTTGGAAATCCGTGTTAGAAATCTATGATTAGAAATCAACTGTAACTCTAAAGTTAATCTGCCTGCCTGTCAGGTAGTTCGGTACGGCATATTGTCCGCCGGTTACGTCCGTAATCCAGTAGTATGAATTGACGTTGTTTATGCCGAACAGGTTTAGGCATTCGGCTCCGAGCCATACGTTTCTCAACTGAATGTGCTTTCTCTGCTTACCCTCATTGTTCAGAAGACGATAGCTCAGTCCGATGTCCGCTCTCTTGTAAGCAGGAGCACGGAATACGTTCGATTCCAGTTCCTGATGCGGTGCCGAGAATGGCAGACCGTCAGCAAGAGCAAGTTTAAGCGACATCTTCCATCTGTCTGTTCCAGGGAAATAGTCTGTGAAGAACATGTTGATGGCGTATCTCTGGTCTGTCGGTAGAGGAATCGACTTGCCGTTGAGCTTCATACTTGTGTTCATAAGCGATAGCGACAACCAAGAGTCTGTGCCCGGCACGAACTCGCCGTAAAGCTTCAGGTCGATGCCGGCAGCATGACCGCTACTCTCGTTGCTGCCGTAATACACCACCTTCACGTTGTTGACGCTGTAAGGCACAAGGTTGCCAAGGGCTTTATAGTAAGCCTCTGCTGTGAACTTGAATGAGCGGTTGTTCATGCGGAAACGATAGTCGAAACCTGCGATGAAGTGTATGGATCTCTGGCTCTTTGCCTTGCTGTTGAGCGAGGCGTAAGTGATGCCGTTTTGCGTGGTGGTGTCTCTAAGCTCTTTGAAGAAAGGAGCCTGATAATAAAGGCCCGTTGCGAATCTCATTGTGATGTTCTCGTTGAAGGCAGGAATGATGCCAAGCGAAACGCGTGGGCTGACAATGGTCTCCTTCGTGTAGCTCCAATGGCTCAGTCTTACGCCGTAGTTAAGAGTGTAGAGCGTCTTCTCGTTGTTACTTGTAAAGCGGAAAGCGTCCTGAATATAAGCCTCTATACGGTTGGCGTCGAGCACGTTCTTAGCCCTCATGCTGTAGATCATATAAAGGTCCTTGCCTGTATGCGGCACGCTGTAGTTGCTGGAGTCGCGCATCTCGTATTCCACGGAATTCTCCGTTATCTTCTCTTTCTTGAAGGTGAACGCTCCCTCAATGTCATGCTTTTTATACTTGGTCTTGAACAGCAGCTTTGCGCTTTCCACATGAGCCTTAAGATAATTGCGGGCATGCTGAAAGTAAGTGCCTACACCAAGATTCTCGCTCGTCTCAGTCTGTGTGAGCCAGTACTGACCCTGAATGTCATACTTTTCCTGCTCTCTTGTGTTGAATGCGGAAGCAATGAGCGAGAGTGAAGTCTTCTCACCAAAGTTGCGGGTAATGCCTACAGCACCGAAGAAGGTGCGGAACACGTCCTTTTCCTGTCCGTCGAAATAAACTTGGAACGCCTTTACATTCTCCATCGTACCGAATTTCGTCTCACGGTCTTCCGGCGTGAAGTTGTAGTGGTTGTCCGAAATGTTTCCGAGCAACTTTATCTCCCAACGCTTATTGGGTGTGTATGTAAGGTAGGTCTGATAGTCGATAAACGTAGGGCTGTATTCTCCCTTCGTGTCCATCGAACCTAAAAGATGCTTTGTGGTCTTATATCTGAAGCCGTTGCTCCACGAAACCTTTTTGTTTGAAACTCCCACGAATGCGCTTGCTCCGAGCATACTTGCCGAAGCAGTAGCCTCAAACTTCTTGGGTTTACGATATTTGATGTTCAATGCTGAAGACATCTTGTCGCCGTATCTTGCTTCATAACCTCCCGTAGAGAAGCTGATTTTCTCCACCATGTCAGGATTGATGACCGAAATGCCTTCCTGCTGACCGCTTCTTACGAGGAACGGACGATAGATTTCCACGTTGTCTATGTAGACGCTGTTCTCGTCAAACGATCCTCCTCGCACGTTATACTGCGACGAAAGTTCGCTATGAGTCGACACGCCTGCCTGACTCTGTATGAGTTCCTCCACGGCATTGCCGCTGGCAGACGGAAGCGACTTCAGGTGGTCCTTGCTGATGTCTTCCATCTGACCCGTCTCAATCTTCTTTCCGGTTATGGTCACTTCGCCCAACTGGTTCTCATCTGAGTGGAGCACTATTTGCAGCGTCTGCTTGCCACGGGGACGACGGAGGATGCGTGTCTTGGCTTTGTAGCCAATCATTGAGAACTTAATAACCACAGAGTCAGCCGAATGCAGCTGCATACTGTATTCTCCCTTCAATGAGGTCATAGTCATCTTGCCCTGTTTCAGACACGAAACAGAGGCAAATTCTATTGGGTCGTTATTCTCGTCAGTAACGCGTCCTTGGAGCGTGAATGTCTGTGCGCTTGCCGTAACTGTGACAAGCAAGCAGATTATCTGGAATATTATTGTTTTAATTCTCATATTTATTATAACGCTCCGTGTCGTCCTTTATTGTATTATGCCTTTCCTGTTGTCCGTTATTTTTACGTTAGGCATCCTGGCTCTGGAGGTTTTCCAGGTCTTCCGACAGCTGTGTCCAGATGAGTTCTTCCTCGTCCATGCGCTTCTTTATTTCGGTGTATTCCGTCACAAGCTTCATGTCTGAGGCACCTTCCGGAGTGCAGAGCTGTGCGTCCAGCTCTTTCAGGCGGTTTTCCATTGCCTCAATTCTCTCCTCCGACTCCTTCACGCTCTTCTCCGCCTTACGGATTTTCTTCTGCCATTCCTTGTGTTCGGCGTAGCTTTGCTTGGCAGGTTTGTCTTCCGTCTTGGCGTTGGCTGCCACGTCGTTGGCTGCGGATGTGGAAGTGGGGGAGGTGTTGTTATTGCCCAGCTGGTCCAGACTTTCTATGTTGTGCTGTCTCAGATAGTCATAAATGCCACCCAGATGTTCTCTTACCTTTCCGCCTCCGAACTCGTAAACCTTCGTCACAAGTCCGTCAAGGAACTCACGGTCGTGGCTTACGATGATTGCTGTTCCGTCGAAAGCGTTTATTGCCTCCTTCAGCACTTCCTTTGAAGGTATGTCGAGGTGGTTGGTTGGCTCATCGAGAATAAGGAGATTCACAGGCTCAAGCAGCAGCTTTATCATAGCCAGTCGGCTGCGTTCGCCTCCGCTAAGCACCTTCACCTTCTTGTCAATGGCTTCTCCTCCGAACATAAACGAACCGAGTATGTTCTTTATTTTCAGTCGGATGTCGCCCTTCGCCACGTTGTCTATGGTCTCGAAAACCGTCAGTTCGCCGTCAAGAAGTTGCGCTTGGTTCTGTGCAAAGTAGCCTATCTGCACGTTGTGACCAACCTTCAAGTTGCCCGTAAACGGAATCTCGTTCATGATACACTTCACGAGAGTAGACTTTCCCTCGCCGTTCTTGCCCACGAAAGCCACCTTCTCGCCACGCTTGATGGTCAGCGTCACGTCAGAGAATACTGTGTGCTCGCCGTAGTCCTTGCGCACGTCCTCGCAGATAATGGGGTAGTCGCCAGAACGGAGGCAAGGCGGGAATTTGAGGCGCATGGCAGACGTGTCCACCTCGTCTATCTCGATGGGCACAATCTTCTCCAGTTGCTTTATTCGGCTTTGCACCTGCACAGCCTTTGTCGGCTTATATCTGAAACGCTCTATGAAGTCCTTGATGTCAGCTATTTCTTTCTGCTGATTCTCGTAAGCTCTGATCTGCTGTTCGCGTCTTTCGTCGCGCAGCTTAATGTATTCGTCGTACTTCACCTTATAGTCGTTCACTCTTCCGCAGGTTATTTCGATGGTGCGGTTGGTGACGTTGTTAATGAATGCGCGGTCGTGGCTGACGAGCACCACAGCCTTGGCGTTCTGCTGCAGAAATCTCTCCAACCATCCTATACTCTCAATGTCAAGGTGGTTGGTGGGCTCGTCGAGAAGCAGGATGTCGGGATGGCGGAGCAGAATCTTCGCCAGCTCTATACGCATACGCCATCCTCCGCTGAATTCGCTTGTAGGACGGTCAAAGTCGGTGCGCAGAAAACCGAGACCGGTAAGTGTACGTTCTATTTCAGCCTCATAATTGTCGCCTCCAAGCATCTGGTATCTGTCGTGTTCTGTAGTGAATTTCTCCACGAGCTTGGCGTATTCCTCGCTTTCGTAGTCGGTACGTTCGGCAAGCTCCTTGTTCAGCCTGTCAATCTTTTCCTTCATCTTCGTGTTGTCGGCAAACGCCTTGCGTGCCTCTTCCTTCACGGTGGTGTTGTCCTGAAGAATCATCACCTGCGGAAGGTAGCCAATCGTTGTGTCCGAGGGAATTGCCACGTTTCCGCTTGTGGGGTGCTGCAGCCCACAGATTATCTTCAACATAGTTGACTTGCCTGCGCCGTTTTTTCCTACAAGAGCTACCCTGTCGCGGTCGTTGACAACGAAGTTGACATCTTTAAAGAGAGGTTTAACACCAAATTCTACTGTCAGATTATCTATTGATATCATGTGCTTTCTTAAAAGTTTCTATTATGTTTCCGTTTTGTTTTTATATAGGACATTCCGTGTCCACATACCAGTTTCCTGACACCTTCTTCATCCTAAGCGTCTTCTTTATCTTTTCCTTGATGCTGCCGCGCTTTCCTATGGAGTCGCACACCAGGACGTTCTTGATGGTCATCTTCACGTCCGCAGTTGTTTCGTCGTCGTTAAGCTCCACGTCATCTATTTCGCATTCTGCGGTGTCCGTCTGAGCGTTTATTACGTCCACGTCTTCTTGCGTAATGTTAGTGGCTCTGAAGACAATCCACTTCTTGGCATTTTCCGTACACAGCGTTAATGACTGCTTGTACCTCAGATTGAAGTAGTTTTGTGCAAAAGTCAAAGCACGCTCTTCTGCGGTGTTAGCATCCTTATCGCTGCACGAGAGCAATAATGAAACGAACAGCCCCATAAAGGCGAAAATGTACGCTGTTGTCTTCCTTGATTTTATAATGTTCATCTTGTTCTTCGGATTGTGTGAATCATATTTTTGTTAGCCAATACAAAATTACGAAAAATATGCTACTATGAGAAGGAAAGCATGCTATTATTCCTTGACGTGAGTGGATTTGCTATTTATAATTTGGTCTTTTGCAGCGTTTTTAATACTTTTGCATTCCTATTTCCGAAAATTACAAGTATTATATAAATGTTAGATTTTATATCTTTTGGGAGTGGTAGCAGCGGCAACTGCTATTACCTCTTTACAGAAACCGACGGATTGCTTATTGACATTGGTGTCGGTATAAGGTCGCTAAGGAAGAGTTTTCATGATTATGGACTCGACTTCTTCAGCGGTTTCAAGAACATTCTTATCACTCACGACCATGCTGACCACATCAAGTCTGTCGGTTCTTTAAGCAAGAAGCTCGACATTCCTGTATGGACCACGGCTGCCGTGCATGGAGGAATCGACAAGAATTATAGTGTGAAGTGTAAGTTGATGAAGCACAATCGTAAGATTATAGAGAAGAACGTTCCTTTCAATGTGGGCGAGTTCCACGTAACGCCGTTCGCCGTTCCGCATGACAGCACGGACAATGTGGGCTACGAGATTAGTTGTCAGGGCGTTGTCTTCACCATTCTTACTGACGTCGGTCATGTTACTGAGGAGATGAAGGCTTTGATAAGACGCACCAATTATCTTGTTGTCGAGGCAAATTACGATTCGCACATGCTTGCCAACGGTCCTTATCCCGTTCATCTTCAGGAACGTATAAGATGCGGAACAGGTCATCTTAGCAACACACAATGCGCTCAACTCCTGACGGAAAACTACACGGAGAACTTGCGCCATGTGTGGCTTTGCCATCTTAGCCACGAAAACAACAAGCCCGAAATAGCCCATGCGTGCGTTGTTGATACGATGAAAAGCGCAGGCATAGAGGTGGGGGTTAAGGTGGACGTAGAGCCGTTGAGACGAAAATTGCCAACGGGTGTGTTTCATCTTGTCTAAAACTTAAGAGGGTGTGTAAAAACAAGCAGTTTTTTACACACCCTCTATTTCGTTATTATTATATTGTTTCTTCAAGCTTTTCCTTCAGATACTTGCCGGTTATGCTCTTTTCGCATCCTGCAATTTCCTCAGGTGTTCCGCAGCAAACGATGTTGCCACCCTTGTCGCCACCATCCGGTCCGAGGTCGATGACGTAATCGCCGCATTTTATCACGTCCATGTTGTGTTCAATCACCACGATGGTGTGACCCTTCTCTATCAGCGAGTTGAACGATTCCATCAACTTGTGGATGTCGTGGAAGTGAAGTCCGGTTGTCGGCTCGTCGAAGATGAAGAGCGTTGGGGCTTGCTTCTCCTGACCGATGAAGTAGGCGAGCTTCACACGTTGGTTTTCTCCTCCTGATAGGGTGGACGAGCTTTGTCCCAGCTTCACATATCCCAGACCTACAGCCTCAAGTGGTTTCAGACGTGAGGCAATCAGGTCCTGCCCGTGTTCCGTGAAGAATGCTATGGCTTCCGTTACGGTCATGTTCAGCACGTCGTTGATGTTCTTGCCGTGGAAGCATACGTCCAGAATGTCCTTCTTGAATCGCTTGCCATGACAGCAGTCGCATTCGAGCACCAAGTCTGCCATGAACTGCATTTCCACGGTAATCACTCCGGCTCCCTTACATTCCTCGCATCGTCCTCCTTCCGTGTTGAATGAGAAATACTGCGCCGTAAATCCTTCCTGCTTGGCAAGAGGCTGGTCAGCGAAGAGTTGTCTGATGGCGTCGTAAGCCTTTATGTATGTGGCAGGGTTAGAGCGTGTGCTCTTGCCGATGGGGTTCTGGTCTACGAACTCCACGTGCTTCACCTGCTGCCAGTCGCCTCCTAAGGCAGAATATTCTCCCGGTGGGTCTGCCACCTCGTTAAGGTGTCTCTTCAGAGCCGGATACAGAATGCCCTTGATTAGTGACGACTTGCCCGAACCGCTCACGCCAGTAACGACAGTCAGCACGTTCAGCGGAATCTTCACGTCTATTCCTCGAAGGTTGTTCATTCTCGCTCCCTTCACCTCAATGGCAAGGTTCCATTGGCGGCGTGACGAAGGCGTGGCTATGCGTTCCGTTCCGTTTAGGAATCTGACGGTATGGCTTAGGGTTTCCTTGCCCTTCATCTTTTCCACGTCGTCCAGACTTCCTTCGAAGACTATCTCGCCACCCTCGCTTCCTGCTTCCGGACCAACGTCAATGAGGTGGTCGGCTGCTCGCATAATCTCTTCGTCGTGTTCCACCACAATCACCGTATTGTGAAGCTGCTGCAACTCGCGCAATACGTGAATCAGACGGTCCGTGTCTCTGCTGTGCAGACCGATGCTTGGCTCGTCCAGAATGTAGAGCGATCCGACAAGCGAACTGCCGAGTGAGGTGGTAAGGTTGATGCGCTGGCTCTCGCCGCCACTCAGAGTGTTCGAGGCTCGGTTGAGCGTTAGGTATCCGAGTCCCACGTCCAGCAGGAACTGCAGTCTGCTACGTATTTCTGCCAAGAGACGTTTGGCTATCTTGGCTTCGTTCTCGCTGATCTGCAGATTGTCAAACCACACCTTAAGGTTAGTGACAGGCATTTCCACAAGGTCAACGATGCTCATTCCGCCTATCTTCACCCATGTGGCCTCTTTCTTCAGACGTGTGCCGTGGCAAACCGGGCAAATTGTCTTGCCTCTGTATCTGCTCAGCATCACGCGATACTGAATCTTATACTGGTTCTCCTTCACCATATTGAAGAACGAGTCGATGCAGACGCGGTCTCTTTTCTCCTTTCCCTTTTCGGAAGGCAGACCGTGCCACAGCATGTCCTTCTGTTGGCGGGTGAGATTATAGTAAGGCTCGAAAATGGGAAACTTGTCATTGGCGGCCTGTCGGCAGAACACTTCCTTCCACACTCCCATCTTCTCTCCGTGCCAGCATTGCACGCAGCCGTCATAGACGCTCAGCGAAGTGTTGGGGATGACCAGCTTCTCGTCTATTCCCATTATCTTTCCGAAGCCCTCACATTCAGGGCAGGCACCAGCCGGCGAGTTGAATGCGAACATGTTCTCGTTGGGTTGCTCGAAGCTTATTCCGTCTGCTTCGTAGGCTGTGGAGAAGTCGTAGGTGATCTTGGAAGGGAAGAATATCAGGCGGCACGTGCCGTTGCCTTCATAGAAAGCCGTCTCGGTGGAGTCGGCGAGTCGTGAGATATTTGCCTTCGAACCTCCTGCCGCCATACGGTCTATAAGAATGTATATTTCGTCCGGCTTGGCGTTTTCCACGGCTTCCTTGTCCGTGAGGAAATCGTCAATCCTTACGAAGTCATTCTTATACCAGATGCGGGAGTAGCCCTGTTGGTTCTCTATGCTCAGTTGCTTTTCGAGGGCTCTTCCCTCAGGCAGCTGCAGCGGGGCGAGGATGGCAAACTTGGTGCCCTCAGAGAAGTTGCTTACACACTCTATGATGTCCTCATTGGTGTGCACTTTCACCTCTTCTCCGCTTATGGGCGAATAAGTGTGGCCTATTCTTGCGAACAGGAGTTTTAGGTACTCGTAGATTTCGGTGCTTGTGCCTACCGTACTTCTCGGGTTGCGTGAGATTACTTTCTGTTCGATGGCGATAGCAGGGGGCAGACCCTTTATTGTGTCGCATTCCGGCTTGCTCATGCGTCCCAAGTACTGTCTGGCGTAAGAAGACAGCGATTCTACATAACGACGCTGGCCTTCGGCATACAAGGTGTCGAAAGCCAGCGAGGATTTACCGGAGCCAGAGACTCCGGTTATTACGATGAATTTATCTCTTGGTATGTTAAGGCTCACATTCTTCAGGTTGTTGACACGTGCGCCTTTTACCTCAATGAATTGTCCCATTTTAATCGTTCATAGACAGAAGGAACTCGTCATTATCGCGAGTCTTGCTCATGCGGTCATGGATGGAGTTCATGGCTTCTATCGGGTTCATGTCTGAAATAAACTTACGAAGAATCCACATACGGTCAAGTGTGGTCTTGTCCTGGAGCAGGTCGTCGCGTCGTGTGCTTGAAGCCACGAGGTTGACAGCCGGGAAGATGCGCTTGTTAGAGAGCGAGCGGTCGAGCTGGAGTTCCATGTTGCCGGTTCCCTTGAATTCCTCGAAGATCACCTCGTCCATCTTCGAGCCTGTGTCGATAAGGGCTGTTGCGATGATGGTGAGCGAACCGCCTCCTTCGATGTTTCGTGCTGCACCGAAGAAGCGCTTGGGCTTCTGGAGGGCATTGGCGTCCACACCACCCGTGAGCACCTTGCCTGATGCCGGCGACACGGTGTTGTAGGCACGTGCCAGACGTGTGATTGAGTCGAGGAAGATAACGACATCGTGTCCGCATTCCACCATTCGCTTCGCCTTCTCCAGTACTATTCCTGCTATCTTGACATGGCGTTCTGCCGGCTCGTCAAACGTGGAGGCGATTACCTCCGCATTTACGGTTCTTGCCATGTCCGTCACCTCCTCAGGGCGCTCGTCAATGAGGAGCATCATGAGGTAAGCCTCAGGGTGGTTGGCAGCGATGGCGTTGGCGATGTCCTTCATGAGGATGGTCTTACCGGTCTTGGGCTGTGCCACGATGAGTGCTCTCTGACCCTTGCCGATCGGCGAGAAGAGGTCAACGATGCGTGTTGAGAGATTTGTCGTGGCTCTGTCGCCGCACAGCGAGAATTTCTCGTCAGGGAAGAGTGGGGTGAGGTGCTCGAAGGCAATACGGTCGCGCACTTCGTTCGGCTCGCGTCCGTTAATCATCTCAATGCTTGTCAGCGGGAAGTATTTCTCTCCGTCATGCGGCGGACGTACGCGGCATTGCACCACGTCACCGGTCTTCAGACCGTAGTTCTTGATTTGCTGTGTCGATACGTAAACGTCGTCCGGAGAAGAGAGATAGTTATAGTCGCTCGAACGGAGGAAGCCATAACCGTCTGGCATTACTTCCAGCACGCCGTTGGCAGAAATGATGTCTGTGAAGTCGAACTGCGGAACAGCAGGAGCTGTGGTCTGCGTCTGCATCATTACGGGCTGGTCTGCTGGCATCGAAGATGTCACGTTGTCAAACATGTCGTACGTCGGTACGGCTCCCTGGTCTTCTATCGGCAGGTCCACTACGGTGATGAAGTCTGTGCCGTCGCCCGGGTCGCCTTCCCAAATTCCGTTTGCGATGGCGTCACGCTGGTCTTCCGCGTTTTCGTTGTGTGCGTTTATCTTTGCCTGAAGCTGCGCAAGGAGCTGCTCGTGCTGTTCGTCATTCTCTGTGTTTGCTGCGTGCATGTTGGCTTCAGGAATGAAGTCTGCTGGTGTTTCTGCGGGTGCTGTTGTCTGTTCTTCAGCCTCGTCTGTGCTTGTGCTGTCCATTTCGTTTGCAATTGTTGTGTCTTCTGTTGCTTCAGGCGCGTTTTCTTTCAGCCTTCTCGACTCCTCTATTGCAGAAAGCAGTTCAAGTTCTCTTTTCGACTTTCTTCCTCTATGCTTCGGAATTGCCATCAACTGTTCTTCAAGCGAAAGTTCGTTTGTGTTGTCGGTCGTGTCTGTGTTTTCCTTGAACAATGTGGTCTGGGGGGCGTCCTCTTCGTTAGTCCTGTTTTTCTTTAAGTCAAAGTTTTCGCCTTCCTTTCCGTTGACTGTATATACGCGGTCTGTGTCTTTCTTAACTATTCTTGTTCGACGACGTTTAGGACCAAGAGGATTCTTGCTTCCTTCTATATCTGCCTGCTTGTCAAGAATTGCATATATCAGGTCTTGGGCACCGGTTTCGTCATTGAAATCAATGCCTGCTTCGCGAGCAATGTCTTGCAACTCAGCAATATTTTTAGCTGATAATTCGTCTATGCTATACATGAAGATTAAAAAAATATATAGTGAAAAAATAACGTTTCAGGAACGAAACGCTTATGTGTTTTTATTGTTATTCAATAATTATGCTACAAAGGTAATAATAATTATCCGAAACTAACGGTTTTGGATGTAATAATTCTTACGATTAACTCATGTTAACATAAAACAAAAAAGGCAATCCCGGATGTTTGTTCCAAGATTGCCTTTTATTTTATTTATCTGTGATCAGGGGTTGTGATTACTCGCCCTTCTCCATCTTAGCCTTCAATTCAGCGAGAGCGTCGATGTCACCGAGTGTGGTGCTTGCTGCTACGTTGTTGATTGCAGGAGCTGACTCCTTCTTGGCTGTGTGCTTGCGAACCGGCTTAACATCGTCCTTGCCAGCCTCGAATGTGCGGCTGTGTGAGAGGATGATGCGCTTTGTCTCCTTAACGAACTCGATTACCTTGAACTCGAGCTCCTCGCCGAGCTGAGCCTGTGTGCCGTCTTCCTTAACAAGGTGCTTCGGTGTTGCGAAGCCCTCGCCACCCTCGTTGAGAGTGATGACAGCGCCCTTGTCCATCATCTCGGTGATCTTACCTGTGTGAACAGAACCCGGAGTGTAGAGCTCCTCGTACTTGTCCCAAGGATTCTCCTCGAGCTGCTTGTGACCGAGGCTGAGACGACGGTTCTCCTTGTCGATTTCGAGGACAACAACGTCGATGCTTGCGCCTACCTGTGTGAACTCTGAAGGATGCTTTACCTTCTTTGTCCAAGAGAGGTCAGAGATGTGGATGAGGCCGTCTACGCCTTCCTCGAGCTCTACGAAGATGCCGAAGTTGGTGAAGTTGCGAACCTTTGCTGTGTGCTTGCTGCCTACAGGGTACTTAACCTCGATAGCCTCCCACGGATCTTCCTTAAGCTGCTTGATGCCGAGAGACATCTTGCGCTCTGCACGGTCGAGTGTGAGGATAACTGCCTCTACCTCGTCGCCTACGTGGAGGAACTCCTGTGCTGAACGGAGGTGCTGGCTCCAGCTCATCTCTGAAACGTGGATCAGACCCTCAACGCCCGGAGCGATCTCTACGAATGCACCGTAATCAGCGATAACGACTACCTTACCCTTAACGTGGTCGCCTACCTTGAGGTTCTCGTCGAGAGCGTCCCAAGGATGCGGAGTGAGCTGCTTCAGACCGAGAGCGATGCGCTTCTTCTCGTCATCAAAGTCGAGAATTACGACGTTGATCTTCTGGTCGAGTGCTACAACCTCGTGCGGATCGCTTACGCGACCCCAAGAGAGGTCTGTGATGTGGATGAGTCCGTCAACACCACCGAGGTCAACGAATACGCCGTATGATGTGATGTTCTTAACGGTACCCTCAAGAATCTGACCCTTCTCGAGCTTGCTGATGATCTCCTTCTTCTGAGCCTCGAGCTCAGCCTCGATAAGAGCCTTGTGTGAAACTACTACGTTGCGGAACTCCTGGTTGATCTTCACAACCTTGAACTCCATTGTCTTGCCGACGAATACGTCGTAGTCGCGTATAGGATGAACGTCGATCTGGCTTCCCGGGAGGAATGCCTCAATGCCGAATACGTCAACAATCATGCCACCCTTAGTGCGGCACTTGATGTAACCCTGGATGATCTCCTCGTTCTCGAGGGCTGCGTTAACGCGCTCCCAGCTCTTGCTGAGACGTGCCTTCTTGTGAGAGAGTACGAGCTGACCCTTCTTGTCCTCCTGGTTCTCAACGTAAACTTCTACCTTGTCGCCTACCTTGAGCTCAGGGTTGTAACGGAACTCAGAAGCGGGGATGATACCGTCGCTCTTGTAACCGATGTTAACGATTACTTCCTTCTTGTCTACAGAAATTACGGTACCCTCTACCACCTGGTGCTCTGATACCTTGTTGAGTGTTTCGTCGTAAGCCTGCTCGAGCTCCTGCTTGCTTACGTTTGAGCTACTGCCGTTTTCAAACTCGTCCCAATTGAAGTCTGCCAATGGCTGTACGTTCTTTAAATCTGACATAAAAATGAATTAATAAAAATGAAATTAATAAAGTTAGACTTTATGTGAATTAATAATCGAGTTGCAAAGTTAAACATTTTTCTCTACACCTCTTTTATTTATATATGACTTTCTCTATGTGTTAAACAAAATTTAACGCATATTAACCCTTATAGCTTGAACCTATGCTTCTTTGTGGCTTTGTGTGGCGCGTCTGTTCCGGGCGCAGGGAAGCTGAACACCGAGCTGCTGCCGGCTCTTGCCACGCCTCTATACTGCCTCCATCTGTCTCGGATGCGTGCCACGTAGCCCACGGTTTCCGTGCCTCTCATATATCCGTATTTCACCACGGGGTCGTTATAGTATTGTGGTGTCTGGAGGTTGAGGATGAATGGTGCCACGTCGTCCCAGCGGTGCTTGTCCTTGCCGTATTTCTCTGCCAGTCGCATGGCGTCGCGAATGTGGAAGTAGCCGCCGTTATAGCTTGCGAGGACGAAGAGCTGACGTTCCATGGGGTTGCGTACGTCCTGGAAGTGCTTGCTCAGCTCGGCTATGTAACGTGCTGCGGCATAGATGTTTTCTTCCGGGTCGTACATCTTGTCCTCTGCCAGTCCGAGGTGAGCTGCCGTTGCGGGCATAATCTGCATCAGTCCTCTTGCGCCAGCCCATGAGTAAGCCTTGGGGTCGAAGCACGACTCCTGATAGCATTGTGCTGCCATCAGCCTCCAGTCCCATCTTGCTATGGGGGCGTAGCGCTGGAAGAGATGGTCGTATTGTGATATTTCTCCGCGACTGGAGTTGAGCATCGGGGCATAGACGTGTCTGTGGACGCTTGCCACGGACAGCTGCGTCCTTTCCTCTCGCTTCACCTCCGCCAGAAGGCTGGGGGAGTACCATCCGTTTATCGTGTCTGCCAGTTCCTTGTTGGCGCTGCTTACCGCCCAAGCCGTCGAGTCTGTCCCGTATCCGCACGGCACGGTGCCTTCCTGCTTCTTCTCTATCTGGTAGGCGATGATGTCTCCGTCGCCGTTCTTCAGACGGCTTAACATTTCCTCCTTCGTCTTGCATACGTCCACTCTCAGCGACACTCCGAGCTTCTCTGCCAGACGTTCGCACAGTCTGTACTGCGTTCCCATTCCGCGTCCGTGATAGTCGTAGTAAGATTCCGGACCGCTCATGGTCAGCATGATCATCTCGCCGTTTCCGATGATGTCCTGAATGGTGTACGCCCCTGCTGCCTGTGGCGTGATGGAGTCGGTTATCAGTTCGCCCCACGGCGTGTATTCGGCTTGCTTCTTCTCCGAGCATGAGAGGATGAGGAGTATGATGAATGTTAATTGTAGGAGTTTCATCTTTTGGCTTATCGTTTTTTTTGAATGTGGCTACAAAATTACTGCAAATCTTGCATATTTCCTATAAATAACTTAATTTTGTGTGAATAACCTAACTTGCATGTCCGATAAATATTTTTTAAGATGCTGAACATTGAACAACTTGTACGCCCCAATCTTCGCGCCCTTCTGCACGTCCCGCCGGTTGACGAGACGCTTTTGCCGAAGGCGGATGCCTTGCGCCTCGACACGAACGCCAATCCTTACGACCTTCCGTTCAATCATGCCGTTGACTGTCAGGCGCTTTCGCTGCGTAGGGCGCTCTCTGCCTTGAAGCGGAAGGACGTCAGCAATATCTTTGCCTGCAACGGCTTTGCGGGCGTGGTGGACTTGTGCTTTCGTTGCTTCTGCGTTCCCGGAGAGGACAATGTGGTGGCTGCAGGTCCCACGCGTGGCGTCTATCGTAGGATGGCACAGCTTAATGACGTGGAATATCGTGAGGCAGAATTGGGTGAAGGCTTCGCCCTGTCCGTTGACGAGGTGCTTGGCGCTTGCGACAATCACACGAAGCTCGTCTGGCTTTGCTCGCCCAATGACCCTACGGGCAATCTCTTAGATGTCAACGCCATTGCTTCCTTGCTGGAGGTGTTTGACGGTCTTGTGGTGGTGGACGAGACGTATCTGCGCTTCTCGAAGAGTCCTTCCTGGTGTACGGTTCTGCAGCGCTTCCCCAATCTTGTGGTCATAGAGCAGATGGATTCTGTGTGGGGCGTTAATGCGCTGAACGTGGGAATGCTCTACGCCTCCTCGGACATCGTGCGCCTCATGCTTGCCGTAGGCGGGTCTTACGCCCTGTCGCCCGTCATCGAGTCGAAGATGTGCGGCGTCTTCTCCGACGCTTTCGAGATGGACCGCTTGGTTGGCAATGTCGTGGCTGAGCGCACCCGCATGGCGCATGCCTTGGAACAGCTGCCCTTCTGCGAACAAGTGCTTCCGTCCTTCTCCAACTTCCTCCTCGTCCGCTTCCGCAACGCTCCCGCCGTCTACGAAGGTCTCTTCAGCCGTGGCGTCATGGTCTGCCGTCCCGCCGACGGTCTCTTCCAGAAAGGCTACCTGAGAATAACCATAGGCTCAAAGTCAGCCAACAATACGCTCCTCTCTGCATTAAGGCAATTCTGAGCTGCTCATTGCGTTGTTGTAGGCGTAATTACTCCCATAAACAAAAAAAAGTCGGATAGCTTTCGCCGTCCGACTTTTCTTTATATTGTGAGAATATCTGCTGATTACTCTGCAGTTGCCTCTGTCTCCTCAGCCTTGGTAGCCTCCTCAGCGGGAGCCTCTACCTTAGCGTTCTCAGCAACAACCTTGATGGGGAGCTTCACCTCAACCTCCTTGTGGAAGTGGATGGTAGCCTCAAACTCACCTACAGTCTTGATGTCGTGCATAGTGATGATCTTGCGGTCAATCTCGAAGCCCTTCTTCTGGAGCTCGTCAGCCACAACGTTAGCGTTAACCGAACCGTAAGTAACGCCAGTAGCGCTTACCTTAGACTCGATAACCAGCTCTACGCCGTTAAGAGCCTCAGCCTTCTTCTCAGCCTCAGCCTTGATGGCTGCGAGCTTGTGAGCCTGCTGCTTGAGGTTCTCAGCGAGAACCTTCTTTGCTGATTCAGATGCGATTACACCCTTACCCTGGGGGATGAGGTAGTTACGTCCGTAACCACTCTTTACATTAACGATGTCGTTCTTGTAACCCAGTCCTATGATATCTTCTTTAAGTATGATTTCCATTGCTTATTCCTCCTTAATAATTATTTCATCAAGTCAGTTACGTAAGGAAGCAAAGCAATCTGGCGAGCACGCTTAACAGCCTGTGCCACGCGACGCTGATACTTCAAAGATGTTCCTGTGATACGACGGGGAAGGATCTTGCCCTGCTCGTTCAAGAACTTCTTGAGGAACTCAGGATCCTTGTAGTCGATATACTTGATACCGCTCTTCTTGAAACGGCAATACTTCTTCTTGCGTGTGTCCACTGAAGGTGGAGTCAAATAGCGAATTTCTGATTCTACTGCTGCCATGTTTTAAGCCTCCTCTTTTTTAGCGAATTTGTTACGTCTCTTCTCAGCATACTGTGCAGCATACTTGTCGAGCTTAACTGTCATGTGACGGATGACCTTCTCGTCACGGCGATAGCCGGTCTCGAGTGTCTTTACAATTGTGGGCTCAGCCTGGAACTCCAACAGGCAATAGAATCCTGTGGACTTCTTCTGGATAGCATAAGCCATCTTCTTGAGTCCCCATGTCTCTTCGTTCACAATCTCAGCACCGTTGTCGGTGAGGAGCTTCTTGAACTTAGCGACCGCTTCCTTCATCTGTTCATCAGACAAAACGGGAGTCAAAATGAAAACGGTTTCGTATCGATTCATTGTTTGTGATAAATTAATAAAATACTTTGCAAAATTGCGGGTGCAAAGGTACAACTTTTTTATTGAAACAAAATACCCTCCCTAATGGTTAACGTATTATTTAACTTTTTTTATAGCCTTAGACGACTGAAACAACGAATTAAAGCGAATTGACGAATTAGTGGAATAACATTCTGATAGCACATCCGTGAGATTCCTTGGAATATCCACCTCAAGCAGCATCCGTTAAATCCGTGAGATCCGTGTTCTATAATTAGCGCACCCTAATATGCATGGGCAGCTTGAGAGAAAACGAACACGGATTTCTCGGATGACACGGATGTTGGGTGCGTAGGGACGAATCCGTATTCACAATATAATCCGTGAAATCCCTTGGAATATCTACCTCAAGCAGCATCCGTTAAATCCGTGAGATCCGTGTTCTGTAAATAGCGCACCCTAATGCTTGAGAGAAAACGAACACGGATTTCTCGGATGACACGGATGTTGGGTGTGTAGGGATTGAATACATTAAATTGCTCGGCTGTACTATAACGCAAAAAAAGCAAACCCCTATACATTATATATATAAGGATTTGCTTTTGTTATTTGGTTGTGCTGAAAGTCAGCACGCCGTGTCAGCGAAGATTAAGCCTCGATAGCTGCAACGCCCGGGAGCACCTTGCCCTCGATAGCCTCGAGGAGAGCGCCACCACCAGTTGAGATGTACGAAACCTGGTCAGCCAAGCCGAACTTGTTGATGCAAGCTACAGAGTCGCCACCACCGATGAGTGAGAATGCGCCGTTCTTTGTAGCCTCAGCGATGGCCTCAGCGATAGCCTTTGAGCCACCTGCGAAGTTGTCGAACTCGAATACGCCTGCAGGACCGTTCCAGAGGATGGTCTTTGCGCCCTTGATGGCGTTGGCGAAGAGCTCGCGTGTCTGAGGACCAGCGTCCATGCCTTCCCAACCCTCGGGAATGTCGTTAGACGGGCAGATCTGAGTGTTGCAGTCGTTCTTGAAAGCGTCGCCGCAAACCGAGTCAGTACCGAGAACGAGGTTCACGCCGTTCTCCTTGGCCTTCTTGATAACGTCGAGAGCTACGTCCAGCTTGTCGTCCTCGCAGATAGAGAGGCCGATCTTGCCGCCCTGAGCCTTGGCGAATGTGTATGTCATGCCGCCGCAGAGGATGAGGTTGTCCACCTTTGTGAGGAGGTTCTCGATGATGCCGATCTTTGTAGAAACCTTCGAGCCGCCCATGATGGCTGTGAACGGGCGCTTGATGTTGCCGAGAACTGCGTCAACGGCTTTTACCTCCTTCTCCATGAGGTAGCCCAGCATCTTGTGGTCCTTGTCGAAGTACTCGTCGATAACGGCTGTAGAAGCGTGCTTGCGGTGAGCTGTTCCGAATGCGTCCATTACGTAGCAGTCAGCGTAAGAAGCGAGCTTCTTGGCAAACTCCTGCTGGCGGCCCTTCATTTCCTTCTTTGCAGCATCATACTCGGGTGTGCCCTTCTCTACGCCTACCGGCTTGCCTTCCTCCTCAGGATAGAAGCGGAGGTTCTCTAGAAGAAGTGCCTCGCCCGGCTTGAGGGCAGCAGCCTCCTCAGAAGCGTTGCCGCAATCCTTGGCGAACTTCACCTCTACACCGAGGGCCTTTGATACGTTGGGGACGATCTGGCTCAGAGAGAGCTTCTCGTTCACCTTGCCCTTGGGCTTGCCCATGTGGCTCATCATGATGAGGGCGCCACCGTCAGCGAGCACCTTCTTGAGTGTGGGGAGGGCACCGCGGATACGGGTGTCGTCAGTAACGTTTCCGTTCTCGTCCAATGGTACGTTGAAGTCTACACGTACGATTGCCTTTTTGCCGGCAAAGTTGAAATCTTCGATTTTCATTTTTTCAAATATTTATATAATGTTGAAATAAGATTCTTTCTTATTCTTCGTGTCTGTAACGATTTCTCTGTTTCGACCGCAAATTTACTAAAAATAAATCTTATTTCAACATTTTTCTGCTATTTTGTTTCGTAAATAGTGGTGTCTTCTATGCCTGCTTCGGCGAGTGCCTCTTTTCGCTCCACGCAGGTGCCGCACTTTCCGCAATGCTTCTCGCCGCCCTTGTAGCAGCTCCATGTCTCGGCATAGTCGATGCCGAGGCGCTTTCCGATGCGTGCGATGTCTGCCTTGGTGATGGAGGTGTAGGGCGCCACAATCCTGACGCCGACGTATGTGCCCGCCTTAGCCGCCGCGTCGATGGCTGTGATGAAGTCCTGACGGCAGTCGGGATAGATGGCGTGGTCGCCTCCGTGATTGGCTATGAACACCTCGGTCAGGCCGTTGCTCTCGGCGATGCCCACGGCGATGGCGAGCATTATGCCGTTACGGAAGGGCACGACGGTTGACTTCATGTTCTCGTCCTCGTAGTGTCCTTCGGGTATGGTGTCGGCTCCGGTGAGGAGGCTCGACTTGAAGTACTGGTGCATGAAGTCCAGATTGATGGTGATGTGCTTGATGCCCAGCCGTTCGCAATGCATCTTGGCGAAGGGTATCTCGCGTGCGTTGTGGTTGCTGCCATAGTCGAAGGAAATGCCCACGGCTATCTCGTCCTTGTGTTCATAGAGCAGGGTGATGCTGTCCATTCCCCCGCTCACAATTATAGCTGCATTCTTCATATCGTATTTGTTTTTTTTGTTCTTAATCATATTGATGTTGTCTCCAATACGCACCCATATCCGTGTGATTCGTGCTATCTGCTCCGCATCCACATCCGTGTAAATCTGCGTAATCTGTGGGAGACTCCTCCGCACGCAGCTTGAGAATGTTGTCTCACAGATTTCACAGATTCTCACGGATTTTGCTTGAGAGAATGTTTCCCACAGATTCCACGGATTTTTCTTGTGCTACGTCCGTGTGATTCGTGTCCTTCTTCTCCGCACCTAATATCCGTGTAAATCTGTGTAATCTGTGGGAGGCTCCTTCGCACGCTGCTTGAGAATGTTTCCCACAGATATCACGGATTGTCACAGATTTTTCTTGAGAGAATGTTCTCCCGCAGATATCACGGATTGTCACAGATTTTTCTTGTGCTACATCCGTGTAAATCTGTGTAATCTGTGGGAGTTTCCTCTGTACCTAATACCCGTGTAAATCTGCGTAATCTGTGGGAGACTCCCCCGCAAGCTGCATCGTGTTGTGAGTCTGCGTGATCTTACAGCGAGACGCTCTCTATTCTCAGGCTTAGCTTTCCTGCCGGGACCGTCACCTCCACCGTGTCGCCAGCCTTCTTGTTTAGCATGGCGTGGGCGATGGGCGACTTGATGGAGAGCTTGCCTTCGGCGAGGTTTGCCTCATGCGGGCTGACGATGGTATACTGCATGCGGCGGTTGTTGGCCGTGTTCGTTATCTCCACCTTGCTGAGCAGCCCCACGCTGTCCGTGTTGAGCCGGCTCTTGTCGATGACGCGGGCGTTCTCCAGCACCTTGTGCATGAAGCGTATGCGCCCCATGATGCGTCCCTGCTCGCGCTTGGCGGCATGATATTCGAAGTTCTCGCTCAGGTCGCCCTTGTCGCGTGCCTCCGCAATGGCGTCGCGCACCTGCGGCAGTTCCTCTAATTCCAACTGGCGAAGCTCGGCCACTATCTTGTCGTAGCCCTCCTGTGACATGTATTCCATAAAAGTATGCTGTTATGTTTTTTAGTCGGCGAAGGTACAAAAAAATTTTGAATTTTGAGTTTTGAATTTTGAATTATTCTCGGCTTCGCCTTCGATTTTGAATTTTCCAGTTGCGAATTATAAAATTCAAAATTGAAAAACTCCTAATCGCCGAAGGCGACCAATTCAAAATTCAAAATTCAAAACTCAAAACTCCTAATTGCGCTCCGCGCCCACTCTTTCCTCCACGTACGTCTTTATCTCGGCGTACTTGTTGTGGGCGTAGATAGCCACTCCGAAGATGCTTCCTGCGTAAATCAGGCATTCGGCGAACAGTCCCAGCACGCTTTCGTGAATCTCGCCCAGCGGCGATACGATGAAGCCAGCCACCGTAAGCGCCATTCCGAGCGCCAGCATTCCGAGCGCCGAACCCACCTGAAGGTTCTCTCTTGTTTCCTTTTTCATGGTAAAGTGTTTTTCATGGTTGTCAGATTGGTTTAAGGCTTAGGTGTCTCTTGTCCGCCGGTCGTCTTCTCCACTCCCCACTTGTGCTGGCTTTTCTCTCTTATGCGTGCCTGACGCTGGAAGTTGTCGCGTGACGACTCGCCTACGCCGAGGCAGCGGAAGTGCAGTCCGAGGATGTTATCCGCAGCGACGAATTCCTCAAAGGTCTTCGCTCCCTTCGAGCGGATGGAGACATGGAAGATGCCGAGGTTGTCCAGCCTCACCTTCTTGCTGTCTATCAGCAGCTCGCGTATGCACTTGACGATGTCCGTGAGGATGGCGAGGATCTGTCCGCGTGAGAACGAGGTGTTGTGTGATGCCATGTGGGCTGCCAGCTTCGGGAGGTCGTACATCTCGTTGTAAGTGACGCGTCCGTAGAACTTGCCCTTGGTGCCGTTGTTGATGTTGCTCTTGTAGATTTTGTATTCTATTGCCATAGTCTGTGTGTTTTTTATGGGTTTATACGTTGTTCTCTGTGTTCGTGTTGTGTGCCTTGTCCTTGTCGTACAGCTTCACTCGCTTGAACTTCACGTCGCCAGCGTAGTTGTAGCCGTTCTTCAGGTGCATCGCTCCCGTTGGGATAATCTTGATGTAGGTTCGCAGGACGTTCTCGGTGGCGGTGAATTCCTTTGCGGTCTTGGCTCCCTTGGTGCGGATGCCGGGCTTGAAGATGGCGAAGTCGGGGAGCTTCACGGCGTTGCCGTCGAGGCAGATCTCTCGGATGCATCCCACCATGTCGTCCAGCAGACCGATGATCTGGCCCTTCGAGTAAGAGCAGTTGTGTCGGCACATGTGTTCGGCGATGCCTTCGAGGTCGACGATGTCGGTGTGGATGGTGCGGGCGTAGAACTTGCCCTTGGTGTAGTTGTTCGCCTTGCTTTGGTAAATTGCGTACTGAATCATGTGTTTCTGTGTGTGTTTATTGGTTAGACATTCTGGTTATGCCGCAAAGTTACGGCTTTTGCCCGTCAGATGCAATAGTTGTCCTCCGCGGCGTGCAAAGTTGTCCCCCGTGACGTGAAAAGTGGCGCTGCGCAAGCGCAATTCAAAACTCAAAAACTCAGATTGTCATTTGGTCATTTTGTCAAAATGAAGAAAAGAAAAGGCTTGTCAGACTCCTATAGTATAATATATAAAATATATATTATTCTATAGAGCCCAATGACCGACTTTCGGAAATGAAAATGACAAGATGACAATTTGACAAGATGACAAGATTTTTAGTATCTTTGCCCATAAAAAACTACGCAACATGCCTCTTACTCCCGAACAACTGGCGAAGATAGCTCAGAAGGACGCTGCTCTGCCTGCCGCCCTGAAGCGTAACGCCACCACAAACTACTACGAGGGTTATTTCTTTATCACTCTCAACACCCGCAATTATGCTCCCATCCTCAGCTTCATAACGGGACGTCCGGACGCTCCCGACGACGCTCCTGACGCTCCCGCCTGCGAATACACGGAGCTGGGCCGTAAGGTGATGGCGGTCTGGCAGACCGTCCCCCGTTTTCATCCGCAGGTGGAGATAATAGCCGCCGAAGCCATGCCCGACCACTTCCACGGACTGCTGCGACTGCTGCCCGGCAACAGAAAGCATCTGGGGCATCTCGTCGGCAGCTTTATGGGAGGCTGCACCCACGGATATTGGGACACCCTGGGCATAGACTGGCGAAAGGACCGTGCGGAGCGCCTTGCCAAAGGCGCGCACGCGCTTCCTCCTGACCGAGACCGGGACCACACGTGCTCCTTCCGTGGCCCTTCGCTCTTTGTCCGTGGCTATAACGACATGGAGGCCGTCACGCCGGAGCAGGTGCAGACGAAGCTGCGCTACATCCGTGAGCAGGCGCGCCGCGCCCTTATCAAGGGAACGCTGCGCGACCGCTTCCTCGTCCATCGCTCGTGCACGGCACGCGGCTGGACGCTGGACACCATCCGTCGGGGCCTCCGCGCCGACCGCTTCTATGCCCATAACCCCGACCGCCTCGAACATATCCTCCGTTCTCTCCTGCCGCGTATCCCCATGCTGCCGGCTATTGTCTCAGCCTCTCCCTCGGCTTCTCCCTCAGCCTCTCCCTCGGCCTCTCCCACAGCCTCTCCCTCAGCCTCTTCCTCGGCCTCTCCCTCAGCTTCTCCCTCAGCCTCAGCCTCTTCCTCGGCTTCTTCTCCCAAGCCTCTCCTTTCTTATGTCGGCTGCAGCGCCCTGCTGTCTGCGGAGCGCAAGCTGCCTCTTGTCTGCCATCGTTCTGACGCTCCTTTCTTTGAGCGCCAGCGTGACGCTGTGCTGCGTGCCGCGCGTGAAGGTGCCGTCATCGTGTCGGCGTTTGTGAGTCCTAAGGAGCGTGAGATAGGGCGCCTGTTGCTTATGGAGCAGCTGCCCGTTATTGAGGTGTGTGACAATGGCTTCGGCGACCGCTACAAGCCCAGTGGCAAGAGCTTCTATGCCTGTGCCGAGAACCGACTCGTGCAGATTTCGCCCTGGAACTACGAATACTGCCCCGACCTTGCCGTCAACCGCGAGGTGTGCCTCGTGATGAACGAGCTGGCGAGGGTGATTGCCGGAGTGGGGGATGGGTGGTGGAAATAGGGGGAGGTGGATGTTTTTCTGTGTGTAATGTTGGGCGGATTGAGGTAAAAAGCGTAACTTTGTGGCTACGCTTGTGTTGTAACTATATAATACAGGAAGCAAATCTTAAAATATTATCAGACAATGGCAAAATTCGCTACATATTATTTTCAATATATCCATGGGTTCGGCCCGCATGAATGGGAGGACAGGCAGAGGCATCTGGCGGCGCTCTTCGACGGAGACCGCAACGTTGTCTTCGGGGAGGGCACGCCTACGGAGGAGCAGATGGCTGAGGGAATGCCGTACAAGAGGGTGTTCGAGCATCGTGTCTACCACCTGAGGAACTATCCTGACATCATTGTCATGCAGATTGCCAACTCCATAGACGTGCCTATGGAGAAGAACTTCGAGCATAAGGTGGTGAAGAACGAACCTTTGCTCTTCGTCATCATTGACAATCGTGAGGGTGTGCGCACCGTTGCCATACAGAACCGGCGCGAGGCGTTCAGCGCCCCGAAGCGCGTGGCCGACATTCTGGCTGAGAAAATTAATAAGGTGCTTTATTACCAACATTGCTATTCATTGAAGATTCTGCCCGAATATTATCCCGAGGATCTTTTCAAGGCGTGGGAGGAGCAGCAGAGGAATGCGAATGCGCTGCGCTTTCCTTCGTCCTACGAAATGGCTGATGACGAGATAATGCGTAAGGTGGAAGAATTGAAGACGGAGGGTAAGGAGTTTTTTGACGACCGCTTGATACCTTCTATTCTGGCTATGGCTACGGAAGCCAAGAAGGCGAAATACAAGGGCAAGTATACCGTTATGCCTGAGGACAAGAAGACTGCCCTGTATGTGGACAAGACAACGGTGTATATGAGGAACCTCCTGACGCTGGCACGTGCAACTGGCGAACCTGTGGAAATCGTGACCAAGGGGGGAACGACGTTCCGCTGCTTTGTGGAATCGGACGGGGACAACACGGACAAGATTGTGCACAGTCAGTTTGACGACCGCTTGCTTGAGATGCTCTTCAAGGGCAAGCGCCCTGACGGGGAAAGGGCTGAGCGGGAAGACATTGACAAGGCGGAAACCAAGATAATGGAAATGCTCAATGGCATGAAGCATGTCTCGGAAGACGTTGAAGCGGAGGAGAATGCAGCATGATCGTTCACTTGGACAAGGAGCAGACCCGCCAGATGAGGCGTAAGCTGCTGGCTGACAATAGCGACATTGTCTTTATTCTCTTCCACGACATTCTCAAGGAGTTGCACAAAAAGGGCATGACGCAGCTGTCGGCTGTGGAGGTGTTTCTCTCGGCAAGGCAGTTTGCCTGCACTCTGCTGTCGATGAATGAAGCGACGGAGGGTCTTGAGGACGAGATTGACGACCTTGAGGAGGAGGCTGACGGCGAGAACGACGCAATGATAATAAGCATCGTGGCGTGTGCCGTTATCAAGGCTTTTGCCAAGGCTCATGCTATGTCTGTGTATGACGATGTGGTGATGGCCATTCTGGTGCGTTGGAACGACCATCCGCTATTTATGCCGATGCTGGCTGGTGCTGCACGCAAGGAGGAAGGACGCTTTGCAGAGAACAAGCGCAATGACCTGTTGGGGTATGAGCTGGAACAGGCTGCGGGCGAGGGCGAAGAAGCAGTAAGCGAAGCTGTACGTAGCTTTGTAGACATAGCCCAGGATATTGGCCCTGACGCTACGATGCAACTGCTTTTGGTGCTGAGCAGATTCAATGACAACAACGGGCATAGATACCAGAAAGAGGTGGACGAGTTGTACGAGATTCATAAACGCACAAGATCTGTTATTGACATGGAGGTAAAGGGCAGCGGTTTGTCCAGCCTGAACTTCAATAATCATGTAAGGCAGGTGGTGGCTCATGCTGACGTTGTGGAAAAATATAAATAGACAAAATCCCAAGAATTATGACATCAGAAGAAATATCAGAACTTTTGAAGGCCGCTGTGCAAGCAAGACCGCAAGTGACGCAGACACTCAACTTCAATGCGTCTGTAGGGCAGCAGATAGCACACGTGGACAAGATTGAAGCCCACTTTGACAAGGATATGGGAATGCAGGTTGCGAATGCCGGAGAGATAGAGAATGGCGCACAAGCCATACTGCCAATGCAAGAGTGCGGCAACGAGCACGAATTGACTTTCCTTATTCATCCTTCGCTCAATGACGAGGAGGGTTACAAGACAGAAGCCGAGATTGTGAGGCTGGTGAAACGAAACGGCATTCAGGAAATATGCAGTTACCTGAATTTGCTTGCCGGCAAGGACAGGGTGCTGTTGCCACAAAGTCAGAAGGTGGCTTACGAAGAGCTTGTACGTTTGGGGATGCCCAAAGAGAAGGGTGGCTACGAATATAAGACTTTTTGCAAATACTATAGAAAGGAAAACTGATAGAATCGTTTTAATTGTTAAGGGCGGTAGACGTTTGACAATGTTGTCAAGTGTCTGCCGTTTTTTTTTGTTCAATATATTTTCAGAAAAGATATTCAGAGACAAATAGAGAATATCGGAGAAGTTTAGAGAAAGTCGGAGGACGCTGTTTCTAAACCAATTGCATGCTCTTTTTTTGCCCTTATCTTTGCACTCGTAATCCGGACGGTAGGCTTAACGGCAAGCCTGTGTGGGTTGCGAGTTTTTTTTTATTGACATTATTAAATCATAAAGATTATGAGAAACGAAATCAAGATTTTTGAGAGTCCGGAGTTCGGAAGGATAAGGACGGTGAGTGATGAGAGGGGGGAGCCTTGGTTCTGTCTGGCGGATGTGTGCAAGGTGCTCGGGCTGAAGCAGAACGGTGTTGTGATGCGACTTGAAAAGGGGGTCATTTCAACTGAACCCCTTCCGACAAGAGGGGGAACGCAGATGGCTAACTTCGTTAGCGAGGACGGGCTGTATGATGTTATCCTCGACAGTCGCAAGCCTTCGGCAAGGGCTTTCCGCAAATGGGTGACTTCTGAGGTGCTGCCGCAGATCCGTCGGACGGGGGGATATGTTCCCTTGGAGGAGCAGGATGACGAGAAGACGATTCTGGCTAAGGCGGTGAGGATTCTGAACCGTACGCTGGAGCAGAAGGATGTGTTGCTCCGTCGGAAGGAGGAGCTGATGGAGGAGCAGCGGCCTAAGGTGGAGTTTGCGGACGCGCTGACGACGGGCGACGGCTGCATCCTGATTAGCGAGCTGGCGAAGCTGCTGACGCGCAACGGCTTTGTTACGGGACGCACGCGGCTGTACAGATGGATGAGGGAGCACGGCTATATCTTCAAGCGGTCGACGGAACCGATTCAGATGTGGGTGGAGAGGGGTATCTTTGCCCAGTCGGTGACGGTGATAAAGACCAACCACGGCTCGGAGGAGAGAGTAACAACTAAGGTTACTGGCAAGGGTCAGGAGTATTTTCTGAGATTGCTTTGCAACCAATAGAAAACTGACAAATAATAAATAATAACTACCAAATAATAACTAATAAATAATAACTACGGAAAATGGAGACAAAGATCATGAGAGTGGTGCAGCAGGGCGAGGCTTTCGCTGTACAGAGCCAGAAGGCGGAGGGTGGTCAGGTGATGAAGTGCAACATCATGCTTCAGGAGCTTGGCGGCAAGTATGAGAACCAGTATGTGGCGGCTATGCTTGGCAATGTGGCGCTATGCCGTTTTGATGCGGGCACCTTGGTGGCGGTGACGCTGAGGTTTACGACACGAGAGCACAACGGGGCGCATTATCAGGACATCTTAGTGACTGACATAACGAAGTTTTGAATTAGGAGTTTATTATGAGCGTACACATTATATATTATAAGGACGGGGCTAAGCTTATGCGCCCTGTGAAGGACGAAATGGAGTATAGGCTTCTGCGCGACTCGGAGCGTAACCGTGGGGCGGAGAAGCGCATGATGGTGCAGATGAACTATTCGTGTCTGCCTAATGCCGACGGAGGGCTGAAGGGGGCGGAGCGTGTGAGCCGGTCGGTGGGGATGGACATCGACTTCGACCCCTCTTCGCCTGACTATGAGGAGAGGATGAGGAGCGTGCCGGAGCTGGTGATGGGCAGGAAGGAGGAGCTGGGGCTGCTGATGCTGGAGCGGTCGGCCAACAAGGGTTATCACGTGGTCTTTCGTCGCCGAGAGGGGATGACGCAGGAGGAAAACCTAAGATGGGCTTCGGAGCTGCTGGGCGTAGAGTATGACAAGGGGGCGAAGGACATTACGCGTGTGTTCTTTACGCCGCCGACGGACAGGCTGCTGTTTGTGGATAAGGAGCTGTTTGACAATCAGGAGGCAACTCTGAAGAAGGAGATTACGGATTTTTCTGATTCTTCTGATGCTGCTCGGAATAAGGGGATTACGGATTCGGCTGATTCTTCTGAGGCTGCGCCGACGGAGGCTTCGGACTGTTATCTGGGCATTCCTTATGCTGAGATTGTGCGCAAGTGGTGGGCGATGTATAATGACTCGCAGGAGCCTGTGAAGAGCAACCGCAATACGCTTACGTTTGAGCTGGCCGTGAATCTTCGTCATATCTGCGGCTTCGACCGTGGGTTGCTCGATAGGATTATTCCTTGCTATGACGGCTTCGCGGAGGCGGAGAAGCTGGCCTGTATTGACAATGCGCTGAGCGAGAAGCGCACGCAGATGCCGAAGCGGCTGAAGGACGTGCTCATCGCCATCCGTCAGGAGCGCATGACGGACGGCGGTGCGGAGCAGGGCGAGGCGGACGGCATAGACGAGGCGCTGGCTAAGGACGACCTCTTCTATTACGAGGCGCTGCCACGAATGCCGCAGGGCGTGAAGGACTCCATTGACGCTGTGGGTCCGGCTCTGGCGCTGCCCGTGCTGACCGCCATCTGCCCCGTGATAGGTATGCTGGCGACGGGGGTGAAGGTGGACGTGCATGGCAAGATGAACTCGCTGAACCTTATCTCCTACATCGCTGGCGACTTTGCCTCTGGCAAGGGCGGCATCGACCCTGTGGTGGAGGCTTGGACGGCTGAGGTGAAGGCGATGGACAGGATGTATCAGCAGCAGGAGGACGAGTGGCGTGCCAAGAAGCGTGCTGCGAAGAACAAGAAGGAGCAGCCTGAGGAGCCTAAGCTGCCTGTGCGCTGCCTGACGCTCTCTATCGTGTGGTGACCAACTATACGGACGGCTTTCAGAGCAGAATTGCCTTGGCCCGTACGCCCGACAACACGTTTCAGCCGCTGACGGAGAATCTGCATGTGCTGACCGACAAGCAGCGTGAGCGCATCCGTCAGATAGCCCATCTGCTGCCTTTGATGGCTGGCGAGGTGGTGCTGCCGAAGCTGGAGGCGAGAGGCAGGCAATGGCTGGAGCGTGTGCGTCTGGAGACGATGAAGGATGACGACAAGGTGAAGGCTCGCCAGCGATTCCGCATCTGCCCTACGACTATGAGGATGATGACGTGCCTGATGCTCTGCCGTGTGGCTGGACAGCTGATTGACCGTCACGGTGTGGCTGGTGCCGAGACGCGGCTGAAGCAGCAGCCGGGGCTGTGGAAGGAGATGATCGTGAAGCAGCAGCAACCGTCTTTCCTCGCCGCCTTTGACGTCCTGGCTGACTATCAGATTGAGAATGCCCTCCATTTCTTCCGTGAGCGCATGGAGGCTGCGTTCTCGTCGAAGGACTATTGCGGACACGCTGCTTCGGAGCGCACGAAGCGTGGCAAGAACGACTCTATCTTCGAGCGTCTGGACACGACGTTCAGCTTCGAACAGGCGCTGCAGCACAGCATAGCCGTGAAGGGATGCAATACGTCGCGCAACGCCGTGCATCAGATGCTGAAGAACTGGCGCAAGCAGGGGCTGGTGACCGAATGCCAGAACCATAGGTATCGGAAGAATTAGGAATTGTCATCTTGTCATCTTGTCAAAATAAAAATTCGTAACTCGTAATTCTTAACTCGTAATTAATAAAAAGACTATGGTAATAGAAATCAAGCGTTATCGTTATTCGCCTTATGGCGTGGACGGTATGGTAATAATCAACGGGCGCACGATATGCGCCTCCGTGGAGCATCCCCATAACTATCTGCCAGCCGGATGTTATCCCGTGACGCTGAGTACGGACAAGGCGTTGAGACGCAGGATGCCCACGCTGCCGCAGGGCGCCACGATAAGGGCTGGCAACGGTGCCTTTACGCTGCGTTACGGCAGCATCATTGTGGGTAGGCAGCACATACCGGGCGTGGTGATCAGGTCGGGCGAGGAGTTCGAACGGCTGTTTGAGCGCATCTAGAAGAACGTGAAGAGGAAGAAGGGGGTGATGGTTAGAATCAAATAGAAAGCTGAACTGGCGCAAGTTCGATAAAAAAATGATAATTGTGGTATGTTTTGTTTTCCTTTTATTTTGTATTGTCTTCGAATTACATTAACTTTGCAGATTATGGTACAGGTAAAAGTGAAAGACGCTGCCCTTCGTGAGGCGGCGATGCAAGATATGGATGCCTTCCTCGCGGTGTTTGTGAACGCCACGAAGGAGGCCATCGGTGGTGAGCTGAACGCTGAGAACATGCAGCAGCTGAGTGTGTCGCAGATAACGCTGCTTGCCTACGACATCCTGCACGAGGAGGTTATGGACGGCGGCTTCGTGCAGCTGATCTATAACGGCTATGGCGGCTTTATCTTTGACAATCCCTTCGCCAAGGTGCTGCGCGACTGGGGATTGCGCGACCTTGCCAAGATGCTCTTTGCCGTGCGCAAGCTCTATAAGGAGCATGGCGCAAAGATATGCAGGGAGTGTGACGACGAGGAGTTTATGGCGATGTTCGAGCAATACTCTGACTTCGACGACTATGACGACGAGTTTGTGGAGAACGAGGAGGCTTGGACGGCTGCCGTGGCTCAGTACGTGGACAACCACATTGACGATTTTGTCATTATTGAAGAGTAAACAAGAGAGATGAACAAGGAACAGGAACTGAAAAGAAAGAAAAGTCCTGTAAGCATAAAGAACAAGAAGGCCTCCTTCGAATACTTCTTCGTGGAGACCTATACTGCAGGAATAGTGCTCACGGGTACTGAGATTAAGTCGATAAGGCTTGGAAAGGCAAGCCTTGTGGATACTTTCTGTTATATAAACAACCATGAGGTTTGGGTGAAGGGCATGAACATTTCGCCTTACTTCTACGGCTCGTTCAGCAACCATGAGGCACGCCGTGACCGCAAGCTGCTGCTGACGAAGCGCGAGATATACAAGCTGGAGAATGCCACCAAGCAGCCCGGATATACCATCGTGCCGACGCTGGTCTTCATAGACGAACACGGAAGGGCGAAGGTGGACATCGCTCTGTGCAGGGGCAAGAAGGAATATGACAAGCGCCAGACGCTCAAGGAAAAGGAAGACCGCAGAGAGATGGATAGGGCGATGAAGCACTATTAAGAGTTATTGACTTAAGGAAAACGAATGAAGAAGACTTTACGAGAGGTCATCAAGGACAGGATAATTATATTGGACGGTGCGATGGGCACCATGATACAGCAGTACGGACTGGAGGAAGACGACTTCAGGGGCTACCGCTATCGCAACGCGGAGGGAATGATGAAGGGCAACAACGACATGCTGAACCTTACCCGACCGGACGTGATAGAGGATATTCACGCAAAGTATCTGATGGCGGGCGCTGACATCATCACCACCAACACGTTCAGCTCGCAGCGTGTGAGCCAGGCTGACTACGGGCTGGAGACGTCGGCACGCGAGATGGCGCTGGAAGGAGCACGCATCGCAAGAAAGGCGGCAGACCGATACTCTACGGAGGAGAAGCCGCGCTTCGTGGCAGGATCGGTGGGACCGACGAACAAGACATGTTCGATGAGCCCGGACGTGAGCAATCCTGCTGCACGTGAGCTGGACTACGCCACTCTCTATGAGGACTACCTGGAGCAGATTGAGGCTCTGGAAGAGGGTGGGGCGGACGCTGTGCTCATTGAGACCGTGTTTGACACGCTGAACGCGAAGGCTGCGATAGACGCCACGATGGAGGTGGAGCGCCGCACGGGACGCGAACTGCCAATAATGCTCAGCATCACGGTGAGCGACCTTGCCGGACGTACGTTGAGCGGACAGACGCTTGACGCCGTGCTCGCCAGCGTGAGCAGTTATCCGATTTTCTCGATAGGTCTGAACTGCTCGTTCGGTGCTGACCAGATGAAGCCGTTCATAAAGGAGCTGGCACATCATGCACCTTATTATATAAGTGCCTATCCCAACGCCGGACTGCCCAACAGTCTCGGCGGCTATGACGAAACGCCCGAGACGATGGCTCCGCAGATAGGGGAATACATCGACGAGGGGCTGGTGAACATCATAGGCGGATGTTGCGGCACGACGGAGAAGTTCATAGCCAAGTACGCCGAGATAGCCGAAGGCAAGACGCCGCACCAGCCGCAGGAGAAGCCACGGACGATGTGGCTGAGCGGACTGGAGCTGCTGGACGTCACGCCCGACGTGCGCTTCGTGAACGTGGGCGAGCGATGTAATGTGGCAGGCTCGCGCAAGTTCCTGCGTCTTATAAAGGAGAAGAATTATGAGGAGGCTGTGACCATCGCCCGAAAGCAGGTGGCTGACGGAGCGCTGGTCATAGACGTAAACATGGACGACGGACTGCTGGACGCCCGTGAGGAGATGCGCACCTTCCTCAATATCATAGCCTCGGAGCCGGACATCGCCAAGGTGCCGGTGATGATAGACTCGTCGAAGTGGGACGTGATAACAGCCGGACTGCAATGTGTGCAGGGAAAGTGCATCGTCAACTCCATTTCGCTGAAGGAAGGCGAGGAAGTGTTTCTCGCGCATGCCCGCGACGTGATGAGATACGGCGCAGCTGTGGTGGTGATGTGCTTCGACGAGAAGGGACAGGCCACGACGTACGAGCGACGCATCGAGATAGCCGGACGCGCCTACAAGCTCCTGACGGAGAAGGTGGGCATGAATCCGCTGGACATCATCTTCGACCCTAACGTGCTCGCCATCGCCACCGGCATGGAAGAGCATGACAATTATGCCGTGGATTTCATAAGAGCCACGGAATGGATAAAGCAGAATCTGCCCGGAGCGCACATAAGCGGAGGCGTAAGCAACCTCTCGTTCTCGTTCCGCGGCAACAACTATATACGTGAGGCGATGCACGCCGTGTTTCTCTATCATGCCATCCAGAAGGGAATGGACTTCGGCATTGTCAATCCTGCCACGAAGGTGGCTTACGGCGACATCCCTGCCGACCAATTAGAGATACTGGAGGACGTGGTGCTCAACCGCAGGACGGACGCATCAGAACGCCTCATAGAGCTGGCTGACCAGATAAAGCAGCAGCAGGAAGCGCTGAAGAACGGCGCAGCGGCTGGAGGCGCAGCAGCGGTAAGCAAGGCACAGCCCGAATGGCGCAAGGAGGACGTGGCAAAGCGCCTGTCCACAGCGCTGGTGAAGGGTGTGGCGGAATATATGGAGGAAGACATTCAGGAGGCCCTGACCGCCTTCCCGAAGGCCGTGGACATCATAGAAGGTCCGCTCATGGACGGCATGAACACGGTGGGCGAGCTGTTCGGTTGCGGCAAGATGTTCCTCCCGCAGGTGGTGAAGACTGCCCGAACGATGAAGAAGGCGGTGGCAATACTGCAGCCCTACATCGAAGCCGACAAGAAGGAGGGAACGACCACAGCCGGCAAGGTGCTGATGGCAACCGTCAAGGGCGACGTACACGACATCGGCAAGAACATCGTTGCGGTGGTGATGGCGTGCAACAACTACGACGTCATTGACCTTGGCGTGATGGTTCCTGCCGAGCAGATTGTGAAGAAAGCCGTGACGGAGAAGGCAGACATGATTGGTCTGAGCGGACTGATCACGCCGAGCCTGGAAGAGATGGTGAACGTGGCGACGGAGATGGAGCGTGCCGGACTGGACTTGCCCATAATGGTGGGCGGAGCAACAACGTCCGAGATGCACGTGGCGCTGAAGATTGCTCCCATTTACAGCGGCATCGTGGTCTGGGTGAAAGATGCGGCGCAGAACCCCATCATAGCGCAGCGCCTCATGAACCCCGAGGAGAAGGCACGCTTCGCCAAGGAGCTGGACGAGAAGTACGCAAGGCTGCGTGACGAATACGCCGCCCATCAGAAGAAACTGTCGTCCTTAGAGACGGCAAGAAGCAACAGGCTGGACCTGTTCGGATAAGGAACGGGCATACGGCTTTAGATTCTGTAACTTCAATATAGAAGACATAAAACATTTTTTATATATATAAAGACATCTATGGTATTCAAGAAGAAGAGAGTGTGGCATTGTCTCCCAGGACAGGAGCCTACCGAACTTGACAAGAAAGTGATGTATTGGGAAAACAAGGGAAAGACAGTTCCCTCACGTTCGCTCATCAAGACCCCGGAACAGATAGAGGGCATCCGAAGAAGTGGTGTCATCAATACGGGAGTGCTTGACGAAGTGGCAAAGAACATACGTGCCGGAATGAGCACGCTTGAGATAGACCAGATATGCTACGACTACTGCACGTCGCACGGAGCCATCCCCGCATGCCTTAACTACGAGGGATTTCCGAAGAGCGTCTGCACGAGCATCAACGAGGTGGTGTGCCACGGCATCCCCAAGGAGGAGGACATCCTTCAGGAGGGCGACATCATCAACGTGGACTTCACCACCATCCTTGACGGATATTACGCCGACGCTTCGCGCATGTTCATCATCGGCAAGACCACTCCCGAGAAGGAGCAGCTGGTGCGCGTGGCAAAGGAATGTCTGGAGATCGGCATGGAGGCAGCCAAGCCCTACAGCTTCGTGGGCGACATCGGACACGCCATCCAGAAGCACGCCGACAAATATCATTACGGCATCGTGCGCGACCTCTGCGGACACGGCGTTGGACTGGAGTTCCACGAGGAGCCTGAGGTGACGCATTACGGACACCGCGGCACGGGCATGCTGCTCGTACCTGGCATGGTGTTCACCATAGAGCCGATGGTGAATATGGGCACATGGAAGGTGTTTATCGACGCTGACGACGAGTATGGCTGGGAGGTAATCACGGGCGACGAGAAGCCGAGCGCCCAGTGGGAACACACCCTGCTGATGACCGAACACGGCGTGGAAGTCTTAACATATTAGTATTTAGTATTTATTATTTATTAGTTATTATTTGGCTTGCGCCATTGGATGACTATTCCAACAAATAAAAAATAATTAAAGAAGTAATAACTAATAAATAATAAATACAAATAAAAAATAATAACTAAGAAAATGTATATATTAGGCATTGAGAGTAGCTGCGACGACACAAGTGCAGCAGTACTCAACGACAACATATTATTGAGCAATGTCACTGCCTCGCAAGCCGTACATCATGAGTATGGCGGCGTGGTGCCTGAGCTTGCTTCGCGTGCCCACCAGCAGAACATCGTGCCCGTAGTGAGTACCGCCCTCAAGCGTGCGGGAATAACCAAGGAGCAGCTGTCTGCCGTGGCTTTCACACGCGGACCGGGCCTTATGGGTTCGCTTCTCGTAGGCGTAAGCTTTACGAAGGGATTTGCCCGCAGCTTGGGCATCCCGATGATAGACGTAAACCACCTGCAGGGACACGTTATGGCACACTTCATCAAGGAGAAGCCCGAGGACACCACGCCTCCCTTCCCGTTCCTGTGTCTGCTCGTGTCGGGCGGCAACTCGCAGATTGTGAAGGTGAACGCCTACAACGACATGGAGGTGCTCGGTCAGACCATCGACGACGCAGCCGGCGAAGCCATCGACAAGTGTTCGAAGGTGATGGGACTGGGCTATCCGGGCGGTCCGATCATCGACAAGCTGGCACGTCAGGGCAATCCGCTGGCTTACAAGTTCTCAGAGCCGCACATTCCGGGCTTGGACTATAGCTTCAGCGGACTGAAGACATCATTCCTCTACAGTCTGCGCAAATGGATTAAGGACGACCCAGACTTCATAGAGCATCATAAGGAAGACCTCGCAGCCAGCCTGGAGCATACCATCGTGAACATTCTGATGAAGAAGCTGAAGCTCGCCGTAAAGCAGACCGGCATCAAGCACGTGGCTGTGGCAGGAGGCGTGTCTGCCAACAACGGCCTTCGCAACGCCTTCCATGACCATGCCAAGCGTTACGGATGGACCGTATATATTCCGAAGTTCAGCTACACCACGGACAATGCGGCAATGATCGGCGTGACGGGCTACTATAAGTTCCTGGACAAGGACTTCTGCTCGATAGACAAGCCGGCGTTCAGCAAGGTGACGTTCAAGTAAGTGGGGCTTTCAAGCAAAGATTAATAACGATAACAAAGAATAGAAAAATGGAGTTTGAAAAGAAAATATTAAGTCGCGAGATTCAGCAGTTCCTTTATGGAGCGGGTATGACATTGGGAACCGTGGAGAGCTGCACGGGAGGTCGCATCGCAGAGTCGATAATAGCCGTGCCGGGCGCTTCAGCCTACTTTAAGGGTGGCATCATCGCCTACACCAACGACGTGAAGGAGAACCTCCTGGGCGTATCGCACGACGTCATTGAAGAAAATACCGCCGTTTGTGAGGAAGTGGCAAAGGAGATGGTGCAGGGAGCCATCAAGACTCTCGGCGTGGACTTCGCCATCGCCAGCACCGGAACAGCAGGTCCTGGAGGCGGTACGGCAGAGATTCCTGTCGGCACAATCTGGCTGGCCTGTGGCAACGCAGAGAAGACCGTAACCTGCAAGCTGACCGAAGATTATGGCCGCGACATAAACCTCGCCATCGCCACCACGAAAGCCCTCCAGATGTTTATCGGCTTCCTGAAAGAAGAGATGCCGAAGGAGAAGGAAGAGGGTAAGGCACCTGTAATTCCTGTAACAGAGTAAGAAAAGGCTGACTGATGCCGATTCTCCGAAAAAAAGGTCATTGAAAATGAGCGAAAAACAAAAAAACATTAAATACTTGCGATTATTTGGTGGAAAGTTTTGTAGTCTCAGAAAAAGTAGCTAATTTTGCACCCTGTTTGGAATAGGTATCAAAAACGAATACAAAAAAGCAGATAGAAATGTCGAAAATTTGTCAGATTACGGGAAAGAAAGCCCAGATAGGTAACAACGTATCGCATTCAAAGCATCGCACAAAGCGTTCTTTCGATGTGAACTTGTTCAGCAAGAAGTTCTTCTATGTTGAGGAGAACTGCTGGATCAGCCTCAAGATCAGCGCAGCGGGTCTGCGTCTTATTAACAAAGTGGGCTTGGATGCTGCCATCAAGCAGGCGGTGTCTAAAGGCTATTGTGACTGGAGTGACATTAAAGTAATAGGAGAATAAGTAAATGGCATCAAAGAAAGCAAAGGGCAACAGAGTACAGGTTATCCTCGAGTGCACCGAAATGAAGAACAGCGGTCTGCCAGGTACAAGTCGTTACGTAACGACCAAGAACCGTAAGAATACTCCTGATCGCATGGAATTAATGAAGTATAACCCCATCCTCAAGAAGATGACTCTTCACAAGGAGATTAAGTAATAATAAATAGACTATGGCAAAGAAAGCGGTCGCTACCCTCCATGAAGGTTCTACGGATGGTCGCGCATATACAAAGGTTATCAAGATGGTAAAAAGCCCGAAGACCGGCGCTTACATGTTTGACGAGCGTATGGTTGCCAATGAGGCTGTAAAGGATTTCTTCAAGAAGTAAAAATTCTAAGAATCTACATATAGGAAGTGTGCTGGTTAGAAAAGACCGGCACACTTTTTTTTGTTTTTGTACGAGGGGAGTTGTTGGCTTGTTTGTGGAGGGTGCGTGGCTGCGGCGGGACGCCATAGTCCCCTGAGTTTTGCATTATGTTATTGAAATACAAAGTGTTATAGAGGGTTAATAAACGTTTGTGAGCGTTAGTTAATGGGGATAAAACTTGCACAATTCATGGTTTTTGTGTAATTTTGCACTCGATATTAAATGGCGGCACTTTCTTTTTGTATTAGAATGCCGTTCAGGATTAGCTAACGGAGTTTGGCGTGTGTTGACAGGAATACCCCCAACAGATGCCTCGGGCTCTTTGTTCGGTCTGATGATTTTCAGGCTATACGTATCCGTCTTTCGGTTTCTGATCCGAACCCGAGGCGCAGGACGTTTAAGAGCAATGGTTCAGGCTCCACAAACCACGTAATAATGTTTAAGATCTTTAGATTAGTAGTATTATTTATTTTTGTAGCGGGAGCTTCTCCCGTATTTAGTGCTGAAAACGCAGTTGACTCGGAAACTGTAAGCACAACAGCAGACGGGTTTGATTGGGAGCCCGTAATGAACGCCATTATCCACGTGGAAAGCCGTGGTAATGTGAAGGCTGTAAGCGGCAACTCTTGCGGCGCTATGCAGATAACCCCAGTCTTGGTGATGGAATGTAACAACATTCTGAAGAAACGCAAGAGCAAGAAGCGTTTTTCGCTTCGTGACAGGTTTGACTTGGCAAAGTCGAAGGAAATGTTCGTCCTTATCCAGTCATACTTCAATCCCCAGAACGATATCGAAAGGGCCATCCGAGCGTGGAACGGCGGTTATCGTTACAGCGTGAAGAGAACGCAGAAGTACTTTAACAAAGTAATGGCGTATCTCAACTCGAAAAACTAAGAAACTTATTCTTTATGTTATAATGATCCTGGCAAACTCGGTTTGTCGGGGTTTTTTGTTTTAAGAGGGTAGGGCTTTGAAAGAAATCAGGGCTTTTGCTTAACATAAATCAATTATGAACGGATTTCTTAAATAATTTTGAAAAAAAACGTGGAAACGTTTGGTGGTTTCCCGGAATTACACTACCTTTGCACTCGCAATTCAGAAATGAGGTTGCTGACAAGCATTAACACTTGCACCCTTAGCTCAGTTGGTAGAGCAACTGACTCTTAATCAGTGGGTCTAGGGTTCGAATCCCTAAGGGTGTACAAAAGAGCGTTGACTTTACGGTCAGCGCTTTTTTTGTGTCTTTAAGTTTCTTTTCTGTTCAAAGATGCAATATGTAAGCGTACTTCACGTTATTATATAAATGAAAATACTGTATTTGAACATATTATTTGCGCTTAGCCTTCTTGGGTTTTGCGCTTGTGACGATGGGGACAGCTTTACTGATTCTCCAAGCAATCTCTTGTCTTTTTCTGTAGATACGGTCAGATTTGACACCATATTCTCCACCGTGCCGTCTTCAACAAGGTCGTTTTGGGTGCATAACAGGTCGGGAAAGGGCCTACGCTGCACGAACGTACGCTTGGAGGGCGGCAACCAGTCGGGCTACCGTGTGAATGTTGACGGCGTTTATCTTAGTCCGGAGCAAGGCTACAAGGCCAACGACATAGAGGTGAGAGACAAGGACAGCATTCGCGTGTTTGTGGAGCTTACGTCAAACGTTACCTTTACGGACAAACCGAAAGAATTGAACGACAATCTGGTGTTTACGCTTGAGAGCGGACGACAGCAGAAAGTGGTGCTCAACGCCTTCTCGTGGGACGCTACGCTGCTGAAGGACGTAACCATTAGCAAGGACTCGACGTTGGCATCTTCAGGGAAGCCGATGGTGGTCTACGGCGGGCTGACGGTGGAGGAGGGCGCTACGCTGACATTGGCAGCCGGAACCACCCTCTATTTTCATGGCAACGCAGGAATGACCGTAAAGGGACGCTTGCTCAGCAAGGGCACGGAGGAGGCTAACGTGGTGCTAAGAGGCGACAGACTGGACCGCATGTTCGACTATCTGCCTTACGACCGTGTGAGCGGACAATGGCAAGGCATCCGCTTCGAGGAAACCTCATACGACAACGAGATGACGTACACCGACCTGCACGGAGCCTTTAACGGCATTGTGGCAGACTCCTCGGACGTTAGCCGCAACAAGCTGACGCTGGCAAACTCAACCGTACATAACTGTCAGGGCGACTGCGTGCGCCTTGTGAATGCGAAGGCAAGCATCGTGAACTGTCAGCTTACGAATGCGCTCGGGCATTGCTTGGCTGTGGACGGAGGAGAGGTGAGCGTGCAGAATTCCACCTTGGCACAGTTCTATCCCTTCGACGCTTCACGTGGCACAGCCCTGTATTTCTCGGCTACGGACAATCCGTTGCTGGCTTTGGAATGTCGCAACAGCCTGGTGACCGGATATTCGGACGACGAGATGACCGGTGTGCATGGAGGCGAGGACAACGAGAACGCCTTCAACTATATGTTCTATGACTGCGTGATGCGAACGCCGGAAGCAGAAGACGAAGAGCAGAAGAAGCATTTCACGAACGTAGTGTTTGAGGACGTGAAGGACACCGTCAGCTACGGTCAGAAGCATTTCGTGAAGATAGACGGCGATCAGCAGGATTACGACTTCCATCTGCGCAAGGAGTCGGCTGCCATAGACAAGGCCAATCCTGAATCTGCCACAAAGACAGACCGAGACGGACGCAGCAGAGACGAGAAGCCCGACGTGGGAGCTTACGAGTATGTGGGCGGAGACGACGAAGAATAAACCTTTTTAAATTATACACCTGAATATGAACGAGATAAAACTTAACATAACGATAAAGCATTATCAGCTGGACGAACTGTCGGCTGACGACCGCGAACTTGTGGAGAGAGCCGTACAAGCCACGTACAACGCTTACGCAGAATACAGCCACTTCTATGTTGGAGCGGCAGTACGCCTTGCTGACGGTAGCATCGTCATCGGTGCCAATCAGGAGAACGCCGCATTCCCGTCCGGACTGTGTGCGGAGCGAACAGCCCTCTTTGCTGCCCAAGCCAACCATCCCGACCAGAGCGTCCATACGTTAGCCATTGCTGCCCGAAACGATAACGGACTGCTGGACGACCCCGTTAGTCCTTGTGGCGCTTGCCGTCAGGTTATTCTCGGCGTGGAAGACCGCTACAAGCAACCCATCCGCATCCTCCTTTATGGAAAGAAAGGTGTCTATAGCGTTATGTCAGCAAAGGATTTGCTGCCCTTGTCATTCGTCGATTCTTCGATGAAGTGATATTTTTGCTAAACCATTGTCGTGTTTTTCGTTTTTTTTCGTACATTTGCACCTTAATAAGGACAAGAGCAATGATGACGGAAAACGAGAAGTCAGTCACGGCTTATCTTTATCATTCAGAATATTATTAGACAATCATAAAAATGAGCAAACAAGTAGAGAAAATCAAGGAATTGGTCGCAAAGCGTGAGCAGGCCCGTCTTGGCGGTGGCGAGAAGGCCATCGAGAAGCAGCACGCACGTGGCAAGTATACAGCACGTGAGCGTATAGAGATGCTCGTCGATGAGGGTTCGTTCGAGGAGTACGACATGTTTAAGAAGCATCGTTGCACCAACTTCGGAATGGAGAAGAAGCACTATTACGGCGACGGCGTCGTAGCAGGTAGCGCAACTGTTGACGGAAGACTGGTGTATGTTTATGCACAGGACTTCACCGTGAACGGCGGTTCGTTGTCAGAGACAATGGCACAGAAGATCTGCAAGGTTATGGACATGGCCATGACAATGGGTGCGCCGGTTATCTGCATGAACGACTCGGGTGGTGCACGTATTCAGGAAGGCATCTGTGCGCTTGCAGGCTACGGCGAAATCTTTGAGCGCAACATTCTTGCTTCGGGTGTTATCCCGCAGATTTCAGCCATTATGGGTCCGTGTGCAGGTGGTGCCGTTTATTCACCGGCTCTTACCGACTTCATCATCATGAAGGAGCAGACCTCTTACATGTTCCTTACAGGTCCGAAGGTTGTGAAGACCGTAACCGGCGAGGACATCGACGCTGAGCACCTTGGCGGCGCTTCCGTTCATGCAACAAAGAGCGGCGTCACACACTTCGCAGCAAAGACAGAGGAAGAGGCCATCGAGATGATAAAGAGCTTGCTCTCATTCATCCCCAGCAACAACACGGAAGAGGCTCCCAGCGTGGAGTGCAACGACCCGATCAACCGTATGGAGGATTCGCTTAACGAGATTATTCCTGACGATCCCAACAAGGCTTACGATATGTATAAGGTTATCGGAGCCATCACGGACAACGGCGAGTTCTTCGAGGTTCAGCCTAAGTTTGCCAAGAACATCATCATCGGTTTCGCACGCTTCAACGGTCGCAGCGTAGGTATCGTTGCCAACCAGCCGGCAGCTTACGCAGGTGTATTGGACGTTAACGCCAGCCGCAAGGCAGCACGCTTCGTTCGTTTCTGCGATGCTTTCAACATTCCTATCGTTTCGTTGGTGGACGTTCCCGGATTCCTCCCTGGTACAGGTCAGGAATACAACGCCGTTATCCAGCACGGAGCACAGCTCCTTTATGCTTACGGCGAGGCTACAGTACCCAAGATCACCGTTACTCTGCGCAAGAGCTATGGCGGTAGCCACATCGTTATGGGTTGCAAGCAGCTTCGTGCCGACCTCAACTTCGCATGGCCTTCTTCAGAGATTGCCGTTATGGGCGCCAGCGGAGCCGTTGCCATCCTTTGCGGCAAGGAAGCCAAGGCAAAGAAGGAAGCCGGCGAGGATGTTAAGGCATTCCTTGCAGAGAAGGAAGAGGAATACACAGAGAAGTTTGCCAACCCGTACGAGGCAGCCTCTTACGGATATATCGACGACGTTATCGAGCCGCGCAACACACGCTTCCGCATCTGTCGTGCACTTGCTCAGCTTGCCACAAAGCGCCAGTCGCTTCCGGCAAAGAAGCACGGATGTATGCCGATGTAATTTAACTTTCGACTCGTAAAATCTAAAAAGTAAAATGGACAAGAATATATATGCAGCCATTGCTATGGCTCTGTACGAGTTTCAAGGCAACAACGTGCATGACAAGGAACCTGGTTTCATAACCATTAAGCCGCGTCACACAATGTGGAACGCAAAGTTCTTGAGTTTAACAGCAAAACCGTAAAAAGGAGATGAAAGAATTCAAATATACTATTGACGGACAGGAGTATACTGTCCAGATTGAAGGCGTCGAGGGCAACATTGCCAGCCTGAACGTTAACGGCGAGGCTTTCAAGGTGGAAATGGAGAAAGAGGCAGAGCCTGAAAAGAAGAAGGTGGTTCTTGGTCAGCCCGCTGCTGAGCAGACTGAGGGCGAGACAACCAGCGCTGCCAATGTCAACACAGCCAATGCCCTCAAGGCTCCGCTGCCCGGTGTGGTAACAGAGATTAAGGTGGCAGTAGGCGACGAGGTTAAGGTAGGCGACACCGTCATCGTTCTTGAGGCGATGAAGATGGCCAACAACCTTGAGGCTGAGAAGGACGGTAAGGTAACAGCTATCTGCGTAAAGCAGGGCGAGAGCGTCCTCGAGGATTCTCCTCTTGTTGTTATCGAATAATCTGATAAGGGGATTTTTATTATTGAATAATCTGATAAGGGATTATAAAATCCATATAAAAAGCGCGACGGCAGGCTTTATAGGCTTACCGTCGCGCTTTTCTTTTATATTATCAGACCGGCTTCATACCATTGTCTCATCAGTTCAGAAGCGTCCTTATTGGCTGTTTGCTCGTCTATTTCGTATAATTCGCAGAGCGTCTTAGTCAGCGTTTCGAGCGTGAAATCGTCGGCTCCCTGCACCCTTTCCCAAAGCTCAGCGGCGCTTTCGCTCATGTTTATTATTTTGTTGAAATCCTCATCTATGGTGTTTTCTGCGCACAGCACGTGTTCGCCGCAGATGTTTCGCAGTACCAGTCCTTCTTTTGTTTTCATGTGTTTGTTTCTTATTATTATGGTTTGTATTAGTCGTATTGCTCCCAACAAGTATCGTCGCATGAAGAGCAGGCGTGTCCATACGAACGAATAAACCCTCCATCGCTTATCCGAACAACTCTCAGCCTTGTTGCGTCCATTGCGATGGAAACCAATGGCTTTTCCTATTATGTCAGCCGTATGGCAATGTTCCGGCTTGATGTTGCCGTCACCAAGAAGCGTGACGTTCGTACCTTCTATCTTTACTACGCGGTGCATTATGGTTTCGCCCGAACATAGCCTTGCCACCACCACGTCACCCTTCCTGACATTCCCTGCCGGCGACTCCACAATGGCTTTGTCGCGTCCTCCCACAAGGTAAGGTCGCATGCTGTTGCCTTCAAGACGAAATATGGTGATGTTGTCGTGCATGATGTAAGTATTGGCTTTTAGTGATCGTTTCGGCAGATTGTCTTATGGCACACCACGGCAGCTTCTTTGTCGGGTCTGCAATGTAGCGCATAGCTGTGGTTTTGGATGAGTTCAATAAGACGTGCGATGATATTGTTGGTGTTATGGTAAATCTTGTTGTCCATCCTTAATGTGGAGCATGCTGTCTGTAGGAAGCAGAACATTCTTACCGGCGAGACGGCTTCTGCGTAATTACGCTCGTCCCTGATGATTTGCGTTATGGCTCCGAGCTTTACCTTAATGTTACGGTAGCATGGTGTCTTTCCGCTCCACGGACTTCCGTAGATAAATACCTGGTTGTCGATGATTCTTACGACTGGGTTGTCATCATTCAGGAGTTCCGTATCTGCGATGTGCTCCGTCCATAGTCGGGTGTGCGTGCTCTTGCCGGTTCCGCTACGTGCAATGAACGCGTAACCATAATCCTGATGTATAACTGCCGAGGCATGGATAAGCAGGGTTTCTGCTGCGCTCGTTCTGAAAGTGAAGGCCATCATAATGCTGTTATTCAGCCCGAACGCCCTCGTCTCCCTTGTGCCTTGCAGGACACACTCCACGTTCTTGAAGCCATTCATTGTCTGCATTATGGCGCAGCAATTACCCGAATCGTCGTACGATGTTATTCTGTAAGCGTCCTTCTTGTTCGTCTCAACGGTTAAGCTTCCGTTGTGAGTGGGGTAGTTGTGGACATCGGTCAGCGGCGGCAAGTTGAGACAGAGCGCTTCACTCACCTTGACATAAAAAACATAACCGCCATTCTCTCCCTCCTTAATGAAGGGAATGAATGACGGTAATAAGTGGATGTTGTCTTGTCGGCTGTCAGCAAAACCAATCCTGAAGACGTGTTCTGCTACACAAAAGACGTATTCTGTTGTCATCTTCTTTCCGACTTCGTTTATTTGCTGTCCTTCTGCTTCTTGGTCTTTGCCTTAACCTGCTCGTCCTCGTTCGGAACAATCACGTTATACTTGAAGTCGTTTGAGGTGATGTATTTCACGTCGTACTTGCCCTTCGTAGTATAGCGTTTCTTGAGCGCCATATACTTCTTCTCAGCTTCCTTTCTGGTCTTGCCGAAAATGGTGACGCATGTAGGATGACTTACGCCCACTTTCTTCAGGTAGTCCTTCAGCTGGTACGAATAGTTGTCGCGGCTATAGAGAAATCCCGTCTTTGTGTCCACCCATGCGTTCTCAATCGTCTGCATGTCAGTCATGTATACTGTCGAGTCGTTGAACGTAGTGGCGAAACCGCAAATATAGATTGCTTGCTGCTTGTTCAGGGCAGAAGCTATTGTCGGGAATAATACTATAGACGCAATGGCTATAATGTACTTTCTTAATTTCATGCTTACGTGTTTGTTTTGTTTCTTATATTATTATTGTGTGCTTATTTGCCAAGATAGGCTTTCAGCATCTTGTTCTGCGTATTCTGCTTCAGGCGTCTTATGGCCTTCTCCCTTATCTGGCGCACTCTTTCTCTTGTCAGACCATACTTCTTGCCGATTTCTTCCATCGTGCATTCGGGCTGGTTGATTCCATAGAAAGCCTCTATGACATTTCTTTCGCGATCGTTCAGAACCGATAGGGCAGAGGCTATTTCGGCGCGCAGCGATTCCTTAAGCAGCTCCTCGTCCGTTGACGAATCGGAGTCGCTCTGCATAAAGTCAATCATGCTTGTGCCGTCGCCGTCAGCCATAGGTGCGTCCACAGACACCTGACGTGTGTTAACCTTCAGAACGTCCTCAATCTTCTCGTGAGGAAGATCCGTCTTGTCGGCTATTTCGTCCACACTCGGTCTGCGTTCGTTTTCCTGCTCAAACTTGCTCAGCACCTTATTTATCCTGTTCACGCTGCCCACCTGGTTAAGCGGCAGACGCACCACGCGGCCCTGTTCGGCAATGGCTTGCAGAATGCTCTGTCTTATCCACCATACCGCGTACGAGATAAACTTGAATCCTCTTGTCTCGTCGAATTTCTCCGCTGCCTTAAGAAGGCCGATGTTGCCTTCATTGATAAGGTCGGGCAGCGACAATCCTTGGTTTTGGTATTGCTTCGCGACGGAGACGACAAAGCGCAGATTGGCCTTTGTGAGCTTTTCAAGAGCCTTGCGGTCGCCCGTCTTGATTCGTCTTGCAAGCTCCACTTCCTCTTCCGCAGAGATCAGTTCTTCGTGTCCGATCTCCTGAAGATACTTGTCGAGTGAGGCGTTTTCTCGGTTTGTTATTGCTTTTGTGATTTTCAATTGTCTCATTAAGTGTCGCTTTTAGATATTTATAGTGTGCAAATTTAACTAATTCTATTGGTTGTCGCAAATTTTTTTCATTCTATTTGATTTTTTGCTTTCTTTCTTCATGTCCGTTTCAACAAAAAAGGGAGCCCATAACAATGTTACGAACTCCCTTCTTTATATGCAGATATTACTTGTTAGTCAGTGCCTTAGTCTTCCAGTGGCACGGCGAAGTAAGCCTTCTTGCCAGTAGGATAAACGCCCTGTATGTAGAGCACCGGATCCTTGCTTGTTGAGGCATCCTTCACGATGTTCTGCAGGTCTTCGATGGTCTTTACGGCATTGTCGTTGACGCGCTGGATGATAAATCCCTTTGTGATGCCGGCGTTCTTCAGCTTGCCAGAGTTGACCTTCAGTACCTCAAGGCCGTAGCCAATGTTGAGCTGCTGCTTCTGTGCGTCGGTGATTGAACGGAAGTTGCCGCCCAATACGTCGAGGTCAGCCTTCTTTACCACCTGGGTGTTGCCCTGCTCGTTCTTCAGAGTAATGCTCTTCGTGTTCTTCTTCTTGTCGCGCAGATAGGTAACTGTCACCTTGTCGCCCGGACGCTTCTTTGCAAGATACTCCTGCATGTCAGCCATCTTGTTCATCTCCTTGCCGTCTATTGCAATGATGACATCGCCTTCCTTCAGTCCAGCCTCTTCAGCAGCGCTCTCTTCTGTTACCTTAGCCACGTAGATGCCTTCCATGGTGCCGAGGTCGATGTCCTTGCCCTGCTCCTTCTGTCCGTCCACGTAGTTCTTGACGTCAGAGCCTTGGATGCCGACAACGGCGCGCTGTACGGTTCCGTAAGTCTTGAGGTCGTCCACCACCTTGTTCATGATGGAAGTAGGAATGGCAAAACCATAGCCGCTGAACGAACCTGTCTGCGAGTAGAGCATGGCGTTGATGCCGATCAGCTCGCCGCGAGTGTTGACGAGCGCTCCACCTGAGTTGCCCGGGTTGATGGCTGCGTCAGTCTGTATGAACGACTCCACTCCGTTTCTGTAGAGCGAACGACCCTTGGCGCTGACGATGCCTGCCGTTACGGTATTTGTGAGGTTGAAGGGGTTGCCAACTGCCAGCACCCATTCTCCCACCTTTATGTTCTCGCTGTTGGCGATGGTGATGGCAGGTAAGTTCTTGCCCTCAATCTTGATAAGCGCCAAGTCGGTGGTCTTGTCCGTACCGATGATACGTGCCGAATATTCCTTGTTGTCGTTCAGCGTTACGGTCAGCTCGTCAGCGTCTGCCACAACGTGATTGTTGGTGACGATGTATCCGTCCGCAGAGATAATCACGCCTGAGCCTGAGCCTTGCTGTTTCGGTGTGCGAACGCTGCGCTTCTGTTTGCCGCCGTTGCCCTGAGGGTTGCCGAAGAAACCGAACGGGTCGCCGAAGAAGTCAGAGAACGGGTCGCTCTCCACCTCCACAGTCTGCACCTTCGAGTTTTTGGTGCTCAGGATATGCACCACAGAGGGGAGCGACTTCTCTGCGGCGTATGTCAGGTCTACGGGTTGTGCTGGAACAGCTGATGTCGTGGCAGGTGTGGCGTTCACCTTAAGCATCGTGCCTGTTGAGAAGGCAAGTGAGAGTGCGCTCATTGCTACGACTGCATACTTTGAATACTTTTTCATAATGTGTATCTTTTAGTTTTTTATTGTTATTGTCGATTTCTTGTTTTTGACATGTGCAAAATTAGATGCAAAATTCGTTAATCTGACAAATTGACATGTATCTTTATCCCATTTTAACAATCCGAAATATCATATTAACGGCTGTTAGAAATCCATGATTTGTTTTTTACTTTTATTTATTCTGCCCTTTTGTGTCATTTCTTAGGCTCTTATGTGACAAATCTTCATTTTTTTACGTACCTTTGCATTTCAGAAGGAGACAGTGTCTCGGTTCTGCCGCTGCTACGCATTGGTGTAGGAGAGGAAAGTCCGGGCAGCACAGGGAACCCCACTTCCGAAAGTAGAAGCTGTCGGCGACGGCAGGTGTCGGTAGAAGAAAACAACCGCCACGCCTTGTGTGTGGTAAGGGTGAGAAGGTGGTGTAAGAGACCACCAGCCGGTGGGCGACCATCGGGCTGTACCATCTGGGGGCTGCAAGTTCATGTATACCATCGTTTGAGGGCGTCCCGTCCGACCGTAGTGACGATGGAGGGTAGAATGCTGGAGGTGCAGGGCGACTTGCACAGTAGATAAATGGCAGAAGGCTTACGTCTTAGTAATGAGGCGCGAGAAACAGAACCCGGCTTACAGAGACACTGTTTCCTTCTTTTCTTTTTTTTATAATATTGAACTTTACCTAATTTAACCCAGATTGGTCATTAGAAAAGTCTTCTTGTCCACCATGCAAATATCGTACAAAGAGTAAAAACCTGTTACAAAATAAAAATTGATTCTGGAGTTCAGGTTTGCTGTTTTTACGGTGTTTTGCTGTGCAAACAGCAGCCGAGCATAACAATAGCGCTACTTTTACACTACAATAGTGCCACTATTAGAGTGTAAAAGTGGCGCTATTGCATGATAAAAGTGGCGCTATTGTAGTGTAAAAGTGGCTCTATAGCAGAAAAAAACAGCTCGTTTGCGAGTCTGATTTCATAACATTTCCTTGAAAAACCACATAACACACTGTGTATTAACAATATAGCTCCAAACGCTCAAAACTCAAGAATTTCGCACCAAAGATTTTGTTGTGCGCTCAGCTCATAGTATTGAGCATCAGAAATGCAAATATTGTATAAAGAGGAGCGTACCACAAAATGGGTACACTCCTTTATAAACTAACTCACTGTAATCGTTTCAATGATGTATCTTTTGCGTAGCATATAAGGATGACGTATTTCATAATTTTTAGGTATTGCATACCTTTTTAGAAATATGTAGCTTTGCAGCCTGATTCAAGATAATATTTTATTTTAATTATAAACATTTTAAAAGTTCAAAAAACAATGAAAATTTTTAAGAATTTCATCGGTCTCGCTGCTCTGGCTCTCAGCCTCGGCTTCGCTTCTTGCGGCAGTGACGACGATGCACCTTCTTACAGCAATGTGGCTGTAAGCAACTCTGAGTTGATGACTATCCTCAAGGGTAAGGGATACCAGTTTGATGAAAATGGCAAAATGCTCCTTGACGACAAAGCAACCAGCACTACTTCACTCGACCTTTCAGGCACAAAGGTTGATACCGCTGCCTTGAAGGAACTTTCTGTTTTTCCTAATTTGAAAGAGTTGAACCTTAGCAGCAATGGCTATGGTCCAGTTTTCCATATCGCTTCACTTCCTTCACAGATTACAGGTCTTGACTTGCAAGGCAATGACATCTATGACTTCGACGGCTTGGTAACAGCCAAGGTTGAGAATGACGAGGTGAAAGCTACCATCCTTCATGAGTTTACAAAGCTTTATCTCCCTGCTTCCTGCAAGTATAATGTAGAGGACTTGATGCCTTTCTATACCAAGAATGAGGCAGAGAACAAGACTGTTGACATGCAAATGGTAAATGATAAGGGTTCTTTGGAGAAATATAATACTTTGAGAGAGATTCCTGATGAATACTTCCGTGCTTATTTGAAAACAAAATTCGCTTCTTTGTTTGCTGATGATACGCATATTGACATTAGTAAGCCAATGGATTTAGTGAGCAAAGGCGAGTATATATATATCGGCTTTGATAATTCTTTTGCTGATGCTGATAAAGTAAAGAGTTATGCGGGTGTTGAATACTTTATAAATAATCCTTACTATGACCCATTTGCTGTAACAGTGAACAATTTGTCTGATAATTGCTCTATTTCATATATCGCACCAAGAAAAAATATTGTAGCATTGGGTTTATGTAATATAAGTACTTTACCACAAATAGATTTGTCACAAGCTACTAATTTGGTAAATATGTCCTTAGAGCGTAATAGCAATATCGAATCACTTGATTTGACGAATACTCTTATTGCAAATCAAAAGATTAAAGATTTCGATGTACGTTGGGGCAATGGACTTAATTGTTTGTCATGTAGCAATTTGAAAGAAATCAAGCTTCCAAAATCAGAAATTGGAATTACTGGTATCATTTTCTTGTACGATTTACCTTCTTTGAAAGAAATGGATTTGTCTGGTATAAAAGCTATTTCTGAATTGAATTTGTTGAAATTAGCCGATACCTCTATAATATATCCTAATCTGCAATATGTATTGAAAAGTGACAATACGCTAGAAGATATTTCAAATAGTTCAGAAACAATAAATTTGGCTATTTCGGAAG
>NZ_NOVE01000040.1 GCF_002265625.1 Prevotella sp. 885
TCCTATAATTCTGATGATGCCGCTTCGCCTTAATTTGGCAGATAAGGACAGACGAGTTAATTTCAATTTTAAACAAAGATTGGAGGAAGGAAGACACCGTCACATTAAGGAATGGACGGATGAAAACCTTTCTCCAAATTTGGTGGTCAAGCGCATCAATACTATAGGTAAAAAATGCGCAGGATTTTAAAGCGATTTTGAACACCCTACCTTTCGGGTGTAATATCAAGCAAACCGTTTGATATTACACCCGAAAGGGTATAATTGTTATTAGAGAATTCTAAACTATTACATATAACAAAGTCCTGTGTTCAGGAGATTGTCTGTTGTGGTCTTTATGCGCAAGCGATACTTGTCGGCGTAATAGACATTCATTATTCGGCGTGCCTCGAAGGGTGATGGGGTGAGAGCGAGAGCTACGTGTCCCATTGTGCGTCGCAGATTTAGCTCCACGCACGGATGGAGGAGGAAGCCTTCGCCTTCCTTACGTGCCACCGCCATCATGTCGATGCCGAAAGCACCTGCGTAAACTCCCTTAAACTGCGGAGCGAGGATAGACCGTATGTCGTCGCAGACCTTGTCCAAGAGCTGCATGTCCACACAACGCGACAACATCTCACGCTTGTCTTTCTCCGTGGCACAGAGTCCACCCGTATAGGCTCCGCCGCTTGTGGCGAAAAGCGAAAGACCGCTATATGACACCACGCCGTCTTTGTTGACACAGAACTCCATACCAAAATCGCACACCTTGGCGTAAAGCGGTTCCACCATTATGCCGCCCTGCTGACGGACAATGTTAGCAGCCCAACCGGAGAGGCGGGCGTAATCGTCAGGAGTGCGGACATAGCGTACGCCTCTGCCGCTACTGCTCCACGGCGACTTAAGCACAGCCTGACAGCCGTAACGCTCCACAGTCTCAGACACGCTCTCCATCGTCTCGCAATAACAGCTCTCCCCTACCAATCCATTATGGCTATTGACCAAGACGGGCAGCAACTCGCTTGCCGCAAACCTGCGGCTGCTCATCTGACGTACTGTGGAAAGCACTTCGTCCGACGGCATACAGCCGGCAAGTGCACCGTTGGCACGCAGGAGCTGATCCTTAAGAGTGATGTCCCACCCCCAAGGATCGATAATAAGATTGTCAACGAAGGGCGTCAAGCCTTTAATGTCAGCCAACGACACGAAAGCCACGTCGTGCGCATATTTCCTGACATGGCGGACCGACTCTAATGCCGCAGCTACATCGTCCACAAGCACGAAGTCGCCTTCGTCAGCCCATAACGCAGGAAGAAAACCAAGATCGGCACGCATCTGCCTACCCGCATGAGGAGCCGTGAAGCGCTTCAGATTGGCAGCCAAGGCAATGTCGTGCTCAGGATTGAATATATGAAGCCTCATTTAGTCTCTCCTGAAAATATCTCTTGTGTAAACCTTATCCTTCACATCATCCAGACTGACATCGTAGCGGTTGGCGATGATGGCATTGCTGAGTCGCTTAAACTCGTCGAGGTCGCCTACGACACGGCTTCCGAAGAACGTGGTGCCGTCCTGAAGCGTCGGCTCATAGATGATGACCTGCGCTCCCTTAGCCTTGATGCGCTTCATGATGCCCTGAATGCTGCTCTGGCGGAAGTTGTCCGAATTGGATTTCATCGTGAGACGGTAAACACCGATGGTACACGGTTTCTCCTCGTCCGGATTCCAGTCGCCATGGTTATAATAGTCGTAATATCCAGCCTTGGCAAGCACGCGGTCCGCAATGAAATCCTTGCGTGTACGATTGCTCTCCACAATAGCCTCAATCAGATTCTCGGGCACGTCCTTATAGTTGGCAAGGAGCTGCTTCGTGTCCTTAGGCAGACAATAGCCGCCATATCCGAAAGACGGATTGTTATATTGGTCGCCGATACGCGGGTCGAGGCTTACGCCCTTGATGATGGCCTGTGTGTCAAGCCCCTTCATCTCAGCGTAAGTATCAAGCTCATTGAAGTAGCTCACACGCAATGCGAGGTAAGTATTGGCGAAGAGCTTCACAGCCTCAGCCTCGGTAAGTCCCATGAAGAGCGTGTCAACGTCCTCTTTCAGCGCACCTTCCTTCAGCAGGGCGGCAAACGTGCGTGCAGCCTCGTCAAGGCTGTCGGCATGGTCGGACAAGTCGGACGAAGGACGTCCTACGATGATGCGACTCGGGTAAAGATTGTCGTACAGAGCCTTGCTCTCACGAAGGAATTCGGGCGAGAAGACAAGGCGAAGGTCTCTGCCATACTTTTCATAAAGTCCTGCGCAGTAACCCACGGGGATGGTGCTCTTTATCACCATCACGGCATTGGGATTCACTTCTCGCACGAGATTGATGACCTCCTCCACGTGAGAAGTGTCGAAGTAGTTCTTCACCGGATCATAATTGGTAGGCGCGGCTATCACTACGAAGTCGGCATCGCTGTAAGCGTCGCGTCCGTCGAGTGTAGCTATGAGATTGAGCTGCTTCTCGGCAAGGTATTTCTCAATATAGTCGTCCTGTATGGGAGAAATACGATTATTGATTTTTTCCACCTTCTCGGCTATAACGTCCACAGCCTTGACCTGATGGTGCTGGGCAAGAAGCGTGGCAATGCTCATGCCCACATAACCGGTGCCAGCAACAGCCACCTTTATCTTTTTGAAGTCATTCATGTTAGTCGGTTTTATTTTACGGAAAGCAAATATACGCTTTTTCACCCGAATCGAAAAAGCGAAATGCAAAAAAACAAAAAAATATTAGATTTTGTAATATTGAGTTTGCAAATCCAAATTATATTCATACCTTTGCATAGTTTAAGAATTTATATAAAACAAAGAAAACGCAAGCAAGAATGGAATCTTTCTTCAAGACCCACACTTACCTCGTCGAGCACATGACGGCTTCCGTCAGGCGCACCTTGATGGACGAAATCGACTGGAACGACCGGTTGATTGGCATCAAGGGTTCGAGAGGCATCGGCAAGACCACCTTCTTGCTTCAATATGCTAAGGAAAACTTCGGACCGAGAGACCGCCGATGTCTTTACGTCAACATGAACAACTTCTACTTCCAAGGCCGTGGCATTGCCGACTTCGCATCAGACTTTGCGGCTCAAGGAGGAAAAGTGTTGCTCATCGACCAGATTTTCAAGAAGCCGGACTGGAGCAATGAGTTGCGCACATGCTACAACCAATGCCCCAATCTGAAGATAGTCTTCACCGGATCGAGCGTGATGCGGCTGAAGGAGGAAAATCCTGAGCTGAAAGACATCGTAAAGAGCTATAACCTCCGCGGATTCTCGTTCAGGGAATACGTAAACCTACAGACTGGAAACAACTTCCCCGTTCTTTCACTCAACGACATCATCAGACGCCACGCAGAAATAGCTGCCGAGATAACGAGCAAGGCAGACATAGCGACGCTGTTCGGCGAGTATCTGCACCACGGATTCTATCCGTTCTTCCTCGAGCACCGCAACTTCGAGGAGAATCTGCTGAAGACGATGAACATGATGACGGAGGTGGACATTCTCTTCATCAAGCAGATAGAGCTGAAGTATCTGACGAAGATAAAGAAGCTGTTCTATCTTCTTGCCGTGGAAGGGCCGAAAGCCCCGAACATCAGCAATCTGGCTCAAGAGATTGAGACAAGCCGTGCAACGGTGATGAACTACATAAAATATCTCTCCGACGCACGCCTTATTAATATAATGTATCATCCGGGCGACGATTTCCCGAAGAAACCGTCAAAGGTGATGATGCACAACCCCAACCTCATGTATACCATCTATCCCTACATAGCTGACACGCAGGAGGTGATGGAGACTTTCCTTGTGAACGCCCTCTGGAAGGACCACGTCGTCAACCAGGGCAAGCAGGACGCCTGCTACATCATTGACAACATGAGGAAGCTGAAGGTGGTGGACTATGCCAAGAGCCTGAAACTCCGCAACAATGCAGACACCACTTACGCCGTATACAACACCACGGAAGGCGGCAACGGACGCGTGCCGCTATGGATGTTCGGCATGACATACTGAGAACCACAAAAAGCCTGACCCCTTGCGGTTCTCACAAAAGCCGCATCGGAAAAGGAAAGAAAAATAAAGAAACAACTATACATTAACATTTTATTTAAAAACAAAATGGCTAAAGAAAAAAAGTTTATCACTTGTGATGGTAACACAGCTGCCGCTCATGTAAGCTATATGTTTACTGAGGTTGCTGCCATCTACCCTATCACTCCGTCATCACCGATGGCAGAGCATGTAGATGAATGGGCTGCCAAAGGTCGTAAGAACCTTTTCGGTCAGAAGGTCTCTATCCAGGAGATGGAGTCGGAAGGCGGCGCAGCTGGTGCATTGCACGGTTCGCTTCAGGCAGGTGCCCTGACATCAACATACACTGCTTCGCAGGGTCTGTTGCTTATGATTCCTAACATGTACAAGATTGCAGGCGAGCTGCTTCCTTGCGTGTTCAACGTTTCGGCACGTACACTGGCATCACACTCACTTTGTATCTTTGGTGACCATCAGGACGTTATGGCTTGCCGTCAGACAGGCTTCGCTATGTTCTGCTCTGGTTCTGTACAGGAAGTTATGGACCTCTCTGCAGTTCCTCACCTCGCTACTCTCGAGACACAGGTTCCGTTTATCAACTTCTTCGACGGTTTCCGCACATCTCACGAGTATCACAAGATCGAGGAGATGGACATGGAAGACATCCGTCCGCTCGTAAATCAGGAATACATCAAGCGTTTCCGCGACCGTGCCCTCACTCCTGAGCGCCCTGTTACACGCGGTACTGCTGAGAACCCTGAGACATTCTTCACACACCGTGAGGCTTGCAACGAGTACTACGACCGCATCCCTGAGGTAGTGGAGAAGTACTGCCAGGAGATGACTAAGATCACAGGTCGCGAGTATCACCTCTTCAACTACTACGGAGCTGAGGACGCTGAGAACGTAATCATCCTCATGGGTTCTGCTACAGAGCCTGCACGTGAGGCTATCGACTACCTCAACAAGCAGGGCAAGAAGGTAGGTATGGTTGCTGTTCACCTCTATCGTCCGTTCTCTGTTGACTTCCTTAAGAAGACTCTTCCCGCTACTGTTAAGCGCATCGCTGTGCTTGACCGCACTAAGGAGCCGGGTGCTGAGGGCGAACCTCTGTACCTCGACGTTAAGTCAGCTCTCTACAACGACGAGCGCAAGCCGCTTATCGTTGGTGGCCGTTACGGTCTCGGTTCTTCAGATACAACTCCTGCTAAGATCGTTGCTGTATTCAAGAACCTCGAGCTTCCGCAGCCTAAGAACCACTTCACAGTGGGCATCGTTGACGACGTTACATTCACATCACTTCCTGAGGAGGAAGAGATCCCGATGGGTGGCGACGACCTGTTCGAGGCTAAGTTCTACGGACTCGGTGCTGACGGTACTGTAGGTGCTAACAAGAACTCAGTACAGATTATCGGTAACAACACCAACAAGTACTGCCAGGCTTACTTCTCTTACGACTCAAAGAAGTCAGGTGGTTTCACTTGCTCACACCTCCGTTTCGGCGACAGCCCCATCCACAGCGCATACCAGGTAAATACTCCTAACTTCGTGGCTTGCCACGTTCAGGCTTACCTCCACATGTATGACGTTACACGTGGTCTTCGCAAGAACGGCTTCTTCCTGTTGAACACTATCTTCGACGGTGAGGAACTCGTAAACTTCATTCCTAACAAGGTTAAGCGTTACTTCGCTCAGAACAACATCACAGTTTACTATATCAACGCCACTAAGATTGCTCAGGAGATTGGTCTCGGCAACCGTACCAACACCATCCTCCAGTCTGCATTCTTCCGCATCACAGAGGTAATTCCTTTGGATCTCGCAGTAGAGCAGATGAAGGCATTCATCGTTAAGTCTTACTCAAAGAAGGGTCAGGACGTTGTTGACAAGAACTTCGCAGCCGTTGACCGCGGTGGTGAGTACAAGCAGCTCACTGTTGATCCGGCATGGGCTAACCTCGAGGACGAGGCTCAGAAGGAAGACAACGCTCCCGCATTCGTTAAGGAGCTCGTTCGTCCTATCAACGGCCAGGCTGGTGACTTGCTGAAGGTTTCTGACTTCGTTAAGCACAACACCGTGGACGGTACATGGGAGAACGGTACTTCTGCATTCGAGAAGCGTGGTGTAGAGGCATTCGTTCCGGTATGGAACGTTGAGAACTGTATCCAGTGTAACAAGTGTTCATTCGTTTGTCCTCACGCTGCCATCCGTCCGTTCGTTCTTACAGACGAGGAGCTCGCTGGCATCGAGGGTCTCGAGACTCAGGAAATCAAGGCTCCGGCTGCTCTGAAGGGCATGCACTTCCGCATTGAGACTTCTGTACTCGACTGTCTTGGCTGCGGCAACTGTGCCGACGTTTGCCCGGGCAAGAAGAACAAGGAGACAGGTGAGCTTGAGAAGGCTCTCAAGATGGTTCCGTTCAACGTTGACGCAGAGGACATGCAGAAGGAAGCACAGAACTGGGAGTACCTCGTTCACAACGTTGCTTCTAAGCAGGATCTCGTAGACATCAAGCAGAGCCCGAAGAACTCTCAGTTCGCTCAGCCTCTGTTCGAGTTCTCTGGCGCTTGCTCTGGTTGCGGTGAGACTCCGTACGTTAAGCTCATCTCTCAGCTCTTCGGTGACCGCCAGATGATTGCCAACGCTACTGGTTGTTCTTCTATCTACTCAGCTTCTATCCCGTCAACACCTTACACAAAGAACGCTAAGGGTCAGGGTCCGGCATTCGACAACTCATTGTTCGAGGACTTCTGCGAGTTCGGTCTTGGTATGGTACTCGGTAACAAGAAGATGAAGGAGCGCATCTGCCACCTCCTCGAAGAGGCTAAGGCTGACGAGCACGTTCCTGCAGAGTTTGTTGCTGCTGCTGACAACTGGATGGCTAACATGAACGACTCTGAGGGTTCAAAGAAGGCTGCTGCAGAGCTGAAGCCGCTCATCGCTGCTGGTGCAGAGAAGGGTTGCCCGGTTTGCTCAGAGCTCAAGACTCTCGACCACTACCTCGTAAAGCGCAGCCAGTGGATTATCGGTGGCGACGGTGCTTCTTACGATATCGGTTACGGCGGTCTCGACCACGTATTGGCTTCTGGTGAGGACGTTAACATCCTCGTACTCGATACTGAGGTTTACTCTAACACTGGTGGTCAGTCATCTAAGTCAACTCCGCTCGGTGCTATCGCACAGTTCGCTGCTCAGGGCAAGCGAATCCGTAAGAAGGACCTCGGCTTGATGCAGACAACATACGGCTACATCTACGTAGCTCAGGTGGCTATGGGTGCTGACAACGCTCAGACTCTGAAGGCTATCCGTGAGGCAGAGGCTTATCCTGGACCGTCTCTCGTTATCGCTTACGCTCCGTGTATCAACCACGGTCTGAAGCGTAAGGGCGGTATGGGTCGCTCACAGAACGAGGAGAAGCTCGCTGTTGACTGCGGTTACTGGCACCTCTGGCGCTTCAACCCGCTGTTGGCTGACGAGGGCAAGAACCCGTTCACACTCGACTCTAAGGCTCCGAAGTGGGAAGACTTCCGCGACTTCCTCCTTGGTGAGGTTCGTTATCTGTCAGTACAGAAGGCATTCCCGAAGGAGGCTGACGAACTCTTCACACAGGCTGAGAAGATGGCTAAGCTCCGCTATCAGACCTACGTTCGCAAGAGCCAGGAGGACTGGAGCGAGCAGCTCTAATAAGCAATATTAATACAATTAATCTATAAGAAACGGCAACATTGAATAATACAGATATTCGATGTTGCCGTTTTTTACAGATATACATTATTATATATATAGGTAGATAAAATCATATAGGATAATGAACGAGACAATTAAAACTCTTGAGACACGCCGTAGCGTGCGCTGCTTTGACGCAGAAAGAATGCCGTCTGAGGAGATGATAAAGCAGATTGTAGAGGCTGGCGAGTATGCACCTACGGGTAGAGGAAAGCAGTCGCCACGCATTGTAGTGGTTACCAACAAGCAGACACGCGACCTTCTCTCCTCTCTTAACGCACGTGTGATGGGCGTGGAGAGCGATCCTTTCTATGGCGCACCGGTCATTCTGCTTGTACTCGCAGACCGCGAACGTCCCACATACATTTATGACGGTTCGCTCGTGATGGGCAATCTGATGAATGCCGCTCACTCTTTAGGACTTGGCAGCTGCTGGATTCATCGCGCCAAGGAGATTTTCGATTCGGAAGAAGGCAAGGCTCTGCTGAAGGAATGGGGCATCGAAGGCAACTATGAAGGCATCGGACACGTGGCTCTCGGTTACGCAAAGGGCGATGTAAGAGAAGCAATGCCAAGAAAAGAAGACTATGCTGTTTGGGTAAGATAAGGCCATAAAAAAAGACAACAAAAGCAACATATAACTACAAATACGACATCAATATTATGTTGTATTGAGCTTATAATGTTGCTTTTGTTGTCTTTTATTATTCTGTTTAGTTTGCCTTCACTATGACATCAGCTTTAAGATAGCTAATCCTCGAAGCCTTCACTCTTTATAACGCTTATACCGTCAATGAGTTCGGGAGCGCCACCGCCACGAGTAATGTCGCTGTAAGCCTTGCGCTGATCTGACATTTCTATGCTGATATCACGACGGACATGTCGGTCTGGGTCTCTCAGACTATGGGAGAACAGCCATTCGTACGTCTTCTTCAGATAGAAGACACGAGCCGGAGCTCCATGACCAGCTCCCTGCCACCAGTTATAAAGCAGTCGTTGGTCGTTACCTTCGCTCTTCAGTTTCTCCACCACCGTCTTCGAACAGTTAACCGAAACGGCACGGTCTGCTGTTCCATGGATTATCCAGAACGGCAGTTTTCCAAGTCCGCTGACGTCTTTTAACGACGTGCCACCGCAAAGAGCCATACCCGCCGCTATTCGGTCGGGATAAGTGCCGCAGACGTCCATCGTACCATAACCGCCCAGACTCATGCCTATGACATACACTCTTGTGGTGTCACAAGGATAGCGTTTAGCCACCCAGTCGAGCACATCCATCACCTTCTTCGGACTCCATGCTCCACCAGGATTCTGCGGCACAATGGTAAGCGCCTCTATCTCGCGTCCCTTAACAATAGCGTCAAGCGGACCATATCTTCTCACACGGTCCAGATTGCGTCCGCAAAGGCTGGCACCATGCAGGAAGATAACAACCGGAGTCTGCTCCTGAGAATAAAAATAGTCAATAGGAGTATATACCCAGAAATTATAACCGTCAGGTATCGAGTCCTTCACAGCACGCAGAAAGTCGTGGGCAGACAATCTCATAACCGACATAAGAAGGACCATAAATAGCAATATTCTCTTCTTCATATCCCAAAGTTAGTAATTATTCAGCAAAGCCGCACATAAATTCAACTTCTTTACAAGACGTTAATAGGCGTTTACACAAAAAAAATACGTATCTTTGCAAGTACGATATCCGACGATATCGTAATCGTCAATATATGAAATAATCAAATAGGATATGGAAGTAATAAAGACTGATATTGAAGGTGTGGTAATAATAGAGCCACGCATATTCAAGGATGCCCGAGGATATTTCTTCGAGAGTTTTTCACAAAGGGAGTTTGACGAGAAAGTACGTCATATTGACTTTTGTCAGGACAACGAGAGCATGTCATCCTATGGTGTCATGCGAGGACTGCATTTCCAGCGTCCGCCTTACACGCAGAGCAAGCTCGTGCGTTGCGTAAAAGGCGCCGTACTTGACGTGGCTGTGGACATACGCAAAGGCTCGCCCACATACGGCAAGCACGTTGCTGTGGAACTTACAGAGGACAATCACAGACAGTTCTTCGTACCGCGTGGCTTTGCACATGGCTTCGCCGTACTTAGCGAAACCGCCGTTTTCCAGTATAAATGCGACAACTTCTACCATCCTGAAGCAGACGGTGGCATATCCATTCTTGACGATTCGCTCGGCATAGACTGGAAAATTCCTACAGAGCACGCCATCCTGTCAGAGAAAGACACAAAGCATGATCTGTTGAAAGACTTCGACAGTCCGTTCGACATCAATGTAGACTTGTATAAATAATCAAATATCTTCAAATTCAATGAATATATTAGTAACGGGTGCTAATGGTCAGCTTGGCAACGAAATGCGTATCGTTAGCAAGAACTCTGCAGACCATTATATTTTTACGGATGTCAATCAGGTGGAAGGTCTGGAGACCACTTACCTTGATATCACAGATATGGAAGCCATCCGCAAGATGGTGAAAGACAACGATGTGAAAGCCATCATTAACTGTGCAGCATGGACCAATGTGGACGCATGCGAGACAGACGAGAAGCTGGCAGCCTTGGCTGAGAAGCTCAATGCAGACGCTCCTGAGAACCTTGCAAAGGCAATGAAGGAGGCAAACGGCATTCTCATTCAGATAAGCACAGACTACGTTTTCGGCAAAGAGCCATACAACGTGCCTTGCAACCCTGACCAGAAGGGAACTCCAACTGGCGTTTATGGAATGACAAAGCTTCATGGCGAGCAGAAAATCATTGCCACCGGATGTAAGTATGTCATCATACGTACGGCTTGGCTCTATTCGGAGTTCGGCAAGAACTTCTGCAAGACAATGCTGAACCTCACCGCCACCAAGCCTCAGCTGAAGGTTGTGTTCGACCAGTGTGGCACTCCGACATACGCTCTCGACCTTGCCAACGCCATCCAAACCATTCTGGAAAAGATGAAGACGGAGGCAGACAATGCAAAATACGTCGGCGTCTACCACTTCTCTAATGAAGGTGTATGCTCTTGGTACGACTTCACACAGATGATTGCACGTATCTCCGGTCACACCGATTGCGACATCCAACCATGTTACAGTTCAGAATATCCCTCTCCCGTGACTCGTCCTGCCTACTCTGTCCTCGACAAGCGAAGCATCAAGGAAACCTTCGGTGTAAAGGTGCCTTACTGGGTTGACTCATTGGAGAAATGCATAGCAAACCTTGAGACTAAATAATTTAACACTAATCATTAAAAAACAGAAGAGAATGAAGAACATTATCATAACTGGTGGAGCCGGATTTATAGGCTCACATGTGGTAAGACTGTTTGTAAACAAGTATCCCGAATACCACATCATCAACATAGATAAGCTCACATACGCTGGCAACCTTGCCAACCTCAAGGACATCGAGGACCGTCCTAACTATACATTCGTGAAGTGCGACATCTGCGACTTCGAGACAATTATGGACGTGATGAAGAAGTACGAGGTGGACGGAATAATCCATCTTGCAGCAGAAAGCCACGTCGACCGTTCCATTAAGGATCCCTTCACATTCGCACGAACCAACGTCATGGGTACGCTGACGCTGCTTCAGGCTGCAAAGCTTTATTGGGAAAGCCTACCTGAGAAGTACGAAGGCAAGCGCTTCTATCACATCTCCACCGACGAGGTTTACGGAGCACTGGAGCTTACCAATCCCGAGGGCATCGAGTCGCCTTTCACAACAAAGGCTTCTTCAGAGCATCATCACGCCTACGGCACCGAGTTCTTCCTGGAGACAACAAAGTATAACCCACACTCTCCTTACTCGGCATCAAAGGCATCGAGCGATCATTTCGTACGCGCATTCCACGACACCTACGGCATGCCGACCATCGTGACCAACTGCTCTAACAACTATGGTCCTTACCAGTTCCCGGAGAAGCTCATCCCTCTCTTCATCAACAATATCCGCCATCGCAAGCCTCTTCCCGTCTACGGCGAGGGCCTCAACGTTCGCGACTGGCTCTACGTGGAAGACCACGCACGTGCCATCGACCTCATCTTCCATAAGGGCAAAGTGGCTGACACATACAACATCGGCGGCTTCAACGAGTGGAAGAATATCGACATCATCCACGTGCTTATCAAGACCGTTGACCGCCTGCTCGGTCGTGAAGAGGGAGAAGACCTCAACCTTATCACTCACGTGACAGACCGTATGGGGCACGATATGCGTTATGCAATCGACTCTCGCAAACTCCAGCGCGAACTCGGCTGGGAGCCGTCCCTTCAGTTTGAGGAAGGCATCGAGAAGACCGTACGCTGGTATCTCGACAATCAGGAGTGGATGGACAACGTAACGTCTGGCGACTACCTGAAGTATTACGAAAGCATGTATAAGGACAGATAATCCTACAAACACAAAGCAGCGGTTACATCATATAAAAGTAACCGCTGCTTTTGTATTTTATTTATTTTCATACATATACATACAGCAAGAGGTCGGACTGAAATATCAATCCGACCTCTTGCTGTTTTTGTATCTTAAAACTTGCCTATAAAATAAAAGCAATCTATTATTTTTAACGGATGCGGTCCGCAGCTCTCACCAGTTTCTCGTCGTGCAGGATGCCGGCACGCGCCATCACATTAAGGATGACAGCCACAGCAGGAAGACATGCCACGAACGCAATATGGAACGAAGCCGAAGGATCGATGACGTTTCTTGTCACCACACCGAGAACAATATACCATGCCACGAGCAGAAACTCGTTGCACAGACAAAGGCTCGCCTGAAGCTTTCTGTTACGGAAGAGGAAGATGGTGCCGAGGCTGAGCACGCTGCTGAGAAGCAGGATGCCGAACAAGCCACAAACCGAATAGTCCACCGAATCACCCTTATCCAAGAACAGATTGTTGAGCTTGAAGCTTGCGCCCATTCCTGCTGGTTCCACAGTGCCTAAAGGCTGGCACAGACAAACTACAGAAACGATGAACGCAATCAGAAGAAATATGCTTTGCTTACGCTGTATCATATTCTTACGTGTATATGCTATACATTAATAATATATACGCCACACATTAAGCCTGCTCCTGAACGGGGGCATTGTCCTGAGCGGGGTCGCGATAATACACATTTCCCTCAATGAACTCCTCAGTGGCAAGCAGCGTCGGCTTCGGAAGCTTCTCATAGTAGCGTGAGATCTCAATCTGCTCACGATTCTCAAAAACCTCCTCAAGCGAGTCGTTGTAGGAAGCAAACTCAGCAAGTTTCTTGTTGAGGTCCTGCTTGATCTCCACTGAAATCTGGTTAGCACGCTTAGCGATGATAGCAACACTCTCGTAAATGTTTCCGGTTTCCTCACACAGGTCCATGATGTTGCGTGTGACTGTGTTTACCGGTGCTTTTGACTTTTTATAATCCATTTGTATACTAATATGTATTTTTTATTTTCAGTCCTTTGTCACTTCCTTGCACTTGCTGATGAATTTTTCAGCCATGCTCTTGTTCTTCGAGTCTGGATATTCGTTAATAAATCCGTAGCACTCGTCCTCTGCGTCCTGGAAGCGCTCCAGCTTCTTCTCCTCCACACTCTGCTGCGCCAACTCAAACTTGCTCTTCATGACAAGAAGGGCGAATTTCTCACGCAGTTTCGTATAAGGATAGTCCTTCAGCGCGTTCTGCGAAGTGATAATGCAAGCCTCATAGTTGTTGCCGCCATAGGTGCAGTTGCCGAAATACTGTCCGAGGTCGTAATAGAGCTGAGCCGAATAAAACTCCTTCTGCACGAGCTTGTCCTGCAACTCGAAGAGCAGATTCTGCGCTTCCTCTCTGCGCGATCCGTCCGGGAAAAGGTCCAGATACTCCTGGAAAGCGGAGATGGCGTTCACCGTCTGCGACTGGTCGAGACGCGGCTCCGGTGTGCAGTTGTAGAGGCTCATACCGATAAAGAATTCGGCTTCCTCTGCATAAGCGCCCTTTGGATAATTCTGATAGTATTTCTTGAATGCTGCGGCAGCACCCTCATAGTCTTTGGTGTTATATTCAGACATAGCGAGCATGTACAGACTCTCCTGGGCATTGTCCGTTCCTTTCTGTAGCGTCACAAGTCCCTGAAGCAAAGTAGAGGCACGCACATACTTGCCATTAGCGAAGCATTCCTTGGCGTATTCGTATTTGTAGGTATTGTCAGTTGTCTTATATACCCTGTTGAATTCGTTGGCGCAACTGGTAAACAATAGCGCCGAAAGAAGTATGCCGAATATCGATTTCTTCATATTATAACTCGTTTTGAATTGCAAAAATACACATTATTCCCCGATTCTCAAAACGATGTTCTCCTTTTTTAAGTAGATGTATGCCTTTTTTAAGTAAAAATCAGCATTCACTTGCCTATTTACAGGCTTTTTAGTATTTTTGCCAATCATCGGAGCCTGTTTTGACTTACGCAAACAGCTCCTTAACCATTTATCTGATATGGATTTCAAGATAACATCAAGATTCGCCCCCACCGGCGACCAGCCACAGGCCATCAAGAGTCTTACGGAGGGAATACGTCAAGGCGACAAGGCACAGGTGCTGCTCGGTGTGACAGGTTCGGGAAAGACGTTCACGATGGCTAATGTCATCGCCAACATCGGACGCCCCACCCTTATCCTCAGCCACAACAAGACGCTTGCTGCACAGTTGTACGAGGAGATGAAAGGTTTCTTCCCGGACAACGCCGTGGAATACTATGTTTCGTACTATGACTATTACCAGCCGGAAGCCTACCTGCCTTCGTCGGACACATACATAGAGAAAGACCTCGCCATCAATGAGGACATCGACAAGCTTCGCCTCTCTGCCGTCAGCGCCCTGCTCTCTGGCAGAAAGGACGTCATCGTCGTGTCGTCCGTATCGTGCATTTACGGTATGGGCGGTCCTACGGCTATGGCCAACAGCGTCATAGGCGTTAAGCGTGGCGACACCATTGAGCGCAACATGTTTCTGCGCAAACTCGTCGACGCACTATACATCCGCAACGACATCGACTTGGTGCGTGGTACGTTCCGCGTAAAGGGCGACACGGTGGACATAGCTATGGCTTACAGCGACAACATTCTGCGCATAACATGGTGGGACGACGAGATTGACTCTATAGAAGAGCTCGACAGCGTGACGTTCCATCGCCTGGCTTCTTTCGAGGAATATCAGATTTATCCTGCCAATCTCTTTGTCACTTCCAAGGAGCAGACCGAGCATGCCATTCGTCTTATTCAAGACGACCTGCTCAAGCAAGTGGACTTCTTCAACGACCTTGGCGACCATATCCGTGCGCAGCGCATCAAGGAACGCGTCGAGTATGACATGGAGATGATAAAGGAGCTTGGACATTGTTCGGGCATTGAGAACTATTCGCGCTACTTCGACGGACGCGAACCAGGCGAACGTCCTTACTGCCTGCTCGACTTCTTCCCCAAGGACTATCTCATGTTCATCGATGAGAGTCACGTCAGCGTGCCCCAGATAGGCGCCATGTATGGTGGCGACCGCGCCCGCAAGCAGAACCTTGTGGAATACGGATTCCGTCTGCCTGCCGCCTTTGACAACCGTCCGTTAAGGTTTGAGGAATTTATGGAGATGACCAATCAGGTGGTGTACGTGTCTGCCACACCAGCCGACTTCGAGATGAATGAGGCTGAGGGCGTTGTCGTAGAGCAGATTATCCGTCCCACCGGACTCCTCGATCCCATCATTGACGTACGTCCGAGCGAGAATCAGATTGACGACCTGCTGGAAGAGATTCTCATACGTAAGGAGCATGAGGAGCGTGTGCTTGTCACCACGCTGACGAAGCGTATGGCTGAGGAGCTGACGGAGTATCTGCTCTCTCACGACGTACGCGCCAACTATATCCATAGCGACGTTGCCACTCTTGACCGCGTAAAGATAATGAACGACCTGCGAGCCGGCGTTTACGACGTGCTCGTCGGCGTAAACCTTCTGCGTGAGGGACTTGACCTTCCTGAAGTGTCGCTCGTTGCCATTCTGGATGCCGACAAGGAAGGCTTCCTCAGAAGCCATCGCTCGCTTACGCAGACTGCCGGACGTGCCGCACGTAACGTCAACGGCATGGTGATAATGTACGCTGACCGCATCACGGACAGCATGCAGAAGACCATCGACGAGACAGCACGCCGCCGACAGATACAGCTTCGCTACAATGAGGAGCACGGCATCGTGCCGCAACAGATTCGTAAGGACATCAAGGGTTCGCTTGCTTCTCTCTCGCAGTCGGCTGACGGTCAGCCTGTTGCAGCTGCTTCGTCAAGCAGTTCAAGCACCGGCACAAAGCCTAAGCAGTATCAGCCGTATATCGAGCCAGACACGTACGCTTACGCCGCCGACCCGATAGTGAAGCGCATGACGAAGAAGCAGCTGGAGAAGAGCATCGCAGACACCACCACGCTTATGAAGGAGGCAGCCAAAAACCTCGACTTCCTGCAAGCGGCACAGTATCGCGACGAGATTGTAAGGCTTCAGGATTTGCTCGAAAACCAGCAAGATTGACGTAAAATTACGTTAAGCCGTAATAAATAACATACTGCAACGAGTATGTAATATACAAAGTTTCACTAACTTTGCACTTGTCAAAGCACCGCAAACGCATTGACAAGTACAAATTAATGCAATCATAAACAAAGAAAGGAACCATAAAAATGATTAGAAATCTGATTATAGCTATCCTTCTCTGCAGCCCGCTTTTCTGCCAGGCACAGAGCGAATGGGAGACTCCGGATGCTGTAAAAGCGAAAACCGAGAAGCCTAAGAAAGCCGATAAGGAAGAGGCAAAGAAGGAAGCGGTCAAGGACATAAAGGACTGGAAGTACATCCAGGAGGGCGCCGTGCCAGAGGTTGACGGCAAGGTGGTATTTTCCTCAGACATCGATCTGCCAGGCATGACAGCCGAAGAGATTTACGACAAGACATACGCTGCCTTGGACACTCTCGCACACAGCGAGAATCAGATACAGAGCGGCATAGCCATCGTCAACCGCAAGCAGCACATCATCGCAGCCCGCTATACGGAATGGTTGGAATTTTCAAGATCGTTTATCTCGGTAGACCGCACAAAATTCAATTACACCATCATCGCCAAGTGCGCCGACGGCAAGCTGCACGTAACACTCGAACGCATATCGTACAGCTATGACGAAGGTCGCCCGTCAGCCATGCACACCACTGCCGACAAATGGATAAACGACAAGAACGCCGTAAACAAGAAGCGCACCAAGCTGCTCATAGGTCCGGCTAAGTTCCGTCGTAAGACCATTGACCGCAAGGACGAGATATTCACATTCATAAAAGAAGCATTAACAACTAAGTAGATATGAACGACAACACACAGAACCAGCAGCCCGTCGCTGACAATGAACAGCAGCCTGTCATAAGCGAGGCTCATGACGAAGCTGCCGACATTGAGGAAGTGTCAGTGGTACGTCCTCCGAGGCATCATCGCCGCGAGCCACAGGAAGACAAGTACTTCAAGATACGCAACATACTGAACATCATCTTTATGCTCGGAGCCGTTGTCGGCATGGCCGTATTCTATTTCGGCACACGCACCACCGGCACCATCATCATCATCACGGCCATAGCATTCAAGGTTATTGAATGCTTCTTCCGATTAATAAGACAATGACAAAAAACATCATACTGAACTTCCGTCTCAAGGCAGCAGCCGTCATCTTATGTCTGACAGGCCTTGCGACGGCAGCCCAAGCACAGATAAGGGACGACGAGTTCGACAACTTCACGCAGAACGATGAAGGCGTGATGAGCCGCCGAAACCAGCGAAACATAGCCGACTCGCTCGGCACCGACAAGGAGATTCCACGCGGACTGAAAGTGTGGACTGTCGACTCACGCTTCGGCGACGTCAGACCGGCAGAGGTCGACACGATGTCGCACATGTTCCCCAACACAATCTTCACCACCGGACTAAGAGGACAATACAATACCACCGGCAACCTTGGTGCACCGCGCATCAACCGTATCTTTGTGGACAGACCTGAGTCGGGCGAGCAGTTTGTCTTCTCGCAGCCTTACGATTACGTAGTCACTCCCGTCGACCAGTTCCACTTCACCAACACGCTCTCGCCGTTCACCAACCTCACTTACAACAATGCCGGCAACCGCACTAACGGGGAGGACCATCTTACTGCCAAGTTCGGCGTCAACGCCGGCAAGCGCATTGGTGCAGGATTCAATTTCGACTACCTTTACGGAAGAGGCTATTACTCCAGCCAAAGCACCTCCCACTTCAAGTATTCGATGTACGGATCGTATATCGGCGACCGTTATCAGGCCCATATCCTCTTCTCCACCATCCGCCAGAAGGTCACGGAGAACGGTGGCATCACGGACGACGAATACATCAAGCATCCTGATAGCTTCGACGACAATTTCGCTACCAACGAGATACCGACCGTCCTGCAGCAGAACTGGAACCGTAACGACAACCAGCACCTCTTCCTTACACACCGTTACAACCTTGGCTTCAGCCGCAAGGTGAAGATGACGGAGGAGGAGATTGCGGCACGCAAGTTCGCAATGGAGTCGATGAAGGAGAACCAGGCAAGCAAGGAGAAGGAGGAGGCACGCCGCAAAGCTGAGAAAGAGGGCCGCACCTTCGACGAGCGCAGCTACGAAAAAGCATCGGCGGGCGGACGTCCAGAGGGCGCAAAGATTGCCGGAGCCGAACCTGCCAAGACCGAAACGGAAGCAGAAAAAGCTGGCGAGGGACGTATAGCAGTCAACGGAAAGGCTGCCGCAGACAGTCTGAGCCTCATCGACGAGAAGAAGAAGGAGGAAGAACAATGGATGAAGACGGAATACGTGCCCGTCACAAGCTTCATCCACACAATGAAGTACGACAACTACAGACGCATTTACCAGGCATACCAGACACCTGCCGACTTCTATAAGAACACGTTTGACAACGTCGGAATAGTGTCAGGCGACTCCATTCTGGACAAGACTTCGCACTATCGCCTCCAGAACACCTTCGCCGTTTCGCTCCTCGAGGGATTCAACAAGTGGGCGAAGGCAGGACTCAAGGCGTTTGTCACGTCAGACCTGCGCCACTTCACCCTACCCGACTCCACACGCTCCACAACGTCATACACGGAGCATAACCTGAGCATCGGAGCGCAACTCATAAAGCGTCTCGGACGCACGTTCCATTACGACGTCACGGCAGAGACATGGCTTATGGGCAAGGACGTGGGAAGTCTGAAGGTGGACGCCAACGCTGACGTCAACTTCGCGTTGTTCGGCGACACAGTCCGCCTGGCAGCACGCGGCTTCTTCCATTCCGTCAAGCCGTCGTTCTATTACCGCCACTATCATGCCAAGCATTACTGGTGGGACAACGACGACCTCTCGAAGATCATCCATTCACGTGTGGAGGGCGTCTTCACATACGAGAAGACCAACACCACGCTGCGCGTAGCCTTCGACAACCTCAAGAACTACACATACTTTGCGATGTCGTACGACGTGGATGCAGACACAAAGGCACGCACAGCCAATACCGTAAGGCCGCGCCAGAGCGGAAGCCCCATCAGCCTGTTGACGCTCTCGCTCGAACAGAACTTCAAGTTAGGACCGCTCCATTGGGAGAACCTCGTGACCTATCAGAAGTCGTCCAACAACGACGCTCTGCCCGTGCCCGACCTAAACGTATACACCAACCTGTATCTGAAGTTCCGCATAGCAAAGGTTCTGAAGTGCGATTTCGGTGCCGACGCCCGATACTTCACCAAGTATTACGCGCCAGACTACAGCCCGGCATTGGGACAGTTCTGCGTGCAGGAAGGCAACAGCCGCACGGAAGTGGGCAACTACCCCGTAGTGAACGTCTACGCCAACTTCCACCTCCAGCACACACGCTTCTTCGTAATGATGAGTCACGTGAACGCCGGACAGGGCAACCGCAACTACTTCTTCACGCCGCACTATCCGCTCAACGAAAGAATCTTCCGCTTCGGCATAAGCTGGAACTTCTTCAATTAAGCAACCCTTCAAACAATAAAGGCAACAAAGGACAACAACGTATCCATCACCCATCCGGTTAAGGATACAAAAACAAAGTCCATTGTTGCCTTTTTTTGAAAACTGAGAACAATTTGTTTTGTGGTATGTAAAAGTATTCGTACTTTTGAAAATTAGATCATACGAAATATTTTTACTGCTAATTATAAAACTTATGCAATACCATCTTATATCAGAATATCTCGCTGCAATTCGCGAGGCTAAGGACAATCTTGACAAGTTGAGCCATCTGGTGCCCGTGCTGGATAAATACGGCGAGCCGTATCGTAGCAGCGGTGCGTTTGCCGTCGTATTCAAGATGAAGGACGAGCAGACAGGCAAATGCTATGCCCTGAAGTGTTTCACCGAGGAACAGGAAGGTCGTGCGGAGGCTTACCGCCAGATAGCCGAAGAATTGGAGTTTGTTGACTCGCCTTATATCACTTCCGTGAAGTATCTGGAGGAGGAGCTTTTCGTTGACAGCAACTGTGAGGACGAAGAGTTCCCTGTGTTGCTGATGGATTGGATTGAGGGCGAGACAATGGAGACGTATGTTGCCGCTAACTACACGGACAATCACGCTATGTCAATGCTCTGCTATCGTTTCTGCAAAATGGCAGCTTGGCTTCGCTCGCAGTCGTTTGACCATGGCGACATCAAACCCGACAATATCATGGTGCGTCCTGACGGTACGCTGACACTCGTCGACTACGACGGCATGTTTGTGCCGGCAATGAAAGGTCAGAAGTCGCCGACCGTCGGCACCAAAGACTTCTCGCATCCCCTTCGCACCATCGATGACTTCGACGAAACCATTGACGATTTCGCCTTGGCTTCCATTGCCCTCTCGCTAAAAGCCATCTCTCTCAATCCGTCTCTGCTCGACGAGTACGGAGCTTCCGACCGTCTCCTCTTCTCTGCCGCCGATTATATAGATTTGAGCAAGAGCGAGACCTTCACCGCCCTGCAAGGCTTGTTGGCAGACGAGGAAGCAAGAACGCTTCTTTCTATGTTCCTGTTAGCAAGTGCCAAAAAGAACTTGTCCATGTGCTCATTCAGATTGTTCGGTGTGCAGAAGCCGAAGGAGGAGGAAGTATGGAGTACGGAGGTTACTGATGAGGACCTTAAAAATGCAGTGGAGGATGAGTTTGGCGTAAAATATAGTAAGGATTGGAAGAGATTGCTTAAGGCACCAGAGAGCTTGAGTGGTAAATATTCAATTAGGAAAGGAGTGAAGGTTATTGGGGACGTGGCTTTTTGGGGTTGCAAATCCCTCACTAACATAAACATTCCAAATAGTGTCACAACGATTGGAGAGCAGGCTTTTTTGGGTTGCGAATCCCTCGTAAACATAAACATTCCAAATAGTGTCACAACAATTGGAGATTCGGCTTTTGCATACTGCGACTCTCTCACCAGCATAAATATCCCAAATAGTGTCACAACGATTGGAGAGTTTGCTTTTTGGGGTTGCGAATCCCTCGTAAACATAAATATTCCAAATGGTGTCACAACGATTGGAGAGTATGCTTTTGCCAGTTGCAAATCCATCACTAACATAAATATTCCAAATAGTATCACAACGATTGAGGATGGGGCTTTCTGTGGCTGTGAAAACCTTCCCTCCCATATCAAGTCTGACATCCGTCAACGTTTTGGCGAAAAAGTCTTTCATTTATGGTAGTAATCGAATCCAAGCGCAGGAAGCACGAAAACATATTGAAGAAATATCCTGATGCGGTGATAGCCGATGTAACAAGCCAAGCCACAGACGGGTTGGTTAAGCTAAGTCCGTTCTATCCACACGGCGGTATACCTGTGCCATTCAGCGAGGGCTATACCGCAATGTGTATTGAAGGGATATGGCAGGGACTGAAAGTGTTTGAATCGGCGGATGTGGACGTGAATATGTTCGCTAACGGCACGATGAAGAACATAAAGCGTACCGTGAGGCGATTCGGCAAACCACTCGGTCATCGCAAGGGTGTGAACGGCACCGAGCTGTTGGGGTATATAGAGGCTCGCAAGCAAATATATCTGCCCGCATATAAGTGGGTGCTTGAGAACAAGGTGGCGAACATCATAGAGCGGTTGAGGGAAGCCAGTAAGACGAAGACGATCGTGCTGCTCGACTATACCACAAACTGCGACATTGATGATCCGACGAAGCCTTTGTCGCACGCCTTTCTGATAAAGGCATACGCCGAAGGGCTGTATCCTTTCGGCGACAAGAAAACACAAACAGAAGCGCCGCAAATGCCGTCGCTATTCTAAACCTATAAACAAGAAACCGTTATGAACAAAAGAAACGATTGGGAGGAGTTCAAGAAACTCCTCGAACAGCATAACATCACAAAGCTGTATCACTTTACAGACCGCGACAACTTGGAGAACATCATCAAGAACGGCGGTCTCTACTCGTGGAAAGACTGCGAGGAGCGTGGCATCGACATCCCCAAGCCGGGCGGTGGCGGAGCAGGTTCGCTGTCGTGGTCGCTCGACCAGCAGGCAGGTCTGGAGCATTACGTTCGCGTCAGCTTCACAAGCAATCACCCTATGATGTATGTGGCAATGAACGAAGGGCGAATATCAAACCCCGTGCTATTGGAAATCGACCCAGAGGTAATATACGATGAGAACGCACGCTATGCCGACCGCAACGCAACACGAAGCGGAGCAAGAATCGGCGGCACACTGGACGACTTCAAGCAGATTCACTTCCAGACCGTAAAGGCAAAGAAGCATTTCGACCTCGACGCCGACGAGCAGCCTTTCTATCAAGCAGAGATATTGGTAAAGAACTTCATTCCATTGAAGTATATCACCAATATCGGCAACTTTGGCATTCCTATTCCGAGTCAGCCTCAGCAGATGCAGAGCAAGAACGCCTATACAGCACGTGTAGACCGCGAGCATCCTACAGCATTCATCTTCCTTGTCGACCAGAGCGTGTCGATGAAACGCTTAACAACTTTCAATGGAGAGGACATGACGCTATCTGAGGCTGTGGCACGAATAGTGAACTCGCAGATAAACAAACTTGTGGAACGTTGCGTGAAGAACAACGAAACACGCCACTACTTCGATATTGCCGTAATAGGATATGGGCAGGAAGCTTACAGCGCATGGAACGGATCGTTGGAGGGTAGAGACTTTGTCACGCCTGAAGAAATCAGAAACAATCCGTTTATGAAAAAGACGGTTAAGGAGGAAGTGCGCACACGCAAAGGCATCGCAATAAAGGAGGTGGAAAAGAAGCAATGGATGACGGCACGTCATGATGGCAGCTGGACCCACATGGACAAGGCATTCAAGCGTGCAGAAGGTCTGTTGGAGAATTGGATGAAACAACACCACGACAAGGACTGCTATCCACCGACAATCATAAACATCACAGACGGAGAATATAACGGTGCGTCGCACGACGAGATGCAGCAGTTGTCAAATCAGTTGAAGTCGATGTTTACGAACGATGGCAACGTGTTGCTTTTCAACATTCACGTAGTGCCTGGACATACCGAATCGGTGGTATTCCCTGCTTCGCTCGGCGAACTGAACGGCAACGGCTATGGCGAAAAGCTATACAACATGGCAAGTCTGTTGCCGCTTAACTACAATGAGCAGATGAGAGCCATCTTCGGCGATAAGCAAGCAGACATACGCTATCATGCCATGGGCGTGAACACGGGTATGGAACGCCTTGTTAAGATGATGAAGATAGGCACGCTGTCGAGTATGTTCGTTAACAATAACCAGTAAGAAAGAAAGATGAGTAAAAGTGTAAGCATAGCCAAACCTAACGACCACACGCCCAATGAGGACGCCGTATTCAGTTCACCCCAGTGCATCGCTGTGTCGGACGGAGCTGGAGGCTGCGGACTCTATGCCAACGAGTGGTCGAGGTATCTTATAGAGCATCTGCCAAAGGACGCTCCACTCAGTTCGTTCACGGAGTTGGACGAATGGATGGATGGTATTTGGGAAGCGTTCTATAATGAGCATGAAGAACGGGCAAAGGAGGGCGACGGCATCTTGCTTAACAAGTTCTACAACGAAGGTTCGTGCGCAACCATTGCTGCGGCATGGACAACGGAACCGTGTCAATGCCAATGGATGACGTACGGCGATAGCGTAGTCTTTCATTATAGCAGTCAGACAGGACTGCTGGAGCATAGCTTTACACGGCTGGCAGACTTTAGCAATCCGCCCCGCCTTGTCAGTTGCAAGGATCCGTTGGAAGAGGAAGGTTTTCGCTCTGGCATATTCCACCTTGACGACACGTCGGTGGTGTTTGCCGCAAGCGACGCCTTGTCGCATTATGTGCTGATGATGTACGAGCTGTCGAAAAGTGCGGAGTTTGAAAGTGAACTGATGGAACTGCGGATGAAGCAAACAAGCAATTCGCAGTTGCTTCAGATAGCAGCGAAAGAGAAGTTCAACTTTGCAGACGATGTGCTTAGTCCTCTTTTAAGAAGCGTAGATTCGGAAGCTGACTTTAAGGAACTGATGGAATCATTGTATGCCAAAAGACTTATTGACATCGATGACTACACGTTGGCAATATTATGAAACAACAACGCTTACGGAAACAAAAATTCCACCTAACAAAGCGATAATTATAAATCTATGCAATACCCTCTTATATCAGAATATCTCGCCGCCATTCGCGAGGCTAATGACAATCTTGACAAACTCAGCCATCTGGTGCCCGTGCTGGACAAATACGGTGAGCCGTATCGTAGCAGCGGTGCGTTTGCCGTCGTGTTCAAGATGAAGGACGAGCAGACGGGCAAATGCTATGCCCTGAAGTGCTTCACCGAAGAGCAGGAAGGGCGTGCGGAGGCTTACCGCCAGATAGCCGAAGAATTGGAGTTTGTCAATTCTTCTTATATCACTTCCGTAAAGTATCTGGAGAAGGAGCTTTTCGTTGACAGCAACTGTGAGGACGAAGAGTTTCCGGTGTTGCTGATGGACTGGATTGAGGGCGAGACGATGGAGACATACATCGCAGCTAACTATACGGACACTCACGCTATGTCGATGCTCTGCTACCGTTTCTGCAAAATGGCGGCTTGGCTTCGCTCGCAGTCGTTTGCCCATGGCGACATCAAGCCCGACAATATCATGGTGCGCCCCGACGGTACGCTGACACTCGTCGATTACGACGGCATGTTTGTGCCGGCGATGAAAGGCCAGAAGTCGCCGACCATCGGAACCAAGGACTTCTCGCATCCCCTTCGCACCATCGATGACTTCGACGAAACTATCGACGATTTCGCCTTGGCTTCCATTGCCCTCTCGCTAAAAGCGATATCCCTTAATCCGTCTCTGCTCGACCTGTACGGAGCGTCTGACCGTCTCCTCTTCTCTGCCGCCGATTATCTTGACTTAAGCAAGAGTAAGACCATGACAGCCCTGCAAGGCTTGTTGGCAGATGAGGAAACAAAAACCCTCATGTCAATGTTCCTGTTAGCCAGCGCCAAAAAGGACTTATCCATGTGCTCTTTCAGATTGTTCGGTTTGCAGAAGCCGAAGGAGGAGGAAGTGTGGAGTACGAAGGTTACTGATGAGGATCTTGAAAATGCAGTGGAGGATGAGTTTGGCGTAAAATATAGTAAGGATTGGAAGAGATTGCTTTGGGCTCCAGCAGAATTGGAAGATGAATATTCAATTATAGAAGGGGTTAAGGTTATTGGAGACAATGCTTTTAGCGAATGTGAATCTCTCACTTATATCGGTATTCCGGACAGTGTGACAAACATTGGAAGTAGTGCTTTTGAAGGTTGCACATCACTCACAAGTATTGATATTCCAAATAATGTAACAAGCATCAATGATGGTGCTTTTGGGGATTGTATTTAGAGCCTTATAACTAACCATAACTTACTATGACTAACTAACCATAAAGTCTTGATTTTCAATACTCTTTGATTTTTAACACTTTCTGAGTGCTTTTTGGCAGTTCCCGATTTTCCACATATTTTTGCAGCGTATTTCTACCGTGGAGAATTTGCGGAGCTTTTATTTTGTCATATCGTGAACGTAGTTGACAATGATTTACGAGTGGTTACGATGAAGGACAGATTTGAAGCTGATAGGCAAAAAGCGTAATATCGTGGACTGGGTTGACAAAGGTTGTCAATGGTTTACTTCCGTTTACTCCATCAGTGGAATACTCAAATGAATTTGAACAAAGCAATATCAAAGAGTATGAGACCGACAAGAAAATGTGAATTTTGTGGCAAGACATTTGTGCCAAGGAGTGGTATGCAGAAATACTGTTCCGAGGAATGTCAGGCAGAGGCAAAACGTCTTAGGAAGAAAAGACAGCAGGACTTGATTAACGGTATTGAGCCAATCATGGATCTGCAACATCAGGAGTATCTTACATTCTCAAAGGCAGCTGTGCTGATGGGATGCACCCGACAGTATATCTACAAACTTGTGGCTAACGGCAAGTTGAAGGCATCAAGATTGAGCAGCAGAATGGCATTCGTTAGAAAATCTGATATAGAGAAGATGTTTGAGGGTAATCCCTACAAGCGTGTGATTCCTGCCAGCAAGAGCAAGCTCAGTAAAAAGGCAAAAACAGAAAAGCCAATACGAAAGCAGGAACCGACAAAAGGGAAAGAGGAGAATGAGGTGCTTGACTATTATTCGGGCGAGGAAGTGATGTCCATTTATAAGGTCAAGAAGTCTTGGCTCTATACATCCGCCAAGCGCAACCAGATACCGATGTGTCGTATTGCTGGCAAGAACTATTACAGCAAACGGCATATTGATGAGTTTTTCGGTACTGCCGTTGACATCCACAGCATCAAAGAATGGGTGACAGCTGATGATGTGGATAATGTTTTCAACATGAGCAAGTCGGCACTTAGGGCATACACCTACCGCCATAAGATACCGACCAAACGTGAGTATGGTCATACTTATTACTCCAAGGAACATCTTGAAGAATTTCGCAGGACTGACCTCATGAACGATGACAGCTATTATACCACCGAACAGGTGCAACAGTTGTATGGTCTGACAAGTGCCAACATCTGCCATATCGTGAGAGTTCACCATATCAGCAAGGTAAAAGTGGGCGTAAAGAACCTGCTTTTGAAGACGGATGTGGAACGTGCAATGGCAGAAAGGGCAGCAAAAGGACTGTGATTTCAAATGATTTCATCATTATCCATCAGTTACTATGAATAATTGGAGTCACGGAGATTTCATTCCGTTATTTTGCAGCTGTGAAGAGACACTTCACCACGAATAATTATCAATAATACATATCAGTTATGAGCAACATTTGCAAGACCGTATCATTGCGTACACGCAAAATCAAGGACGGACACATGCTGTCCTATTATCTTGACTATTATCCAGGCTATCGTGACGAGAGCACGATGAAAGTCATCCGCCATGAGTCGCTTGGCATCTACATCTATGCCAAGCCGAAGAACCAGATGGAACAGAAGTATAACCTCAACCTTACGGCAAGAGCCGAGGCGATACGCTGCCGCCGCTTCGAGGCTATCGTCAACGAGCGTTACGATTTCTTCGACAAGGAGAAGATGAAGGGAGATTTCCTTGCCTACTTCAAGAGACTGGCAGACAAGAAGAACTCCAAGTGGCAGCACGTCTATATGCACTTTCGTACCTTCACGCAAGGCAAGTGTACCTTTGGGGAGATAAACGTGGACTTGTGCAACAGGTTTCGTGAGTATCTGCTGACAGCACCACAGGGACTGCATAAGAACAGAAAACTACATATCAACTCAGCTGCCAACTACTGGTCAACTTTCCGTGCTTCAATCCACACCGCCTATCGTGACCGCAAGATAAAGGAGAACCCGAACGGTTTCTTGGAGCGTATCGAGACTATCCCGACAGACAAGGAGCATCTTTCACAAGACGAGGTTATCCGCTTGGCATCCACACCTTGCTCCGCCCCAGCATTGAAGCGAGCCTTCCTGTTCTCTTGCCTAACGGCTTTAAGAAAGAGCGACATCAAGAAACTCACTTGGGAGGAGATACAGCCATACGGCAGCGATGGAGTGATGTATGTCACCACACGAATGCAGAAGACAAAAGACATCGTGCATAACCCAATCAGTGAGGAAGCCTTGGAACTGATAGGCTATTCACCAGATAAACGAGGCAAGGTGTTCCCTGATTTCAAAGACTCCATGACACAGGCTCCACTGAAGAACTGGCTGAAAGATGCTGGAATTACCAAGCATATCTCCTATCATTGCTCACGTCACAGTTTTGCCTGTCTCCAGTTGGACGCAGGGACCAGTATTGTGGTTGTGCAGCGTTATCTCGGTCACAAGAATGTGGCAACAACAGAAGTGTATGCCAAGATTTCCGATGCTCAGAAGCGTGCTTCGGTTGGCTGTATCACCTTGAAGAAGTAACCATTTGACAATAACACGCAGAAAAGGACTGTTGGAATGATAGTGTTCCAATAGTCCTTTTCTCGTTTTGTTGGTTCTATTTGCTGTCGTGGATAGAACCAATTCGACAAATACATCCTAATATCTATAGATATTGAAGAGGAACTGCAATTTTCCATTTTCTTTGCCCTTACCTTTGTAGTCAGCAATTAGCCGCAACTGGCACTAACGAGCAGTTTAAAGTATGATTCAGAGTATGATATCATATAAGAACGCTAATAAAGCGTAAAAGAAAGAGTGCCAGAGAACGTAAATGCTGTTTTCACATGCTTCTGCATCTAACTTTGTGGAAGTTTTTGAAAGAAGAATAACAATAAAACGAATACAATAATGATAGAAAACGAGACAACTTCAGATTGTACCATCTACGCTTTTGTTGGTACTGCAATTCTCGCCATCTCTCTTGTCGTGGCGATGTATGTAGGCAATGACTTTCACCAAAGTCTGTTTGTCGAATCAATCATCTTTGTAGGGAGCAACATCCTGCTTTGGGCGATATTCATTTCTATGGTGAATTATCCCTATGAACTGATGACCATTGGTAGCAACAGCAAGACAAAGAAAAACGTTGTAGAAGCAGAGCCAGCAACAGAACAAGAACAGCCAAAGCAAACATTACCACAAACACAGTATGTAAAATACAGCCATGAAGACTATGTCAAGTGTGTAGAGGCACAAGAAAAAGAAGCACAGGAGGAAAAGGAAAAGCGAACAAGAGCCGTACTTGACTATGTGCATCGTACCATGTCAAGGTTTCTGTATGAGGAAGATTTGTACAAGGTAATTGAGGCAGTCAAGGAATGGAGCAACGACACCAACTATACCCCGATAGCAATAAACCGTTTCAAGGAGACGGTTGAGAATATCCCTTTAAGACACTTCGTGTGGAATATCGCAGAACGTTTGGGTAAGCGTGATTACACAATGGCAATGCGAATATCCTTTATCAAGGCTTTGTTCCCAAAACCGTTTGAAGGCTTGGACTACAGCACATTGAAGAACCTGAAAGCACCATGCTCCAATGATGTCATTCCGATTGATGAGCCAGTTAATGGTAGACATGATTTTCATGATGTAACGGAGGAAACTCCAGAATAATCCCAATTGTTAGAGTTATTCCTTCGTGAATGACAAATGACTGTCACGAACCTCAGTAACGGAAGCATCATTCTGTTCCTTTGTCCCAGTTTTTTAGAACAACTTGTATATGACAAAGGAATTAACTTTCAACGACCTTCCAATGGTCGTTGCCCAGCTTCGGGACGAAGTGGTGGGCATGAAGCAGATGATCATCAGTCTGCAATCACAGAACAAGCCACACAAGGCGAACACGCACATACCTATGAGTGTGGAGGAAGCATCGGCATACCTGAAAATGCCGATGGCAACTCTCTACATGAAACTTGGAAACGGTAGCATTCCCGCCACCAAGCCAGGCAAACGTTACTGTCTTTATCAAGATGAACTTGACAAGTGGCTGGAGACTAACCGCAAGAATCCTGTACCTCTAACGGCAGAGGAGGAGAATGCAGCCATTCTTGCAGGAAACAAGCGCAAACCGAAACCCTTAAACTGGTAATGCTATGGATGCGCTTGAACTCTGTAACAAAATCAACATGGAAGCCGAGTCTTTAGCGGACTCAGGCTTCCCTCTTGAGGTATTTCCACAAAAAATGCAGTCCATCATCATAGACATGGTTGTGCACGGCAATTTCAAGGTGGATTATGTCGCCATGTCCATGCTGTCGGCAGCATCAGCGGCTCTTGGCAATACCTATCGTATTCACGTTAAGCAGGACTGGGACACGAATGCCGCCCTTTATATCATATTGGTTGGCAGACCTGGCATGGGCAAAACTCCACCATTACAGCTTGCATACAAGCCAATTCGGGAGTATGAACGAAAGCTGTTTGACAAGTTTTGCTATGAACTTGACCTATATGAGGCAGCATGTGCAACAAAGGAAAGCGGAAGCAAGGAAATGAAGAAGCCTATTCTGAAAAGGGTCACATTGGATGACTTTACATTGGAGGCTCTGGTATTGGAGCATTACAACAACTTGCGTGGCATAGCCATCAACTATGATGAAATTCTCGGACTGCTTGCCAATACAGACAGGTATGGGAAAAATCCCATGCTTGAACGCCTACTTTCCATCTGGAGCGGATGCCACTTGGAGAACACCCGTGTCAAGAATGACCGCCCACAACGTGTAGAAGAGCCATGTGTCAACATCATCGGTACAACACAGACCAAACGAATGAAGGAACTGATGGCTTCCAAATTCATGGATACAGGTTTTCTTGACCGTATTCTGGTTGTATATCCCAAATCCAAGAAAGTTCCACACTGGCTGGATGAGGAAGATAGCCATGTGCGCCAGAGCGAGGCTTCAAGAAAATGGGCTGACATCATCGGGAAAATCTTTGGACTTGACTATGCAAGGTGTAATGACACAAATGAATGTTGTCCAAATATCCTTTATATGGACAAGGACGCACACTCCCTTTTCTTTGGTTGGTGGAACAGAAATGTGGATGCCATCAATGCCATAGAGGACGATGAGGATGTTGAAACGAGGGTGATGAAGCACAATACCCACGTCGCACGCATTGCCTTATTGCTCCAAGCTCTAAGATACGCCTGTGGCGAGAGCCATCTGCAAAGTATTGATGTGGATTCCATAGAAGGAGCATTACGACTCAATGAATACTGTGAGAATTGTTATCAACGCTGCCGAGCCTTTGTTGCTGAAGATACCTGTGATTCTATATCCAAGGAGTTGCTGTATCTGTTGGAAGACAGTTTTGACACAAAAACAGCCATAAAAACAGGAATGGAGAATCTGCATGTTACAGACCGTACTGTGATGAACTATATAAAGGAGCTTATGAAGTCTGGACTAATCACAAAGGCAAAGAAAGGATTTTACGAAAAAGTAAAGTTCGAAACAGGACAGGCAACTGAAACATAAACCAACCTGTTTTCAGTATTCATTTGTTTCAGTTTTTCAGTTGACAAGTGCGTAACTGAAAACATGAAAGAACTGAAAGCTGAAATTCACCAATAATTCATTTCAGTTACGATGATGAACGAGTATAGATTTCACTTGGAGAAATACAGATTGGGTAATCGTTACACATGCCCGAATTGTGAGCGCAAGCGTTGTTTCACAAGATACATAGATGATGAGGGGGAAGTGTCCTTCCCTGACAATGTAGGCAAATGCGACCATGAGCATAGTTGTGGGTATCACTATACTCCTAAAGACTATTTCCGTGAGCATCCAGACTTTCTGTCTAAGGACAAATTGCCAAATCCGACAAGAAGGAATACCCAACCGAAAGTCGTAGAAAAGCCTATGTCCTATATCGCCAACGCTATTATGGAGCGTTCCTTGTCTCATTACGGAATCAATCCGTTATACCAGTACCTTTCCAAGGTCTTTGGTGAACAAGAGACAAAAAGGCTGATGAAGATGTATCATGTCGGAACATCCTATAAGTGGGGAGGCTCAACCATTTATTGGCAAGTTGACAAGGATGATAAGGTGAGGACTGGCAAGGTCATGCTATATAATCCCAAAGACGGACATCGTGTGAAAGAGCCACGTTCTTATGTTGGATGGGCGCATGCTTTTCTTCATCTTCCAGATTTCAACTTGTGCCAATGTTTCTTTGGTGAGCATTTGCTGGCACAGCATCCCACAATGTCGGTCGCTATTGTCGAGAGTGAAAAAACTGCCATAATCGCATCCCATTTTATCCCCAATTTCATCTGGCTGGCAACTGGAGGTATGCATGGCTGTCTCAACCAAATCGCTGTCAAGGTATTTGGAGGTCGGGACATCATTCTGTTCCCTGACCTTGGAGCAACGGACAAATGGAAATCAAAAATTCCATTGCTGCAATCTGTTTGCAAAAGGGTTGTCATAAGCAACATCTTGGAAGACAATGCCACCGATGAACAAAAGACCAAAGGTCTTGACATTGCCGACTTCCTATTGATGACGGAAACGCCACAGATGGTGCTACAAAGGCTGATAAAGCAACATCCGCCACTCCTGCATCTGATAGACAGCCTTGGGTTGGTGTTGGTGGAAGAGCCATAACACTACTGGCAGCAGTTATAACGAGTTCGCTTGCGAACATATCCCTTGGGTGGAGCCTAATACACCGAGCAAGCTCAGTAATTAGGGCAAACAGCCATTATATGTGTACAGCAAGCTGAATTTCATATGTACAATCAATTAAATCAAGCAATTTTATGAGCGATAATAAGAAACAGATGATGGACATTCAAAAGGTCAAGTCTTTCAGCGTTGCTGTCAGCGATGAGCATCAGCGCAATTGGGGAGATGACCTCTTTTCTAGGAAGGAGAATGATCCAAAATACAACTATGATCGTAGTCGCACCCGACTTAACTTTCTGGTGTCGAAAGGTGGAGAACTTGGACCAATAGACAAGAACAAGTCTATAACTGACAAAATCGAGCAAGCCATCAAGAACAGAGTGACAGGCAGAGTGAATACTACATCAAACCGTGCCGTGAGCATTGTCTTTGGTGGTAACCGCGAGCAGATGCGCAAACTCGCATTTGGCGACCAGACAATCAGTGAGAACGGCAACAACTGGGATGTTGACAGTTGCAGTGGCATAGACAGATGGGCAAAGGACATATATGACTTTTGTTGTCGGGAGTTTGGTGAAGAAAATGTCGTTTCGTTCATTGTTCATCTAGACGAACTCAATCCTCATGCACATGCGGTCATTGTCCCCATCACACTGGACGGCAGACTGAGCGCAAAAGATATGTTTGGTGGAAACGACATGAATCAAGCAAGAACAAGGATGCGTGAACTTCATAGCCGACTTGCAGAGGTTAATGAAAAGTATGGACTGGAACGTGGCGATGACATCACCATAACTGGAGCTAAGCACAAGTCAACAGAAACTTATCGCAGGGAGTTGGCTGATGAATGCCGCACTTTGTCAAATGAAGTAGGCATGAAGAAGACGCTTCTTTCAGGTCTTAATCGTAGCATCACAAAAGCATAGACCAAAATCAAGGCTCTGCAGACTATGGTCAGCAATCTGGAGAAAGCGGAAGCAGAGAAACAAGCGACCATAGCCGAACTTGAAGATTACATGAAGAATCATCTTGGTGATGCTGTTGAGATAAAGGCAAAGATTACCGCCACCAGAAAGGAACTCTGGGATGTTCGTGACAAATTGAACGACAAGAAGATGAAACTTGCGCAGGCTAAGTTGCAACTTGATGAGTTGCAGAAGAATACCTCCCACATCGCAGCAAGAAACAGGGAGATTAAAGCCGATTTTGAAAAAACAGCTGTTTCATACCAGCAACAGATGATTAATAAGATATGGGCGCAGGCTGGTATGAAGGCGTTGGCAGAGATAGCAGACATCTATCCTCGTATGACGAGCATTCACGACAGCAGCCTATTTGACGACAGCTTTGCAATGGACTTCATTAATTATGGTGACAAAATCATCTATTGTGCAATGTACCTTTATGTTGGCTACATCAACGAGGCTACCAACTTTGCTGAAAGCCAAGGTGGTGGCGGTAGCGATACCAAAGACTGGGGACGTGAGAAGGACGAAGATGAGATAGAATGGATAAGACGATGCTTGCGACAGGCGACAAAGATGATGAAGCCAATGAAGAGAAAAGGTTTGAGTAGATAAAATATTAAGGGAGGAGCGCATTTCGAACACGCCCCTCCCCAATTATTTTACAACTCGCAATGATCTTGCGAATCACTATCCTTAGTAACGACTTGAATAGTGAGACGAGTGTGAGCTATGCGAGCTGTGAGAACTGTGAGAAGAATGAGAACTGTGCGAATAGTGACCCGCAAGAGAACTCTTTACCATGTCAATGGCTTTCTGCAAGACCAAAGGCTGGTTCTTCTGTTTCTCAATTTGTGTTGTTTCGTCATTATTGCCCAATACGTTCATGATGTTATCAGAAACGTTGGCGCAATAACTCGTTGTAGCGATAAATGCCGAAACAAGCAAAAACATAAGTCTCTTCATTGATACCTCCGTTTTTAAATTTGACAATATTGTTAACAATTCACTCTGTACATGAATTTGTACATTCTATTTTGTGGATATGTGTACTTATGTTATTTTTATTTGTCGAGAAGAAACCTCCACATTCTTTTCTAAGAACACATCCGTCGCAGACTGGAAGATAGAGGCTCATCCGATAAAGTCCGTGGCATCCCTACCCAAATATATCAACGATACATGATAGATTTTCCGTAAAGATGTTTACCTTTGCTGTATGAAAAATGATGTCAGCATTAATATGTACAAGGGACTT
>NZ_NOVE01000041.1 GCF_002265625.1 Prevotella sp. 885
GAATCACTCAACTCCAAGCTTAAGGCATTTAGAGGCCAACTGCGTGGAGTTAGGGACATACCGTTCTTTTTCTATCGTGTATCGTTGATATTTGGGTAGGGATGCCACGGACTTTATCGGATGAGCCCTATTTTCTTCTTCTCTGCAAGGAACTCTTTCTGACGTTCCATTATCCAAGAAGCATAGCCGTTAAGCCATTTGTCGCCGTCAGCAAGCACCCAGGCACCGACAGAATACTTTCTGCATGTGAAAGCGTTCTTAGGGACTGAGAGCTCTGCGTTCGTCGGCAACCAGAAGTTTCTGTCTATGGTTGTTATCATGTCAATGCAGTCTTTGACGTCTTGGTTTCGTGTCAACCTGCACAAACTCTTATAGCCAGGCAGATTCAGTAACGGACTGTCTGAGCTTACTGACATTTTGTTCGTCTCGTATCTGTTTGCCTCGTTAAGACACATCACATTAATGTTCTGATTTCCGCGTGATGACGGTGCGAAACGCTTTGTCTGCTTGTTGTAGGTAAGCGATGTACGTCCCATTTTCAGCTTTGCGCCTGATTTTAGCAGATGGCTCAGTGAAGTGACGACAAGGTAAGAGTCGGTACCGTCAATACGCGTTCTTACGAAAACATAATCGCCCTGTACGGCAGCATGCTTCGAGAAATCCTTGTATACATCATCATTAAGCACGATGCCTGGATATTCGTCATTGACCTTCAGGAATATCGGCATTCGGTTTTGGGCATTCCTGCCTGTATTGCTTTCCGCTTTAGGATTGAGAAAATCCTTATAGCGTCTGACATTCTCCTCCAAAGCCATGTGCAATGCAGGAATGTCTGACTGCGTCACAGTATTGCTCAAAATCTTCAGATAGTTGTCCTTTCCGCTTATCTTGACTTCCGCTTTTTGTTCTGTCAGATATTCATGGGTTTTCGGTTCGATAACGAAAATCAGTCCCTGACCGTTTTTTTTAATGGTGGTCTCTTTATACTCCAGTCCGCTAACACGCACAGCCAGGATGTCACGCAAGAACTCATATCCTTCGAACACGTCGAAATAGTCCTCCTTACCCGAAGCCACTACGACAAGAGGATGTCTTCTGCCTAAGTCTTTCTGTAGTTCGGGAATGCTGTTATAGTCGAAAAACTGCTTAATCTCTTCGATGGTCTTGCCGTTCTTTGCATTCACGTTTCCAAGGATGTCGTCTTCCATGCCGGGCACCTTTCTTACTAGCGTGTCCACACTCACCTCATCACTGTAAGCCGTCGAAAGATTGGTGACTCTCAATGCTGCATCAGAAAGCAGTCCTTCGAAGCGCTCATCGTTCACACGTGATGCCTGATCCAGATAACGGCTTCTGCCGCTGCGTCTTTCATCAGCAACCTTATTCACCTTCTCAGCTTCACATGCCTCGCGTATCTTCTGGTTAGCCTTAAGAACTTGCTCCACCTGCTGCCATGCACGATTGACAAAGTCTTCCTGATTATTACGTACAGCCTCAGCACCCATACCGGCAGGTATTCTGTTGCGAAGCTGCATATTTAGTTCGTTCACGACATTTTGACTGTAGTTCTCGTTAAGGATATCATCCAATACCAGTTTGTGCCTACCGCCATATACAGGAGGAACCACCCAAGGATCTTCATCCTCGGTATATGTCACTCCGGTCAGCTGGCTGGCGTTCTGTACAAAGACGGGACTCTTACGCAAAAGGCCACGCAAATCTTCCCTTACCTCCTTGCTCTCCACCTTCGTCACTTCATTATTTGTGGTTGGCATCAAGACAGTAGGCACTTGTATGATGGAATTTCCGTTTTTGTCGCCTTCCACCCAAGAGTTCTTTACGTTTATCAGTCCACAGCCTTCGATGTCTACATTCAGATTAGCCTGCAAGTTGAGATAGTCGGGGTCAGAAATGGGATTGAGACGTCTGGCGAGAGTAAGGAAGCTTGCTTCACCGGACGTGAAGTTCCACCTGAAATATACGGGCAATTCAAGGCTTGACAAGCCTTCCGGATTTCCCCATGCTGCCTTCTGCACCGGCACATCGTCATACTCCATGCCAAGACCTGCCAGCCTGCCCTGTTCGAAGGTAGGCACGACAAACGCCGTGTATTCGGTATTCGGATCCATCTGACGGTTGCACAACAATCTTGCTACGCCTCTCTCAGGATAATCTTCAAGAAATCTGCCAATGTCATTCTTGTAGGAATTATTGAACAGATTCATCCTTTTATCGTCGAAATTCACTTGCACATGGGCAAGTTCATACAGGTTTTCGGGATCAGGAACAATACCCTTCAAGCCGTTCGTAGATGATATTTCGACATATTCCTGATTGTTGCTTGTCCGCTTTATCTGAAACTCGTCCGCCTTAAGCACGATGATGGTGAGCCAAGGACGCAACTTTCCCTTACTTGTAGCTTTCAGGGGAGTATAGCGCCACGGGAAGTCTTCGTCCGCAAACTCAATGAACGGCATATACTCCATGCTCACCTTCACGAGACTGCCCTTTGGCGAATAGGTGACAATCTGCGCTGCATCCAGCCGTGTCACATCACTGGGACCTGCAACGGCAAATTCCTTCTCGGCAACAAGGTCACTGCCAATAGTATTGCCGACAGCTTTATCAGCATCAAATTCAACGCGGAACTTGATGACGGTAGAGGTCTTGCCATCAGAACTGGATTTGCCAAGATTGTCTTCCTCTAATATATATCTACTATATCCCTTGCGGAGATACGGTATGAAAAGCATCTTGTTTGCCATATCTATAGTTGTTTTTCTTGTTTTTTATACTTTGGTATCCAGGTTTTTCACATAGCGCCTGAACGAAGCCTTGTCATTGCGTATATGCAGGACGTTTCTCGATTTACGATTTCCAGACAGTTCACTCTCGCATTCCTTTACATAGAACTTGGTTTGTGCCTCGACAAAATCGTTGCCGTCGAATGACATCACAGAAACAGCTTTATTGTCCTTTGCCTCGAAACCGCTGGTAACGCTCTCGTACGACGGATTGCTAAGTCGCTCTTCGTTGGACAGCTCCTTGTAAAGCGACGGTGCGAAATCGTTATTCAGACATGAAGTCTCAAGAGAGAATTCCTTATTGTCCGCAATTATCGACACCTTCTTGAGACGGAACGAGGTGTAGTCTTTCGGTAGGGCGTCATTACAGAGGTCCATCGGATAATCGAACGGCACAGCACTCTGATTGAACGAGAAGGTATCGTTGGGCTGAAGCGTCAACATCGCATTCTCATCCTTTTCCTTACCGTCATTGTTTTGCTCCGCAGAAGACGTAATCCAGTTGTTGTCACGGAGAAGTTCTGGCAGCAGAACATCTTTCCATACAGCAATGGTGGCTCTTCTTTCTTCCTTAGGACTCTTGCCCCATGCAAGGCTGAATTTGCACTTGTATGGGATAAAGAGCACCGTGAAATAAGCCTTACCCTTGACACGCCATTTCGCCGGACCTTCCACAGACAATGCAAGGTCAACGCTGAACAGCTTTGCTTCACCAACCATAACAGCTACGCCTACTTCCAGTGAGAACGAGAAGCGGAACGGCTTGAACACGAACAATGCGTCAAAGCCCGCATAACCGATGAGGCCGAACTTCTTCCATCCCACCTGTAAATTCAAATGTGCACCTATCTGGAAACTGTTGGACGTAACGGCAAGGTATGTCTCCAGCTTTATCTTCACGATATCATAGTTGAGGCTTAATGACAGACGGCGCATATTGGGTGCGAACTTCAGTCCTTCCTCTGGCTTATAAGCCGGATGGAAACCACCGATGGAAAGTCCGAAGCCCTTATATGGTCCACCCCAGAAGAGGCGGAACGCCATGTCGCCCTCAAGCTTCAAGCCGACAATCTCAGAGTCGACAATAGAGGCATCAAAGCGCAATCCCTTGTCAAAGTCTATATCGCCGAAGAAATAGACGTTAATCTTTATCAGATTGGTATCGCCAACTCTAACCTTCAATGCACCGACAATGCCAATGCTCGTCGGGGATGGAGCCTGTATGAGCAGACCAAACTCGCACGTCACCACGGGTTCGAAGCAGATCTTACAGAGCACGCCCAGGAAGAACTGCTTTTTCTTCTCCGGGAAGAACTGCTTCACGGCTGTCTTCATCTCTGTGAGATGATTCATCACATTGTCAACAAAGAAGACGCTGCCGAACACACCGCTGCGCACTCCGCCGCTAACGGCATCGGCGTCATACATTCTGTTCAGACCCAGACAGCCGCCTACACCGTTCAACGAGAATCCCATACCCAAAGGTATTCCGGGGCTGAACGAGGTGGATATTAGTGCCACCAGACTGAAGTAATGTCCGTCCTTAATGCCAAGGTCAGCATCGATGATGCAGCCCACGGTGAACTTCTTCAGCACCTCAAGCGACAGGGCTGAGAACAGTGTGCCTTCCGACTTGTCGTAGCTGATGAGGCCCGCTCCCTTAACCACTGGTGTTTCAATACTGATGCCAATGCCGTCCGGGAACTTGAACGAACCTGAGAAGTCGTAATCGCCGAGACTTCCGTCAGGTTTAAGGAAATTGATGTCAAACGAGATACCGAGGTTCTCGAACGACATGGTGAGGCAACTGAAGTCGAGCGCGAACGTCGAGCCGAGTGTCATGCCCAGATCGCCGAAGCTTCCCGAGAGGTTTCCGAGGTCCACAGAGAGCTTGTCGAACTTCACCGGTCCGATTTCAAGCTTGCTGATGTCGAAGTCGAGATGGAACTTCGCTCCACCGTCTATCTTAAGACCGTTCTGCATGTCATACAGCAGAGAGGTGCTTATCTTCATTGTTGGGTCGTCCTTGAGGAACATCTTGAAGAAAGAGTTTGCCGAGAGCTTCATCCTAAGCTCCAGATCTTCTATTCCTCCGTAGTAACCGAGAGTGAGACCCTTGTCCTTATCCGTAGTGCTGCTTTTGCTATCTGTGTATTTTGCAGGATCGGAAGGTTTGCGGTTATAGCCCACATAGAACAGCTGAGGATAGTTGCGTATGCCGAAGTCAACATACTCGGTATTCACGATATTTACCACCGCAGACGAATCCTTCCTTTCAAAACGTACATAGAACAAGCCTCCCATGTTGTCTACGTCAAGCAGACCATGGAATGTTCCGCCCTTTGTCAGACAGAAGCCCAAAGCCTGGCCTTCTGCAAAGTCAGTATTTTCCGAAACATTGTCAGTCATCTGTCCCATACTGCCATTAGCTCCAAGACGCAGGACGTGCTTTTGGCCGATGGGTACATTAAAGTCTGCCGACGCACTGACAGCCGAGCAGAAATACAATGCCGGCAGCGACTCCTTGTTTTCACCTGGCGAATAATTGCCAACGAACATCAGCACTTGCAGCTTGCATGCTGCATCCACCTTCTTATCCTTGTCGCTTGGAGTCTTGACGTCAAGCAGCGTGAAACATGCCACACGGTTATTCAGGTCGTACTGTGTGTCTATGCTCTTCACATAGTTCTTCAGTCCTTCGTTTACATGGAAGTCCGGCAGAGAAGGAAGCAGATCTGCTATCTCGTCTTTCACCTCCTGCGGTATCGACTTATACAACGCTATGACATAGATGACTACATCACGCGTAGTCTTGTTGGAGGTGGTGAACCTAATGGTCTCCTCCAACACTTCCTTCATCCATAATACATAAGTAAGCGGTATGCTGATTTCGATATCGCCGATGGCTTTTCCTGCCTTGTCTATTCCTTGGCTTACGAGCATCCTTGCCTCCTGTTTGGCATGCTCATGGAGTTTCTGGGGCGACTTAAGGTCGTCAAGCGTCAAGCCTCTATCCTTAAGTTCCTTAAGTTCCTTCTCGATATCATGCAGCGTTTTCGATACGTTGTTCAATGCGGGGAATTTGTCTGCGAGATTCTTCACGGCATTGTTGACAAGATTGAGAAGCTTGTTGACAATCTGCTTTCTGACAATCTCGAGGAGGAGCTTCTTTAGATGATTGATGATAGGCTCGAGGATTTCTCTTCTGATGTTCCCCCATACAGCATTTACGAATCGTCTGATGATGGCGTCAAATACCTTCGCTTCATCCTTCATCTTCTCCTTTAACGTCACGGCAGCACCCTCCACTATCGCACGCAGACTGGAATAGTAAGCCTTTGGATTAGGGATGACAACATCACTGACGCTCGAATACACAATATTTACATAGTCATTGATGTCAAGCTCTTTCTTCAGATTCCTCATTGTCATGCCATGTTCGGTAAGCAGCTGTCTGGCTCCTTCCTTAGACATCAAGGCTCCAATCTTGTTGATGTCTTCCTTCATACACTTCTGCATGTCCGTGAGGGCAACTGCAAGACGCTGCTCCCAACTCTTCGGATTCACGAAGTTTACGACACTTGCCTTGACGCCGACAGCCCACAGATTGAGCTTGACCTCCTTGAACACCGCTTCGGCGTCTGAACCATACTTCTCGAGTTCCACCTTGAGCGTTTCGTTGCATGCAGGCTCGACCAGTCTGTTAAGTTCATGCTGACTGTTAAGGAGAGCGAACACCTTAGCAATAGCCCTTGCTGCCTGCACCTCAATGTTCTTCAGCTCCTTGTCGATTGCACTAAACTCCTTGCCTATATCGTTTATTCCGCCCTTTACATCGTTGATGACGTCGAGTGCGTTACGCTCCACGACATCAGCTATATCCTTAACGCTGTTTTCGATTTCCTTTACCTTCGCCTCGATGTCTTTGGCAGCATTGTCCAGTCCTTCCCTTATCGTATTATATACCTCGCCGAATGTTTTCTGCAGGTCGGAGTAGATACCGTCGATTACCGTCTCTATGTCTTCCTTCAGACGCAAAGCCATCTCTTTGAGCATCTGGATGGTCTGCTTGATAGTGGCAATGACAGGACGCACCTTTGCCCAAACCTTCTTTGCCACCTCCTTGCCTTTATCCTTAAGGAACTGGATGACACGGCGCTCAAGATTGCGTAGCAAGTCCTCAAGTATATTGCGCAGCGTAGAGAAGTCTGGTATCTTCGGAGTGATGGTATGTGCGATGTCAAGGATGTGCTTCATCACTTCCTGCACGTCCTCGGCGCATTCCACGGGATAAAGCTCCTTGAAATAGCTGACAGGCTCGCTGAAGAGTTTCTCAAGCGAGCTCCAGCGTATGGTCTTGTATTTATATGTGTATGAGTATTTGCTGAGAAAGTCGGATGCTTTCTTGCTTTCGTTCACAGCATTGTCCATAATGCTGTTCACCTGAGCCAGCATCACGTAGTTTCCCGGGCTCATGTCGAGCTGCTCCAGCTGTATGGGGAATTCCTCATTCAGCTTCTTGTATGCTTCAGTGGACGTGATGGCATCCTTCGCTTCCGTAGCCACTTCCGACACCTTCTTTATGGCACCGTTGATGCTGCTGTCGGCATATTCTGTGGCAGACTTTTGTATGTCGCTGACTGTTTTAGCGAACTGTTCCTGAATGTCCCCATACGCCTTCTGTATCTTCTTCGGTATCTTGATTTCAATCTCTGCATCGCCGATGATGCCGAGGAAGTCGAGCACGGCATATATGCTGTTGATGGTCCGATAAAACTTCAACAGCACCTCTCTGTTTTCATCTACCTTAAATTCCTTCAGCTGCTCCTTCACATTGGATTCCACCTTGCGCAAATCGCTCAAGGCATCGTCCATAAGCACCTTCATCTCCTTCTCCGCAATTCCCAGTTCATTATGCAGCTGCTTCTCAAGGCTTTCCACAGTAGCAGTCACAGTGGTATTAGTCTGAGAAACCAGGTTTTCCAGATAGTCAATCTCATCCTTGAACACCACCTTGGCATTCTTGAGCAATGCTATGATTATATGGTCGAACAGTCTATGGAGTGTCTCCAACTTGAACAAATGCAAATATAGAAAAACATTAATGGCTTACTTCAGCACGAATAACAGCCTAAGATTGTATTTATATGCGCTGTTGTTGTGAAAAAACAATATAAGAATACGTCGTGTTAGCGGTTTTATTTGTAACTTCGCACCGATTTTCAGCATAACAAGCCTATAATCAACAGAATAAAACTAATAATATGAAGAAGAATTTACGTACTGCCTCTCTTTGTGTACACGGAGGATATGAGGCAAAGAACGGTGAGCCTATCGAGCCGCCTATCATTCAGAGCACCACATTCAAGTATGACAACTCTGAGGAGATGGCGATGCTCTTCGACCTCAAGAAGGAGGGTTATTTCTATACTCGCCTGCAGAACCCCACCAATGACGTAGTGGCGCAGAAGATTGCGCAGCTCGAGGGTGGCGTGGGTGCCGTACTGACAAGCAGCGGACAGGCTGCCAACTTTTACGCTGTGTTCAACATCTGCGAGGCTGGCGACCATATCGTTACAAGCAATGAGATTTACGGCGGCACGTTCAATCTGTTCGGAGTTACGCTCAAGAAGCTTGGCATCGAGTGTACGTTCGTCAATCCTAACGACTCTGAGGAGGAGATTCAGAAGGCTTTCCGTCCTAATACGAAGGTTGTTTTCGGCGAGACAATCAGCAATCCCGGCTGTGCCGTACTTGACATCGAGAAGTTTGCACGCATCGCTCATAAGAACGGTGTGCCCCTCATCGTGGACAATACCTTTGCCACACCGATTAACTGCCGCCCGTTCGAGTGGGGAGCTGACATCGTAACGCACAGCACCACTAAATATATGGACGGTACAGCAAGTCAGGTGGGTGGCTGCGTAGTGGACAGCGGCAACTTTGACTGGCTCGCACATGCCGAGAAGTTCCCCGGTCTGTGCACTCCCGACGACAGCTATCACGGACTTACTTACGCCAAGAACTTCGGCAAGATGGGCTACATCACCAAGCTGGTGGCTCAGCTTATGCGCGACCTCGGCTCTATCCCCGCTCCGATGAATTCGTTCATCCTCAATCTTGGTCTGCAGTCGCTCCACCTCCGCATGAAGCAGCATTGCGCCAATGCTCAGCGTGTGGCAGAATTCCTGAATGCTGATTCGCGCGTGGCATGGGTTCACTACAGCGGACTGGAGGGCGACCAATATTATGAGCTTGCCAAGAAATACCTGCCTAACGGATCTTGCGGCGTGATTGCCTTCGGACTGAAGGGCGACCGCGATGTTGCCATCCGCTTCATGGACTCGCTCGACATGATCAACATCGTCACACACGTGGCTGACGCCCGCACCTGCGTGCTCCATCCCGCAAGCCACACTCACCGCCAGCTCTCAGAAGAGCAGTTGCGTGAGGCTGGCGTCGCTCCCGATCTTATCCGTCTCTCTGTAGGCATTGAGGACGTTGAGGACATCCTCGACGACATCCGTCAGGCTTTGGACAAGGCTGGAGTGTAATCACCGCTTTTCGGTAAACACGTTAAACCGTAATATACGGTCAATAGAAGAGGGTGTGTATTCTATGCAAGAAACATAGAATGCACACCCTCACTTATATTTAATTGAACTTTCGCAAGTTCAGTATTTAAGAATGTATATATTTTTACTTTCTTCTTGTCTTTGTGGTCTTTTTCTTTGACGTTGTCCTTGTCTTCTTCTTGGTGGACGTAGTGGTCTTCTTCGTTGTTGTCGTTGTCTTCACAGGCTTATAGTAAGTCAGTGCTTCGGGCAGTTCCTGCTTGATGGCGGCGATGCGCTTTGCGTCAGACGGGTGGTCGCTGAAGATGTCGCTTTGGTTGTTGCTGCCGGTGGCCTGCGCCATGCGCTGCCAGAACGTGACGGCTACGTTGGGGTCGTAACCTGCCATGGCTGCGAAAATCAGTCCCATGTGGTCAGCCTCGCTCTCGTTATCGCGAGAATACTTCAGGCTGCGGAACTGCAGACCCTTCTGTGCTATGATCTGTGCCAGCTGTGTGGTGCTTGAGCTTACTCCGGCGGCATTGAGCACCTGACCCAGAATCTGCGTGCCATACTGGTTCTTTATCTGCTTGCTCATCTGCTCGGCAGAATGCTTTGCCACGGCGTGCGCAATCTCATGTCCGAGGACAATGGCGAGCGAAGCCTCGTCCTGCGTAATGGGGAGCAGTCCTTCGTAAACGACAATCTTTCCGCCAGGCATACAGAAGGCGTTCACTGACTTGTCCTGAACAAGATTAAACTCCCAGCTGTATTCCTTTGCGTCAGCAGCCATGCCGTGCTCGTTGAGATAAGTCTCCACAGCGGTGGCAAGACGCTGACCCACGCGCTTCACCATAGCGGTGTTGGCAGAGTTGGTGGACAGCTTAGCCGACTTCATGTAGTTGGTGTACTCCTGGTTGCTAAGTGAGAGAACCTGCTCGTCGCTTACAAGGATGTTCTGTTTACGACCCGTGATTGGCACGGTGCGGGTGGTGCCGCATGCGAAAACGACGGCTGCAATCGCAGCCATTACTAAGTACTTAAGTTTTTTCATACTACTTACTTTTAGTGTTCTTTATGACCCTCATTGTGGTCATATATTCTATTATTTCGCTGCAAAAGTAACAAAAAACTCTATAACATAGTAAATAAATATGTGTTTTTTATAGTTCTCTGCTAAAACTTTTATAGTTCTCTGCTAAAACTTTTCCTCCTTTTCTCCTCGCATTAAAGCCTTATCAGAGCCGATCCGGGCTGCTTCTCGCTGTCTATCTGTATGGCATACACGCCTTTAGGCATGTCAGCAAGGCTGATGTCAGCGTATGTTCCGTCAGGAGAGATGACGGTGGCGAACGTCATAGTGCGGCACAGTCTGCCCGCCGTATCGAACACTTTCACGTTTGCCTTGCCGCCTTCCTGCGTACGGTCGTATATGATAAGGTGGCGTTCGGGGGTGACGCGAACGTCCCATCGGTTCGACTGTTCGCGGCTCAGTCCCTCTATGTTCGTCATTCCCAATACGTCCAGCAGTCCGTTGTAGGCGTCAATCATTCCGTAACCGCAATACCATGGCGTCTTCTCGCCGTAATCGCCGCACGAACGGCTGGTGCGCTCCATCACGCCGAGTACGTCCTGAGGCGTGAGATGAGGGTTGGCTTGAAGCCACAGAGCAATGATTCCCGCTACAGCCGGGGTTGACATTGACGTGCCTCCAAGAGCCGTCCATTCGTAATGGATGTTGTCTATGTCCTCTTTATACACAGTATATGACTTGAGGTCTTTCGCGTTAGGATTGTCGGTGTTGTCCGTAAAGTCATGATTCATCAGAGACACTACGTTGGCTCCTGGCGCCATCACGTCAGGCTTCGTTCGTCCGTCGAAGGTAGGTCCCACGGACGAGTAGTTGCCGCGCTCGCCGTTTACGCCCCACGACTGTTCGATGCGTTCGTCGTCCGCGTTGGTGAATACGGGGCGGCATGCTGTGCCGCCGACGCATATCACAGCCGGAGCGCTTCCCGGTGAGAGGATGCCGTGCGTGATGTCTGCGTCCGCTATGTAGGGATTGGCGTCGTCTTCGCACATCGTGCCGTTCATCAGAAACATCTCCGCTGCCGACCCTTCGCCTGTCAGTTCCACCGAAAGGGGATAGTCGTAGCCCACGTGCCCGGTTCCGTCTATCGTAACGTCCATCGCCCATTGGTCTTCATGGAAAGCCGAACGATATGCGTATGAGGTCTGGATGTACGTGTCTTCTCCTACGGTTATTGTGTCGCGTCGCATGGCATCCTTGCATGAAGCCACGTCTTCCGCCGACAAAACCTTCATGGCTTTGCCGTCTGCGATGTCCACGCCTTCCGATGCTTTGGCATCGTTTCCCACATTATATATTATAGTGCGCAGGGCGAAACCTTTCTCTCCCGTTACGGAGAACGCCACCTGTTGCCCCCATATCTTCATGAACGTGCCAGCCGAAGCGCGTGCCTCCGGCTTGCCCACATAATTATTGCGAAATCCCTCGTTGCCCGCCGACACCACGATGATGCGTCCCGGTCCGGTCAGGTGGTCCAGCACACGATAGTAGAGGCGGTCGTCGTCATGCAGCGTCTGCCTCGAACCCTCGCTAAACGAGATGACGCACGGCTTTCCGACGGAGTCGGCATAGTCGAAGATATACTTAAATCCCAGAGCGTCCGTGGCGTGTGTATACTTATAAAGATTCTTATCCTCGATGTACATCTCGTCAGACGTCACAGCGTTTGAGACAAGACAGATGTCGCTTTCTGGAGCCATACCGCGGAATTTGGTCCCTCCGCCGTTGCCTGCAGCAATGCCAAGCGTGTGGGTGCCGTGATATTGCTCAGACGAGTCGTACGAAGATCTTCCATAAAGCCAGAAGTCTTCCTCCGTATATTCCGCCCCGACGTACATCTCATTGCCGCCGCCGGTCGATCCAATCTGGTCCCACATCCGCTTCACACGCGGATTCATGTCGCTGTCATAGAATGTTAGGTGACTCGTGTCGAAGCCTACGTCCATCAGACCCACCACCACGTCTTTGCCCGTATAGGCTTGCGGCAGTCCTGTGCCCTCGTATATTGGCACAGCGTCGGTATGCAGAGCCATCGAGTCGAGAGTGAGCACGTTGCCCTGTTCCGCCTCAATGCGCTTGATGCGGCTGTCCGAAGCGATGCTGCCGACCCGTGAGAGAGGAACGTCGGCAATGATGATGTCGCCGAAGTCGGCAAGTATGGTGCAGTCGTTGTGGAGCAGCACCGAATCGGCACCGTCGGTCTTCTCTATGAATGCGCACGTCCTCAAGTCGTTCTGTGGTGCCGAAGCCGCGCGGTCGTTATGACGCGGCAGCCATCTGCGCAGGGATGAGGATAATTTTGACGCTGCTGAATCTTGGCAATAGGCGGTGTTGTCGTCGCTTGTGGAGGCAAACAACGGCGCTATGGCAGCAGCACATAATATGAAGGAAAACCTAATTCTTGACAGTATATTCATCTTGTAACGAAAAAATGTAGTACCTTTGCAAAGATAGCTCTAAATAACAAGAAAAAACAAAAACAACAAATAAAATAATGGAAAACAAGACAAACAAGCTCATTGCAGCACATTATCAGCTCTTCGCCATCGACGACAAGGGAGAGCGCTCACTCGTAGAGGAAACTTCACAGGAACAGCCCTTCGTGTTCATCACCGGTTTCGGCGCAGCTTTGGACGCCCTTGAGGAGAAGCTGGAAGGTCTCGCACGTGGCGAGAAGTTCGACTTCGAGCTGGACAAGGAGCATGCTTTCGGCGAGCACATGGCAGAGCGTGTGCTCAATCTCGACAAGGAGATGTTCTCCGTAGACGGACATTTCGACAGCAAGAACATCTTCAAGGGTGCACAGGTGCCTCTGAAGAACGAGGACGGCAACTTCTTCATCGCCACAATCCTCGAGATCGGAAGCGACAAGGTAACTGTTGACCTCAACCATCCTCTCGCTGGCAAGTGCCTCAACTTCAAGGGATACGTCATCGAGAACCGCGAAGCAACAAAAGACGAGATAAAGACCATGCTCAATCATCTCAACGGCGGTGGCTGCGGCGGACATTGCGGCGGCAACTGCGAGGGTGGTTGTGAAGGCGGCTGTGGCGAAGGCAACTGCGGTGAAGGCGGTTGCGGTCATTGCCATTAATAACAAAAACTGATTTATGCGCAACACGTTCGGCAACATATTTACGATTACCACCTTCGGCGAAAGTCATGGAGCAGCCGTGGGAGGAGTGGTCGACGGCATGCCACCCGGCATAGTCATCGACACAGACTTCATACAGAGCGAGCTGGACAGGCGTCGGCCCGGTCAGAGCAAGCTGACGACCTCAAGGTCAGAGGCTGACCGTGTGGAGCTGCTCAGCGGAGTGTTCGAGGGAAAGTCTACGGGATGTCCCATAGGCTTCATTGTCCGCAACACCAACCAACGCTCCGCCGACTACGACGATATGCGCGACATCTTCCGCCCGTCGCACGCCGACTATACCTATCAGCAGAAGTATGGCATCCGCGACCATCGGGGTGGCGGACGCTCTTCGGCGCGTATCACCATCAGCCGATGTGTGGGCGGAGCGCTTGCCAAGCTGGTATTGCGCCAGCACGGCATCCGCATCACAGCCTATACGTCACAGGTGGGCAACGTGGCTCTTGACGCTGACTATCGCCGTTACGACCTTTCGCTCGCAGAGACCAATGACGTGCGCTGCCCCGATGAGGCTAAGGCACGCCAGATGGAAGACCTCATTATGGAGGTGAAAGCGGCGGGCGACACCATCGGCGGCGTCATCACGTGCGTCGTTACGGGATGTCCTCCAGGCGTAGGCGAACCTGAGTTCGGCAAGCTGAACGCCATGCTCGGCGGAGCCATGCTCAGCATCAACGCCGCCAAGGGCTTCGAAATTGGCGACGGTTTTGCCTGCGTCACGTCACGCGGAAGCCAGCAGAACGACATCTTCCGCAGCAACGGCGACGGCACCGTATCGACCGTCTCCAATCACAGCGGAGGCATCCAGGGCGGAATAAGCAACGGAGAAGACATCTTCTTCAGAACGGCTTTCAAGCCCGTTGCCACCATTCTCACCCTTCAACACACCGTAGACCGACAAGGCGTTGACACCACTTTCTGCCCCCACGGACGCCACGATCCCTGCGTTCTGCCGAGAGCCGTGCCCGTAGTGGAGGCGATGACAGCTATGACAATACTGGACTATCTTATGTTAGAAAACATTAAAATCGAAGATTGAATGATAGATTTTAAATAAAATCGCGCATAAGTGAAAAAAAATATCGCATAAAAAGCAAATATCAGAAAAAGAATTGCTATATTTGCAAACGATAATATCAGGGCTTGTGAAAGTCCTGTATTAACTTAGTTAAGTCTAGTTTAGTTTTTGTGTTGGTTGAGCGCAGTCGATTGACTGCGCTCAATTTTTTTTATCTAAGGCATGCATTCATGCTCCCACCATTCTTGGCTTAACAGATCGAACCTACTTGCACGTCTTCTTATCAAAAAATATGGCTTCATGTTCACCATGCAAATATCGTACAAAGAGTAAAAAGCTGTTACAAAATAAAAATCAATTCTAGAGAATCAAAACGCTGTTTTTATGGTGTTTTGCTGTGCAAACAGCACCCATGCTTAACAATAGCGCCGCTTTTACAGTCCAATAGTGCCACTATTAGGGTGTAAAAGTGGCGCTATTGCATGATAAAAGTGGCACTATTGTAGTGTAAAAGTGGCGCTATTGCACTTGTTTGGTTCCCTTATTCATTGCACATTTCTTCTCTTAATCACATAATTAACTGTGCGTCAATATACCATGACTGCACGCTCAAAACTCAAGAATTTCGCACCAAAGATTTTGTTGTGCGCTCAACTCATAGTATTGAGCATCAGAAATGCAAATATTGTCAGGCAAACTAACCGCCAAACATGAATTTAGCGGTGAGACGAATTAAGACTGTATTCACAAGCAGCCAAGACAAACCTAGGAGGCTATGGCGTCTCGCCGTAGCCCCGCAGCCTACCATAGCAAAACGCCAATCAGCTTATTATTGATTAACTGTTCGTGGGTGCGTGACTATGGCGAGACGCCATAGCCTCCTACAGTTTGTACATTTTGCTTATTTATAATCTCAATTAAACTGCAATTTATCGTTGAGATTGTCGGCGGTAGACAGAGGTTGAGGCTGCTGGTAATATTTAAGGCAAAGCAAAACAAGAGATTGATATGGTTTAATTTGTTGTTAACGTACACGCTTGTAATAACTGTTAAAATGTTTGCACAAAAAAAACTTTCGTGGCTATTGTATTGTTAAATACGATAATTTGGTGTATATTTGAAACCTAAAATCCACAAGGGGATTCAATGTGTTTATTAACTATAATATTAACTTATAACATTTGGTGGTATGAAAAATGTATTACTCTTACTAAGTGTTCTTGGCTGCTTGTCTTCTGTATATGGTCAGAAGGTTGATACAACTTTAATCGGTAAGCAACAGACTGCGATATTTAATCGTCCTACTTATGACTATTCAATTAAAGCTCCTAAAACCATTGATGACAACCAAGACTTTCAGAGTTTGGACATAACATCAAAGGCAGGAAACTTGGCTGGTGCACTGGGAAACAACATTTATAATGTAGACTCCTTGGTAGTCAGAGGCAGTATAAATGATACAGATATTCACACACTGTGGGAAGCTTCTTTCAAGGGAAGGCTTTCTGTCATAAATCTTGAAAATGCTGAGATAGAGAATGGCATTGTCCCAGAAGATGCCTTTTGGCATCAAAGTGAACAGTTAGACCCCAGTTGGGAATTTATTAACACCATACATCTAAGGAGGATCATACTGCCGGATGGAGTTAAGCGAATTGAAGAAATGGCTTTCTCTTACTGCATCAATCTTGAAGAGGTAAATATACCGTCATCCTTACAGTATTTGGGAACTTATGCATTTTCGGATTGTGTAAATCTCAAGACAGACCCGTTGGTTTTTCCAGAAGGCTTTGAACGGTTCGGAAATTTGGTTTTCATGAATTGTCGTAGTCTGACAGGGACAATTGTGTTGCCTTCTACCATCAAGGAAATCGGTGACGGTGTTTTTTTTATGTCAAAGATTTCATCCATCAATTTACCAGATGGATTGGAAAAGATAGGCGATGCAGCTTTTTACGCTTGCCGTTTGAAAGAGGTATGGATTCCAAATTCATGCCAAACGATAGCAGGTACCAATACTTTTCAACAGAACTATCCTCTGAAAAAAATACGTTTGCCAGAAGGATTGGGAAGAATCCCCAGTTGTTTTGCTAATGATTGTTGGGATTTGCAAGAGGTAAACATACCATCTACTGTGAAAAGTATTGATCGTGCAGCATTCGAACAATGCGAATCATTAAAAAAAATAAATTTGCCAAATGGACTTGAAACGATAGAAAGAGAAGCCTTTTATCATTGTGACTCGTTAGAACAGATAATCTTTCCTGCAACATTGAACTTTTTGGGACAAGAGTGCTGTTCCTATATGCCAGGTTTAAAACGTATCTATTGTATGGCCTCTGAACCTCCTGTATGCAAGGAAAGCACCCTTAATCCGGGAAACTCTCCTTTTGGAAAATACAATTCTGATTTTTATTTAAGAACTCCTAACGATATTCCCATCTATGTCCCAATCGGTGCCGCAGAAAAATATCGTAATGCTTGGGGATGGGATTATTTTACTAATTTTATAGAGACAGATGATTTCCCGACATCAATACATAATATCACCACAGAACACTATGATTCCAAGAATTGTGTTTATGATTTAATGGGCAGAAAAGTGATAAATCCGCAAAAAGGACAGGTGTACATTAAAAATGGAAAGAAGACATTATTTGCTTATTGAAATAGTTGAGGGTGTGTTAAAACTCCCTTATTCTTAAAAAATCACAAAGCCCTGACTTTCACAAGCCAGGGCTTTGCTATGTCTAAAAGTTGTTGTAACTCTTACTTTTGATTTCCTCTTAAGAATGACGATACCATGCGCTTCTTTCTGAACAACGACAAATAGAGCAGTTGGCATTTTTGTTGATTCATTGTCCAAGCAGAAGAACCGTGTTATTTATATGGAGTTTTCTTCTTTATTGAAGAATAAAATCGCTAAATTTGCAGTATCTTAAACACTCTTTACAACAAACCGAAAATGATATGAGAGAGAAAATAGACTGCTTTCTGCCGTGTAGCGATGCTGACACGCTCGGCAAGACGCTGCAGACACTCAGAGAAAGCAAGACAATCCAGCATATAAACCTTCTTGTTACCGATGCACAAGAATGTGCGGAGGAGAACGGCAGTTCTGATACCATGTTGCCAGCGGACTGTACGAAGATAACAGTAGACTCGCTTCTTTCCACCAAGACCATGCTCACCATTGAGGAGCATACCGACGCCGAATACGTGCTCATAAGCCTGAAGACCACCCCCGTGGACCTCGGACTGAACGCATTGGAGCGTATGCTGCGCGTGGCTACGGACAGTTGTGCCGGCTTGGTGTATGCAGACAGCTACGTGAAGAAGGAGAGTGGGGTGGAGCGTCATCCCGCCATCGACTATCAGACGGGTAGTCTTCGCGACGACTTCGACTTCGGACAGCTCGTCCTTATACGCTCGTCGCTGCTCCACGCCTATGCAGCCAGCAAGCGCCCCGAATATAACTGGGCAGGATTTTATGACTTCCGCCTTTACATAAGCAGAAAGGCACCGTTCTTCCACATTAACGAATATCTCTACACTCAGGTGGAGACGGACAACAGAAAGAGTGGAGAACGCCAGTTTGACTATGTCAATCCGCGCAACCGTGAAGTGCAGGTGGAGATGGAGCAGGTGGTTACCCGACATCTTGAAAAGATAGGTGCCACGGTGGACACGTCGTCTTACCTGAAGCCCGACTTCAGCGAGCAGGACTTCGCGTGCGAGGCAACAGTCGTCATACCCGTCTACAACCGTGAACGCACCATTGCAGACGCCGTGCATTCAGCCCTTGAACAGAAAACCACATTCAAGTATAACGTCATCGTCGTGGACAATCATTCCACGGACTCTACCACGCAGATTCTCAGCGATATCGCTGCCAAGGACCCGCGTCTCGTACATATCATCCCCGAACGTACCGATCTCGGTATCGGAGGATGCTGGAACGTTGCCACGACCGACCAGCGCTGCGGTCGTTTTGCCGTACAGCTCGACAGCGACGATCTCTATTCGTCGCCCAAGACATTGCAGCGCATCGTGGACGAATTCCATAAGCAGGGAGCGGCGATGATTGTAGGATCGTACCGCATGTGCAACTTCAAGCTCGAGACATTGCCGCCGGGACTTATTGACCATGCCGAGTGGACTGACCATAACGGACCTAACAACGCCTTGCGCATCAACGGACTCGGAGCGCCAAGAGCTTTCTTTACGCCAATACTCCGCCAGATTCAGTTCCCTAACACCAGCTACGGCGAGGATTATGCTCTCGGACTTGCCTTCAGCCGCAAGTATCGCATTGGCAGAATCTACGACGAGCTGTATCTCTGCCGCCGCTGGGATGGCAACAGCGACTCTGCTCTCAGCATCGAACGACAGAACGCCAACAACCTATATAAGGACCGCTTGCGCACGCTTGAGGTGTCGGCACGCCAGCAGCTCTCACAGGGCAAGGCAGACATCTCTGCCGACAACTCGCTGCAACGCTTCTTCAATCGTCAGCTGGAGGTGTGGGAGAGTGCGCGTGAGCACTATCATGACCTCCGCAACGTGAAGACACGCGAACTGGCAAGTGGCGAGCAGACGATGAAGGTGCAGTTCAATCCGGCACGAATCGTATCCACCGGTGCTGCCATCGACAAGAAGACCATAGCCAAGCGCCCGTGTTTCCTCTGTGAGCATAACCGCCCTAAGGAGCAGATGCAGAAGCAGGTGGACAAGAACTTCACGCTGCTTGTCAATCCGTTCCCCATCATGCCGCAGCACTTCACCATACCTCTGCGTGCACACCGTCCGCAGAGCATCGGACTGAACTACGGCGAGATTTATCGTCTGCTGAATGCTTATCCTTCATTGACCGTGTTCTATAACGGCCCGAAGTGTGGAGCTTCTGCACCAGACCACATGCACTTCCAGGCTATATGCTCCGGCATGCTGCCTTTGCAGACCGAATGGCCCCGACTGAGCCGCGACTGCGAGGTGCTTGTCAAGAAGGAAGGACATGGCGACATTGTAGGCGTGCGCGGTTTTGCCGTACCCGTATTTGCCATACGCACATCAGACCAGTCGGCTGGCGAACAACTCTTCCGTGTGCTATATTCCGCATTGCCTATGCACGGCGGCGACACGGAGCCGATGATGAACATCGTGGCATGGCGCGACGGCAGCGACTATCAGGTGGTGGTAATCCCGCGTCGCAAGCATCGCCCTGACTGTTACTTTGCAGAGGGTGAGGAGCAGCGTCTGGTAAGCCCTGGAGCGCTCGATATGTCGGGCTTCATCGTTACTCCACGTCAGACCGACTTCGAGCAAATCACGCCGGAAGAGGCTGTCAGCATCATTCAGGAGTGTGGCATTACCAAGGCTGACTATGACGAGATAGCCGACAAGCTGCGCACCATTGCGGCAGGAAAGGCTTCTGCCAACGACCATTTCGCAGGAAAGCAGCCTAACGTATCCGTAGGCATCGTAAGTGGAGCAAGGATAGCCTTCTCGCTTAACGGCCCGTATATGGCAAAGGGAAATCTTATTGACGGCGAACAGGTGGTGGAGTTCAGCGAAGGAGCCATCCTTTGGAATGGTACGCAATATCGCGAGCTTACGTTCATTCCGCAACAGCAGAATGCTTCGTTCTCTTTGCACGACGTCACCATCGGCGTAAACTTCCATTGGGAACGACAGGAGACGCAGACCTTCCTCGGAACGCTGCGCCTTGTGGTCGACTCGGATAAGGTCTGCGCAATAAACGAACTGCCTGTGGAGTCGTATCTGGAGAGCGTCATCTCCAGCGAGATGAGCGCCACGTCCAGTGAGGAACTGCTCAAGGCTCACGCCGTAATATCGCGCTCTTGGCTTCTCTCTCAGATAGAACAGCGACGCGAACATCAGACCAGCGCAGGTCAGAACGGCTTCTTCTCGTTCATCCGCAAGGATGACGAGCTGGTGAAGTGGTATGACCGTGAGGATCACACCATCTTCGATGTCTGCGCCGACGACCATTGTCAGCGTTATCAGGGCATCACCAAGGCCACGAGTCCGAAGGTGGCGCAGGCTGTGCTTGCCACACGCGGACAGATACTGATGAGTGGCGACGAGATATGCGACGCACGCTTCAGCAAGTGCTGCGGCGGTGCAACGGAGGAATTCCAGTACTGCTGGGAGAACATTCGCAAGCCTTATCTTGTGTCGGTGGCTGACGCTAAGGGACAGCCGGCGCTGCCAGACCTTACCGTTGAGGCAGAGGCGGAACGCTGGATACGCACGTCGCCGGAGTCGTTCTGCAACACCACTGACAAGACCATCCTTTCCGAGGTGCTCAACGACTACGATCAGGAGACTACTGACTTCTATCGTTGGCATGTGGAATATACGCAGGAACAGCTGAAGAGTCTTATTGCTGAAAAGCTGAAGATGGACTTCGGCGACATCCTCGACCTCCAACCAGTGGAGCGCGGACGAAGCGGACGTCTCTGCCGACTGAAGATTGTAGGTTCGGAGCGCAGCTTCACCATCGGTAAGGAGCTGGAGATAAGACGAGCCCTCAGCGAGACACATCTCTATAGTAGCGCCTTCGTTGTGGACAAGCTGGACGTTAAGGACGGCGTTCCTCAGAAATTCCGCCTGACCGGAGCTGGTTGGGGTCACGGAGTGGGCATGTGTCAGATTGGTGCAGCCGTGATGGGTGCCAACGGATACAGCTACGACAGCATCCTCTTACATTATTATAAGGGTGCGGAGATAAAGAAGATATACAAATAAAGATCTGAATATGAAGAAGACGAGTCCGTGGGCATGGATTCCCACGTTATACTTTGCGGAAGGCTTGCCCAATGTGGTCGTCACAGCCCTCTCCATTGTTATGTATATGCAGATGGGGCTTAGCGATGCGGAGGTGGGACTCTATACCGGCTGGCTCGCCCTGCCATGGGTGATAAAGCCGTTGTGGAGCCCGTTCATCGACCTTCTCAAGACCAAGCGCTGGTGGGTGCTGGCAATGCAGCTGCTTATGGGTAGCGCCCTTGCCGGCATTGCCTTCACGCTGCCCACAGCCTTGTGGTTCCAGGGCTCGATGGCTTTCCTTTTCCTGATGGCGTTCGCCAGTGCCACACACGACATCTCGGCGGACGGATTCTACATGATAGAGCTTGACGCACACAACCAGTCGAAGTATGTGGGTCTGCGCAATACGTTTTATCGCCTTGCCGTGATATTCGTGAATGGTGCGCTTGTGTCGCTGGCAGGATTGCTGGAGCATCATTTCCACATGACCATCGTATATACGTGGACTCTTATATTCTACGCCCTTGCAGCCATCTTCATAGGCATCTACCTATACCATTGCAAGATGATGCCCCGACCGGCGGAAGACGTCAGTTCGGAGAAGAGCGTGTCAGAGGTGGCGCATGAGCTGCGTACCATCATCGGATCGTTCTTCTGCAAGTTCGGCTTGAAGGAGACGCTCTTCGTAATGCTCTTCCTTCTGCTCTACAGATTCCCGGAGGCTCTGCTTAATACGATGACCAAGACCTTCCTAATGCGTTCCAATGCCGAAGGCGGACTGGGACTCACGCCGGAAGAATACGGTCTGGCGCAGGGCACGGTCGGGCTGATAGGCTTGTTGCTTGGAGGCATATTGGGAGGCGTACTGGTCAGCAGGGACGGCATGAAGAAGTGGCTGTGGCCTATGGTTTGCGCCATAACGCTGCCCGACGCCGTGTACATTCTCCTGAGTTACACGCTCACGTCCAACCTTTGGGTGGTGTCCACCTGCCTCTTCATCGAGCAGTTTGGCTACGGACTCGGATTCACCGTCCTCACTCTTTACATGCTTTACTACAGTCAGGGCAAGTTCCGTACGTCGCATTACTCGATATGCACCGGCATCTCTTACCTTGGACTGATGCTCCCCGGCATGGTGTCGGGATACATAAAGGACCTTGTAGGTTACCAGATGTTCTTCATCATCGTCATGGCATGCTGCCTGATAACGTTCCTCGTAACCGCCTTTCTGAAGATTGATCCCGACTTCGGAAAGAAGTAAATAATAAATAAAAGCCAATGACAGACCATAACTATACTGGCGATACGCCTTGCACGCTTTCTTCCATGCCTCAGACAGAGGGGCAGGGAGGACAGCGTGTGCCGCGTCGTGTAAGCTGGTTATGGCTCCCTTCGCTGTCCTTCAGCGATGGTGTTTCGATGGCTGTCGTTGTGCTTTTGCTTGTGATGCTGTGCCGTTTCGGTCTGAACAACAGCCAGACCACGCTTGTTCTGGCGTTGCTCTGCATACCATTCTCGCTGCGTCCGTTGCTGGAGAAGGTCGTGGCACACTTCCGCGGCACCACTAAAGTATGGATACTCACGTCCGAGTTTATCTCTGCCTTGGCGTTATGGGGTGTGGCTTTCGTCATTCCTACGCCTTATCGACTGGAGGGCACGCTTTGTCTTCTGCCCTTCTTCATGTTCTCCATCGTTCTCCACCGTATTGCTGTGGAGCGCTTTTACCTTCCTTTATGTCCTCCGTTGCCGGGCTTACATACGCTTATAGTGAAGTTGTTTCGAGGTGTAGCCATGCTGTTTGGCATTGGTTGCATGGCTATGGTGGCAGGTAATATGGAGGTGTTGACCCGAAACATACGCTATTCGTGGAGCCTTGTGTTCTACGTTATGGCTGGCATCTTTTTCTTTCTTTGGCTCTGGCACAGCATCTTCCTTCCCGTCAGACCACATCCCGCATACCCGGAAAGCGACCTTTTCGGCCTGCACAAGGGCGAATATGAGGAAGCCTTGAACGGCATCCTGTCAGGTTCGTCCAACCGTGTCAGCCTATTGCTCATGGCTTCGTTCGCGTTGGCGGCGTCCTTCCCTCTTCTTGGCATCCCGCTCTTCGTCATTGATATGCCCCATAACGGCGGTCTTGGCATGTCGCCGCAGGAGTTTGCCCTCATTGTCGGTACGGTAAGCGTAGGCGCCGTGTTCTTCGGAAACGTCCTTGGCACAAGGTTGTGTCGTAAGTACGGGCTGCGTCTGTGCCTTCTGCCGATGACTGTGCTCTTCTCAGGTCCGAGTCTGGCAGCGCTTTATATGAGCTTCAATCTTTCCGTCTCACTTGCAATAGTCTGCCTCTTGTTCAGTATTGCAGGTGTTGCGGCTGGCGTTGGCTTTGCAGCATTGTCCGCTGTGACCGCCCGTTTCGCTGCGAGCGGCAGGGGAGAGGTGTGTCGTCGCTCCGTCATGCTTGGCGTGATGGCTGTTGTTGCAACGCTATGTGGCGGCATGACAGGCATTTTGGAGGAAAACATAGGTTACCGTCAGTTCTTCGTAATGTCGTCATGGATGTACGTGGTGCCGGCGATTGTGGCGGTGATGTATATCGCCAATGACAAAATACGTCTGAAGTAATCCAAACAATTGTTAATATTAAGTAGTCTGAATAAACTTTCTGACCGATATCTGTATCTAAGAAGTCAGAGAGATTATAAAAACATATTATTAGTTTAGAATTACACACATATTCAAACAAACATGATTTTATCAAAGAGAACAATAGCAATGGCGTCAATGGCAGGCCTTATGCTTATGTCGATGCCAACGGAATGCGCAGCAAGACAGTGGTCGCTGAAGGATTGTATTGATTATGCCTTGGCAAATAACATCCAGTTGCAGAAAGCCAAGGTGCAGCAGCTTTCAGCCCTTGAGGACATAAAGCAGAGCCAGTCAGCCTTGCTACCTTCCCTTAGTCTGTCAACATCACAGAATGTAAGCTACAATCCGTGGCCTGAACAGGGCTCGGCAATGATTGCCGGAAATAAGGTTCAGGCAGACGTGAAGAAGGTGTATTACAACGGTTCTTACTCGTTGTCGGGCAACTGGACTGTGTGGAACGGTGGACAAAACACCAATACTGTCAAGCTGAACAAGCTCGCTGCAGAGCAGGCACGCCTTGATTCGGCTGTCACAGCCAACAACGTGCTCGAGCAGATAGCCCAACTCTACGTCCAGATACTCTATTCTGATGAGGCCATCTCCGTCACGAAGGAGAGCCTTAAGACCAGCCAAGCCAATGAGGAGCGCGGCAAGACAATGGTGTCGGTGGGCAAGATGAGCAAGGCAGACCTTGCACAGCTGACCGCCCAGCGCGCCGAAGACGAATATAGCATTGTGGAAGCTGAGAGCAATCTGCGCAACTATAAGCGCCAGCTCAAGCAGTTGCTCCAGATAGCTGATAATGACGAGTTTGACGTTGTCATTCCTACCACGACGGACGAGATGGCTCTTAAGGACGTGCCAGCCCTCAACGATGTTTATGCAGCGTCGCTGACACAGCGCCCTGAGATACAGAACGCCAAGCTCGGCATCGAGAGTAGCGACCTTAACGTGAAGATAGCCAAGGCTGGCAAGATGCCGACAATAGGACTGAACGCCGGTCTTTCCACTTCCACCACATCAATGAACAGTAACGGATGGGGCAATCAGATGAAGAACAACTTCACGGTTGGCGGTGGTGTTACGGTGAGCATACCGCTCTTTGATAACCGTAAGACAAAGACTGCCGTAAACAAGGCGATGCTTCAGAAGGAGAACTATATGCTGGACCTGCAGGACAAGCAGACCACCCTTTATTCAACGGTGGAGAATTACTGGCTGCAAGCCGTTACCAATCAGAACAAGTTTAAGGCGGCTCGCGTCTCAACGGAGAGCGCACAGGCAAGCTATGAGCTTCTTTCCGAGCAGTTCAATCTGGGACTGAAGAACATTGTGGAACTGATGACTGGCAAGACACACCTCCTGCAAGCTCAGCAGAACGAGCTGCAGAGCAAGTATCTCGCCATCCTTAACCTTAACATGCTGGACTTCTATCGTACAGGAGAAATAAAGTAACAGAAGATTATAAAGGAGAAACCTTATAATAATGAATAGCAAAGAACAACTGTAGTGCCGCGGGCAAGAATGCCCGCAGCTCCTACTGTTTGTCTTATATAGATACGTTCTCACATTCAAGCAATCAAGCTAACCTTATAAGATAGAGATTTTATAAAGAGTAATAATAATTAGAGATTTATATTAGAGAGATGAAAAAATTAAGCAAGGTATGGGTGGTAGTGGCTATTGTCGCTATCATCGCTGTTGCCGTATGGGCATTCTCAGGCGGCAAGAAAGAGCAGCAGATTTCGTTTGACACGGCTCCTGTCGCGTCGGCAAACATCCAGAACAGCATTACTGCCACCGGTACGATTGAACCGGTGACGTCCGTCACGGTGGGTACGCAGGTGAGTGGTATCGTCAGCAAGCTCTATGTTGACTATAATTCAGTGGTGAAGAAGGGACTGGTGATTGCCGAGCTCGACAAGACCAACCTTCTCAGTCAGCTTGCCACTGCAAAGACGCAGCTTGCCACCGCGCAGAGCCAGCTCAACTATCAGACCGCAAACTACAAGCGCTATCAGACTCTTTTCCAGAAGGGACTTGTGGCAGCCGACGATTATGACAATGCCAAACTTTCGTATCGTCAGGCTGTGGAGCAGGTGGCTTCAGCCAAAGAGGAGGTGCAGCGTGCGCAGACCAATCTCGGCTACGCCACCATCACGTCGCCCATTGACGGTGTGGTGCTCTCCAAGTCAGTGGAAGAAGGTCAGACCGTGGCAGCCAGCTTCTCAACGCCGGAACTCTTCACCATCGCTCAGGACTTAACAAACATGCAGGTGGTGGCTGATGTGGACGAGGCTGACATAGGCGATGTGAAGGAAGGCGAGCGTGTCAGCTTCACCGTGGACGCTTATCCTGACGACACCTTCGAGGGCACAGTAAAGCAGGTACGTCAGGAAGCCACCACTACCAATAATGTGGTAACCTACGAGGTTGTTATCTCAGCCCCAAACGCCGACCTGAAGCTTAAGCCGGGTCTTACAGCCAACGTCACCATTTATACTGCAGAGTGCAAGGGCGTGCTTGCCGTTCCGTCAAAGGCTCTGCGCTTTACGCCTACAAAGGAGACTGTCGGCAAGATGAAGATTGTGGACGTGCAGGGCGCGAAGAACAAGGTTTGGACTATTGAAGGCAACAGCATAGTTGCACATAAGGTGAACATCGGTATGGCTGACGGCACAAATACACAGATTATTGGTGGTGTGCAGGCTGGCATAAAGGTGGTTACCGGACTCAGCGTCATTGGAGGCGAGGAGCCTCAGGCAGAAGCTGCTGGCGGTGAGAGCAGCCCGTTCGCACCAGGCCCTCCGGGAAAGAACAAGAAAAAATAATCAATACTGATATGGACGAAAAGAAAGTAGTAATAGAGCTTGACAACGTAAAGCGCGACTTTATCGTCGGCGACGAGACGGTACATGCGCTGCGCGGTGTCTCGTTCAAGATATATGAGGGCGAGTTTGTCACCATCATGGGAAAGTCGGGTTCGGGCAAGTCCACCCTTCTCAACCAGCTTGGCTGCCTTGATACGCCCAGCTCAGGCGAGTATTATCTTGACGGTGTCAGTGTTAGGATGATGTCGAAGTCGCAGCGTGCCGTATTGCGCAACCGTAAGATAGGCTTCATCTTCCAGAACTATAACCTTCTGCCGAAGACCACGAGTGTGGAGAATGTGGAATTGCCGCTGATGTATAACGCTTCGGTTAGTGCCAAGGAACGCGAGGAGCGTGCCATTAAGGCGCTGCAGGCTGTGGGCCTCGGCGAGCGACTCTATCATAAGTCGAACCAGATGTCCGGCGGACAGATGCAGCGTGTAGCCATTGCCCGCGCATTGGTTAACGATCCTGCCGTCATTCTTGCTGACGAGGCAACCGGAAACCTCGACACACGTACGTCGTTCGAGATTCTCATCCTCTTCCAGAAACTCCACGCCGCGGGCAGAACCATCATCTTCGTGACCCATAATCCGGACATCGCCAACAATTCCTCACGAAATATCATGCTGCGTGACGGACATGTCATCAGTGACGAGTATAACCACAACATCCTCTCGGCGGCGGACGGACTGGCGGCATTGCCTGCCAATTCGGATGAGTAAGGGGAGCAAAGGTTCAGTGAGTAACATTTTTAACCTATAAGAAATGAACTATAGCAATCTTTTTAAAATAGCCCTCCGCGCCATTGCCGCCAACAAATTGAGGTCGTTCCTCACCGCACTTGGCATCATCATCGGTGTGGCGTCGGTCATCACGATGCTTGCCATAGGCCAAGGATCGAAGAAGAGCATTCAGGCAAACATCGCGGAGATGGGCTCAAATATGATTATGATCAGTCCGGGAGCCGACCGTGGTCCGGGAGGTGTAAGGCAGGACGCTTCGTCTATGGAGACATTGAAGCTCACAGACTACGAGTCGCTCAAGGACGAATGTCACTTCATACAGGGCATAAGTCCTACGGTCAACAGCAGCGGTCAGTGGATATACGGCAACAACAACACGCCGTCTTCCATTTATGGCGTCAATCAGGACTATCTCACCATCCGTCAGTTGTCTGTGGATGAGGGCGAGATGTTCACCGATGCCGACATAAAGGCAAGTGCAAAAGTATGTATTCTCGGACAGACCGTCGTGGACAATCTCTTCCCTGACGGATCCGATCCGGTGGGTAAGGTGGTACGATTCAATTCCATTCCGTTCCGTGTGATAGGAGTATTGAAGAAGAAAGGATACAACTCGATGGGTATGGACCAGGACGACCTCGTCCTTGCTCCTTACACGACGGTGATGAAGCGAATCCTCGCACAGACCTATCTTGGCGGCATAACCTGCTCAGCCATAACCGAAGACCTCACCCAAAAGGCCATCGATGAGATTACGACGGTGCTTCGCCGCAACCATAAGCTGAAGGAAGCCACCGACACGCAGGCTGCCGATGATGACGACTTCAACATCCGTTCGCAGGAAGAACTGGCGAGTATGATGAACTCCACTACGGACATGATGACCATACTCTTGGGTTGTGTGGCAGGCATCTCGCTCATTGTGGGAGGCATCGGCATCATGAACATCATGTATGTCAGCGTTACGGAGCGAACACGCGAGATAGGTCTGCGAATGAGCGTTGGAGCACGCGGTGTGGACATTCTCAATCAGTTCCTCATCGAAGCCATACTTCTCAGCGTGACGGGTGGACTCATCGGTGTGGCATTTGGCGTCGGAGCTTCGTATGCGGTGAAGCTGGTGGCTCATTGGCCCATCTTCATCCAACCTTGGAGCATTGTCATGAGCTTCGCCGTATGTACGTTCACGGGAGTGTTCTTCGGCTGGTATCCTGCAAAAAAGGCGGCACAGCTCGACCCGATAGAGGCTATACGATACGAGTAAAACGATGCGGATGTCTTTCCATACGTATGCGTTAGATTTATTGCAACAAACAGACTCGTTTTTCGGAATTTTTATCTACTTTTGTAAAAACAATAAAACCAGAACGTTATGTTTATACATGTAGCCAACCCGATTTACGACTCCGTGTTCAAATACATCATGGAGGACGAGCGCATAGCCAAGACCATGCTGTCGGCTTTGCTGAAGAAAGAAGTGGTGCACGTGACGGTGCGTCCGCATGAATACAGCAACACCACACGCGACACGCTCTCTATGTTCCGCATTGACTTTGCTGCTACCGTTCGTGAGCGCGAAGGCGATGTGGAGAAGGACCGCGTGGTGCTGATTGAGCTGCAGAAGACGTGGCTTAATACCGAAACACTCCGTTTCCGTCAGTATCTTGGAGCGCAATACAGCAACAAAAACAATATACGTGAGGCTGATGAGAAAGGCTTTGCCTATCCTATGGTGGCTGTATATCTCCTTGGACATAGGGTCGGAAACATCAATGAGCCGATAGTGTATGTCAATCACGACGTGTTCGACTATAACGGCAACATTGTAAAGGAAGGCAGCGAGGAACCCTTTGTGGAGAGTCTTACCCATAATAGCATCATCGTACAGATTCCTCTTCTGCATGGCAATGTGAACAACAGGCTGGAAAAGGTGCTCAGCGTGTTCGACCAAACTCAAGTGGAGGGCAACACGCAGCAGGTGCTTAAGATAGACGAGGACAAATATGCTGACGACAACGACATGTTGTACGTGCTGCATAAACTCACAGCTGCTGCTGCCAACTCAGAGATGCGACAGGACATGAACGTAGAGGATGAATACTATAAGGCCATCGAAGACCGCGACACAGCTATCATGCAGCGAGACAAAATACTGAAAGAACAGGAAGAACAGCTATCCCAACAGAGTGAGCAGTTGTCCCAAAAAGATGAGCAGTTGTCCCTGAAGGATGAGCAGTTACGCAATATGGCTAAGGTTCTGTTTGATAAAGGAATGACAGAAGAACAGATTTCGTCAATGACCGGTATTGATATTGAAAACATTGTGAAACTTCTGAAATAGATAATTAGGGTAGTATAAACTGAGATGCGTCATAGAGCAGTTTGTGCTACCCTATAATCATTTTTACGGTAATGACTTGTATGTTAGGTAATGGCTTGCATTACCTTTGCCTGTATTTTTTCAAAAATAATCATTGTTTTGCTTAGTTTTTCGCTTTGCTCAACTGTATATAGTGTGTATGACACAGGTAAAGGACATAGAACAGATGTTTCGTCGACATTATGAGAAGATGTATAATCTGGCCAGATACATTCTCTCGGATGACGACGAAAGCAAGGATGTGGTGAGCGAAGTGTTCACGCGGATTCTTGCTGATGATGTGGTCCTGTTGCCCGAGAGCGAGGAAAGTTATCTGATGCGGAGCGTCCGCAACCGCTGTCTCAATCTGATTGCCCATAAGAGTGTGAAGGAAAGAGTGGCAAGGTTGCTGACCGATGATGCCGACGTTATTCTATCTGAAGATACGGACGAGCGTCTCGAACAATTGTTGCTTCTCATTGACGACCTTGAACCTCCAATCCGAAAGCTTATCTTCCGTATGCGATATATGCAAGAAAAGTCGTATAAAGAGGTGGCTGACGAAGTAGGAGTGAGCAAGGTGACGGTGTTCAATCATCTCTCTAAGGCGATGGACTGGATTAAGGAACGTATAAAATGAGCAAAACAATGACAAACATGAACAAAGACGAAAAGCGGATGATGCTCTTTGACATGCAGGAGCATCCTGAGAAATATACTGACGAGCAGATGGAACGCTTGCTTGATGATGAGGAAGTGAAGGAGTTTTTGCGAGACTTGTCTATTGCGAGAATGGCTGGCAAGAAAGCTGCGCCAAAGAAGGTTGACGTGGATAAGGCTTGGAAGGAATTTTCTAATGGTTCTTATCCCAACCGAATGAAGATAGCAGCTTCCGTCATAGGCGTCATCTTTCTTTCGGGTGTAGCCTTTGCTGCTGTGCAGAACGGTTGGATTAGGTTCTCGGCTTCGGAAAAGGCTGTGGATAATAATGCTGTGACAGAACAGATAGTCAAGCCGAAGCCGTTAGCCAATGAAAGCCTTAAGGCTATGACGTCAGAGAGTAAGGATTCGCTCGACATGAAGCCGGTGGTGTTTGACAATGCTGAGTTGGGAACAATCCTTACGCAAATGGCATACTTCTATCATGTCAAAGTGGAGTATGCCAATGCCAATACACAGCACGTTCGCCTCTTCTTTAACTGGAATAAGACCAAGAGCTTGGAGCAGAACCTTGAGATTCTGAATGCTTTCGACCGCATACAGATCGAGTTTGCGGACGGCACATTGATGGTGAAATAAGATGGGAGGACATATTATGAAAAACATATTTAAGACTACGCCCGATAACTGCAAGACCGTAATCCTGCTGTATCTTTTCTTTCTGTTGTCTTCAGCTCAGCAGTCTTATGCCCAACGCATCACCCGACAATATAATAATGTGTCGTTCTCTGAGGCGTTGAAGGATATTAATGCACGTCAGCATAAGTACACCATCAACTTTGTGTATGATGAGTTAGAAGACTTTAAGGTTACAAAGAGTATCCGCAACCAGAATGTTCCTAATGCCATTATGCAGCTGATCGGTTTTTATCCCATCAGAATGACACAGGTGGAGAATAACATTATGGTGGAATGTACGCACAAGACGACATATCGTTATAAGGGACGTATTGTTGACGAGAGAGGCAATGCCGCTGAATACGCAACAATAGCCTTGCTGTCGCCCATTGATTCTGCAATCGTAGGTCATGGAGTGAGCAATGAGAATGGCTATTTTGTCATTCCTTGCAATTCCAGAAAAGTGTTAGCCCGAATCTCATACATTGGTTATAAGACAGTATGTCGAATATACAACAACACAGAGATGGGCATCATCAAACTGCATCCCCAAACCATGATTGTCAAGGGCGTGGTGGTGAATGGTGACCGGCCTCAATACAAGATGTTGCCTGGAGGCATGGAAGTTGCCATAGAGCATACCTTGCTTTCAAAGATGGCTAATACATTTGAAGTCCTGAATCTCTTGCCACGTGTCTCTGTAAATGGGCAAAGCATATCTATATTCGGGAAAGGAGCGCCAATTGTTTATATCAACAACAAGCGTGTGCATGACAATAATGAGATTGTAAACATCACTCCCGACAACATAAAGTCGATTTCGGTTATAACAAGTCCTGGGGCAGAATATGATGCCGAGGTAGAGTCGGTAATTCGTATCCGCACCAAAGAACGCCGCGCAAATGGATTCAGCTTGCGTGCTGATGCTTTTGGTAAATATAATAAATGGATGGCGGATTACGAGCTTATCAGCGCCCGATATCAGACCAAGAAATTCGAGATAGCCAATAGTTTATGGACTATGGGTACACATGACGGGGAAGATAATAATCTGATTACTGATATCTATTTGCCTGACAAGCATTATCACAACAATCAGAAATACATGACGGAACTCAGAAACCGTTACTTGTCGGAATATCTTTCTGCTGATTATTCGCTTAATGATAGCAATTCTGTTGGTGGTTCTTATCGCTACTATGGAATGTTGAAAGGTAGAATTAATAGTGTTAGCCGGCAGGATGTATTGCTGAATGGTGTGGCACAGGGCAGTATTGATCAGGATGAGGTTATGAAGCCTTTTCTTAGTTCACATCAGGCTGATATATATTATGTGGGAAAGGTTGGACAGGTAGGTGTTGATTTTAACGCCACATACTATGCTATCAAAAACAGACGTAATGATGAGGGCTTTGAAAGCAGCAAGGAGTTGGGGTATCAGGAAATACATTCAAGCAATCGCCAGAATAGCGATATGTGGGCAGGCAAGCTGGTTGTGAATATTCCTCTTTGGAAAGGCAATATGTCTGTAGGAACAGAGCTGTCGAAGACAGACTCACACGGAACGTTTCTGAACGAGGAGCAGCTGGTGCCATCCACAAAGACGGATATCCATGAAAGGAATATTGCCGGATTTGCACAGTACGGATTGGTTCTCAGCAAGTGGACAGTCGGGCTTGGTGTGCGTTACGAGAATATCGTCCGTGACTATCTGTCTGATGGAGTGAAGCAGGACGATGTGAGCAGAAAGTATAACAACTTCTTCCCTAATCTCAGCGTTTCATGCAACAAAGGCAATTGGTATTGGCAGCTGAATATCAATGAGAAGATTCACCGTCCAAGCTATCGGCAACTCGGTAACTTCATGCAGTATGATAACCGTTTCTTGTATGAAGGCGGAAATCCTACCTTGCAACCGGAGAAGGTGTTGAATGTTGAGGCGATGATGATATATAAGTGGCTGAATGTATCTGTAGGTTATAAATATCTGAAGGATGTGATGGAGTGGACCAAGTATATCTATCCAGGAAAGGAGTTTGCTTATAACACGTCGTTGAATTTCAACCATAAGCAGTTGCTTTATGCTTCTGTAAATGTTTCGCCAAGGTTCGGCATCTTCCGTCCTACGTGGAAAATAAATTACAGTCAGCAGTTCTTCGATACTGAGAAGTATGGATCCAGCAAGGCATTAGGCAAACCTTTGCTGTCTTGTTCGCTCGACAATCATTTCGCTCTTTCAGAGACCATAGGAGCGGCAATGAATTTTTATGCCGCTACATCCAATGCAGATGGATTTCGTATGCATAAGAGCAGTTACAGCGTAAATCTGCGGTTTTACAAGTCGTTTGCCAACCGCACATGGATAATTTATCTTTCTGCAAACGACATCTTAAAGACGGCTAAGGAACGTTGGACGATGTATGGACTTGGCTCTGGCACTACGAAAGACGGCTCATCCGATAAAGTCCGTGGCATCCCTACCCAAATATCAACGATACACGATAGAAAAAGAACGGTATGTCCCTAACTCCACGCAGTTGGCCTCTAAATGCCTTAAGCTTGGAGTTGAGTGATTC
>NZ_NOVE01000042.1 GCF_002265625.1 Prevotella sp. 885
TGCAGAATCTTTCAATGCAAAAGTCAAGCATTTCAGAGCACAACTTCGGGGTATCATTGACAAGAAATTCTTTCTCTTCAGACTAACAAGATTGTATGCTTAATCCACACACTTTTTCAGGTGAGCCGAAAAAGACACACAAAAACTAATCGGAACAGGAAAATAAAAACGAAACTATAGGAGAGTATTACGTTTTTATTTAGTAACTTTGAAAGCGTTTTACCCCTTATCGCATACACACCCCGCACAAAAAGCTGAAAAACAAAAAATACAATATATAATGTTATTCAAATGGAATTACAAGCCACCTACGAAAGAGGAGAAACAGGCGGCTGACGAACTGGGGGCGAAGCTGAACATCAGCCCGATACTCGCCTGGCTTCTCATGAGGAGAGGCATAACAACAGAGTCAGCGGCCAAGCGATTCTTCCATCCGCAGTTGGCAGACCTCATCAATCCGTTCCTCATGAAGGATATGGACCTGGCAGTGGACCGCCTTAACGACGCCATGGGACGAAAGGAGCGAATCCTCGTCTATGGCGACTATGACGTGGACGGCTGCACAGCAGTGGCGCTTGTGTATAAGTTCATACAACAGTTCTACTCGAACATCGAATATTACATACCCGACCGTTACGACGAGGGATATGGCGTCAGCAAGAAAGGCATCGACTATGCCAAGGAAGCCGGCGTGAAGCTGATTATCATCCTCGACTGCGGCATAAAGGCTGTGGAAGAGGTGGCTTACGCTAAGTCATTAGGCATCGACTTCATCATCTGCGACCATCATATGCCGGACGAGGAAATGCCGCCAGCCGTGGCTGTCCTCAACCCTAAGCGTGCCGACGACTCGTACCCCTTCAAGCATCTCTGCGGATGCGGAGTGGGATTTAAGTTTATGCAGGCTTTCGCAAAGAACAACGGCATACCGTTTGCACGACTCATTCCCCTACTCGACCTCTGCGCAGTGAGCATCGCTGCCGACATCGTCCCCGTCGTGGACGAAAACCGCATCCTTGCCTTCCACGGACTGAAGGCTCTCAACCAGAACCCGAGCATCGGACTAAAAGCCATCATCGACATCTGCGGACTTGGCGGAAGAGACATCACCATGAGCGACATCGTCTTCAAGATCGGACCGCGCATCAATGCTTCAGGACGCATGGAGAGCGGAAGGGAAAGCGTGGACCTGCTCGTGGAACGCGACTTCTCGCATGCTCTGAGCAAGGCAAAGCACATCGACTGCTACAACGAACAGCGCAAGGATATCGACAAGCAGATGACCGAAGAGGCCAACAACATCGTGTCAAGACTGGAAAGCCAGCGCCACCAGTCGTCCATCGTACTGTACGACGAAAACTGGAAGAAGGGCGTCATTGGCATCGTGGCGTCAAGACTGACGGAGATTTATTTCAGACCGACCGTGGTGCTGACACGTGACGGCGACTTCGCCACGGGTTCGGCACGAAGCGTAACCGGATTTGACGTCTATTCAGCCATCAAGAGTTGTCGTGACATGCTCGTAAACTTCGGAGGACATACTTACGCAGCAGGACTGACTCTTAGATGGGACGACATACAGAAGTTCCGCAAGAGATTCCAGAAATACGTTGACGAGCACATACAGCCGGAACAGACAGAAGCCATGCTCAACATTGACGCAGAGATAGACTTCCGCGACATCACCAAGAAGATGCACTCCGACCTCAAGCGCTTCGCCCCGTTCGGCCCGTGCAACACCAAGCCGCTCTTCTGCACCACCGGAGTGTACGACTACGGCACGAGCAAGGTGGTGGGACGAGAGCAGGAGCACATCAAGCTGGAACTGGTAGACTCGAAGTCGAGCAACGTGGTCAACGGCATCGCCTTCGGGCAAAGCGCTTCAGCACGATACATCAAGTCAAAGCGCAGCTTCGACATCGCATACACCATCGAGGACAATATCTTCAAGCGCAATATGGTGCAGCTGCAAATCGAAGACATCAGACCGGCAGAAGAAGACGAATAACAGAAAATCATCAGAACCGATAAAGAGATGGATGGATACAACGAAGAGCAATACCTAAAGATTCTCCATGACAACTGGGGATACCCTGACTTCCGAGGCATCCAGCGCGATATAATCCGAAGCGTAGCAGAGGGCAACGACACCCTGGGACTGATGCCGACAGGAGGAGGCAAGTCGCTGACCTTCCAAGTGCCGGCTCTCGCCAAAGAGGGCACGTGCATCGTGATAACACCTCTTATCGCCCTGATGAAAGACCAGGTGGACAACCTCAGACGCAGAGGCATCATTGCGGCAGCCATATACACAGGAAAGACGCAGCGGGAGATTGTGGCCACGCTTGACAACTGCATCCTCGGACGCACCAAGCTGCTCTACATATCGCCGGAACGCATCGCTTCAGAGCTGTTCCAGACAAAGCTGAAGCACATGAAGGTGAGCCTCATAACCGTGGACGAGGCACACTGCATCAGCCAATGGGGATACGACTTCAGGCCATCATATCTTAACATAGCGGAGATACGCAGCATTAAACCCGACGTACCCATTCTCGCCCTTACCGCAACGGCAACGGAACGTGTGACGGTGGACATTCAAGAAAGGCTTGGATTCAAGAAGCCCAACATGTTCAAAATGAGCTTCGTGCGCAAGAACTTAGCTTATGTGGTAAGAAAAACGGACGACAAGGAAGCGCAACTCATACACATACTGAAGTCGGTTAGCGGTAGCGCCATCGTATATCTGAGAAGCCGCAGAAGAACGAAGGACATATACAGAATACTGCAAGAGCACGGAATAAGCTCCACTTTCTATCACGCCGGACTTGAATCGTCCACAAAAGACGAACGACAACGTGCATGGCGTGACGACGAGGTGAGAGTGATGGTGGCAACCAACGCCTTCGGCATGGGCATCGACAAGCCGGACGTACGACTCGTCATCCACTATGAACTTCCCGACACTCTCGAAGCCTACTTCCAGGAGGCAGGAAGAGCAGGACGTGACGGCAAGAAGGCTTATGCCGTAATGCTCTACTCGAAGGGTGACGAAAAGCTGATGGCAAGACACATCCAGTTTGAGTTTCCCTCAAAAGAAGAAATATGCAAGATATACGAGCATATTGCCTACTTCTTCCAAGTTGCAGCTGGCTCAGGACGCGGCAAGGCTTTCAAGTTTGACAACATCCTGTTCTGCCGTACATTCCACCACCACTCGCTGCAGGTGGACTCGGCGCTGAAGATACTGGAAAGAGAAGGATATGTAAGGTACGACACCGACTCGGACAACAAGACAAAGGTGAAATTCCTCATTGACCGTGACCAGCTCTATCAGATAAGAGACCAATCGCCGGAGACCGAAGCGGTGCTCGACTCGATGCTAAGAGAGTTCAGCCGACTGTTCATCGACTATGGCCCTATAGAGGAAGGCATCATAGCTGACGACACCGGACTGACGAAGCAGCAGATATACAATGTCATGAAGTCGCTCAACCAGCAGCGCATCCTGCATTTCATTCCGCCAAGAGTGGAGCCGCTCATCACCTATACAAGAGACCGCGTGCTTCCGGAGGAGATAGTGATATCAAAGGAAAACTACGAGGTGCGCAAGGAACAGCTTGTAAAGAAGGCGAAGAAAATACTGGACTATGCAAAGACTGACAACGTATGCCGAAGCCGTCAGCTCCTGCGTTACTTCGGAGAAGAAGAATCGGAAGACTGCGGCATCTGCGATGTATGCTTGGGAAGAAAAACAAGGCCAGGACATAAGGACGAGGTGGAAATGATGAAGAAGGAAATCATCGAGACTTTGTCGGACGGCAAAAGGCATCACTTCCAAGACATGTTCCCGTTAAGCAAAGACCAGAAAGTATGCGTGGAAGCCGCCGACTATCTGCTGCAAGAAGAGACAATAGGAAGAGACACCGTATGGTTCTATCTGAAAGATAAGACATATCTCAAAGACAACAAACAAGACTAAAACAAGTGAGAAAACGGACGGAAATGCACAATATTGAACAAAATGCGCATGTTTTGACCGAAAGTGTTTTAAAATACTTTAAAACGGGACGGAAAGTTTCATGTTCTCGTTATTTTTTCTTTACTTTGTGAGAGAATAAGCGTAATACAACAAAACAATAAAATAAGACACATATATGTTCGAAAATTTAAGCGACAGACTGGAACGTAGTTTTAAAATCCTTAAAGGCGAAGGCAAGATTACCGAGATTAACGTTGCCGAAACCCTCAAAGATGTCAGACGTGCCCTTCTGGATGCCGACGTCAACTATAAAGTAGCCAAGACATTTACTGATACGGTAAAGAAAAAGGCCATGGGCATGAACGTGCTCACAGCCGTAAAGCCGAGCCAGTTGATGGTGAAGATCGTTCACGACGAGCTGGCAGAACTGATGGGAGGCGACGCATCTGAGCTCCACCTTACAGGAAAACCCGCCATCATTCTTATGAGCGGTCTGCAGGGTTCTGGTAAGACTACATTCTCTGGTAAGCTCGCCAACATGCTCAAGACAAAGCAGCACAAAAAGCCGCTTCTTGTTGCATGCGACGTATATCGTCCTGCTGCTATCGAACAGCTCAAGGTTGTAGGAGAGCAGGTAGGTGTGCCAGTATACTCAGAGCCTGACAACAAGGACGTGGTGGCAATCGCAAACAACGCCATCCGTGAAGCAAAGGCAAAAGGCAATGACGTCGTAATCGTCGATACGGCAGGTCGACTCGCCGTAGACGAGGAGATGATGAACGAGATATCAAACCTCAAGAATGCCATCAATCCTGACGAGACACTCTTCGTGGTTGACTCGATGACAGGTCAGGACGCAGTAAACACAGCTAAGGAATTCAACGACCGTCTCGACTTTGACGGCGTTGTTCTCACAAAGCTTGACGGCGACACACGTGGCGGTGCAGCACTCTCAATCCGCACTGTCGTTACAAAGCCTATCAAGTTTGTAGGTACCGGTGAGAAGATGGAAGCCGTGGACGTATTCCACCCCTCACGTATGGCAGACCGAATCCTCGGCATGGGTGATATCGTCAGCCTCGTGGAGCGTGCCCAGGAGCAGTTCGACGAAGAGGAAGCACGACGTCTTCAGAAGAAGATTCAGAAGAACAAGTTCGACTTCAACGACTTCCTCGGACAGATAGAGCAGATTAAGAAGATGGGTAACCTCAAAGACCTGGCAGCAATGATTCCGGGTGTAGGCAAGGCCATCAAGGACGTAGATATCGACGACAACGCATTCAAGGGTATCGAGGCTATCATCAAGAGTATGACACCCAAGGAGCGTACCAACCCGGAGATTCTCAACCAGAGCAGAAGAATGAGAATCGCCAAGGGTAGCGGCACCAACATCCAGGACGTTAACCGCCTCATCAAGCAGTTCGACCAGACACGCAAGATGATGAAGATGGTTACGGGCACAAACATGGCTCGCATGGCGGGCATGATGAGCAAGATGAAGGGTATGCCGGGAATGCCAAAGATGTAAATATTAACAACAAAATCAATAAGATATGCAGATAATAGACGGAAAGGCTACAGCTGAAGCCATCAAAGCAGAGATAGCGGAAGAGGTAAGACAAATTGTCTCTAACGGAGGAAGAGCCCCACACCTCGCTGCAATTCTCGTTGGTCATGACGGAGGTTCAGAAACGTACGTGAAGAACAAGGTTCTCGCATGCGAGAGGTGCGGCTTCGAATCAACATTGATAAGATTCGAGGAAGACGTAACCGAAGAAGAACTTCTCCAGTGTGTCGACAAGTTCAATAAGGACGAGTCGGTGGACGGCTTTATCGTACAGCTGCCTCTGCCTAAGCATATCGACGAACAGAAAGTGATAGAGGCCATCGACTACCGCAAGGATGTCGACGGCTTCAACCCCATAAACGTAGGACGCATGTCCATAGGACTGCCCTGCTTCATTTCGGCGACACCACTCGGCATCATAACATTGCTCAAGCGCTACGGCATCAACACATCAGGAAAGAAATGTGTGGTATTGGGACGAAGCAACATCGTAGGCAAGCCAATGGCTCAGCTCATGATGCAGAAGCAGTTTGGCGACGCCACTGTCACAGTGTGCCACTCACACACTAAGGACATAAAGAAGGAATGCCTTGAGGCAGACATCATCATTGCTGCCATTGGAAAACCTAACTTCCTGACCGGTGACATGGTGAAGGAAGGAGCCGTAATAGTGGACGTTGGCACAACACGTGTGCCGGACGCTACAAGAAAGAGCGGATTCCGTCTTAACGGAGACGTAAAGTATGATGAGGTAGCACCCAAGAGCTCATTCATCACTCCCGTTCCTGGCGGCGTAGGCCCGATGACAATATGCTCTCTTATGAAGAACACGCTCCAAGCCTACAAGACAAAGAGCAAGGCATAAAGGAACAAGCATAAACAATAATCAAATATCAAAGAGAAACCATGACAGCAGACGAATATTACCAGTTGGGGAATGAGTACAGACGCAAAGGCGACTGGAAGCATGCTCTCGACAACTATATGGAAGCAATAGAGCTTGACTCGGAATCTCCGGCTGTAGAAGCAAAGCGTATGCTCGACGATATAATGAGCTACTATTGTAAGGATATGTATAATCCATAATGGATGTACTGTCTGTCTACAAGACAAAACAAAATTCTAACATAAACAAGAATAAGGCAATACCATTAACTATTAATCCTGACGCTGTTGCCATAGCCTGTGGCAGCAGCGTTAAATAAAAACCTCTTAATTTTAACATTATGGGAAAAATAAAAGGTGCCATCGTGGTAAACACCGATAGGTGCAAAGGTTGCTCCCTATGCGTTGTTGCATGTCCGAAGGAGGTAATCGCCCTTTCCAAGAAGGCGGTTAATGTTCACGGATACCAATACGCAGAAGCCGTCAACCCCGACGCATGCATAGGATGTGCGTCGTGTGGAATCGTATGTCCAGACGGATGTATTACTATTTACCGAAAAAAAATGGAGGACTAACACTATGGCAGAACAAGAAGTAAAACTCATGAAAGGCAACGAAGCACTTGCTCACGCTGCCATTCGCTGTGGTGTAGACGGATATTTCGGATATCCTATTACTCCACAAACAGAAATCATCGAAACGCTCGCAGAAGAGAAGCCTTGGGAAACAACCGGTATGGTTGTGGTTCAGGCAGAGAGCGAGGTTGCATCCATCAACATGGTATACGGCGGAGGCGGCTGTGGTAAGAAGGTAATGACTTCTTCTTCAAGCCCTGGCGTAGCACTTATGCAGGAAGGCATCTCCTATATGGCTGGTGCTGAGGTACCGGGTCTTATTGTCGACGTACAGCGCGGCGGCCCTGGCCTCGGAACCATCCAGCCCTCACAGAGCGACTATTTCCAGGCTACACGCGGTGGTGGCAACGGCGACTACTATGTAATCGTACTTGCTCCTAACTCAGTACAGGAAATGGCTGACTTTGTTGACCTTTCATTCACCCTTTCATTCAAGTACCGCATACCGGCTATGATTCTTAGCGACGGTGTTATCGGTCAGATGATGGAGAAGGTTGTGCTTCCGCCTATGAAGCCACGCCGCACAGAAGAGGAAATCATCAAGGAATGTCCTTGGGCATCAACAGGCCGTGTTGGTATGCGCGATCCCCTCGTAATCACTTCACTTGAGTTGAAGCCAGAAATCATGGAGGTGCGCAACCTCAGGCTTCAGGAGAAGTATCGCCAGATTAAGGCTAACGAGGTACGCTACGAAACTAAGTTCATGGAAGACGCCGAATACATGATTGTGGCATTCGGTAGCGCTGCACGTATCGCAGAAAAGACTATTGAGCTTGCACGTGCTGAAGGCATCAAGGTGGGTCTTTTCCGTCCTATCACATTGTGGCCCTTCCCAGAGAAGGAGATCAAAGAAGCAGCCAAGAACCTCAAGGGTATCCTTGTTGCTGAGATCAATGCTGGTATGATGATTGAGGACGTACGTCTTGCTGTTGACGGAGCTGTTAAGTGCGCTCACTACGGCAGATTGGGTGGCATTGTGCCAGAACCGGAAGAAATGGTTAAAGCTTTAAAGGAGGAATTCAAATGAACGATATAATTTCACCGGAGAACCTGGTATATAAGAAGCCGGAACTCCTTAACGACACCCACATGCACTACTGTGCAGGTTGCTCACACGGTGTCGTACACAAACTCGTAGCCGAAGTCATCGAAGAGATGGGCATGCAGGAAAAGGCAGTGGGTATAAGCCCAGTAGGCTGCGCAGTGTTTGCATATAAGTATATCGACATCGACTGGCAGGAAGCAGCACACGGACGTGCTCCCGCTCTTGCTACAGCAGTTAAGCGTCTGTGGCCGGACCGCCTCGTTTTCACATATCAGGGCGACGGCGACATGGCTTGTATCGGTACCGCAGAGAGCATCCACGCTCTTAACCGCGGTGAGAACATCACGCTTATCTTCATAAACAACGCAATCTACGGTATGACCGGTGGACAGATGGCACCGACAACTCTTCTCGGAATGAAGACAGCTACATGTCCTTACGGCCGCGACGCCAAGTTGCACGGATATCCTCTCAACCTTTCTGAGATGGCTGTCACACTTCCCGGCACTTGCTACGTAACACGTCAGAGCGTGGAGAACGTTGCATCCATCAGAAAGGCAAAGGCTGCTATCAAGAAGGCCTTCACCGCTTCTATGGAAGGCAAGGGCTCATCACTTGTTGAGATTGTAGCTACATGTAACAGCGGATGGAAGATGCCGCCGGTGAAAGCTAACAAGTGGATGGAAGAAAACATGTTCAAACAATACCCGAAGGGTGACTTAAAAGATACGACAAGCCTATGAAAGCAGAAATAATTATAGCAGGCTTTGGAGGACAGGGAGTGCTCTCAATGGGTAAGATCCTCGCCTACTCAGGTCTGATGGAAGATAAAGAAGTGACATGGATGCCGGCTTACGGACCGGAGCAGCGCGGTGGTACCGCCAATGTCACAGTAATTGTTAGTGACGAACCTATTTCGTCGCCGGTGCTCAGTAGCTATGACGTGGCTATTGTGCTAAACCAGCCGTCTCTCGACAAGTTCGAGCCGAAGTTGAAGCCAGGCGGAATCCTCATCTACGACGGATTTGGCATCATCAACCTTCCGACCAGAAAGGACATCAATGTATATCGCATTGACGCCATGGACAAGGCTGCAGAGTTGAAGAACTCTAAGGTGTTCAACATGATTGTACTCGGAGGACTCCTCAAGGTTTGTCCTATCGTAAGTACAAACGGCCTCAATAAGGCTCTTTACAAGACCTTGCCGGAGCGTCATCATGGCCTTATTCCTCTTAACATGGAGGCAGTAGAGGCAGGACAGCAGATTATCGAGAAAGTAGAATTGTAAAAAGAACTTAATTTTTATAACTCTCTAATTATTCGAAGGCGAGCCGCAGTGATGCGTCTCGCCTTCTTTGTTTAATGACCTGTGGTTAATAACTGTACGCAATAACGAATATAGTTATGTTTTTTACTGACTTTCAACTTTTTGTTGTATCTTTGCATTAGAATTATTAATTCTTTGCATACTTTGCATAAGGATAATTAATATCGAATCGTAAAATAAATAACACAACAGATATTAAAGTCAGGAACATATGACTACAGCAGAAGAAAAACCAATTGAAGAGAAGAAGAGCCTTAGTTTTGTAGAGCAGATGGTTGAAGCCGATCTCGCAGAAGGCAAGAATGGTGGACGTATACAGACACGTTTCCCGCCAGAGCCAAACGGATACCTGCACATCGGACACGCCAAGGCCATATGTATGGACTTTGGAGTAGCCGAGAAATATAACGGTGTCTGCAACATCCGCTTTGACGATACCAACCCTACAAAGGAGAACAACGAGTATGTGGAGAACATTCTGAACGACATCTCGTGGCTCGGATTCAAGTGGGGCAACATATATTATGCTTCCGACTATTTCGATCAGCTTTGGGAGTTCGCCGTATGGATGATAAAGAACGGACACGCTTACATTGACGAGCAGACAGCAGAGCAGATTGCAGAACAGAAGGGCACACCTACTACTCCAGGTGTGGCTTCGCCTTACCGCGACCGTCCCATTGAGGAAAGCCTGGAGCTTTTCAACAAGATGAACACTCCCGAGTCTGTAGAGGGCAGCATGGTGCTTCGTGCCAAGCTGGATATGGCAAACCCGAACATGCACTTCCGCGACCCCATCATCTACAGAATCATCCACACTCCTCATCATCGTACTGGCACAAAGTGGAACGCTTATCCTATGTACGACTTCGCACACGGACAGAGCGACTTCTTCGAAGGCGTGACGCACTCAATATGCACATTGGAGTTTGTTCCTCACCGTCCTCTCTACGACAAGTTCATTGACTTCCTCAAGGAAATGCGTGGCGAGACAGAGAACATCCACGACTTCCGCCCACGTCAGATTGAGTTCAACCGTCTGAACCTGACATACACCATGATGTCTAAGCGTAAGCTTCTCGCTCTTGTGAACGAGGGCTTTGTATCAGGATGGGACGACCCACGTATGCCGACAATCTCAGGTATGCGCCGTCGTGGCTATTCACCTGAGTCAATACGCAACTTCATCGACTCTATAGGCTACACCAAGTTCGACGCACTGAACGAGATGGCACTTCTCGAGTCTGCCGTTCGTGACGATCTCAACAAGAGAGCATTGCGCGTATCGGCAGTCCTCGACCCCGTGAAGCTCGTTATCACCAACTATCCTGAAGGTCAGACAGAGGAGATGGAAGCTGTCAACAACCCTGAGAATGAGGCAGACGGCACACACACCATCACCTTCTCAAAGAACCTCTGGATTGAGCGCGAGGACTTTATGGAAGAGGCTTCCAAGAAGTTCTTCCGAATGACAGTGGGTAAAGAGGTGCGTCTGAAGAATGCCTACATCGTGAAGTGCACCGGTTGCACAAAGGACGAGAACGGCAACATCATAGAGATTCAGGCTGAATACGATCCGATCAGCAAGAGCGGTATGGAAGGTGCCAACCGCAAGGTGAAGGGTACGCTCCATTGGGTTTCAGCAGATCATTGCCACAAGGCACAGGTTCGTGTTTACGACCGACTCTTCACAGTGGCTGACCTCGGCGCTGACGAACGCGAATACCACGAGCTTCTCAACCCTGAGAGCCTCAAGACCATCGACAACTGCTACGTTGAGAACTATGCAGCAGAGCGCAAGCCAGGAGAATATCTCCAGTTCCAGCGCATCGGATACTTCATGGCTGACCCCGACTCAACTGCAGACCACCTTGTATTCAACAAGACTGTCGGCCTGAAAGACACTTGGGCAAAGAAGAACAAGTAACAAACAGATAAAAACAAAAGAGTAAGAACACAACTTACTTCGATGCTTAGTGTTTAATGTCAGAAAGCACTGCGTCCTTATTATACTAACTAATCAGAATAATAAGCCAGCCCTGCTTGACATTAAGCATTAAGCATTTAAATTTTAAAAGGGGACCAACAATCTCCTACATATAAATGGACAACAAGGACAACTATTTCAAGAGCGAGGAATTCAAGGACATCCTGCACAGGTACGAGGAGGCGGAGAATTCCGGAAGATACGAATATCTTGGAAGCGACGAGCTGACCGACATAGCCGAATACTATTATAATCTTGGCAAGAACAAGGAATCAAGGAGTACGCTCGACTATGCCATCGGTCTGCATCCAGGCGCAGCCATGCCTCTTGTCTTCAGAGGGCGCATGGCTCTTATTGACGACCACGATCTGGAAAAGGCAAAGATGTATGTCAACCAGATTACCGACCAGCTGAATCTTGATTGTTTGTACCTGCATGCTGAAATCATGATTGCTGAAAACAATAGTGAAGGAGCTGACCGTTTCCTGCATGATAAGATAGAGTGCATTGACGAAGACGATGTACCAGACTATATCCTTGACATCGCCATGATGTTTATGGACTATAATCTCCCTGACAAAGCTCAAGAATGGCTTGAAAGGTCTGACGAGACAGACCTTATGGACTATCGTGAGACGAAAGCCCGCATTGCCTTTGCCCGAGGAGACTACAAGCAGAGCGAGATGATATTTGAGCAATTACTTGATGAAGACCCCTACTCCGGACGCTACTGGAACTCGCTTGCCTCCACACAGTTCATGAGCAACCGCATTAACGACTCCATCACATCCAGCGAGTATTCCATTGCCATAAATCCCAACGACGAGGACGCCCTGCTCAACAAAGCTAACGGACTCTTCTCGCTCGGCAATTATGTAGAAGCGGCTAAATATTACGAACGACTGGGCAAGCTATGCCCTAAAGAAGGCACAGCAGAACTCTTCATCGGCAACTGTCTTCTCAATACGGGCAAAGCAGAAGAAGCACTGGCACATTATCAGAAGGCTCTGCAGCTGATGGACAAGAACAACGTCTATACTATTGAGGGTTTGCAATGCCTCGCCTTTACATACTCGCAATTAGGAATGACTGACAAGGCAATGGAAGCCATTGACATGGCTCTCCAGCAGAAAGGCGTCAACGAAAACGAGATAATGGTGGTCCGCGGACACATCCTACTCGAACACGGCAGCATAAAGGAAGCCATAGAGTGCTTCGTAAAAGCCTTGAGAGCAACGGCATTCTCGCACGAGATATTCTTCCGAATAGCCATATCCGTCTTCGACTGTGGTTACCCGAAGATAGCCTACAGAATGTTCAAGGCTTACACGGAGATTCATGACCAGCCGGGTGACGAGGGACTTGCTTATCTGGCAGCATGCTGCGCAAGGATGAACAAGAAGGAAGAATACCTGAAATACCTCAAACAAGCGTGCGAACGAAATCCGCTTGAGGCAAGAAAGATTTTTGCAGACGACTTCCCCATCGGCATGGATCCGAAAGATTATTACGACTACGAAGTAAGTAAAAACACGGTAAACGGAAACGATGACCGTTAATATTAATTTCCAACTAACACATTAAGTTATTATTATGAATTCAGCAGAATTGTTCCTTTGGGTTCTTAACAATCTAAACTATTGGGTGATAACCCTCTTTATGGCTATTGAGAGTTCGTTCATTCCTTTTCCTTCGGAAGTGGTGGTTCCTCCAGCAGCATGGAAGGCAATGGACCCTGACAATGGTATGAGCATCATCCTCGTTGTGGTTTTCGCCACCATCGGAGCCGACATAGGCGCACTTGTCAATTATTACCTTTCCAAGTGGCTTGGACGCCCCATCATTTACGGTTTCGCAGACAGCCGCATAGGTCACATGTGCCTTATTGACCGTGCAAAGGTGGAGAAGGCAGAGGCTTTCTTCCGTGAGCATGGCGCAGCATCCACATTCTTCGGACGACTGGTACCGGCGGTGCGTCAGCTTATTAGCATTCCGGCAGGTCTCTCAGGCATGCACATCGGCAAGTTCCTTCTCTACACCACCCTTGGTGCAGGTGTATGGAACTCTGTGCTGGCAGTAATCGGATGGTCAATCTACAAATACACCAACTATAAGACCACACACGACGTTTACGAGCAGGCACTCAAGTACAGTCATGAGATTGGATACGTGCTCTTAGGACTTGCCGTTGTCATTGTGGCCTTCCTTGCATACAAGGGAATGAAGAAGACAAAGTAAGAAACAATGTCATAACCATCCACAAAAGAGAACGTAAAACTGTTTGTGGCAAAGAAATCTTAAAAACTATGAACCAGACAACAAAAGAGAAAAGTAACAAAAAGCAAACCAAGCAACTGGTGCTTTGGATTGGCGCCTTGGCAATAGGTGCCGTATTAGGCATGTTCGGCATCGGGTGGCTCAATGGACTGATGAACTTCATCGCCACTGTCTACACCCGCCTGTTCCAGCTCTTGGCTGTACCAACCATCGCCTTGGCAGTGACCACAACCTTGGCATCGCTTGGCAATCAGGCTGATACGGGCAAGATATTCCGACACGCCCTCACCTACACCATGCTCACCACCATAGCAGCAGCTGCTGTCGGCTTGGTGCTTTACAACATCATAGCCCCAGGCAACCTTCCCGCAGCATTGGTGCAGAGCGGCATGGCTGACGTGCCTCAGAACTTGGGAGAGACATCTTACTACGATCATATCTTGGGCGTAATACCCAACAATATCATCAAGCCGTTCGCAGAAGGCAACGTGCTGTCCATATTGATGTTGGCAGCAGCCATCGGCATAGCCTTGGCAAAGATGCCTCAGACGGACAAGAAGGACGTGGTAATAAAGGGACTGTTCGGTCTTCAAGACCTGTTGTTCATGCTCATTCACGGACTTATATGGACATTACCTTTGGGCATCATGGCGTTTGCCGCACAGCTCTCAGCTCAGTTCTCGGCAGGCATCGTGATGGCATCGCTCGGCAAGTACGTGGCAGTAATCTTAGGTGGCAACGTCGTACAGTTCTTCATCGTACTGCCATTGTTCCTCTTGGCAAGGGGCATCAATCCGATAAGGACTTTAGGCAGAATGATGCCTGCTGTGCTTATGGCGCTCTTCACAAAGAGTTCGGCAGCCACATTGCCCGTCACGATGCAGACAGCTGAGAACCGAATGGGAGTATCCAGCAAGGTATCGCGCTTCGTATTGCCCATCTGCACAACCATTAACATGAACGGCTGTGCTGCGTTCATACTGGTTACATCTCTGTTTCTGATGCAGAACGGAGGCATGGAGCTGTCATTGTCCACAATGATTGTCTGGCTCTTCATCTCCGTTCTCTCTGCCATAGGCAATGCCGGAGTGCCAATGGGATGTTACTTCCTCACTCTCTCACTCATGTCAGGAGTGAATGCTCCGATAGGAATTATGGGCATCATCCTGCCCCTCTACACCATAATAGACATGATAGAGACAGCGGAAAACGTCTGGTCTGATTCCTGCGTCTGCGCGATGGTAGACAAGGATATGAAGAAATAGCCATAAAGTTATACATAAAAAATATCGGAAGTTAAGCACTTGGCCTAACTTCCGATATTTTTTATATATTCAGTCATGACTTTCTTATCTTACAAAGCCTGTCTTTATTCTTCTGCGAACTGCCTGATACGCTGTTCTTCTGACAGTTTACATACCAACAGCGAACCCTGATTCTCCGCTACAATATAGCCGTCGAGACCCTGCACAATCACCTTCTTCTCACCGATGGTATGCACGATGCAGTTATGTGAGTCGAAGAACTTGATGTTCTCTCCTATTGCAGTGTTGCCATAGAGGTCGTGACTGGTCTTCATGAGCAGCGAGGTCCATGTGCCGAGGTCGCTCCATCCGAAGTTGGCAGGACACACGAAAATCTCCTCCACCTTCTCCATAATGGCGTAATCCACAGAAATATTCTCGCATTCCTGATAGCGCTTGTCTATCAAATCCTGCTCCTGCGGAGTACCGTATACGTCAAGCATGCTCTCAAACAACTTGCTTATCGCCGGACTGTACACGCGGAAAGCGTTCACTATCGTTGAGACGCTCCATACGAAGATGCCGGCATTCCAGAGATAATTCTTATGCTTGATATATTCCTCTGCTGTCTGCAGGTCTGGTTTCTCACGGAACGAGTCGACGCGATAAATCTCACGATTGCGTGGCGACGAAGCCGAGAGGTCAGCAAGAATATATCCATAGCCTGTCTCCGGTCTTGTCGGGGTCATTCCCAATGTAACGATGGCGTCCGTACCAGCTGTGAATTTCAAGCACGACTTTATCACACGTCTGAATTCATCGGTATCGGTAACGATATGGTCGCTCGGCGTAACCACCACATTAGCCTTCGGGTCCTTCGATTTTATTCGCCAGCTCACATAAGCAATGCACGGCGCAGTATTGCGGCGACATGGCTCCAGCAGGATGTTCTCCTTGTTTATCTCAGGCAACTGCTCACTTACCAAAGAGGCATACTTCTTGTTTGTAACCACCCAAACATTTTCTACCGGGCATATATCCTTAAACCTGTCGAAGGTAAGCTGCAGTAATGTACGACCGACACCGAGGATGTCGATAAACTGTTTGGGACAATCAGGAGTGCTCATAGGCCAGAAACGACTGCCTACGCCACCTGCCATAATTACAATGTGGTTGTTTGTGTGAGCCATAATATTAAATATTAGTGATTATTCATTCTGCAAATATAGATAAAAATACTCAGATTATACCAAATCCCTCAAGTATTTTTTCCGAATATTGTCTTTTTCTGAATACTACAGATTTTATACATCAAAAACAACGTAAATGCACGTTTTGGGGCTATAGGAAAGTAAGTTGAAGTTCCTCGTCAGAGACATTATCAGCGCATTCGTCACCTATCGTTTGTGGCTCGTCTGTATCAAGAAACTCCAGCTCCAGCTGTCTTACCTTACGCGACTCCATATTGATGACATACACTCCTCTCCTTGCCGTACGCAGAACCATAGGGCAACACCCCTTCACGTTACGCGCAAGCCATGCCTGCACATAACGATGCACCTCCTCCATGTCGAGTGGTTCGAAGAGCGAGCTGCACGCATTCCTCACATGCAGCGATATTTTCTGCACAGAAAGTCCTTCCTGACCTGCGGCATGCAGCACCCGTATGATTTCTGTTTCGTATTTTATATTTGTCATCAGTGGCAAGGATTCTTAATTTAAACTCAAGGCAAGAAGTTATGCGTGCGTATAACACACATATATATATAAAAGCTAAAAAAGGAGTTGTTCACATAAATGCGGACAACTCCTTTCGATGTATTGGTTTCTCGCAATTTAGGCGAGGGTGAGGAGGTTTTCCTCAGCCTTGATCTTGCCCTCCTTCAAGAGCCAGCCGATTCCGAGATAAACTTCTTCGTTGCTGATGCTTGCTGCTTTAGCAATCTCTACCACACTCAGCGGCTTCTCAGCGGCTGCCAATGCCTGATATACGTCTCCAGCACGGAAACCTACATTCTCTGCATTTACATCAACTACAACCTCAGCCTTCTTTGCAGTAGTCTTCTTGGTAGTAGCTGTCTTTGCGGTTGCGACCTTCTTTGTCGCAGTCTTCTTAACTGTTGCTTTCTTTTCTGTCATAATTTAGTATAAAAACATTAACAATTCTATCATATAAGGACGAATAGAATATTTATCTTTTACAAAAGTAAGCATTTTTTTAACAAATGGATAATAATTACACAAAAAAAGCCCGAATAATCGGGCTCCTTTTGTGTATGAATTGTATTTCTTGACTTATGTCAACATATTTTACTTATCTGACTGGCAGTCAAGAATATCACATTATCTTTTTAATCATGCTTGCGGATGTCAAGCAACAGTTCGTCCAACTGCTTCTGATCAATAGCAGACGGAGCGTCCAGCATTACGTCGCGTCCAGAGTTGTTCTTCGGGAATGCGATGCAGTCACGGATTGAGTCGAGACCTGCCATGATAGAGACGAAGCGGTCGAGTCCGAAAGCCAGACCTGCGTGAGGTGGTGCTCCGTACTTGAAGGCATTGATAAGGAATCCGAACTGTGCCATCGCTCTCTCCTCAGTGAAGCCGAGGATGCCGAACATCTTCTCCTGCAGCTTGCTGTCATGGATACGCAAGCTACCGCCGCCTACCTCGATGCCGTTGCAAACAAAGTCGTAAGCCTTTGCGCGTACCTGCTCCGGATGCTCGTCGAGGAGAGGAATGTCGTCTGGATTAGGCATTGTGAATGGATGGTGCGTGGCCATGAGACGCTGCTCCTCGTCGCTCCACTCAAAGAGCGGGAAGTCAATAATCCACAGACACTCAAACTTGTCCTTGTCTCTGAGTCCGAGACGGTCGCCCATCTCCAGACGGAGCGAGCAAAGCTGCACGCGTGTCTTGTTGGCATTGTCGCCAGAAAGGATAAGCACGAGGTCGCCGTCCTTTGCGCCGGCTGCCTCTTTCACCTTTGCCAGAACCTCAGGCGTGTAGAACTTGTCCACTGAAGACTTCACAGTTCCGTCCTCGTTGAACTTGATATACACAAGACCCTTGGCGCCGACCTGCGGACGCTTTACGAAGTCTGTTAACTGGTCGAGCTGCTTGCGTGTATAGTTGGCGCAACCCGGAACGCAGATACCGCCGATGTAGGCAGCGTCGTTGAATACAGAGAATGTGCCAGTGCCCTTCAGCACGTCCATAAACTCCACGAACTCCATGCCGAAGCGGAGATCCGGCTTGTCGCTACCGAAGCGGCGCATAGCCTCATGCCATGTCATCTGCTGCAGCTTGGCAGGAAGCTCCACGCCACGGATTTCCTTAAAGAGGTGACGAGCCATATCCTCAAACAGATTGATGACATCATCCTGATCGACGAACGACATCTCACAGTCAATCTGTGTAAACTCAGGCTGACGGTCAGCACGAAGGTCCTCGTCACGGAAGCACTTTGCAATCTGGAAGTAACGGTCGAAACCGCTGACCATAAGAAGCTGCTTCAGAGTCTGCGGGCTCTGCGGAAGCGCATAGAACTGTCCCGGATTCATACGTGAAGGCACCACGAAGTCGCGTGCACCCTCCGGTGTCGATCCGATAAGGATAGGTGTCTCCACCTCAATGAAGTTCTGTGCATCAAGGAAGTTACGGATAAGTATGGTCATACGGTGGCGCAGTTCCAGATTCTTGCGCACCATGGGACGGCGAAGATCCAGATAGCGATACTTCATACGGATGTCATCACCGCCGTCAGTATTGTCCTCAATTGTGAACGGAGGTGTGGCGCTCGGCGAGAGGACGTTGAGTTCCTTTACGATAATCTCTACGTCGCCAGTCGGAAGATTGGCGTTCTTACTCTCACGCTCGTTTACTGTGCCCTTTACCTGAATGCAGAATTCGCGTCCGAGCTTAGAAGCGCGAGCACACAATTCACTGTCGTCAGAATCGTTAAAGACCAGCTGTGTGATACCATAACGGTCGCGCAAGTCGGCAAAAATCATGCCTCCCATCTTTCTTACGCGCTGTACCCATCCGGCGAGTGTTACCTCCTTGCCGGCATCTGAGAGCCTGAGCTCTCCGCATGTGTTCGTTCTATACATTTTTATAAATATATATGTTATGATTATTTTCCTATAATGCCATATAGCCACTTGGCTACATTTTATCTCTACAAAGGTATAGTGTTTGCGCCAAATAGCCAAATTTATTTTCAGTTTTAGGTACTCTTTCCACAATATTGCCACATTCCACAGCCACATAACCACATAGCTCCCTACAGCGCAATAAGATATATCCAACGTTAAAATGTGGAATATTAATAGGCTGGAAATATAATAAATGTAAAAAAAAGCCCGTAACAGGCTGTCAAAACCACAAAATTACTAATTTTGCAACGTTATAATACATAATCAAGAGAATATGAAAAAATTTTTGATAATGTCCATCATGCTGCTTATGAGCGTATGCTATGCCATGGGACAGCAGAATCAGGCCTCCATCAAGTTTGAAAAGGTGGTCTACAACTTTGGAAAGTTCTCTGAGAAAGAACCGGTACAGAAATGTGTATTCACCTTTGTCAACGCCGGAACAGCCCCGTTGGTAATCAATCAGGCTGTGGCAAGTTGCGGCTGCACGGTGCCTTCTTACACCAAGACTCCCATCAAGCCGGGCGAGAAGGGTGAGATAAAGGTTACCTACAACGGCAAGGGCGCTTTCCCCGGACACTTCAAGAAGACCATCACAGTCCGTACCAACGGTGTGACGGAGCTGACACGTCTTTACATTGAGGGAGTCATGGAAGAGGCAAACTAAAGCTTAGCAAACAAACATTCATTAATTAATAATAAAGGTAGAGACCGGTGATGCTGATCTCTACTTTTTTTATAGCCATAACCCACCCCACAAAAATACAAGCTCATCATGATATTCTATTTCTCCTGCACGGGCAACACCCGATGGGCTGCGCATAAGATAGCGGAAGCCACCGGAGACACTCTTATTGACATAGCCGCGGAACTAAGAAAAGCTGACGAAGAAGACGCTACGGACAAGGAGCGGACATTCAGTTACACCCTGCCAACAGACGAAAGCCTCGCATTCTGCTTTCCCGTACACGGATGGCGTCCGCCATTGGCTGTAAGGAATTTCATCCGTAGGCTACGCATCAGCAAGACAACCGACAACTATTGCTATGCAGTATGCACAGCAGGTGATACAGTCGGTGAGGCAATGGACATCTTCGAAGCCGACCTTGCAGCTGTGGGCATAAAGACGGACAGCTGCATATCGCTGCTCATGCCAGAATCGTATGTGGGTCTGCCGTTCATGGACGTGGACAAAGCTGAAGCGGAACGCAGGAAGAAGACCGAGGCTGACCGCCGTCTCCAGGATTTCATCGCTGACATAAAATGCCACAAGGCAGGCATCCGCGACATTACCGTAGGCAGATGGCCACGCATCAACAGCCGACTCATAGGCGAAGCTTTCACTAAATGGATAATCGGCGACCGCCCGTTCCGCGTTGATGCCAAGAAGTGCATAAAATGCGGAAAGTGTGCTGCTGTATGTCCCGTCGGCGACATCAGCTTCGTGAAGGGATGTACGCCACAATGGAAACGCAACGGCAAGTGTCTGTCATGCTTCGCCTGCTATCACCATTGCCCCACCCGCGCCATCGAATACGGCGGACGCACAAAGGGCAAAGGACAATACTATTACGAGAAGAACGAGAAACGATAATAGCAAAGTATAATCATCAAAACATTATTACAAAAGCAAAAAAAAGAAAAGGAAGTTCGGGATCATATCACCTGAACTTCCTTTTCTTTTTATATCTTTAATACTGTCTTTCTCCGAAGATATACGTACCGACACGTACCATCGTCGAGCGGCATTCTACGGCTATCTTATAGTCATGGCTCATGCCCCACGAACGCTCGCAAAAGCTGTCGTCGTCAGCGAAGTAGCGTGCCTTCATCTCGTCGAAGAAATCGGCAGCGAGGCAGAATTCCTTTCTGATGACATCCTCGTCGCTGACGTGCGACGCCATCATCATCAGTCCGCATATCTGCACGTTCTTCATCTCGCGCCACTCCCCTTTCTCCAGGAGTTCGCGGCAAGCGTCGAGTGACAGACCGTACTTGGTCTCCTCCTCCGCAATATGAAGCTCGAGAAGCACCTTTATGACACGTCCGTTCGCCGCAGCCTGCTTGTTTATCTCGCGAAGCAGCTTCAGCGAGTCTACAGCGTCTATCATAGATATGTAAGGCGCTATAAACTTCACCTTATTGGTCTGAAGATGACCAATGAAGTGCCATTCTATGTCACGCGGAAGTTCCTTCACTTTCGCTGCAAGTTCCTGTTCGCGGCTCTCACCGAACAAGCGTTGTCCGGCATCATAAGCCTCGCGTATCAACTCCGCAGGATGAAACTTGCTTACTGCCACCAGCCTTGTGCTGTCCGGCAGATTGTCCTTCACCTCCTGCAGTCTGCGTGCGATGTCCGTATCCATACCAGTTGTTGTGTTAGTTTTTTTATTCTTTTTATCCTTCGAACTCCGGCTTGTCGTTCTTCTCCTCCTTCTTGAGAGGAGCGTTGTGCTCGAAGACGTCCATAATCTTTGTGTCTGCGATGTTCACAATCTCATAGTCGATGGCAGTCTTGCCCATCGATTCGTCGATGTTCTTCACAGCAGCGTTGAATGAAGCTGCCTGCACGAGGAAGTTCACATTAGAACGCTTCTCCTTTGCAGTCTTCTCGTCCACCACTACGAAGGCGAGCTTAGCCTTATACCAGTGGCTGTCGTTCTCGTTATCGCTGAAGAAAATCTCACCGTACGAAGCAGGCGAAATGCTCTTTACGTTGAAGTCGCCGCTTACATATGGCTCCATCTCCTTTGTTATCACCTCTTCTGCCTCACCGAAAGTGAGAGCGTCCACTACGTATGTCTCGTTCACCTTCTTCTGACCATCCTCTGTCTGGCGCTCGTAACGCACTGTGGTCTCAAACCAATTTGCTGTTCTTGATCTCATTTGTCTTTTTATGTTTTTATCTTTTCGTTCGTTTTGTCGTTTGCCCAACGATAAGGGAAGACAAAATTAATAATTAATTCTGAATAATAAATGTAGTTTACGATATTTATTATTTCCGGGGCATATACAAACAAAAAAGCCGGAAAAACATTTCGTTCTTCCAGCTTCATCTTAGTTGGCGGTGCGTACGAGACTCGAACTCGTGACCCCATGCGTGACAGGCATGTATTCTAACCAACTGAACTAACGCACCAAAATCACTAATTGCTTTTGGATGGCTACCGTGTCATTTTTTTAGCGAGTGCAAAGGTAGAGATTTTTTCTGAAACTCCAAAACTTTTCATCTCTTTTTTTTAAAAAATTTTCTGCATTACTATCGCATCCTTGTACGTCATGCCATCAAACAGCCACTCTTTCAGCACATTACACCCCGTAAAGCCAGTTTCAGAAAAAAGCTGCTGTGATGCCATATTGTCCGTAGCGATGATGGCATAGAGCTGATGTAGGTGGAGAGTGCGTAGCGCATAATGACACACCTGGCGCACTGCGTCGCGTGCCAGACCGCGTCCACGATACTCCGCCATCACCACTACGCTCACTTCAGCGCGTCTGTTGGAGGCGTCAAAGTTGAAGACATCCACCAGTCCCACCCTATTGCCGCTCCGGTCCTCCATCACCATCCTCACCTGTCCGTCGGCATAAATGTCGTTAGAAGCATTGGCGATGTAGTCATGCAGCACGTAGCGCGAGTAAGGAACGTTCGTACAACCGACGTCCCACACCTCCTTGTCATTCTCCATAGCGTAGAGAAAGTCGAGGTCTTCAGGCTCCATGGCCCTCAGCCTCACAATAGCGTCATCATTCATTTGAATATGTCCTCACCGGTTATCACTATATTGGTCTTCGGATTATAGGTTCCGATGCGCACCGTTTCCTTTGGACTGCGCTGGAAGATGCCAAATATGTCCTTATAGCTGTATGCTCCCGTATCGTACACCACGTACGTACGTGCCGCATCCTGCACATCCAAGCCCAGATGTCCGTCCGGCATATCGTTGGCATGCCCTTCGAAGAAGTCGGCTTCCAAGGCGTTGCGCTTCGCTATCTGACGACACTTCGCCACCGCCTTACGCGATCCTATAAATATATAATGTGGCGTAATGCGTTTGCGATGGCTTAGCAGTCCGAGCTTTTTCTCCACGGAATGTATCTGCATCTTCACGAACGTCGCCGTGGCCTTCACGTAGATGGCGGTCTTTACGGGCAGCGAAACCAGCAGACTCATGCCGCCGTAATGCTTGCGGAAGAATATCAGCATGGCGTCATAGAAGACGTGCACGTAACGGAAAGACGACTTATGTGCGCTCTCTCCCTTGTAATGCAATATCACGGAAGGCAGATACCAGTTCTCATAACCTCCCTTCAAGAGGCGGTAAGAGAGGTCGATGTCCTCGCCGTACATAAAGAAGTCTTCGTCCAGCAAGCCTATCTTGTCCAGCGCCGAGCGTCTGAGCATGCAGAAAGCACCGCTTATCACCTCTATCTGCGTCGGCTCGTCCCACGAGAGATAACTCATATAGTACTTGCCGAAACGTCGGCTCTGAGGATACTTGGCGCACAGACCACTCATCTTATAGAAAGCCGTCATCGGCGAAGGCAGACCGCGGCGCGACTCCATAGCCGAGCGTCCGTCGTCGCAGAGCATCCTCACTCCTGCCCCACCCGCATTTGGATGGTCTTCCATGAAGCTGAGCACGTCACGGATGGAGTCTTCAGCCACGATGGTGTCAGGATTGAGCAGCAGCACATACTCGCCACAGCTTTGCTTTATGGCCACGTTGTTGGCACGTGAGAAGCCGAGGTTATGGTTGCTGTTTATGAAGTTTATCTCAGGAAAGCGTTCGGTGATATATTCCACGGTACCGTCGCCGGAATGGTTGTCCACGACATATATCTCCGCCTCAATGCCTTCCGTTGCCTTCTCCACAGCCAGCAGACATTGCTCCAGATAGAACCTTACCTTATAGCTTACTATTATAACAGAGAGTTTCAATGGTATGTATGATTTTTGGGATTATTTATTTATCTCCGACTCGCAACGCGCCTTTGTCGGAACAATAAAGGTGAGCGCCAGCAGCAGGACAATGGCCAGATAGCCGAACGCCACGTTCATATACAGATAATACAGTATGGTGTTTATCACCATCGGCAGGCAAAGCGCCAGCAGACGCGTCATACCGAAGCGCAGCAATGCCTCCGCCGACACCAGCTTCTTGCGTATGGCCTCAAAGCGGAAGAGGCGCAGCATGAAGGGAATGGCGCAGATGGAAACCAGCTCCATCACCATCGTCAGCACAAACTCGTCGCTGCCACCGCTCTTAAGGATGCCGGAGGGCAGGAGTTCTGTCTCGAACAGCACCACCGTCAAACCCGATATGGCAAGCGACGCTATGTACGTCGCCATCAATGATTGTTGTGTTTTCTTCATCGTTCGTTGTTGTCGTTATTCATCACCGTGCGGTTGAGCAAAGCTCTGCCCAGCGTCACCTCATCGGTATATTCCAGTTCGTCGCCCACGGATATGCCGCGTGCAATGACGCTCACCACCACGTCGTAGCCCGAGAGCTTGCGCGAGATATAGAAGTTGGTGGTGTCGCCCTCCATCGTAGAGCTTAAAGCCAAAATCACCTCCTTCACTCCACCGTTCGCCACGCGCTCCACAAGCGAGTCCACCTCGATATCGCTCGGTCCGATGCCGTCCATCGGCGATATGATACCGCCCAGCACATGATAGAGCCCGCGATACTGCTGCGTATGCTCCACAGCCATGACGTCACGTATGTTCTCCACAACGCATATCGTGGAGGCGTCACGCTGACGGTCGGCGCATATCGGGCAGATGTCGGTGTCGCTGATGTTGTGGCAGACCTGACAATACTTTATGTTGGAGCGCATGTCCGTTAGGGCATTGGCAAAGGCGCTGACCTCCTCTTCGGGACGGCGCAGCATATCGAGGACAAGGCGCAGCGATGTCTTGCGCCCTATCCCCGGCAGTTTCGAGAATTCAGCCACGGCCTTCTCCAGGAGTTTCGACGGATAAGCTTCCTCCATCATTCCTTGAAGAGATAAATTCCCACGCCGAGGCGTAGGCCGATTGTGGAAAAGTCGCTGTGCTTCTTGAACGACTGGTCGTAATATATGGCTGGCTCTACGGTCACCGTGCGACTGAGGAAGAAGGCGTAACCCACTTCCACGCCCGGCATGATGTCGTCATAACCGCCGCTGGCATGCAGAAACTTACAGTTGGCACCGAGGAAGACGCCGTTCTGCTCTATATAGTAGCGTCCGCCCACGCCCACCATAAACTTGGTGGGTACGGCGTCATTGCCGCTACGCTCGTATGAAGTCTGTCCGAGGAGCATAAGGTCGTCCGAAACCATATAGCCTGCCTGTGCCTGCACGCCAAGCGTAAACTTGTCAGCACCCGTATATTTCATATTAAGCCCCGTCAGCGAACCTCCGACATACACCTTTCCGGCCTCAAACTGGGCATTTGCGGCTACCGTAGTAAGAAGGGCTACCGCCATCGCAATAAGTTTCTTTCTCATAAATATGAATGGATATAGTTATTGTAATTGCAAAAGTAATAAAAATATCTCTACTCACATCCATGTGACATGACAATAATAAGACAGCCCTTTAGTTTTTTTTACGGGAAATATATAACTTTGCAATCCAAAAAGTAAAACAATCCACACATGACAAGAATTATCAGAAAATTATTAGCTACATTAATAATCGCCACAGCATTCTTCACTTCCGCCTCCTCACAGCCCAAGCATGAGGTGCGTGCTGTATGGCTAACCACCATCGGCGGCATCGACTGGCCACATTCATACGCCCAGTCAGTATGGTCTATAGAGAAGCAGAAGGACGAACTGCGCTCCATCCTTGACCGTCTGGAGAAGGCGGGCATCAATACCGTGCTACTGCAGACCCGCATACGCGGCACCGTCATCTATCCCTCCAACATCGAGCCGTGGGACGGATGTCTGTCCGGATTTCCGGGCAAGAGCCCAGATTACGACGCGCTGCGCTTTGCCATCGACGAGTGTCACAAGCGTGGCATGGAGGCACACGCATGGATTGTGACAATGCCCGTGGGAAAGTGGGACGCACTCGGATGTAAGCGCCTGCGCAGCAAGATGCCGGGCAACATCATAAAGATAAAGGCAGACGGATATATGAACCCCGAGTCGGCACAGACCGCCAACTACCTTGCGGATATCTGCGAGGAGGTGACACGCGGCTACGACATCGACGGCATCCACCTCGACTATATACGCTATCCCGAGAATCTGCCCAAGCTAAAGAAGCTGAACCCGAGCGTGGCACGCGAAAATATCACACGCATCGTACGTACCATATCAAAGCGCGTCAAGACTCTCAAGCCGTGGGTGAAGATGAGCTGCTCGCCGATTGGCAAGTATGACAACACGTCACGCTATTGGAGTCATGGATGGGACGCATACAACACGGTTTATCAGGACGCCGTGGCATGGCTACGTGACGGACTCATGGACGAGGTGTTCCCGATGATGTATTTCCGCGACAACAACTTCTTCCCATTTGCTCTTGACTGGAAGGAGCAGAGCCACGGAAGGATTGTCGTGCCTGGCCTTGGCATCTATTTCATGTCGCCAAGAGAGAAAGACTGGCCATTGACCGACATCACCCGCCAGCTCTTCTTCCTGCGCGACATCGGCATGGGTCACGCCTATTTCCGATCGAAGTTCTTCACGGACAACACTAAGGGCATCTACGATTTCGCCACAAACGAATACGGCACGTATCCGTCTCTCATCCCGCCGATGACATGGGCAAAGGCTGCGTCCCCCAAAAAGCCATACGACCTTACCTTCACGACGCAGAAGGACGGCGCCATGCGCATGACATGGCAACATCAGGTGAAGGACACCACCATGATGCTCTTCAACGTCTATTCATCCACCTCCTATCCCGTGGACACAAAGGACGCCCGCAACCTCGTGGCTATACGCCGCCAAGCACGCTCCCTGCTCATCCCGTCAGAAAAGGGACGCCATTACGCCGTGACCGCCACCGACCGCTACGGCAACGAAAGCCTTGCCCTTCAGGAAGCTTACACAGCCTACACGTCAGCCCCGCAGCAAAGCCCCGACTTGCTGAAGTGCGACGGTCGCATACTGCAAGTGCCTGACGAAGTGATGCTCACCGACGCACAGTATCTGCTCGTAGAGACAATGCAGGGGGCGGCTGTAGCCACACTCCCCTACAAGCGCCTCTCCACCACCGTGAACATCACCAGCATCCCCAACGGCATCTACCACCTGCGAACCCTAAACCGCAAGGGAAGAAGCCACCGTCTGGGCACGTTTATCGTAAAGAGGATTTAGCCATAAAATGGAGGTTTTGCCGAGACAATATTTGCATTCCTGATGCTCAATACTATGAGTTGAACGCACTAAGAAATCTTTGGTGCGAAATTCTTGAGTTTTGAGCGTGTAATAATAACACACTGACACTCTGTAGATTACGCTACTAAGAAGAGAAATGTGCAATGAATGACTGAGCTAAACAAGCATCATTGGGTTGCAATAGCGCCACTTTTACACTACAATAGCGCCACTTTTATCATGCAATAGCGCCACTTTTGCACTCTAATAGTGGCACTATTGTAGTGTAAAAGTGGCGCTATTGTTAAGCATGGGGCTGTTTGCACAGTAAAACACCATAAAAACAGCAATCTAAATCTCTAGAATCAATTTTTATTTTGTAACAAGTTTTTACTCTTTGGACGATATTTGCATAGCGGACGGCGGACGCCGTCCGAATTAGGAATTTTGAGTTTTGAATTAGGAATTGTGCGCCATGGCGCATTATGAGTTGTTCAGTTTTAATTGATAGGATGAAACCTGTCTTCATGTCTTCTTGTTAAAAAATATTGATTCAGTTCCCGTAAGCGCTTATACCAAAAGAAGCGAGAGTCCATTCCGACAGAAATGAGCTCTCGCTTCAATTTATTCTAAATACTAATGGCGCTGTTTTAGACAATTCCCTGCGCCATCATTGCCTTAGCAACCTTCAGGAATCCGGCAACGTTGGCACCGCGGACGTAATTGATGTAGCCGTCAGGCTGTGTGCCGTACTTCACGCAGTTGGCATGGATGTCGTTCATAATGCCGTGAAGCTTGGCGTCAACCTCCTCGCTGCTCCAGCGGAGACGCTCCGAATTCTGACTCATCTCAAGACCCGAAACTGCCACACCACCTGCATTGGCTGCCTTGCCGGGAGCATAAAGCAGTCCGGCTTCCTGGAACACCTTGATGGCCTCCGGCGTGGAAGGCATGTTGGCACCCTCGCTAACGGCAATCACACCGTTGGCAACAAGCGTGCGTGCGTCGTCGCCGTCAATCTCGTTCTGCGTGGCAGACGGAAGGGCGATGTCTGCCTTCTCGCCCCAAGGACGTGCACCAGCCACGTACTTTACGCCGTATTCCTCAGCATACTCACGGATACGACCGCGCTCCACGTTCTTCAACTCCTTCACATAGGCAAGTTTCTCGGCGTCGATGCGTCCGGATCGTAGATATAACCGTCCGAATCAGACAATGTCACGGGCACCGCACCAAGCTGGATGAGCTTCTCCACGGTGTACTGAGCCACATTGCCCGAGCCGCTCACGAGGACACGCTTTCCTGCAAGCTCGATGCCGCGGGTCTTGAGCATGTTCTCAAGGAAATAGACGTTGCCGTAACCCGTAGCCTCGGGACGGATGAGCGATCCACCGAACTCCTGCCCCTTGCCGGTAAGCACGCCGACGAAAGTATGGGTGAGCTTCTTATACTGGCCGAACATATAGCCGACCTCACGACCGCCTACGCCGATGTCGCCAGCCGGAACGTCCTCATCAGGACCGATGTGGCGATAAAGCTCGTTCATGAAAGCCTGACAGAAACGCATCACCTCAGCATTGCTCTTGCCACGCGGAGAGAAGTCGGAACCGCCCTTGGCGCCTCCCATCGGCAGCGTGGTGAGCGCATTCTTGAAGGTCTGCTCGAAGGCAAGGAACTTAAGGATGGAGGGATTGACGGAAGAATGAAAGCGAATGCCGCCCTTGTACGGACCGATGGCGTTGTTGTGCTGAATACGATAACCCATATTGGTCTGCACGTTGCCCTTGTCGTCCACCCATGTCACACGGAAGGAGATGATGCGGTCAGGTATGCAAAGACGCTCAATGAGGTTGGCACGGTCGAACTCGGGATGGCGGTTATACTCATCCTCAATGGTACCGAGAACCTGGCTCACAGCCTGGATGTACTCAGGCTCGTTGGGGAAGCGCTGGTTAAGACGCTCTACGATTTCTGTTGCTTTCATTGTTTTTTGTTGGTGTTTTTGATTAATATGATTATTATCCTTTTCTAAAATTCAAACTATATCTATCTTAATACGTACGCGAGACATCACCTCTCGCTGAGCGGTGTGTATTCCTTCACGCCGAGCACGTTCTTGTATGCAGGGCGTATGATGCGGCGCCCCTCGAAGTTTAGCTCCTCTATTCTGTGCGCCATCCAGCCTACGATACGCGCCATAGCGAACATCGGCGTATAGATTTCCTGCGGCAGACCTATCATCTCGTAGATGAAGCCCGAATAGAAGTCGACGTTGGCGCATATCGGCTTTGCCGTCTTGCGATGTGCCTGCACACACTTTATGCCCTCCTGTTCAAGGAGTCGGAGGAAATCGTATTCGGCTTCGCGTCCCTTCTCGCGTGCCAGTTCGCCGGCAAGCCTCTTGAGCTGCTTGGCGCGAGGATCGCTGAGCGTATAGACAGCATGACCGATGCCGTATATCAGACCTGCACCGTCGTATGCCTCCTTGTTAAGGATGCGGTTCAGATAAGTGTCAATCTCGTCCACCGACGTCCAGTCATGGATGTTCTCCATAAGATGATGCAGCATGTTTATCACCTTTATGTTGGCTCCGCCATGAAGCGGACCCTTCAGCGAACCGATGCCGGCAGCAATGCTCGAGTAAGTGTCGGTGCGGCTGGACGACGTAACGCGGACGGTGAAGGTGGAGTTGTTACCGCCGCCATGCTCCGCCTGAATGACGAGCAGGAGGTCAAGCATTCGCGCATCAAGCTCCGTAAAGTCCTCGTGCTTGAGCATGTAGAGGAAGTTCTCCGCTATGGACATGTTCTCCCTTGGATGGCGTATGTGCAGCGAACGTCCCTGCACGCTGTGACGATAGATGTTGTAAGCGTAGGCTATGACGGTGGGGAAACGCGCTATAAGTTCCACAGCCTGACGCATGAGATTGTCGCGCGAAAGGTCGTCGGGCGTGGGGTCGAAAGTATACATCTCAAGCACGCTGCGCGCAAGGATGTTCATGATGTTAGAGCCTTCGAGGTCTATGATATGTACGATGGTCTTATGGTCGAGCGACATATTCTCATTGATAAGCTGCTTGAACGACTCGAGATCTTCCTTGTCGGGCAGATTGCCAGACAAAAGAAGATAGGCTATCTCCTCAAAGCCGAAACGATGCTCTTCGATGAGAGGCGTGACAAGCTCGTTCAGCTCATAGCCACGATAGAAAAGCTTACCCTCAGTAGGCACAAGACCGCCTTCAGCGTCGCGCTCGTATCCAACCACGTTTCCGATATTGGTAAGACCTACAAGCACACCGCTGCCGTCTTCATTGCGCAAACCACGTTTCACACCATACTTCTGAAACAATCCTGTGTCAATCTTGCATGATGTCTTAACCTCGTCAGACAGCTTATAAATCAAATAGTCCTTGTTCATATCTTTTTACCTTAGAGGTAGAGTGTTCAAAATTTAGATATAAATCTGACATAAAAAGTGCAAGAATTCAGCTCGTTAAGTTGCTGACATTTAACACTTTATATTGCGAAATAGTTCTTTGAAAAGTTGCATAACTCGTTGAT
>NZ_NOVE01000043.1 GCF_002265625.1 Prevotella sp. 885
CGGAGGCCGGAGACCTCCGCAGCAAACAAATTAGTAACATTACTTGTGTTATTCTTGCTTGCTGCGGAGGCCGGAGACCTCCGCTACTTTTATTATTATCTTATGTCGTTTACGGTTGGCTTTCTCCCTCCACGTATTCCTCCAGGAACATGTGCTCGCCGTCGAATACGGCGTAGGTGAACTGCGTTATCCAGTCGCCGAGAATCATGAGGCGTGTCTTCTTCGAAAGGAATAGGTCAAGCTCGATGTGACGGTGACCGAACATGAAGTAGTCTACGTCCTTGTGCGTCTTCATGTATTGCTTGGCAAACTGCACCAGGTATTCCTTGTCCTCGCCCATGTAAGGAGGCTCCTTGCCGTCGGCACGCTTCAGACGAGAGTCGCGAGCCCACGTCAGACCGAACCACATCGCCCAACGTGGATGTAGCATGGCGAAGAGGCGCTGGCATGTCTTGTTGTGGAACACACGGCTGAGCAGCTTGAACTTGCGGTCAGGGTCGCCCAGTCCGTCGCCGTGAGCAAGATAGAAGATGCGGTCGTATATCTCCACTGTCTCCGGCTTCGTGTGGACAATGAGTCCGCACTCGTCCTGCAAGTATCCGTATGTCCAGATGTCATGGTTGCCGGTGAAGAAGTGCACCTCCACACCCATATCTGTCAGTTCAGACAGCTTGCCGAGAAAGCGCGTGTAGCCCTTAGGCACCACGTAGCGCCACTCGCACCAGAAGTCGAACATGTCGCCGAGGAGGTAGATGGCGCGCGCCTTTGTCTTTATGCTGTCAAGGAAACGAACCAGCCGTCGCTCCTGCGTGCGGCTGTGGTCGATGGCCCACGAGCCGAGGTGGGCATCGCTAAGGAAATATACGTTTTTCATCCTCAATCAGTTTTTTTTGTTGTTTAGTCGAAACCCAGTTCAAACTTAGCCTCTTCCGTCATCATGCTCTGGTCCCAGACGGGTTCGAAGACGAGGTTGACGACGGCGCTATGCACGCCTTCGAGTCCCTCCACCTTCTGTCTTACGTCTTCGAGGATGAAGTCGGCAGCGGGACATGTCGGTGCTGTGAAGGTCATGTCGATGTCGACGTCGCTCTCGTCATTCACCTCAATCTTGTAGATAAGTCCGAGGTCGTAGATGTTGACTGGTATTTCGGGGTCATAGACAGTCTTGAGCACATCCACGATGCGCTCTTCCATCTGTGTCTTTTCTTCTTGTGTCATATCTCTTTTGCTCTGTTTCTTGTTATATATCTGCAAATTTAGGGAAAATAATCCGAATTAAGGTCAACATTGCGTTATTAATTGGTTTATGTGAACTCCTAACTCTCTATATCCTTCCTTCCTCGGCGTAGCTATAGTAAGCTCCGTCGGTGATGATTACGTGGTCTACCATGTAGAGGCGCATTGTTTCGCAGGCTGTCTTCAGCTTCTTGGTGATGCGGTCGTCGTCAGCTGAGGGGCGTGCGTTGCCGGAGGGATGGTTGTGGATGAGGGTGAGGACGGTGGCGTTGGCGAGGAGAGCATCGCGCAGGATGACGCGGACGTCCACAGCCGTCTCGGACAGTCCGCCGTGCGACAGCTTCACGGGCTTGATGAGGCGGAAGCGCTGGTTCATGAGCAGCACCCATGCCTCCTCCGTGTCGAGGTCCTGCATCTTGGGGTGCATGAAGTCGTATACAGCCTGCGCCGAACCCATGTCGGGGCGGTCGGCAGCCTTGCATGCAGCTCGTCGCTTGCCCAACTCACACGCCGCCAGAATGGTGATGGCCTTCGCCTCTCCGATGCCGTTATATGCCGTCAGCTCACGCAGTTGCATCTTGCCGAGCGTATTAAGATTGCCGCCGCAGTCGCTGATGATGCGCTGCATGAGCTGCACGGCGCTCTCCTTTGTCGATCCGGACCCGATAAGGATGGCAAGCAGCTCGGCGTCAGTAAGCGTCTCCGCTCCCTTGTCGCGCAGCTTCTCGCGAGGACGGTCTTCTTCTGCCCAAAGATTGATTGCGAATGACTGTTCTTTGTCTTGTGACATATATCAGGATTTTCAATAGGTTAATTAAACTGTTAGGCTGTGCTTTTACAAAAACCATTCAAAACACAAATTGTATATGTAGCTTAAATTGTATATAATCGTACATACATAATATATTACATACATAACATTTGGATTTATATAGACCCTCCTGTATTACCTTGTGTTTTTTGTGTTTTTCCTTTTGTTGGCACAGTGATGCTGCGGCATCACTCATGATATAGTTTGGAGGATGGGTGTCGAGAGCATTGCTCTCGTAAAGCCCATTCTCCAAGCGATATCATTAACCCGAAGGGTGTGCCAATAAAAGGCTTGTGGATATTTGTTTTTGTCAAAGCCTTGCCTAAGACTCAGAACTCTCAACTAAGCTTAGCTGTAGAAGTTCTTCTCGAATGCCGAGAATTCTGACTTTCCTCTTATGCAGCGTTTCCACCATGCCTCGATGAAGCCGAAGCCGTAGCCCATCAGCTGTGTGTAGGCGGCGGCGATGCTGAGGATGCCGATGTGCAGACTGTGGTTCTCGCGAGCCGAGTCAGCGCAGATGATGAGGCTGTAGAGGGCGAGGGGGACGAGCGGCAGCCAAGCCAGGGTGGGGCAGAGGAAGAGCAATGCTATGCAGAGAGCCGCCATTGTCAGCACGCCCACCGTGAAGACCATCGGCAGCATGTGCACTAATTTCAGCGACTCCGGGTATTTCTTATACAGATTGATGCGGGCGATGCCGGAGTTATAGACCTGACGGAAGAACTTCTTCAGGTCCGTGCGGCGCTTGTGCCACACCCATGCTTCGGGGAACAGGCGGCAGCGGCAGCCAGCCTTGAAGATGCGGATGGAGAAGTCGATGTCCTCGCCGAAGCGCATCTTCGAGAATCCTCCGAGACGTTCGTAGACGTCGCGGCGCACTCCCATGTTGAAGGAACGCGGATAAAACTTGTCGAGCTTCTTCTTTCCGCCGCGGATGCCACCCGTCGTAAAGAACGACGTCATGGAGTAAGAGATGGCCTTCTGCGTGTCGGTGAACGACGAGTGGGCGCTGTCCGGACCGCCGAAAGCGTCGGCAGGCTCGCGCTCCAGTTCGGCGCTGACGGCAGCGATGTAGCCCTCGGGCAACACCACGTCAGAGTCGAGGATGAGCACATACTCGCCCTTGGCTCGCTCCACGCCGTAGTTGCGGCTCTGTCCGGGTCCGGAGTTAGGCTTTGCGAAGTATTGGATGTCGAGCTTGGCTTCATATTTCTCGCACACATCGCGGCACGGCACCTTCGATCCGTCCTCCACGATAACCACCTCGAAGTCCTTCACCGTCTGGCGCGTAAGGCTCTCGAGCAACTCGTCCACTTCGTCCGGACGGTTGTATACGGGGATAATAATGCTGAACATCATAGTTTGTCAGGGTATTATGAAAAAAAAAGAGTAAAAAAGTAAGGAGCATATAAGGGCGTGATGGTCATCCTCCCCCAATGCTTTCTACTTTTTTACTCTTTCTTACTTATGTGTTAGTATGTTTCTTTCTCTCAGGACATTACTCCTTTACGCGCTGCAGGTAGCTGCCGTCGCGAGTGTCCACCTGAACGAGGTCGCCTTCGTTAACGAAGAGGGGCACGCGGATCTCAACGCCAGTCTCAAGAGTGGCAGGCTTGAGAGTGTTGGTTGCTGTATCGCCCTTGATGCCCGGCTCAGAGTGAGTAACGCGGAGGTTGGTCTTAACAGGCATTTCACCGAAGAGCACGGTCTCTGTAGAAGCATCTGAAACCACCTCGATGATGTCGCTCTCCTTCATGAAGTCAACACCAGTGATGAGGTTGCCAGCGATAGGAATCTGGTCGTATGTCTCCTGGTTCATGAAGATATAGTCTTCACCCTCCTTGTAGAGATACTGGTAGGGGCGGCGCTCAACGCGTACATCCTCAAGCTTCTCGCTGATGTCGAAACGACGCTCCAGCACTCGGCCGTCAACAACGTTCTTAAGCTTAACGCGCATGAAAGTGTTGCCCTTACCTGGCTTTACGTGAAGGAAGTCGATGACGAAGAAAAGCTTGCCGTCCATACGGATGCAAGTTCCCATCTTGATGTCTTGTGAATTGATCATTGCTGTATTAATATTTATTTATATGTTATTCCTGTAATTTTTTGCAAAGTTAGTGAAAATCACTCAGATAAAACCATTCGTGACACGTTTTTTTACTTCTTTTAGCCTGTATTTGTCCTATAACGGCTCCATATTGCGTCATAAACGAAAAAAAACGTAAATATTTAGGCTAAAAACACATCTATCTTTTGATATTTCAAAAATAATGAGTAATTTTGCAACCCAAAAGCGTGAATATCAACAAATAAAAAATAATAAGACAATGAAGAGAACATTTCAGCCGCACAATCGTCGCCGCGTGAACAAGCATGGTTTCCGTGAGCGTATGGCTACAAAGAATGGTCGTCGCGTATTGGCTTCTCGCCGCGCACATGGCCGCAAGAAGTTGACAGTATCTGACGAGCACCACGGAAAGTAATCTGCTACGGCAGGTTAAGTCTTCCGGACTGGCAAGCCAGTCGCTGGCGACAAAAAGCAGCAAGCATTCCTTATCAAACAAGGACGGCTTGCTGCTTTTTTTGTATCCATACGTCATTTATTCAAGTGCCAAAAATGTGATGCCGTACACATTTTTGGTACCTATTTTGTGTAAAATTACACATTTCAGGCACTTTTTTAAGAAATATCCTACTTACTTTATCCAAAAAACGCTTTCTTTGCATATCTGAACGATGCCTTTTCAAGGCATAGCACAAAACAATAACATGTTTGACATACTAAACCTATCTGATTATGAAACAACTAAACCCCAACAACCAGTCAGTCATCCAACCGCTTCTTGAGAGTTCTCTAAGAGGTGCCGCATGGATGCGCATGTTCTTCATGCTTATGTTAATGGTGATGTCGTCAGCGTTCGCGATGGCGCAAGAGGCGTATGGCATTAAGATTGCCGGCGTGGAGGTGACGAGTGAAAACTGCGCTGACCTCAGCGTCATTGAGGGAGTGAGCGGCAAGGTGTCTTTCGATGCCGCCACCAATACCCTTACTCTTGATAACGCCACCATCGTTAATGCCAAAGAGGAGGCAATCCTTAATGACAGATGTGAAGGTCTTGTCATTAAGGTGCTCGGCAAAAACAACATTACTGCGGCGGACTCAGCGGGCATTCGTATAGTTCAGTCTACTACCATCTTAGGTGTCGGCGCCAGCAGTATGCTCAACGTAAAGTCTGACTATAGCGCCTTGGCTATGTGTAACGTTCCCCTTACCATCCAATACTGTCAGGTGATAGCTGTAGGAAATTATGGCATATCCGGATCTGGTCAATACGATGATGAGCTCACCATACGCAAATCCTACGTAGTAGCCAAGGGCGCCGAAGGCGCACTCAACGCCGATGAAGACTACGGCTCTATAGCCAAAATTGCCGATCTCAATCTCGAAGACTGCTATATCACCATGCCGAATGGTGCGAAGTTCGACAATAATCTCGGCGGTGTGGCGGTTGACGGATGGCTTACTTCCGGCAAGGTGGTGATTGAGCCTAACGGCTATGGCATTAAGGTCGCCGGCGAGGAAGTTACAGCCCTAAACTGCAATGACCTCAGCGTTATTGACGGTGTTGAGGGAAAGATGAGCTACAATTTCAATACTAATACCCTTACCATGGAGGATGTTACTATCAACGCAACCGATGCTCGTATTGGAATTTTAATTGATAGAAATTCGCACGTGAAGATTAAAGTAGTCGGCAATAACAGTATTACGACAGATGGCGTATGCGTTTCGTTAAAGAATGAGTCCTCCATTAGCGGACCGGGAACTTTCAGACTGAAGAGCCATAATAATTGTGGAATATTTATGCGCAGGGAGGTTGATATTGATAGCGTCAAGCTGTATGTGGAAGGAAAATGGGGTATAGCAGGATATGATGGTAAGAGTAGTGAAGTACTGGTCATAACCGACTCCTATGTGGAAGCTACGGGCTCTTACGGTTCCGTCTGTGACCTCAGCGGTTTCTGGCTTGACGGCAGCGTTATCACCCAACCCGCTGGTGCTGCCTACGACACAGAACTGTACGCTCTGGCGCTTGACGGCGAGGTGGTCACCGACAAGGTGATAATAGAGCCTGACAACAACTATGGCATTAAGATTGCCGGCAAGAACGTGACACCCCAAAACTGCAAGGACCTTAGCGTTATTAAGGGAGTGAGGGGAAAGGTAAGCTACAATCCCGAGACTAATACTCTTACTATGGAGGATGCTGCTATCGTATCCATTTATGATGGAATTTCGGTTTTTAATAATGAGAATGTGAAGATAGAGGTAGTCGGCAATGACACTATTGACACAAACGCATCATGCATTTCTCTACTTCAAGCATCTACCATTAGTGGTTCTGGAACTCTCAGACTGCTCTGCGATAATAATTATTATTGTGGAATATTTATGCGCTCTTCGCTTACTGTTGAAGGCGTCAAGCTGTATGCAGATGCAAAATGGGGTTTTGGTATAGCAGGACAACAGTATGGTAAAAATGGTGAGGTGCTGACCCTACGCAACGCATACGTTGAGGCTACTGGTGTCAGGGGTTCGGTCTGCGACCTCCAAGACCTCATTCTTGACGGCTGTGCTATCTCCCAGCCTGCTGGCGCTGCCTTCGACGCAGACTTGCACGCTGTGATGCTCAACGGCGAGGTGGTCACCGACAAGGTGGTGATTGAGCCTTCCGCAAGCGGCATCAACGACATCACAGCAGACGTGCCCGCCCGCAAGAAGGGCATCTTCACCGTTCAGGGCGTTAAGCAGACCCAGTCATGGAACGAGCTCCCCGCCGGCATCTACATCGTGGACGGCGTGAAGAGAGTGAAGAGATAGGCGGACGGATTGCTTAAAGAAAAGGCTTTACATTAGGTCTTACGAGAACCAGTTCTCGATGCCCTAACGTAAAGCCTTTTCTTTGTGCACGGCATGCGCCCATAATCGGAAAAGACCATTCAAAACACAAACTGTATATGCTGCTTAAATCATATAGATACATAAGTTCACTCGAGAAAAAATGTGCTGTTCGCTTGTAAGTTCCCTTGGAAAAGTGTATTTTTGCAAAAACATATTTACAGGAATCATTTTCTGAAAAATCATTTTCTAATATGGAATTCGTAGACAGAAGCAAGGAACAGAAGCGTCTTGAGAGGGCGTTCGGTTCGGAAACGAGTAAGTTTGTTGTCATCTATGGTCGACGTCGTCTTGGCAAATCCACATTGCTCAAGAGGGTGATAAATGAGGACGACATCTATTTCGAGGCTGGGCGTCAGGAAAGCCAAGTCCAGATTTCGCTTCTTGCAGGGACGATAGCCTGTCAGTACAGCGGCTTCGATATGCCCCTTTATCCGTCATGGAAGTCTGTTCTCATGGCGTTCAACAGAGTTTGCAAGGACAGAACCGTGCTTGTCCTTGACGAGTTTCCGTATATGGTGGAGAAGGATCCTTCTTTGCCGTCCGTATTGCAGAACATCATAGACAGCGGCACGCTCCGTTATCATCTCGTCATTTGCGGCTCGTCACAACGCATGATGCAGCATTTTGTCCTCGACAAGTCTGACCCTCTCTATGGACGAGCCAATGAAAAGATTAATCTTCGTCCCATCCGTCCGCAGCATTGGCAGGAGGCTATGTGCCTTGACGCTGTCAGCACCATAGAGGAATATAGCGTGTGGGGCGGAGTTCCTCGCTATTGGGCGTTAAGAGAAGAATATTCTTCGCTGAAGGAAGCCATTGACCAACTTGTGCTCGACGAGCATGGCATCCTTTTCGGCGAACCTACGTCATTGTTTATTGACGAGGCCAACGATATAGCTCCGTTCCAGTCAATCATGACCGCCATCGGACACGGCAATACCAGATATTCTGCCGTTGCGTCAGCCATTGGCAAGAAAACCACCGAAATATCGAAGCCGTTGTCGGCTCTGTCGGAGATGTCGTACATCAGCAAAGACGTTCCCTTCGGCGAGAGCGAGGATAAGACCAAGAAGACGCTATATGTCATAGACGACAACTTCATGGCTTTCTACTATACGTTCATAGAGCCACACCGTTCGATGCTTGCTCTTGGCAGGACCGGGTTTGTGACGCAGAAGATAGAGAGCGGATTGCCCGCGTTAGTCGGAAATGTATGGGAGCGCTTGTGTCAGACAGCCGTTTCCGGTAACCAGCTCTTCGGCCATACTTGGAATATGGCTCGCCGCTGGTGGGGAAAGGTGCCTGTGTACGAGGAAGGGCGCAAGACTCCGATAGGATTTGACGAACTGGAGTTTGATGTTGTTGCTGAGGCTGCAGACGACAGGGGCACTATACTTGTGGGAGAATGTAAATGGAAGTCGGCTGATTATGCTGACCGCCTTCTCTTGAAGCTGAAGGCCAAGACCCAGAAGGCTCCGTTCGCGCAGGGCAAAAACGTCATATATGTACTTTTCCTGAAGGAACATCCCTTGTCCGAAGCCGACTGCCGTATGATGCTACCTGATGAAGTCCTTAAATGCCAACCAGAATAGCCTAAAAAACATAGCGGACGCCTTGCCGTCCGACACAATATTTGCATTTCTAACGCTCAATACTATGAGTTCAGCGCACAACAAAATCTTTGATGCGAAATTCTTGAGTTTTGAGCGTGCAGCGATAGTGTGTTGACACACAAATGATTATGCTGACAGACGAAGAAATGTGCAATGAATACACGCATCATAGGGGTGCAATAGCGCCACTTTTACGCTCTAATAGTGCCACTTTTATCATGCAATAGCGCCACTTTTACACTCTAATAGTGGCACTATTGCACTGTAAAAGTGGCGCTATTGTTAAACATGGGTGCTGTTTGCACAGCAAAACACCGTAAAAACAGCAAATCAGAACTCTAAAACCGATTTTTATTTTGTAACATGTTTTTACTCTTTGTACGATATTTGCATGGCGGACGGGAAGACATGTTTTTTTGACAAGAAAGTTGCTGTAAAAATTGGCTGATTGACAAATAATTAGTAATTTTGCACCCACATTTGTGGCATGATGCCACGAAGTAACATAATTAATAACCAAATTAAACAAAAGAAAACAAAATGATTATCGTACCAGTTAAGGATGGTGAGAACATCGAAAGAGCTCTCAAGAAGTTCAAGAGAAAGTTTGAGAAGACAGGCGTTGTGAAGGAACTCCGCGCTCGTCAGCAGTACAACAAGCCTTCTGTACTTAAGAGACTCAAGATGGAGCACGCTATCTACGTACAGCAGCTCCGTGACAACGAGGAGTAATCTCAGCTTCTCAATTCGCTAACTAATAAGGTCCCGCCTATACATTATATATATAGTGACGGCGAGGACAGATGTAACAGGAGGTGTACTAACACAGACATATAATCATTTTTAAGATATTGAAAACCCGCCTGACCGCATGCTTGACGTATGTGTAAGGATGTGACGACGGTGGGGCAGGAGATGGCAAAAGTCAGGCTAAAACCGGCTTTTGCCATCTCTTTTTTTGCCTATAAGGGAAAAGATGTGATAAAAATGTGTTAGAATGAAAAATATTAAGCTAAAAATTTGGAGATACGAAATAAAAGCCGTATTTTCGTTGACGAAATAAAAACAGTGTGAAGACCTATGACTATTACGGATTTCACCGACTATATGCGCTATGAACGCGGACGCTCGGAACGGACCATCGAAAGCTATCGCAGAGACCTGGAAGCGTTCCAAGCCTACTTCCATAGCTTGGAGGCAGACCTCACGTTCGAGACCGTCGACACGGACGTCGTCCGTGACTGGATGGAGGACATGATGGACCGCGGCAATACAGCCACAAGCGTATGCCGAAGGCTGTCGGCGCTCAAGTCGTTCTATAGGTTCGCGCTCTCACACGGACTGGTCAGCCGCGATCCGGCTTACGCCGTCAACGGACCGAAGAAGCGCAGACCCCTGCCGCAGTTCGTGAGAGAAGACGAGATGGAACGGCTGCTCGACCAAGTGGAGTGGGGCGACGACTATAATAGTGTACGCACGCGTACAATAATAATAGCGTTCTACGAAACCGGAATGCGACTCTCCGAACTCATCGGGCTGGACGACGCAGACGTCAGCATCGACAATCGGGAACTGCGAGTCATGGGAAAGGGCAGCAAGCAGCGCGTCATCCCCTTCGGCGACGAACTGGCAGAAGCCATAAGCCGATATAAGGAACGCCGCAACGCAGAGACGCCCGAACGTGCCACACACGCACTCTTCACCGACAACCGCGGACAACGCATGAGCGCAATTCAAGTGAGGACGGCAGTAAAGAGAAGCCTCTCGCTCGTATGCAAACTCAAGAAGCGCTCGCCGCACGTGCTGCGTCACAGCTATGCCACAGCCCTGCTGGACAACGGCGCCGACATCGAAAGCGTGAGGAAGCTCCTCGGACATGAGCGACTCTCCACAACGGAGATCTACACCCACACTTCCTTCAGGCAGCTCCGCGACGCATACCGTAAAGCACATCCCAGAGATTAACCTATATATTAACTAACCCAAGTGCGGGAAACGTAAGTGAGCCGCAAGCTACTAACGCATACCGTGCTCCTAAACCAAGAAAAAGGAGGAAACTATGGAGATCAAGATTCAGTCGATACATTTCGACGCTACAGAGAAACTGCAGGAGTTCATAGAGAAGAAAGTCGCAAAGCTCGAGAAGACTTTCGAGGATATCAAGACAGCAGAAGTGCAGCTCAAGGTGGTAAAGCCCGCGACAGCACAGAACAAGGAGACAAGCCTCACGGTGGCAGTGCCGGGACAGACTCTGTTCGTGGAGAAGACCTGCGACACTTTCGAGGAGGGAGTAGACCTCTGCGTGGACGCAATGAAGGTGCAGCTGACCAAATTCAAAGAAAAATCACGTAATATGTAAAAAAAAAGCCGAAAAGTTTTGGCGGTTGAAAAATAAGTCGTATCTTTGCAGCCGTTTTAGAACGAGTCCTAAATCGCAGTTAAACGGCTGCAAGGATTTTGCCTCTTTAGCTCAGTTGGCCAGAGCACGTGATTTGTAATCTCGGGGTCGTTGGTTCGAATCCGACAAGAGGCTCAAACGAAAACAGGATGGTTGGTCGCAACCTTCTTTTCGCGCTACCTAAATTATTAGAGCGATTTTATTTAATGGGACGGGTGGTTACCAGAGTGGCCAAATGGGGCAGACTGTAAATCTGCTGGCTATGCCTTCGGTGGTTCGAATCCATCACCACCCACCTTCTTTTTTACTTACTTGCGGAAATAGCTCAGTTGATAGAGCACTAGCCTTCCAAGCTGGGGGTCGCGGGTTTGAGCCCCGTTTTCCGCTCTAAGTTGCTGTAATAGCTCAGTGGTAGAGCACTTCCTTGGTAAGGAAGAGGTCCTGAGTTCAACTCTCAGTTACAGCTCTACTTCTATTCTTAAACCGAGAATCAGAAGAAAAACAGAATAAACAATTTATATATAAAATACAAAGCTATGGCTAAAGAAACATTTGTGCGCACCAAACCGCACGTAAACATTGGTACGATTGGTCACGTAGACCATGGTAAGACCACTCTTACTGCTGCCATCTCAAAGACTCTTCACGACAAGGGTTTCGGCGGCGAGGATGTTAAGTCTTTCGACCAGATCGATAACGCTCCTGAGGAGAAAGAGCGTGGTATCACCATCAACTCTGCTCACATCGAGTACGAAACAGCTAACCGTCACTACGCTCACGTAGACTGCCCGGGTCACGCCGACTATGTAAAGAACATGGTAACTGGTGCTGCTCAGATGGACGGTGCTATCCTTGTTGTTGCTGCTACTGACGGTCCTATGCCTCAGACACGTGAGCACGTCCTCCTCGCTCGTCAGGTGAACGTTCCCCGCATGGTCGTTTTCTTGAACAAGTGCGATATGGTAGAGGACGAGGAGATGCTCGAGCTCGTAGAGATGGAGGTTCGCGAGATCCTCGACCAGTACGGCTATGAGGAGGATACTCCTATCATTCGTGGTTCTGCTCTTGGTGCACTCAATGGTGTAGAGAAGTGGGTAGACAAGGTAATGGAGCTTATGGACGCTGTTGATACTTGGATTCAGGAGCCTCCCCGTGACCTCGACAAGCCTTTCTTGATGCCTATTGAGGACGTATTCTCAATCACAGGTCGTGGTACTGTTGCTACTGGTCGTATCGAGACTGGTCGCGTTAAGGTAGGCGACGAGACTGAGCTCCTTGGCCTCGGTGAGGACAAGAAGTGTGTCGTAACTGGTGTTGAGATGTTCCGTAAGATCCTCGAAGAGGGTGAAGCTGGCGATAACGTTGGTCTGCTCCTCCGTGGTATCGACAAGAACGAGATCAAGCGCGGTATGGTACTCTGCCACCCGGGTCAGATCAAGCCTCACAAGCACTTCAAGGCTTCTATCTACGTTTTGAAGAAGGAAGAGGGTGGTCGTCACACTCCGTTCGGCAACAAGTATCGTCCTCAGTTCTACCTCCGTACTATGGACTGCACCGGTGAGATCAAGCTTCCTGAGGGAGTTGAGATGGTAATGCCTGGTGATAACGTAGAGATCGAGGTTGAGCTTATCTACGCTGTAGCTCTCAACGAGGGCCTCCGTTTCGCTATCCGTGAGGGTGGCCGTACAGTAGGTTCTGGTCAGATCACAAAGATCCTCGAGGACTAATCACAGCCTAAGGCTGACCTTCGCAAGAAGGTTGTCTAAGATAAAAATAGTTCCTGTCGCTGCATAGCGCAGGAACTATCCTACGGGAATAGCTCAGTTGGTAGAGCACTGGTCTCCAAAACCAGGTGTCGGGAGTTCGAGCCTCTCTTCCCGTGCAAAAAAGAAGATAATATGTTTAAAAAGTTAGTAAATTATTGCAAGGCTTGTTACGACGAACTTGCGCATAAAACTACTTGGCCAAAGTATGCTGAACTAAACCACAGCGCAGTGATTGTATTATCTGCTTCCCTTGTCATTGCCGTGGTAGTTTTCGCAATGGACTCCCTGTTTAAGTGGGTCATGACAATGGTATACCCAGGTTAATCGCTCAAGAAAAATGGCTCAGACAGAAAAAAAATGGTACGTGCTGCGTGCTTCCAGCGGAAAAGAAGCTAAAGTTAAGGAGTATCTTGACGCTGAGATTAAGCACGATCCGTTGCTCGAAAAACATGTTTCCCAGGTGGTACTGCCGCTCGAGAAGCACGTTTCTTTGCGTAATGGCAAGAAGGTGGTTAAGGAGAAGATTTCTCTCCCTGGCTACGTATTCGTAGAAGCAGCGCTCGTTGGTGACGTGGCTCACAAGTTGCGCTTCTCACCTAATGTGCTTGGCTTTCTTGGCGGTTTGGATAACCCGTCGCCTGTCCCACAATCCGAAATCAATCGCATGCTCGGTAGCTGCGAAGAGACAGAGGTTGTCGATACTGTAGACGTTCCCTACATGGTGGGCGAGACAGTAAAGGTGGCAGACGGTCCATTCTCCGGCTTCAGTGGCGTCATCGAAGAGGTGAGTGCCGAGAAGCGCAAACTTAAGGTGATGGTCAAAATCTTCGGACGTAAGACTCCGTTGGAACTCGGTTTTATGCAAGTCGAAAAGGAAGGCTGATGCATTGTTACGAACGCATCGGAATTCTTTTATAATAATCAATTAAATATTAACAGACAAAATGGCTAAAGAAGTTGCTGGATTAATCAAATTACAGATTAAAGGTGGCGCTGCGAATCCTTCACCTCCAGTAGGACCTGCTCTTGGTTCTAAGGGTATCAACATTATGGGATTCTGCAAGGAGTTCAACGCCAGAACCCAGGATAAGGCAGGCAAGATCATTCCTGTTGTTATCACCTACTACACCGATAAATCATTCAGCTTCGAACTGAAGACTCCTCCTGCAGCAGTACAGCTCAAGGAGGCAGCCAAGGTAAAGAGTGGCTCAGCCCAGCCTAACCGCCAGAAAGTTGGTAAAGTAACTTGGGAGCAGGTAAAAGCAATCGCTGAGGACAAACTGAAGGATTTGAACTGCTTTACAGTTGAATCAGGAATGAGACTGGTTGCTGGAACAGCAAGAAGTATGGGTATTACTGTAGAGGGAGACTTCCCTGAGAATGTTTAATAACTTCAATTCGAAAAAATGAAACTGACAAAAAATCAAAAATCAGTAGCTGACAAGGTTGAAGCAGGGAAGGCATACACACTGAAAGAGGCTTCAGAGCTGGTAAAGGAAATCACCACTACCAAGTTCGACGCTTCTATTGATATTGATGTACGCTTGGGCGTTGACCCGCGTAAGGCAAACCAGATGGTTCGTGGCGTCGTTTCGCTGCCTGCCGGAACTGGTAAGGTTACACGCGTGCTCGCTCTCTGTACTCCCGATCAGGAAGCTGCTGCTAAGGAAGCTGGTGCCGACTATGTTGGTCTTGACGAGTATATCGAGAAGATCAAGGGTGGTTGGACTGACGTAGACGTAATCATCACAATGCCTTCTTGCATGGGTAAGATTGGTCCTATCGGCCGTATCCTCGGTCCTCGTGGACTTATGCCTAACCCCAAGAGCGGTACCGTAACAATGGACGTTGCTAAGGCAGTTAAGGAAGTAAAGCAGGGTAAGATTGACTTTAAGGTTGACAAGGCTGGTATCATCCACACGTCAATCGGTAAGGTGAACTTCACTCCGGAGCAGATCTATCAGAATGCCAAGGAGTTCATCGCTACAATCATCAAGCTCAAGCCTGCTGCTGCTAAAGGTACATACATCAAGAGTATCTTTATTTCGAGCACTATGAGTAAGGGTATCAAGGTTGATCCGAAATCAGTTGAGTAACTCTAAAAGTTTTGTAAAATGAAGAAAGAAATCAAAGATACTATTATTGCTGAGCTCGGTGAGAAGCTGAAGGAATATCCTCACTTCTATCTCGTCGACCTTGCTGGACTCAACGCTGAGGCAACAAGCAACCTTCGTCGCAAGTGCTTCAAGAACCAGATCAAGATGACGGTTGTGAAGAACAACCTTCTTCGTGAGGCTTTCCAGGCAAGCGAGATCGATTTCGAGCCCATGTACGGAGCTCTTAAGGGCACAACCGCTGTTATGTTCTGTCATACAGCCAACGTTCCCGCTAAGCTTCTTAAGGAATACAAGAAAGAGGGCGTTCCCGCACTCAAGGCTGCTTATGCTGAGGAGACCATCTTCGGTGCTGACCAGCTCGAGGCACTTGTAGCTCTCAAGAGCAAGAACGAGGTTATTGCCGACATCGTGGCATTGCTGCAGTCTCCGGCAAAGAACGTTATCTCTGCTCTTCAGTCAGGCGCAAACACTATTCACGGTGTGCTTAAGACTTTGGGCGAGCGTCCTGAGTAATTCAACTCCAAGTCACAAAACATTAACATTAAAAACAATTAAAATTTAAATAAAATGGCAGATATCAAAGCTATTGCTGAAGAATTGGTAAATCTTACAGTAAAGGAAGTAAATGAGTTGGCAACAGTCCTCAAGGAGGAGTACGGAATTGAGCCCGCAGCTGCAGCTGTAGCTGTAGCAGCTGGTCCCGCTGCAGGCGGTGAGGCTGCTGAGGAGAAGTCTTCTTTCGACGTTATCCTCGCTGAGGTTGGTGGCGCTAAGCTCCAGGTTGTAAAGGCAGTTAAGGAAGCTTGCGGTCTTGGCTTGAAGGAAGCTAAGGATCTCGTAGACGGCGCTCCTGCTAAGATCAAGGAAGGTCTCTCTAAGGAGGAGGCTGAGAACTTGAAGAAGGCTATCGAGGAGTCTGGTGCTAAGGTAGAGCTCAAGTAATAAAACATTACGTTGACTACTCGGACGTCTGTGGTTGACGAGTCGCGTAATGCGTTTACGCACATTGAATTTATCAACCACAACGTTTCTTGAAAACTTATATGGTTAGGATCTTCCAAGTAGGCGGGTCCTAACCTTTTTGTGTCTTTTCACATTCACTGATTTTTTTACTCACCCTTTAAATACTTCTGATGGCTTCAAAAATTGTTGATAACAGAGTAAATTTTGCCAGCGTCCATAATCCGTTGCCATATCCGGATTTCCTCGATGTGCAGCTCAAGTCCTTTAAGGATTTCCTTCAGTTAGACACTCCGCCTGAAGAACGCAAGAATGACGGCTTGTATAAGGTGTTCTCTGAGAACTTCCCTATCACCGACACACGTAACAATTTCGTTCTTGAGTTCTTGGATTACTATATCGACCCGCCGCGCTACTCCATTGACGAGTGCCTTGAGCGTGGTCTGACATATAGCGTACCTTTGAAGGCTAAGATGAAACTCTACTGTACGGATCCCGACCACGAGGACTTCGGCACATTCATCCAGGATGTCTTCCTTGGCACAATCCCCTACATGACGAGCAACGGCACTTTCGTTATCAATGGTGCTGAGCGCGTCGTAGTATCACAGCTTCACCGTTCGCCGGGCGTATTCTTCGGACAGGGCGTACACGCCAACGGAACAGTGCTCTATTCTGCACGTATCATTCCGTTCAAGGGCTCTTGGATTGAGTTCGCTACCGACATCAACAACGTCATGTACGCATACATTGACCGTAAGAAGAAGTTGCCGGTAACTACGCTTCTCCGTGCCATGGGCTACGAGCAGGATAAGGACATCCTCCAGATCTTCGACCTTGCCGAGGAGGTAAAGGTGAACAAGAAGAACCTGAAGGCTTGTATTGGCCGCAAGCTCGCCGCACGTGTCTTGAAGTCTTGGAACGAGGATTTCGTTGACGAGGATACGGGCGAGGTTGTTTCAATCGAGCGTAACGAGGTGGTAATGGAGCGTGAGACAGAGCTTACTGAGGACAACATCGAGGATATCCTCGAGGCAGAGCCCACATCAGTTCTTCTCCACAAGGACGCAGACGCTGCTTCCAAGTATTCCATCATCTTCAACACTCTCGGCAAGGACCCGTCGAACTCTGAGAAGGAGGCTGTGCTCTATATCTACCGCCAGCTCCGCAATGCCGATCCTGCCGATGACGCTTCAGCACGTGAAGTGTTCCAGAACCTCTTCTTCTCTGACAAGCGTTACGACCTCGGCGAGGTTGGACGTTACCGTATCAACAAGAAGCTCGGTCTCGACACCGATTCTGAGGTTCGCGTCCTCACAAAGGACGACATCATAGAGATTATCAAGTATCTCATCCAGCTTGTTAACTCGAACGCCACTGTGGACGATATCGACCACCTTTCTAACCGTCGTGTCCGCACAGTTGGCGAGCAGCTCTCCAACCAGTTCTCTATCGGTCTGGCACGTATGAGCCGCACCATCCGCGAGCGTATGAATGTCCGCGACAATGAGGTGTTCCAGCCCACCGACCTTATCAACGCTAAGACCATCTCCAGCGTTGTAAGCTCGTTCTTCGGCACCAACCCTCTGTCACAGTTCATGGACCAGACCAACCCGCTCGCCGAGGTTACGCACAAGCGTCGTCTCTCAGCCCTTGGTCCTGGCGGTCTCTCTCGTGAGCGCGCAGGTTTCGAGGTTCGAGACGTTCACTATACACACTATGGTCGCCTTTGTCCTATTGAGAGCCCTGAGGGTCCGAACATCGGTCTTATCTCTTCTCTCTGTGTATACGCCACCATCAATGAGCTTGGCTTCATCGCCACTCCGTACCGTAAGGTTCACGATTCATTGGTTGACCTCGACAACAAGAACGTTGTCTACCTCACCGCTGAGGAAGAGGAAGGCCACATCATCGGTCAGGGTAACGCTCCGCTCCGCGAGGACGGTTCGTTCATCCGCGACAATGTAAAGTGCCGCCAGAACGCTGAGTTCCCGGTAGTGCCGCCTTCAGAAGTTGACCTTATGGACGTATCGCCGCAGCAGATTGCTTCAGTATCTGCCGGTCTTATCCCGTTCCTCGAGCATGACGACGGTCACCGTGCGCTCATGGGATGTAACATGATGCGCCAGGCAGTACCTTTGCTCCACAATGATGCTCCTATTGTGGGCACCGGTCTGGAGAAGCAGGTGTGCGAGGACTCACGCACTATGGTTACAGCCGAGGGCGAGGGTGTTATCGAGTATGTAGATGCAACGACCATCCGCATCCTCTACGACCGCACCGATGACGAGGAGTTTGTAAGCTTCGAGCCGGCACTCAAGGAATATCGCATTCCTAAGTTCCGCCGCACCAACCAGAATATGACCATCGACCTCCGTCCTATCTGTAACAAGGGACAGCGAGTGAAGAAGGGCGACATCCTCACCGAGGGATATGCAACAGAGAACGGCGAGCTTGCACTCGGACGTAACCTCCTCGTGGCATACATGCCTTGGAAGGGATATAACTATGAGGACGCCATCGTGCTTTCAGAGCGCATGGTTCGTGACGATGTCCTCACATCTGTACACGTCGATGAGTACTCACTCGACGTCCGCGAGACAAAGCGTGGCGTAGAGGAGTTCACAAGCGACATCCCCAACGTCAGCGAGGAAGCCACAAAGGACCTCGACGACAACGGTATCGTTCGTATCGGTGCACGTATCGAGCCGGGTGACATCATGATCGGTAAGATCTCGCCGAAGGGTGAGAGCGACCCGTCACCGGAGGAGAAGCTGCTCCGCGCCATCTTCGGCGACAAGGCAGGCGACGTAAAGGATTCTTCTCTCAAGGCCAATCCGTCACTCAGCGGTGTTGTCATCGACAAGAAGCTCTTCGCACGTGCCATCAAGACACGCGAGTCGAAGAAGCAGGACAAGGTGATACTTGCCAAGATTGACGAGGAGTACGAGGCAAAGAACGACGACCTCAAGGACATCCTTGTTGACAAGCTCCTTACCCTCATGGAGGACAAGACCTCTATGGGCATCAAGGACTACTCAGGTGCTGAGATCATCAACAAGGGTGCCAAGGTTACTGCCACAATGCTCAAGAACCTTGAGTATGACGGCATCCAGTCGAACGGATGGACAGACGACGAGCATACCAATATGCTCATCTCTAAGCTCATCATGAACTACATCCGCAAGTACAAGCTCCTCGACGCTGAGCTGAAGCGTAAGAAGTTTGCCATCACCATCGGCGACGAGCTGCCTTCGGGCATCCTGCGTATGGCTAAGGTATACGTAGCCAAGAAGCGTAAGATCGGTGTAGGTGATAAGCTTGCCGGTCGTCACGGTAACAAGGGTATCGTATCTAAGATTGTACGTATGGAGGATATGCCGTTCCTCGAGGACGGACGTCCCGTTGACTTGGTGCTCAACCCGCTGGGTGTGCCTTCACGTATGAACCTTGGACAGATTTTCGAGGCTATTCTCGGTGCTGCAGGCCGCAAGCTCGGTGTCAAGTTCGCTACGCCTATCTTCGACGGTGCTAAGCTGGAAGACCTTTCAGAGTGGACAGACAAGGCAGGACTGCCTCACCTTTGCTCTACTCACCTCTACGACGGCGAGACAGGCGAGCGTTTCGACCAGCCTGCTACAGTCGGCGTGACATACTTCCTCAAGCTCGGCCACATGGTCGAGGACAAGATGCACGCACGTTCCATCGGTCCGTACTCACTCATCACTCAGCAGCCGCTCGGTGGTAAGGCACAGTTCGGTGGTCAGCGTTTCGGAGAGATGGAGGTTTGGGCCATCGAGGCATTCGGCGCCAGCCACGTACTTCAGGAGATCCTCACCATCAAGTCTGACGACACCGTGGGACGCTCTAAGGCTTACGAGGCCATCGTCAAGGGTGACCCGATGCCTACACCGGGCATTCCTGAGTCGCTCAACGTGCTCCTGCACGAGTTAAGCGGTCTTGGTCTTAGCATCAAACTCGAATAATCCGTACATCCCTAAATAAAAGAAACATATGGCTTTCAAGAAAGATACAAAAGTAAAGACTAATTTCACGAAGATCACCATCGGACTTGCTTCTCCCGAGGAGATTCTGGAGAACTCGTACGGCGAGGTTACAAAGCCGGAGACCATCAACTACCGCACCTACAAGCCGGAGCGCGACGGTCTCTTCTGCGAGCGCATCTTCGGTCCGACACGCGACTATGAGTGCGCCTGCGGAAAGTACAAGCGTATCCGTTACAAGGGCATCGTCTGCGACCGTTGTGGTGTGGAGGTAACAGAGAAGAAGGTGCGCCGCGAGCGCAGCGGACATATCGAGCTGGTAGTGCCGGTTGCACATATCTGGTATTTCCGTTCTCTGCCTAACAAGATCGGCTACCTTCTCGGAATGCCGACCAAGAAGCTCGACCAGGTGATCTACTACGAGAAGTATGTAGTTATCCAGCCGGGTGCTCTTGAGGGACGTACCGATCAGGATGGTATTGAGCTGCTTGGCTCACACAAGATGGACCTCCTCTCAGAGGATGAGTACATCGACATCATCGACAACAAGCTGGGCGCTGCCAACGACGCTCTCGATGACAGCGATCCTAACAAGTTCATTGCAAAGATGGGTGCGGAGGCCATTTACGACCTCCTCGCCAATCTCGACCTCGACTCGCTCTCTTATGAGCTTCGCGAGCGTGCCAACAACGACTCGTCACAGCAGCGTAAGACTGAGGCTCTGAAGCGTCTTCAGGTTGTAGAGGCATTCCGCGGCAGCAAGGACGTCAACCGTCCTGAGTGGATGATCATGAAGATCATTCCCGTTACACCGCCGGAGCTTCGTCCTCTCGTTCCCCTGGACGGTGGACGTTTCGCCACTTCCGACCTCAACGACCTCTATCGTCGTGTCATCATACGTAACAACCGCTTGAAGCGCCTCGTTGAGATCAAGGCTCCTGAGGTGATTCTCCGCAACGAGAAGCGTATGCTTCAGGAGGCTGTTGACAGCCTCTTCGATAACTCTCGCAAGTCGAGCGCCGTAAAGAGTGACGCCAACCGTCCTCTTAAGTCGCTCTCTGACTCGCTCAAGGGTAAGCAGGGACGTTTCCGTCAGAACCTTCTTGGTAAGCGTGTCGACTATTCAGCACGTTCGGTTATCGTCGTTGGTCCTGAGCTCAAGATGGGCGAGTGCGGTCTGCCGAAGCTTATGGCAGCCGAGCTTTACAAGCCGTTTATCATCCGCAAGCTCATCGAGCGCGGCATCGTGAAGACTGTAAAGAGCGCCAAGAAGATCGTTGACCGCCGCGAGCCGGTTATCTGGGACATCCTCGAGAACGTAATGAAGGGTCATCCCGTCATGCTCAACCGTGCCCCGACACTTCACCGTCTCGGTATCCAGGCGTTCCAGCCGAAGCTTATCGAGGGTAAAGCCATCCAGCTCCACCCGCTTGCATGTACTGCGTTCAACGCCGACTTCGACGGTGACCAGATGGCTGTTCATCTCCCGCTCAGCAACGAGGCTGTACTTGAGGCACAGATATTGATGCTCCAGAGCCACAACATCCTGAACCCTGCCAACGGTGCTCCTATCACCGTGCCGTCTCAGGATATGGTGCTCGGTCTTTACTATATCACAAAGATCCGTCCGGGCGCAAAGGGCGAGGGTCTGACATTCTACGGCGACGAGGAAGCCCTCATCGCACACAACGAAGGCAAGTGTGATCTCCACGCTCAGGTAAAGGTTATCGTTAACGACCTCGTTGACGGCAAGCCCCAGAAGCGTATGATCGAGACATCTGTAGGACGTGTAATCGTCAATCAGATTATCCCTGAGGAGGTCGGCTTCTTCAACGATGTCATCTCTAAGAAGACCCTGCGCGGACTTATCTCTGACGTTATCAAGGCTGTAGGTATGGCACGTGCTTGTGAGTTCCTCGACGGTATCAAGAACCTCGGTTACCGCATGGCTTACGTGGCTGGTCTTTCGTTCAACCTTGACGATATCATCATCCCGCCAGAAAAGAAGAGTATCGTGGAGCGCGGTGCTGCAGATGTTCGCGCCATCCAGGACAACTATAACATGGGCTTCATCACTGAGAACGAGCGTTACAACCAGGTGATCGATACCTGGACCCACGTCAACAACGACCTCGCAAACATCCTTATGAAGGAGATGACTGAGGCAGACCAGGGCTTCAACGCCGTATTCATGATGCTCGACTCCGGTGCCCGTGGTTCTAAGGACCAGATCAAGCAGCTGTCAGGTATGCGTGGTCTTATGGCCAAGCCTATGAAGGCAGGTGCAGAGGGACACCAGATTATCGAGAACCCGATTATCTCCAACTTTAAGGAGGGTATGTCGGTGCTCGAGTACTTCATCGCTTCGCACGGTGCCCGTAAGGGTCTTGCCGATACCGCTATGAAGACTGCCGACGCCGGTTACCTTACACGTCGTCTTGTCGACGTATCGCACGACGTTATCATCTCAGAGGAGGACTGCGGCACACTCCGTGGTCTTGTCTGCACCGCTCTCAAGAACGGTGACGAGGTTATCTCTTCACTCTCAGAGCGCATCATCGGTCGTGTTTCAGTACACGACGTCGTTGATCCTACCACAGGTGAGGTACTTGTTTCAGCCGGTGAGGAAATCACAGAGACTAAGGCAAAGGCCATCGAGAACTCTCCGATCGAGAGCGTCGAGATTCGTTCAGTGCTCACCTGCGAGAGCAAGAAGGGTGTCTGCATGAAGTGTTACGGTCGCAACCTTGCCACACAGCGCATGGTTCAGCTCGGCGAGGCTGTCGGCGTTATCGCTGCACAGGCCATCGGTGAGCCGGGTACACAGCTTACTCTCCGTACGTTCCACGCCGGTGGTGTGGCAGGTAACGCTGCCGCCAACGCATCCATCGTTGCCAAGAACGACTGCAAGCTTAAGTTCGAGGATCTCCGTGTTGTTCCGTTCGTCGAGAACAATGGCGAGAAGGACGTCGACTGCCACATGGTTGTCAGCCGTCTTACCGAGCTTCAGTTTGTCGACCCGAATACAGACATAGCACTTGCTACGGTCAACGTTCCTTACGGTTCGTCACTCTACTTCAAGGAGGGCGACGTAGTCAAGAAGGGCGACCTCATTGCCAAGTGGGACCCGTTCAACGCTGTCATCGTTACAGAGTATGCAGGTACGCTCCGCTTCAACGACGTTATTGAGGGCGTTACCTTCCGTGCCGATACTGACGAAGCAACAGGTCTTACCGAGAAGATCATCACCGACTCGAAGGACAAGTCGAAGGTTCCTACCTGCGACATCCTCGACAGAAACGGCGAGGTTATCGGTACATACAACTTCCCGGTGGGTGGACACGTAGTCTGCGAGGACGGTCAGACCGTCAAGACCGGTATGACTCTTGTGAAGATTCCGCGTGCTGCAGGTTCTGCAGGCGATATCACTGGTGGTCTGCCTCGAGTAACAGAGCTCTTCGAGGCTCGTAACCCGTCTAACCCTGCAGTCGTTTCAGAAATCGACGGTGAGGTTACAATGGGTAAGGTTAAGCGTGGCAACCGCGAAATTATCGTTACATCTAAGACTGGCGACCAGCGCAAGTACCTCGTATCGCTCTCTAAGCAGATCCTCGTTCAGGAGCACGACGCCGTTCGTGCCGGAACTCCGCTTTCTGACGGTAGCATCACTCCGGGCGACATCCTCGCCATCAAGGGCCCCACAGCCGTACAGGAGTATATCGTTAACGAGGTTCAGGACGTTTACCGTCTCCAGGGTGTGAAGATCAACGACAAGCACTTCGAGATTATCGTCCGCCAGATGATGCGTAAGGTTCAGATTGACGAGCCGGGCGATACCACATTCCTCGAGCAGGAGATGGTTGACAAACTCGACTTCGCTGAGGAGAACGACCGCATCTGGGGCAAGAAGTACGTCACCGACGCCGGCGACTCTGACGTCCTCAAGGTCGGACAGATTGTCTCAGCCCGCAAGCTTCGTGACGAGAACTCAAGCCTCAAGCGCCGTGACCTCCGTCTGGTTCAGGTTCGCGACACCATCCCCGCAACATCTACACAGATTCTGCAGGGTATCACTCGCGCCGCTCTCCAGACCAAGAGCTTCATCTCGGCTGCTTCGTTCCAGGAGACCACAAAGGTGCTCAACGAGGCTGCCATCCGCGGAAAGGTAGACTACCTCGAGGGTATGAAGGAGAACGTTATCTCCGGTCACCTCATCCCCGCAGGTACTGGTCTGCGTCAGTGGGATAAGATTATTGTCGGTTCAAAGGAAGAGTACGATCGCATCCAGGCCAACCGCAAGAACGTCACTGACTACTCACAGCAGAACAAGTCTGAGGAATAATCAGACCATAAATATGACATACACGATATATAACGCATAATATATCATAGCTTAAAGAAGCGCCCTGAAAAGGTGAAGGCATCATAAAAGCATGCCAAGCCTTTTCAGGGCGCTTTCTTTATATATAGTGTTCAGATGTGCGTGCCAATCTGTTCTAAAGTACGCATAACGCCCCCCCCCGTTTTTATTTTTTTTAAAAATATTCATATAAGTTTTGTAGTTTTGTAAAAATGTATTACATTTGCACCGCAATCTAAAAAGTGTTGCCAAAACATTACAACCTAAGAGAGATTATACTTAAACCTATATTATATCTAAAACAAAACTACAGATTATGGAAAATGTAAAGAAGTGTGCTCCAAGCCTTCCTTTTACGAAGAGCGTGGTTGCATCGTTTGCTGTGGGTATGTTGCTTTGTGCCACTAACGCATCAGCAGCCAACGAACTCGCACGTTCTGTTTACTCAACCAACCTGACCCAGCAGAATAACCAGGTCTCTGGTCGCGTGGTCGATTCCAACGGTGAACCCCTTATCGGCGTTAGCGTCGTAGAGAAGGGCAACAAAGGTAACGGAGCCGTTACCGATGTGGATGGTAACTTCACCCTCCGCGTTTCTCCCAAATCCACCCTCCTTATTTCATACGTAGGCTACAAGTCGCAGGAAGTGTCTGTCAACGGTCGCAATGCCGTCACGGTTACTCTTTCTGAGGATGCTGAGCTTCTCAACGACGTCGTAGTTATCGGTTACGGTACCGTAAAGAAGGCAGACCTTGCCGGTTCGGTTGCCGTAATGGACAACAAGGCGTTCAAGGACCAGCCTATCACACAGGCTTCAGACGCTCTCAACGGCCGTATGGCTGGTGTGAACGTAGTGTCAGACGGTATTCCCGGCGGTTCTGTAAAGATTCGTGTACGTGGATCTAACTCTATCACAAAGAGCAACGACCCGTTGTATATCGTTGACGGTATGGTTCGCGAGTCAGGTCTTGACGGCATCAACCCTGAGGACATTCAGAGCATGCAGGTGTTGAAGGACGCTTCTTCTACAGCCATCTACGGTTCGCGTGGTGCCAACGGTGTAGTTATTGTTACCACAAAGACAGGTCGCAAGGGCGAGAGCCGCATCACCTTCGATGCTTCTTACGGCTTCTCTAAGGCCACCAAGCTGCCTAAGATGATGAGCACAAAGGCTTATGCTCAGGCTCTTGTCGACTATGCAGGAAAGACAGAGAACGAAGTCAAGGAATTCCTTGACGGCACAAATCCCGGCGTTGACTGGGTGGACACAATGTTCCGCACTGGTCAGACCCAGAACTATAAGCTCGTCTTCACAAAGGGTACCGACGGTATGCAGGCATACGTTTCAGGTAACTATATGAAGAACGAGGGTACACTCGAAGGCAGCCAGTACGAGCGTTATTCAGCAAAGGCAAACGTCAAGACTCAGCTTAACAAGTGGCTTAATGTCACTGTTGACGTTAACGCTTCTCGTGGCGTAGGCAAGGGTGTAGCCAGCCTCCCCGGCACCACCAGCAACCCGTTGTGGATTGCCTTCAACTCATCTCCCGCGATGAACATGTACGACAAGAACGGCAATTATGCTCAGGACCAGTACTGTACCATCGAGCCTAACGCATACGGTATGCTCGTAGGCAACCAGAGCGAGCGCCGTCACGACGTATTCAACGGTCACATCGACCTCCAGTTCAACATCCTCCCCGGCTTGACATTCACCACAAGCAACGGTGTTGACTATATGAATAATACATCTTACAGCCTTTCTTCCGGCAAGGTGTCGCGTACGGGTCAGGTGAACATGGGCAACAGCAACTCACAGCGCACATTGCTCCAGTCTACCAACAACCTTACATACACCAACTCTTGGGGCGACCATCACCTTACAGCTACAGGCGTATGGGAGGCTACAAAGAGCACCTCTACCAATATGGGCATCACCGGTCTCAACCTCGTTACAGAGAACGTAGGATGGTGGAATGTTCAGAACGCCCGTACACAGAAGGCCAACAACGGCTTCTCTGAGTGGGCACTTCTCTCAGGTGTAGGTCGTGTAATGTACAACTTCGCTGATAAGTATATGCTTACCGGTACGTTCCGTGCCGACGGCTCAAGCCGCTTCACCAACAACAAGTGGGGCTACTTCCCCTCTATTGCAGGTGCATGGACCGTCACCAACGAGAAGTTCATGGAGAGCACACGCGATCTGCTCAGCAACTTGAAGATCCGTGCAAGCTACGGTATCATCGGTAATCAGGACATCGCTCCGTACTCAACACTCGCTTTGCTTTCTGCAACAGACACATACTACGGAACAAACACTCCGTCAGTAGGTTACAAGCTCGACAGAATTGCCACTCCTGACATCAAGTGGGAGAAGACCAAGCAGTTTGACCTTGGTGTTGACCTCGGTTTCTTCAACAACCGCTTGGAGCTGAGCCTCGACTACTTCAACAAGCAGACAAGCGACGCCCTCCTTTCCACAACAACATCTAACGCACTCGGTGGCTTCACCTATATGGCTAACCTCGGTAAGGTTGCCAACCATGGTCTTGACATCACGCTCAACGCCCGCATCATCGAGACAAAGGACTTCCAGTGGCAGACCTCTATCAACGGTACATACCTGAAGAACGAGGTGAAGAAGCTTACTGAAAAACAGCCGGTTATCCACACTGGTAGCTTCCAGTCTGTAGTGGTTGATCCATGTATCATCAAGGAAGGCGAGGCACTCGGTTCGTTCTTCGGACAGGAGTGGGCTGGCATCGACAAGGAAGGCTACGACACATACTGGTCAACTAACGAGGCTGGTGAGCGCGTAGCTGTAAGAGACCCGAAGGAATCAGACCGCAAGGTTCTCGGCAAGTCTACACCTGACTTCACACTCGGATGGAACAACACCTTGTCATACAAGAACTGGAGCCTCAATGCATTCTTCAACTCTGCATTCGGCGTACAGCGTCTCAACGCCCTCCGCTTCGCTATGAACTCAATGATCGGCAACTCACGTATGTTCACCGATGCTGACTTCCTCAGCGAGATCGGCAAGACAATGCCTAATCCGACAGTTGCCAACAACAACTACATCGGTGCTTCGTCTAAGTGGGTGGAGAACGCCAACTACTTCCGCTGCGAGAACATCACATTGGCTTATGAGATGCCGAAGAGCATGACCAAGTTTGCAGACATCCGTCTGAGCTTCAGCGTCCAGAACCTCTTCACCATTACCAACTACAAGGGATCTAACCCTGCCGGCTACAATGGTGACGGCGACGCAACAGGCGGTATCGACTGCGGTACTTACCCGACTCCGAGAACATTCACCTTCGGTGCAAGATTCAACTTCTAACCAATTAAAGGAAACATAAGTCATGAAAATTAATATATTATCAGGCTGCGTCCTTGCAGCTTCAATGTTGCTCACTACATCATGTAGCGACTTCCTCACAGAGGACCCCAAGGGACAGCTGACCAATGAGACGCTGTTCAAGACAAAGGCCGACCTCGACCTTGCCGTTAACTCATTGTATTCGAATATACAGGGCTTCCAGTGCAACTCCAACACTATGATCGTACAGTGTATGGGTGATGACGTAACGTCAACCACTGGCTCTAACAAGGCTGCATATCTTGCTGCCGACGTCTTCGAGGACCCGACAGACCTGAAGGGTGTCAACGACCTCTGGAGCTGGTACTACAACATCATCAAGGCTTCCAACTACGTCATCGACTGCGCCAACTTTATGAAGGCAGACAAGTCAGAGCTGGGCGAGCAGCTTGGTCAGGCTTACTTCTGGCGTGCTTACGCTTACTACGGACTCGTACGTACATGGGGTCAGGTGCCCATCTCTCCTGAGGAGGTCATCTCTGTAGACCTCAAGAACAACACTGACGCAATTCCCTGCGCCACAGTAGAGCAAATCTTCAACTACATCGTGAAGGACCTCAAGGCAGCTGAGGAGTGCAATCTGCCAGAGAAGTATTCTGCTCCTAAGGCTATCGGCGATGCCAATGTCTTCGTAACGTCTCAGGCTGTCAAGTCAATGCTCTCTGCAGTATACATGTCAATGGCTGGCTATCCGCTCAACAAGACAGAGTATTATGCTCTCGCTGCTGACAAGGCCAAGGAAGTTGTCGATGCTGTAAAGGCACGCAACGTACAGACATTGCTCACAGACTGGAACAAGGTTTACAGCTATGGTGAGGACAATCACAACGAGTGCATCCTCGGCATCTACTATAACGCTAACACCGGTAGCTGGGGATGGGACGACTCACAGCTCACTTGCTGCCACGTTCCCTGTTCGCTGCCTTGGGGTGGCTGGGGCGACTTCCTCGCTGAGCGCCACTTCTGGTCTAAGTATCCCGCAGGTCCCCGTAAGGATGCTGTTTACGCTAAGACATATCTCACAAGCAACGGCAACAACGTAGACTGGTGGGCAACTGTTGACGGCGAGCCTTACTACAAGGTGAAGGGTGAAGACGGTAAGGACAAGACCAATGCCGTATTCTCTGACTACCGTCCGATGTTCACCGGCTTCTCAGTGAATGCTGACGACAAGGGTGCTGCTCAGAAAATCGACTTCGACTGCACCAAGCCTATCTATGCCGGTATGACTCTTGGCAAGCGCCACCAGCTCATCCGCTACGCTGAGGTGCTCTGCTGGTTTGCTGAGGCTTCGGCACGTTCAGGCAAGTACATCGCTGAGGCTAAGGAGGCTCTCAAGCAGGTACGTGCACGTGCTTACAGCGACGCTGCTGCCGTGACAGCCATCGACGGTATGTCTAACGACCAGCTTGCTGAGGCTGCTTACAACGAGCACAGATATGAGGTGGCTGGTAACGTACTCGGTATGGTAACCTGCCGTGAGGACGAGTTCCGTATGAACCGTCTGAAGGAAGTGTTCGATTACCGCGTTGGTCCTCAGAGCGACGTCCTCGTTCCCGCCGGAACTCTTACACACTCTGTTGACGCAAAGGGCAATCCTTTCGAGTACAAACTCAAGCAGGACCTCGTTCTTCCTGAGAACATGCAGGCTAAGGGTGCATGGAGAGGCGACAAGTCTGTCTATCACATCTATCCTCCTACAGAGGCAGAGCGTAACCCGAACCTGAAGCGATAAGCTCATCCCCTTTACTTGGCCGGCTTCTAGGACCGGCTATAACAATCAAGAGCGTCAGTGTTGCGAAAGCAACGCTGGCGCTCTTTTTGCGTTTGCATGTAAAGATTGATTATACACGAGATAGCAGTACAAACATAGGAGGCTATGGCGTCTCGCCGACACAATATTTGCATTTCTGATGCTCAATACTATGAGATGAACGCACTAATAAATCTTTGGTGCGAAATTCTCGAGTTTTGAGCGGTTTGAGCTAATACGTTTGCGCACAGCAGGTTACGCGATTTTCTGACGAAGCGTTATGAAATCAGACTCGCAAAAGAGCCGTTTTTTGCTGCAATAGTGCCACTTTTACACTACAATAGTGCCACTATTATCATGCAATAGTGCCACTTTTACTGTCTAATAGTGGCACTTTCGCAGTGTAAAAGTGGCTCTATCGTATGGCGTGGGTGCTGTTTGCACAGCAAAACACCATAAAAACAGCTTTTCGATTCTCTAGAATCAATTTTTATTTTGTAACAGCTTTTTACTCTTTGTACGATATTTGCATGGCAAGACAGATGATTAAAACGACAATACTCCGTTACTGTATGACAGTATG
>NZ_NOVE01000044.1 GCF_002265625.1 Prevotella sp. 885
TGAGCGGTTTGAGCTAATGCGTTTGCGCACAGTAGGTTATGCGATTTTCTGACGAAGCGTTATGAAATCAGACTCGCAAAAGAGCCGTTTTTTGATGCAATAGCGCCACTTTTACACTACAATAGTGCCACTTTTATCATGCAATAGTGCCACTTTTACTGTCTAATAGTGGCACTATTGGAGTGTAAAAGTGGCTCTATCGTATGGCACGGAGGCTGTTTGCACAGCAAAACACCGAAAAAACAGCTTTTCGATTCTCTATAATCAATTTTTATTTTGTAACGGATTTTTACCGTTTAGACAATATTTGCATAGTGGACAATAAGATAACACTACATCAATCATCAGATTTCAATATTACCGAAATACGTACGGCTTTCTGCGTCTTATCACTAATAAGGAATCTGTCGTCTATGCGTTCGTTCACTAACCATGCTATCCTGCCCTTAGAGTCGCAAAGGACGAGTTGCGCACGTTTTTCGAAAGCGTTTTTCTTTCTATCTGTCAGATAATCGCTGACAAGCTTAGACTGACCATGCATGCCGAAAGGCATAAAGCGGTCGCCCTTTGCTATATGACGGATGGTCAAAGGAAAGGCCAGCTCTGCTGCATCAAGACAAACACAACTGTTGCTTCGGCTCGGCTTATAGTCGGCACCGCACTCCTCCTCTACCGCCTTCACCCTAAGTTCGTCGCCAAACACATACGAACCAGGTTCGGGTATGCGTATCACTCGCTGCCGTTCTGCTTCACCCTTTCTCTTTTCCACAACAAGTTGATCACGATCAAACAGCAAGTCGTATTCCGAAGAGGAAAAGACCTTGCCAATACCACATGCCCCAATGCTGGCATATATATCGTCTACCTGCCGTGATGTGAATCCGAATCTGCCAAGAATCTCAAAAAGCACATACTCAGGCGATGGTTGGGAAAGGAGCGTCTGAAGATTTATGACTCCGCCTCCAAGCGGATTTTCAGCAAACACCTTTGCCACGCTTTCCGTCATTGCAGCATCAAACATCTTGAGCGCCTCACCAACACGAAGAGAAGTACGGAAGATGGACTGACGGACATCAGGATTGAGGGTTTCAAGGAGTGGAAGGACGTCGAGCCTTATCTTGTTTCGCTTAACATCATCATGCAAATTAGTGCTGTCCGTGACATAATCCTGTCCGATACTGTCAAGGAAGCATTCGATATCGTCACGGCTTACGCATAACAATGGACGGACGATGTTGCCGTTCTTAGGCTGGATGCCACGAAGTCCGCGAAGTCCGGTTCCACGTACCAGATTGAGGAGAACCGTCTCGACGCTGTCGTCACGATGATGAGCCACACAAATGGCTTCGGCTCCCATATCGCTACGTAATCTCTCGAAATAAGCGTAACGCAAATCACGTGCAGCCATCTCTATGCTCACATGATGGAGAGCTGCATATTCGCGCGTGTCGAAATGAACAAGATGAAGTTCGACGTTATATTTAGTGCAAAGGTCTTTACAGAACTGCTCGTCACGATCCGACTCCTCGCCACGTAAATGAAAATTGCAATGAACGGCTTCCACCCTTACTCCCATGTCAAGAAGGGCAAGGAGCAAGGCCACGCTATCAGCACCTCCTGATAGAGCCACAAGATAAACACCTTCCTTTGCAAACAAATGATGGATGTTTGCAAAGGAAGATACGGAAGCTACAAAATTATTTATAGAAATATTGTTATTCAACATAAAGCACAAGTCCCTTCAGATATTCACCCTCTGGATGATAGATGTTGATGGGATGGTCTGCCGGCTGATGAATCTGGTGCAGGATGCGAACCTTACGGTTGGCCTGGACAGCAGCAGTAAAGACAGCAGCACGGAAGTTCTCCTTCGTCACAATCTGCGAGCAGCTGAACGTAAAGAGAATACCACCCGGCTTGATGCGCTGCAAGCCCTTGACATTAAGGCGTGTGTAACCCTTAAGAGCATTACGCAAAGCAGCACGATGCTTGGCGAAAGCTGGAGGATCGAGCACGATAAGGTCGTACATCTTGTCGTTGGCATCCAAATACTTGAAAGCATCCTCGCAGAAAGCGGCATGACGCTCGTCGCCTGGGAAGTTGAGAGCTATATTCTTATTGGTAAGTTCGACAGCCTTGGCGCTGCTGTCTACAGAATGGACAAGCTTTGCGCCGCCACGCATTGCGTAAACGGAGAAGCCACCGGTGTAGCAGAACATATTGAGAACTGAACGTCCAGCCGAATAGGTCTCAAGCAGACTGCGGTTCTCACGCTGATCGACGAAGAAGCCAGTCTTCTGTCCCTTCAGCCAGTCGATATGGAAACGGAGTCCGTTCTCCATAGCCACGTCACTGCCAGTAGAGCCGTATATGAATCCATTGTCATGATCGACGTCTGCCTTAAACGGCAATGTGGTTTCGCTCTTATAGTATACGCTCGAGATGGCTCCACCGCTGACCTTCACCAAAGCCTCGCAAATGTCGTTCTTTACCAAGTGCATGCCCACGCTATGCGCCTGCATAACGGCTGTGTCGCCATAGCAGTCAATGATAAGACCGGGAAGATTGTCGCCTTCGCCATGCACAAGACGGAACATATTGTTGTCCTGACGTCCAATAAGACCTATGGCAGTACGCATATCCCATGCCGACTGAAGACGGGCTACCCAGAAGTCGGCGTCAATCTGAACATCGCGGAAAGAGAGCACTCGCACGGCAATGCTGCCAATCTGATACATACCCACGGCGATGAAGTCACCAGACGAGGTCATCACTCTTACAATCTCGCCCTCCTCTACACCATCGTCGATGTTAGCAACTGCTCCGGAGAAGATCCAAGGATGGAAGCGCTTAAGGCTTTCCTCCTTACCTTTCTTTAAATATAGATTCTTATACATTATTATATATATACTGTCTGAAAATGATTTTGTCTATGAATTATTGTCTGCTGCAGGCTTCTCCTCAGGAACAACCTCCAACTCGTATTCTTTCGTGGCAAGAAGATTCATTATCTCATCATAAAGCTTTATGCAAGCCCATGCGTCTATGGCTGCATATTCTTTCTGACGTTCTGTTAGCACGTCAGCCTCCCAATTGGTGAGTCGCTGGCGCTTGCTGATTTTCTCGCCAAAGAGATTGGCATAAAGTTTCTGAAGACTCTTGTCGACGATTCCCAAATTGCCAATAATGTCCTGAATGTCAATAAACCATCCAGGCTCGAACTGCTCACGGCGATGAAGAGACATAAGGTCGTCATGCCATGAAAGTCCGACCATCGGCACCTGCTTATTGCTAAGAAGGCGGAGAAGCGATTGGGGCAGTCCCAGATGATTAAGTCTGAAAAGAAAACACTCCTTGCGTGTGGCAACCTGAAGCAGCGCCACCTTATGATTGTTTCCCTTTCGGAAAGCCGGTCTTGTCTCTGTGTCGACGCCGAGCACGTCGCAGGAAAGCAGATATTCAACAGCCCTTTCCGCCTCGTATTCATTAAGGACAACTATGATTTTGCCAGGGAATGTAACGAGTGGCAGAGAGTTGATTATCGACTTGTCGAATTTATCGTATATTTTTTTCATTCTTATCTAATATGAAAGATTTTGCAAAATTAGAAAAAAGTTATGAAAATATGGTTCTTTACGAGTTTTTTCCACTAATTTTGTACTTAATATCCCTCATTTGGACAGTAAAGAGGGAATGAAAGAAGTACATTAAATATATATCATAAGTAAAATGGCAAAGAAAAAAACAGAACGTAAGCCTTCAAATATAAGAGAAGCGATAGGATTGGCAAGATTTCTGAAAAGCGAAAGAGCAGATTTCCTGTTCGGGCTTCTGATTATTGCATTCGCTGTTTACACGCTCATAGCAATGTTCTCCTACATGAAAACGGGAGCAGCAGACCAAAGCATACTTGAGAATCTTCGTCCCGGAGAATGGATAAATACAGACAGGAAATTCGTCAACTACGGAAGTTCCTTTGGCGCTCTATTATCTTATTTCTTCATAACGAACTGTTTCGGATATGCAGCATTCCTCATACCCTGCTTTCTTATAGTTGTGGGCATTAAGATGATGCAGGTATATCAGGTGAACCTTTGGAAATGGTTTTTCGGAACGTGCGTCACCATGTTATGGCTATCAGTATTTATGTCGAAAGTGCTGACCCCGCTGTTGCCAGACCTGTTCTTCAATCCTGGTGGCAATCATGGTGTCGTAAGCGTCACCTATACAGAGAACCTCATCGGCCCTCCCGGACTGACAGCTCTGCTCTTCTTCACAGCAGTAGCCATTCTTACTTTCATCAGCAAGCAGACCATCACATGGATAAGACGCATGTTTAATCCTCTGAAAACAGCTGCCTCGAAAGCTTCTGAAATGGTGAACGACAAGCTGACAAAGCTTAATGAGGGAGAAGATGACACCGAGAAAACGGTATCAGCAGAAGATCACACAGAAGAAAGCAACAAGAAGAACCGCAAGAGCAACAATGCGGCTAATCAAACTAATGACACCACACCACGCAATGAGGAGACATCATCAGTCATAGACCTGACAAACTTCTCTGCTATGGGCGCAAACATCTCTGCCAACAGCACGCACACGGCAAAACCGGCTCCAGCACAAACAAGGACAGCAAGCCAGACAGTCAGCAATCCGACCGACCGTCTGACAGTGGAAGTGGGAAAGGAAGAGAAGGCGTCAGGACAGAACGTGGCCTCCACCACCTTTGACACCCCCATAAACCCGCTCGAACCATTCACAAGATACAAGCGCCCGGGACTGGACCTCCTCAAGCGTGACGGCAACGAAGGAAAGCCGTACGTGGACATGGAGGAGATAAAGACACACAACGAGGAAATCGTCAGAGTGCTCAAGAGTTTCGGCATAGAAATCAGAGAGATAAAGGCAACAGTCGGTCCTACCATCACGCTGTACGAGATAACACCAGCTGAGGGTATACGAATAACCAAGATACGCAGCCTTGAGGACGATATTGCCCTTCGTCTGTCTGCCTTGGGCGTCCGTATTATCGCTCCTATACCCGGTAAGGGCACTATCGGCATTGAGGTGCCGAACAAGAAACGCCACAACGTGTCGATGGAAAGCATCCTGAACTCGAAGAAGTTCCAGGAAACAAAGTTCGACCTGCCTATCGCACTCGGAAAGACCATCACCAACGAGGTGTTTATGGCAGACCTTACCAAGATACCGCACCTTCTGGTTGCCGGTGCTACTGGTCAGGGTAAGTCAGTAGGTCTGAACGTCATCATCACATCGTTGCTCTACAAGAAGCATCCTAACGAGCTGAAGCTGGTGCTTATCGACCCAAAGAAGGTGGAGTTCAGCGTCTACTCTCCCATTGCCAATCACTTCATGGCGCAGGTGGACGACGATGACGAACCCATCATCACCGACGTAACAAAGGTGGTACGCACGCTGAAGAGTCTTTGCACGCTCATGGACCATCGCTACGACCTGCTGAAACTCGCAGGAGCGCGAAACATAAAGGAATATAACGACAAGTTCCTCAATCATCGTCTCAATCCAGAGAAGGGACATGAGTTTATGCCCTACATCGTTGTGATAATCGACGAGTTCGGCGACCTTATCATGACAGCCGGAAAGGAAGTGGAAATGCCTATCGCACGTATTGCGCAGCTGGCTCGTGCCGTCGGCATACACATGATCATCGCCACACAGCGTCCTACCACATCCATCATTACGGGTAACATCAAGGCCAACTTCCCTGGACGCATTGCATTCAAGGTAAGCTCAATGATGGACTCACGCATCATCCTCGACCGTCCGGGAGCCAACCAGCTCATCGGTATGGGTGATATGCTCTATCTGAACGGCAACGAGCCGACACGTGTGCAGTGTGCATTTATCAACACTCCGGAGATTGTCAAGATAAACGAGTATATCGCCAATCAGGCAGGACCGGTTCAGCCAATGGAATTGCCCGAACCCAAGGGTGACGACGACGCAAACGGAGCAGGCGGCAACGGACCTGGCGACATAGGCAATCTGGACCCCTTCTTCGAGGAGGCTGCACGATCTGTGATTATCAGTCAGCAAGGAAGCACCAGTATGATACAGCGCCGATTCTCCATCGGATATAACAGAGCAGGACGCCTTATGGACCAGCTCGAAAGCGCCGGCATCGTAGGTGCAGCACATGGAGGCAAGCCGCGCGACGTGCTCGTAGCTGACGAGAACCAACTGAACATGATTCTCAGTCAGATGAAGCAGAAATAAGGAAACGACATTATAAAATTAATAAAAACTCAGGACAATGAAACACGTATTATTTTACTTGTCGATGGTGATAGCCACACTTTGTGCCATCCCTACCCAGTCCTATGCACAGGCAAACGCCAAGCAAGCCCGCGCCATTATGGACAAGACAGCCAAAGTGATATCGAAGCCTGGAGGTATCAGCGCTTCTTTCACCATGGCGCACCCTACAAACGGCAAAATCAGTGGCACAATAGCCGTGAAAGGCAATAAGTTTCACGCCAAGACTTCTGCCGCAACCGTATGGTTCAACGGCAAGACACAATGGACATATATGAAGAGGAACGACGAGGTGAACGTCAGCAACCCTACCCTCGCCCAACAGCAGATGATGAATCCCTACACCTTCGTCAACATATACAAGAAGGGATATACGCTGTCTGCGAAAAGCGAAGGCGCTAACAACGTGGTGCATCTTGTGGCTCAGACAAAGAAGCAGAGCATTCAGGAGATGTACGTGACGGTTAACAAGAAGACCAGCGTGCCATCGAAGATAAAGATGAAACACTCGAATAAGTGGTATACCATTACCATCGGTTCGCTGTCGTCAAGGAAACAGCCAGACTCACTCTTCTCCTTCAACTCCAAAGACTATCCGTCGGCGGAAGTTATCGACCTAAGATAAGAAGCACATGAACTACCGGATTAAGCGATTTGATGCCATACGCATACTGCTAAAGCATCGCAGGATGGCAGAACGCCGCAGCCTTGACTTCGGAAAGAACAAGGCTGCAAAGGTGGTTGTGTTCATCTCGATGGCGCTAATGGCAGTATACTTAATGGCTGCCTCCGTAATTTTCGCCCTTATTGCGAACGACAGCCGTACGTTTACGGCAACGGAGATTCTATGCGCCACTTTACCCTTCATACTGACATTCGACTTTTTTGTAAGATTTCTTGCACAGCAGACTCCATCACAGATAGTCAAGCCATACACTCTCCTACCCTTGCCGACAGCTGTAGGCATAGATGCTTTCATAACATCATCGTTAATAAATTGGGGTAATGCTTTGTGGCTGGCGCTTATAATACCTTATATAATAATGTCTGTGGTGTTCAGTTACGGAGCATTAGTGTCAATAAACCTTATATTGTTCAGCTACATTCTGATACTTGCCAACAGTCAATGGTACTCCATCGCACGAACCCTCATCAACAGCAATCTGCTATGGTGGGCGCTCCCCATCGGATACTATGCCTTGGCATTCTCACCATTATATATATATGGTGACGCTGGGATAGGATTTGACAAGCTTGTATATTTCTATGCCAATGCAGGCACCGCCATTGACAGTCACAGCCTGTTGCCTCTGCTTCTTGCCATGGCAATTCTCGCTGCAACCATAGCCGTAAACAGGAAAATACAAATCACCTTTGTAAAAGACGAGCTCTTCAAGACAAAGACTGTAAAAGAAATAAAGACTGTACGTAATTATGGTTTCCTTGAAAAGTACGGCAAGCTTGGATCGTTCCTCCAGCTCGAAATCAAGCTGACATTACGTAACAAAGTGCCGAAGAAAGCTTTATTGTTCGACTCTGTAGGCGTGGTATTCATAAGTGCTATCATCATCACCTCGGACATATACGACTCACAGGGCATGACAAACTTCTGGGGACTCTACAACTTCATTCTCTACGGATCAACCATCCTCGTGAAGGTGATGGGATACGAAGGCAATTACATAGACGGACTGATGACCAGACGTGAGAACATCCTCAATATCCTGAAGGCAAAGTATTATCTTATGTCAGCCTTGCTCATCGTGCCGTTCCTGCTGATGCTTCCAGTGGTGATTTCAGGTAAGTGGTCGCTGTTCATGCTCGTAAGCTATGCCATATTCACTATGGGATTCCAATATTTTGTGCTGTTACAGATGGCAGTATACAACAAGCAGACAATCCCACTCAATCAGAAGCTGACCAATAACAACGGAGCGGACAACAACTACATCCAGATGATATTGATGGGCGTGATATTCATAGTGCCTAACGTCATGTGTGCAGTATTGCAGAGCGTCTTCAGCGACAACGTATCCTACTCCGTAATGTTGACAATCGGAATGGTATTCATAGCCACACATAACTTATGGCTAAAGAACATCTATAAACGGCTGATGAAAAGAAAGTATATCAACATGGACGGTTTCAGAACGTCAAGACAATCTTAACGAAAGAAATAGCTATAATTAATAATTCGCAATTATAAATCTCGAAAGAGGTTAATAATTGCGAATTTGCGTATAATTTCGGTTTAAGAAAGAAAGTTATAAGAAAGAATAACATAACTTTGCAATATATAGAGAAGCCCACAAGGGCAGACGTCATACATAAATGATAGGAGATGAAGAAAAGAACAATTTGGACAATAGCAACAATAATGGGACTGTCCTTCCTCGCCCTACTCTACCTGCAGCTGAGATACATTCAGGAAATGGTGGATATGAAGAAGGAACAGTTTGACGAGTCGGTGAACAGAGCCCTCTATCAGGCATCGCGTAACCTGGAGCTTAACGAGACTCTCCGTTATCTGGAGAAAGACGTTAACGAGACAGAACGACGCGCCTTCAAGAAAGACTCTGTGGGCACACGATCAGGAAAACTGGACGGCAGCATACAGCAGTCACACCAATACTCAGTAACGGGTAAGGACGGCACCATCTACTCTTCATTCGAGCTGAAGACCATTACCACAAAGCCATCACAAATGCCGAAGGGAATGATTCTTCATACGGACAAGAACTCGCTGAGTGAAGCTTCAAAGTCGCTTCAGGAAATTGTCAAGAACAGATACATCTACCAAAAAGCACTGCTTGACGAGGTGGTCTACTCCATCCTCTATTCGGCATCAGAGAAGCCACTTAAAGAACGTATCAACTTCAAGCTCCTTGACCAGGACCTCAAGGCAGAGCTGATGAACAACGGCATAAACATCCCATACCACTTCACGGTATGCACACAGGACGGACGAGAGGTCTATCGTTGTCCGGACTATACTGACGAAGGCGAGGAATTTACATATTCGCAGGTGCTCTTCCGAAACGACCGCAGTCGAATATGGGCGTAGTGAAGATTCACTTCCCAGACATGGGAGCATATATCTACTCATCAGTAAGATTCATGATACCTTCTGTGGTGTTCACGATAGTGCTTCTCGTGACGTTCATCTTCACCATCGTCGTGATATTCCGCCAAAAGCGTTACACGGAGATAAAGAATGACTTTATCAACAATATGACGCACGAGCTGAAGACGCCAATAGCAAGCATCTCACTTGCCGCGCAGATGATGAATGACTCGTCGGTGACAAAGAGCCCAGCAATGATGGAGCATCTCGGCAAAGTGGTCAATGATGAGTCGAAACGTCTGAGATTCCTCGTTGAGAAAGTGCTGCAGATGTCAATGTTCGACCGCAAGAAGGCAGTCTTCAAGAAAAAGAAGCTCGACCTTAACGAGATGGTGGAGAACATCGCCAACTCCTTCTCTCTGCGAGTGGAACATACCGGCGGAAAGATATATACGGAGATAGAAGCTGTGGAGTCTGCACTGTACGTAGATGAGGTGCACTTCCAGAACGTGATAAACAATCTGCTGGACAACGCCGTGAAATATCGCAAGCCTGACCAACCCGTCAATATTTACCTGCGGACATGGAACGACAACGAACACTTATATCTCTCGGTTCGAGACACCGGACTCGGAATCAGAAAAGACAATCTGAAGAAGGTGTTCGACAAGTTCTATCGCGTTCATACCGGCAACGTGCATGACGTTAAGGGATTCGGACTTGGACTGGCATACGTCAAGAAGATTGTGATGCTACATAACGGCGACATCTCAATAGAGAGCGAATTAGGCAAGGGAACTAAGTTTACGGTAAAGCTGCCTATAATTAAAGAAAGCTAAAATATAAAAGAAAGAGAATTTAGAACATAAAAAATAACAAATAAAAAACATATTATTATGGACGACATGTTGAAAATACTGCTTTGCGAAGATGACGAGAATCTCGGTATGCTGCTTCGCGAATATCTGCAAGCCAAAGGCTATGCAGCAGAGTTGTGCCCCGACGGAGAAGCTGGTTACAAGGCATTTCTGAAGGAAAAGTTTGACATCTGCGTACTTGACGTGATGATGCCCAAGAAGGACGGCTTCACACTCGCCCAGGAAATCCGCCAGGCAAACGCTGATATACCTATCATATTCCTCACAGCCAAGACTCTTAAAGAGGATATTCTGGAAGGCTTCAAGATCGGTGCAGACGACTACATCACCAAGCCTTTCTCAATGGAGGAGCTCGTATTCCGTATTGAGGCTATCCTCCGCCGTGTCCGCGGCAAGAAGAACAAGGAAAGCTCTGTATACCACATCGGACGCTTCACCTTCGACACACAGAAGCAGCTGCTCACCATCGGAGACAAGCAGACAAAGCTTACCACGAAGGAAAACGAGCTTCTCGCACTTCTCTGCAGCCACGCAAACGAGATTCTGCAGCGCGATTTCGCATTGAAGACAATATGGATTGACGACAACTACTTCAATGCACGCTCTATGGACGTTTACATCACAAAGCTGCGTAAGCACCTCAAGGACGACGACCAGATTGAAATTATCAACATTCACGGAAAGGGATATAAGCTTATCACTCCTGAAGAGGAATAAAGAATCATCTGTAAAATAAAACGTGAACCTGACAACACCACTTTAATAGCGTCGTCTGGTTCACGTTTTTTACTTTAAAAACTAAATCTTAACTTTATGATTAAGCCTGAAGAAGCTGCCATGCTACTGGAAGCAAAGGGCGTAAAGCCTACAGCCAACCGCATACTCGTATACCAAGCACTCCACTCACAGACGATGCCCATGACCCTAAAGGATCTCGAGACAAAAATGCTAAACATGGACAAGTCGAGCATTTTCCGTACTCTGACGCTCTTCATCGAATACGATGTGGTGCATACGTTTGAGGACGGACGCGGCATTGTCAATTATGAGTTGTGCGGAGAAAAGGGAAAATGTCATCACCATGACAATCACATCCATTTCTACTGCAAGTCATGCAAGCGCTCCTTCTGCCTTGACGGTATAAAAGCGCCGCATTTCGACCTGCCGGAGGGCTTTGTCTCTATCACCACGTCATTCGTCATAAAGGGGGAATGCCCGCAATGCAGCAAGAAAAGGAGGAATAAATAACGCCGTAATGTATTAGCGACGGCGCTTGCCTTTATCTCTTGATTCGCGCTCAAACTTAGGCTTCCCCTTCGAATCACGCTCGAACTTCGGTTTCCAATTTGTATCATGCTCAGACTTCGGCTTTCTCTTAGCATTACGCTCCGGCTTTGACTTGCCCTGTTCCCATGCTTCGCACTCAAACTTAGGACGTCGGTTGTTGCCAAAGTTGCGGTCGTTGTTCGGCATTCTTACGCCAGCATAAAGCTTCTGTATAAGGTCCGGTCGACCGATACGCTTCAGTTCCTGCTCAATGGCTCTTCTCTCTTCTGGCTTATACCAGAAGAAGAATTGTCTCTGAGCCTGCTTCTCACGCGGAGTCTTAGCACTAAACACAGGCTCAAGCGTATAAGGATCGTAACCCGTATACCAAGTCTCGGTGCTTACAGTCATAGGAGTGGGCGTAAAGTCCTGCACTTGCTCAAGATGGAAGTCAAGGCGCTTCGTTATAACAGCCAACTCTGCCATATCTTCTTCTCTACATCCCGGATGCGAACTGATGAAGTATGGTATAATCTGCTGATTCAGATTTTCCTCCTTATTAATTCTGTCGAAAATCTGCTTAAACTCCTCGAACAGCTTGAACGAAGGCTTACGCATAAGCTTCAGCACCGCATCTGACGTATGCTCGGGAGCCACTTTCAAGCGTCCGCTGACGTGACGACATATTAGTTCGCGAGTATACTGACGCGCTGCGGCATTCGACTTTTCGTCCTTGCTCTTGTGAAGCAGGAGGTCATAACGCACACCACTACCGATAAAACTCTTCTTAATGCCAGGAAGAGCATCCACTGCATGATAGACTTCAAGAAGAGAAGTGTGGTCAGTATTGAGGTTTGGACATATCTGGGGATTGATACACGAAGGACGCTTGCAGACTGCACAAGCCTTCGGATTGCGTCCCTTCATGCCATACATATTGGCAGAAGGACCACCCAAGTCAGACAGATAGCCCTTGAAATCGGGCATCTCTATCACCTTCTTCACCTCCTTCACAATGCTCTCCTTAGAACGACATGTGATGAACTTGCCCTGATGGGCGCTAATGGTACAGAAAGCACAACCTCCGAAACAGCCACGATGAATATTAACCGAGAACTTGATCATCTCATAAGCCGGAATACGCTTACCCTTATATTTCGGGTGTGGAAGGCGTGTGTAAGGCATATCAAACGAACGGTCGAGTTCTTCTGTAGTCATCGGCGGATAAGGAGGATTCACAACAGCGTACTTCCCGTCCACACTCTGCAGCAGACGCTGCGCATGCATCTTGTTAGACTCTTCCTCGATATGGCGGAAGTTATCAGCTTGAGCCTTACGGTTTACGAGACATTCTTCATGGCTATAAAGAACAATGTCGTCATCACATATTCCTCCCGGCACTTCGTCCTCACGACAAAGGTATACTGTCTGCGGAATATCATGGATGTCGCCGATGTTCTTTCCTTCACTAAGATCTGCACATAACTGCACAATAGGCTTCTCGCCCATTCCGTATATTATCATGTCGGCTCCAGAATCACACAATATGCACTTCTGCAAGCCTTCCTTCCAATAATCATAATGAGTGAGTCGTCTTAAAGAAGCCTCAATGCCACCGAGTACAACCGGAACATCAGGGAAGAGCTGCTTAAGGATTTTAGTATAGACAATGGTGGGATACTCCGGTCTGCAATCGTGACGTCCGTCTGGGCTGTAGGCATCTTCTGAACGAAGACGCTTGCCAGCTGTATACTTGTTAACCATCGAGTCCATACATCCTGGCGCAATACCAAAGAAGAGATTAGGACGACCAAGTTTCTTGAAATCGCGGAAGTCGCCATGCCAGTCTGGCTGTGGAACTATAGCCACACGATATCCTGCAGCCTCAAGCGTGCGTCCGATTACAGCTGCACCAAAGGACGGATGGTCCACATAAGCGTCAGCTGAGAAAAGAATGACATCCACCGAATCCCATCCTCGTAATTCTATCTCTTTCTTTGTTGTCGGCAACCAGTCTGTAAGCCTGTATTCTTTCATCATCTATACTAATTTCCTGTATGTTTTTATCTTTTAATTATCCCTCTGTTTTCTCCTCTTCCTTGTCAGCTTCTGCCTTTTCCTCCCAACTACAATAGAGGGCTGTAAGGTTCTGCAGTCCAAGGGCCTTCATATTGTTATTGTAGATAACGTCCAGACAAAGGTCGAGCAGCGCCTTATCCGCTACGCCAGACGATTCGAGCATTGAACGCACATTCATCTTCAACTTGTCGAGCGTCGGCTCGTCAACTATACCGTTGCTGCTAACAAGACGGTCGAGAAGCTTGTATTTTCTGATTGTTTCGAGATGAGCTTCAGACACCTCGATGCTTCGTGTTCCAGAAGCATTTGCTTGAATTTTAAACATAGTCTTTAGGTTTATTAAGTTCTTTAATCTATTCACATTATTATATCTACTTCAGCAAGAAGCCAAGCAAGCCCTTCATTACTTGCTGACGGGTTCTGACGTTATTTATGCATTCATACGGATAGCCCATTACAAAGCTCTTATAGTCAGTTCCGTCATAAGCCACACCTGCCGTGCTTCCGTCATGATAGCGCATAGCGGCGAACGAACGTCCATCGCATGCAGCAATTCGGTCAACGGATGTGGCTGCGAAATGACGGTCATTAATTTGTCTTATAATGTCGAACGACAATCCAAGACCGTCCACCATGTTATTGCCCGCATTAGTATCAGTGCCTGTAAACGTGGTCTTCAACACGTCAGACATAAAACTTTTCTCATGAGGCTGCGTCATATCGCTTCCCACATAAGCACCACTGACAAGGATTCGTCCGCCCGATTTGACGTAACTTCTCAACTTGCTTTGCAGCGTCTCGCTGAATGTCTTGTACACAACCAGCGAATGACCGTCGTTACGTTGCAGACCGAAAGCTATATCTACGAGGCTATAATGGTCAAGCTTGACCAAATTATTATCTAACGCTTCCAAAGAGCAACCAACCACATTATAGGCTCCAGACATGGCTATATCCTTAACATGACATACCGAACCATCACGGTTATTACCCATAATGAAACGTCCGGCAAGTTCGTCGCCACAGTATCCGAGCGATCCTTCTCCCTCGCTTCCTGCACGCGACTTATCGAAACATTGCTGTCTGCCGTTCCATCCCGCTGTCACCCCGTAACTTACGCCGATGTCAGAGCCTAAATCGAAACCTTGGCGCGAATAATCGTCAACAACGGCAGGCCCCGAAAGTCTGCTGAATCCGTCCACCACAAGGATGTCCTTAGCATGAGCCGACTTTGAAAGATAGGCAGCAAGTGTCTCGGACGGGAAGCTCTCGCCACCACGATTCAATGCCGTCACCTTGAAACAATAGTTAACGCCCTTTTTCGCTTCAAAGTCGAATGACGATGTATACACTACGGTTCCATTGTCGAATCCCATACCGTCCTCAGATGTATATACTATATAAGATGTAGGTACGGCTGTCGGTTCTTGCTCGTCCTTCTCTGCTATCCAAGACAATCTCAGCCCTCCCGATGAATTTCGCTCTATGCGGAAATTACTTACTGGCAGAGGCTGAACCACAGAAGGAACAGAATGATTTCCGTTAACAAAGCGGAGTATGGTCTTATAAAGCGAACGCGCAAGCGTAAAGCGAAAATTAGGATCCAAACCACGCCTCATATCAGCAAAGTTCTGGTGCGACATGGTCTCGATGATGGCTGAAGGCACCTCAGGCTTTCTGGTCTCGCTATAGTTGCGGTCCCAAAGGTAGCGTCTTGTCCACTTACGATATTTACCGCTTATGTCACGTTGCAGACCTGTCAGCAGAGAGTCCGCAAAGTCGTGCGAAACCATTCGTGAAACTCCACTATTCAATCTTCCGTCATTAAAGGAAGTAGTGCAGATGGCAAGGGAGCCTATTATCGAGTCATTAACTGTCGTATATCCAGCGTCGCTATGCACAGCCAAACTAAGTTCGATAGGCACTTTCTTACCTTCCAGCGTCGGTACGTACGTAGAACCACCTGCCAACCAGTTGGTCATGTTGGAGCGGACATTTATGTCGTCGCCATAATCGTCACTTCCATTCTTTGAGCTGTAAACGCTGTACGGAGCACCAGCCCATTGGGCGCTGTAACGTGCTCCTTCCAAGCATCTTGGCATACCGCTACAACTACCTCCACGCTCTATGTTACCAATTCCGCCGCCGAATCTAACGGCGTCCGTGGTCACCATTCCTGACTCAGAAGACGAATTGGTAACCACCACTCTATTAAATTCGTTGTTTCCACGGTCAAAATCAAATGTACCAAGATACACCCAAGTACCACCACCCATCTGCTGGTTAACCTTGAAGACGGTGCGCTGCCCCTTGTGCATAACAATATACTGTGCATCTGACACGCTGTTCTTCAACGACTGATAGCTTACATAAACAGCATACTTGCCGCCCTGAGGTATATTAGGTTGATAAGAAGCCCACGAAACATCCGCCTTTTTTGTTGCCTTCACTGCACGTGCTGTTCCTTGCGTGAAAGGATTCTCCCCATCACGATATGTTCCGGCATGATATGCAAAGCCTTTCTCCTGTGCGGTCTTCCATGTCTCCTTGCCACTGTCCTCCACATAGCCTCTACCACCATTATCCACGATCACCTCGTTCTTCTGCCAGTCGCGCTCACGTGGTGTAAAAACCACAGCACCCGCATTCTCCAGCATCGGTATAAGATACGGTATTACGATGGTTTGGGTGAAGAGGTCCTCTGTTGTGCCGAAAAGATTGGGGCGTTGCCATTTCCATCTATCCTTCTTCCCGTCGTAATAGCGTCCGTGACTTGCCCATAGAGAAAGGTGTCGGTCAAACAGACCGTGCGACACAAAATAAGGCCTTGAGTCGTTCATGACCCAAGGAGCACCTTCATATTCCGTTTTTCCCCAAGCGTTTGGCATGCCTTTCTCACACTTACTGCCAGCCACAAGTTGTTCTATGGGCAGTCCTCCTGCCATTATCGTGAGCTTGTATTTGTTATACGGGCGTGGCAAAGCCTTCGCCAGACGCTTATAATAGAACCTAACAGACGAAGCCGTGAAGTCCTGCGCCGCGAACGACGGACTGAGTTGCACGTTGAGCGTACGCCTCCTGTCATCCAGATTGTACGACACAAGGTATGGCTGTGAAGGGAATATCACCTTCTTTGCCCTGTTCTGCAGGACGTAGGTTTTCAGGATATTTCCAAGATTATCCCTTGCTTGGGTATTTCGATTTGCTGCACATACCGACGTCGCCAAAGACGACGACGCCAAAAATAGGGCAACAAGAATATTTCTAACCATCTGAATTTCTTTTCGCTAAATCTCTCCTACCGAGAAAAGTTCGGGTCTCTTACCCTTAAAGTCTTTAAAGTAAGTCTTTATTATCTTCATATCCTCCTCCACGTTTCCTGAAGGAACTATCATCTTGGTGCACACTATCTTACGTTCCTTAAAGTCCACACCATACAGCAGAATGGGCAATTCCGCTTTCAAGGCGATAAAGTAGAATCCCTTCTTCCATTCCGGATTAAGCGAACGGGTTCCCTCAGGAGTGACGCAAAGCCTGAAGCCAGGCACCTTTCGAGCCGTCTCAGCCAAAGCGTCCGTCATACTGGTGTGCTTGCCGCGATTGACGGGGATACCACCTAAATGACGAAACAGCGTGCCAAGCGGCCAGAAAAACCATTCCTTCTTCATAAGGAAATTTATCTTCATGTCCTCGGCACGCGAAAAAAGAAGTCCGATAATAAAGTCCCAGTTGCTGGTATGAGGAGCAAGGCATATTATATACTTAGCGGGGTGTTCCACTTTAATATCCGTGGTCCACCCCATCTTTTTATATAGCAACGCCCTGCAAAAGCGTTTTAATAAAGTCATTTGTTTTTCGAAATATATGTATTTTACATCCTTACGTTTCGTCCGAAACTGTTCGGCCTATCTTAACCGAGGCTCACCACCTGATCTACAATTTCAGACACCTGCTTGTTGAAGGATGTGGTAAGGTTCTTGAAGAAAACCTTCGGCTTCATGCCTGGCTCCACATGCGACACTCTGCGCACATAATCATTATGAATCACCAGAATTGAGGCGAGAAGAGCCTTCACGTCCTCATCAGATACCTTATCACTATACATAGATGCAGCAACCACCTCCGAAAACAGCTCGCTGCATACATAGTTCACATTTCGTTTTAAATCTCTTTTGTTTGACATAATAATTATCAAAATATGATTAAACTATAAAATTTACATGCCAAAGATAGAAAAAAAAATAATACGTAACAAGCAAACCAAATAAAAAATAAATAAAAATGACGATTTACGCACAATTTTTTCATTATCTCAAGGAAAAGCAGTAATTTTGCAGTGCAGAAAAAGCACCCATAACAAATGGGGAACAGTAGAAAGAGTTTTCACGAAACTATACACACATTTTAATATAAGAAACACATGAAAATTAGTGCATTGCAGATTGCAAGAGCTGCTTATCAGCCGAAGCTTCCTAAGGCCCTCCAGGGTCCGGTAAAGGCTGTTGAAGGTGCAGCCACTGAGTCAGTAGGTAACCAGGATGACATCAAGGCTTTGTTCCCCAATACATACGGAATGCCCGTCATCACTTTCGAGGCTGGTGAAGCTAAGGAGCTTCCCGCATTTAACGTAGGCGTTATTCTTTCAGGCGGTCAGGCTCCTGGCGGCCACAACGTAATCTCTGGTTTGTTCGACGGCATCAAGTCGCTCAATCCTGAGAACAAACTCTACGGCTTTATCCTCGGTCCTGGCGGTCTCGTTGACCACAACTACATAGAGATCACACCGGAGCTCATGGACCAGTATCGCAATACCGGTGGTTTCGACATCATCGGCTCTGGACGTACTAAGCTCGAGAAGGAAGAGCAGTTCGAGAAGGGTATTGAGATTCTCCGCGAACTCGGCATCAAGGCTCTCGTTATCATCGGTGGCGACGACTCTAACACAAACGCTTGTGTACTCGCGGAGTACTACGCAGCCAAGAAGTACGGCGTACAGGTAATCGGCTGCCCGAAGACCATCGACGGCGACCTCAAAAACGACCAGATCGAGACTTCTTTCGGTTTCGATACAGCCTGCAAGACATACGCTGAACTCATTGGTAACATCCAGCGCGACTGCAACTCTGCACGTAAGTACTGGCACTTCATCAAGCTCATGGGCCGTTCAGCTTCGCACATCGCCCTTGAATGCGCTCTCCAGACACAGCCTAATATCTGCCTTATTTCTGAGGAAATCGAGGCTAAGGAGATGTCTCTCGACGACGTAGTTACATACATCGCTAAGGTCGTAGCAGCACGTGCCGAGGACGGCAACAACTTCGGTACTGTCCTTATTCCTGAGGGTCTTATCGAGTTCATCCCCGCAATCAAGAAGCTCATCGCTGAGCTCAACGAGATTCTTACTGATCCTACTACCGGCGAGGGCCGCGAGTTCGCCAACGCCGAGGAGCAGATCAACTACGTTAAGAATACTATCTCTAAGACGAACTTTGACATTCTCGATTCACTCCCTGAGGAAGTGGCTCGTCAGCTCTGCCTCGACCGCGACCCGCACGGCAACGTTCAGGTTTCGCTCATCGAGACCGAGAAGCTCCTCTCTGACATGGTAGCTGCCAAGCTCAACAAGTGGAAGGACCAGGGCAAGTACAACGGTTCATTCTCTGCTCAGCACCACTTCTTCGGCTACGAAGGACGTTGCGCAGCTCCGTCTAACTATGACGCTGACTACTGCTACTCACTCGGCTACAACGCTTCACGCCTCATCAGCAACGACAAGACTGGCTACATGTCAGTGATCAAGAACACTACAGCACCTGCAGAGGAATGGATCGCAGGTGGTGTGCCTATCACCATGATGATGAACATCGAGCGTCGTAACGGTGCTAACAAGCCCGTTATCCGCAAGGCTCTCGTAGAGCTTGACGGCGCTCCCTTCAAGTTCTTCGCTGCTCACCGTGAGGAGTGGGCAAAGAACGACTGCTATGTTTATCCCGGTCCTGTACAGTACTGGGGTCCGACAGAGGTTTGCGACCAGCCCACAAAGACTTTGAAGCTTGAGCAGGGCAAGTAATTCTTACCGCTAAAGCTTAAAAATACGGAAAGAGCAGAATGGCATAACAGCCGTTCTGCTCTTTTTGTTTATTTTTTTGTAACTTTGCACTTATGAACCAACAGAAGCACACACGTAAGCCGTCCGTCAGAAGACGTACGTCCTCAAGATCAGCAAAGGAACGCAACTCGTTTCTGACAGCAACCTTTGCCAGCCATCCGCGCACAGCATGGTGGCTGGGAGGCATTGCCGTCATGTGCCTCTACATCTGGCTTTTCTATTCGTTCTTCGTCAGCCCCACTGGATTCAGATGGCGTGCCCTGTTCGGCGACGTCAACTACCCCGCCGGATACGAAATCCATGGCATAGACATCTCGCATTATCAAGGCGACATCGATTGGGACCGACTTCGTGGCGGCATGATAGAAGGATGCCCGCTACGCTTCATCATGATAAAGTCTACGGAAGGATCGTCACGCATGGACAGCAAGTTCCGCGACAACTTCAGACAAGCACGCGAGTATGGATACATACGCGGAGCCTACCATTTTTGGAGCAACAAGTCGTCTGCACGCGACCAGGCATACTTCTTCCTCAACAACGTACACCTTGAAGAAGGTGACCTGCCTCCAGTTCTCGACATCGAACACATGCCCAAAGACCGTTCCGTGGAAGACTTCCAACGCGACGTTCTCACATGGCTCCATATTGTTGAGGACCGTTATCACGTCAAACCCATCATCTACACATATTATAAATTTAAGGAGCGTTATCTCAACGCCCCCGTCTTTGACGACTATCCTTACTGGATAGCCCATTACTATGTAGATAAGGTGGAATACAAAGGACCGTGGAAATTCTGGCAACACACCGACGTGGGACGTCTTCCCGGCATCAAGGGCTATGTAGACTTCAATATTTACAACGGATCATTCTACGATATGCGAAAACTCACTATCGGCAATCAGGACCGCGTCTGGTAATCCAACGAAGTTTCCTAAGCTATGCCGAACATCACGCATGCCCAGTCTTCGTCCGTCACTACGTCCACAAGACGTAGTCCGCAACGAGCAGCCTCCTCCTCTATCATCGGCACGTCTGCCTCGTAAAATCCACTAAGAATCAGCTTAGCATCGTCAGCCATACACTTTCTGAATGCCGCCATATCGTTTATGAGTATATTGCGGTTGATATTGGCTATGACCACATCGTACTTGTCGTCCACGGCGGCTAATACCGACGCATCACCGAGCGCCACACGCATATTGCCCACCCCGTTCAGCGTAGCGTTATGTTCCGCATTGTCCGCACTCCATTCGTCTATGTCATATCCGAACACCTCTTTAGCACCAAGTCTTGATGCCACAATACCAAGGATACCAGTGCCGCAGCCACAGTCAAGCACCTTCTTGCATTTCAAGTCCATGCCAAGCAGACGACGCAGAATCATACGTGTGGTCTGATGAGTTCCTGTTCCGAATGCGTTACGTGCCTCTATAAAGATACGCATCACGCCGTCATCTCCAGCAAACATCTCACGATCCGTATGCTTGGCATCATAAATCACCAGATGGTCGGAAACGCCGATTGGTTCAAAACCCTCATCTTCCCAACCTTGGTTCCAGTCCTGGTCAGGCACCTCCTCCACATCATACCTAACCCCAACTCCTTCGGGCATATATTCAGCAATGGCAGCATCAAGAGCAGCCTTGTCATAAAGCGGGCGCTGCACATATCCTGCCACACCATCCTCACTATCCTCAAACGCCTCAAAGCCAGCCTCACAAGCAGCAGCCGAAAGCAGTTCACGTGCAGTCTGAAGGAATACCCCCTCACAGTCTATACTAAAGTTTACTACGTAATATTTCATAATTCTATTGGTATTGTTTTCTTTATATTGATTCTCATTACAAAATTAACCAAAAAAAGCCAATCCTAAAGAACAACCATCAAAAAAACTAAAGTATTTTAATAAAATAATTTGCCAAATCAAAAAAATTATGTACCTTTGCAATCGCTTTTGGTTCCGTAGCTCAGTTGGATTAGAGCAACAGCCTTCTAAGCTGTGGGTCTTGGGTTCGAACCCCAACGGAATCACTTTGTGACCCCATGCGGGTCACCAAGGAACGAAATTTCAAATTGAAAGAAAGAGGACTTTTACATAACGTAAAGTCCTCTTTTTGCGTATAATAGGCTGATTTTCAGTGGAAAATCTATTTTCTATATTAGGTTATTTAGAGGTTAACATTATTGTCTAACATCACGGTGGAATTCTGCTATGAGTACAGAAGAGGACATAATGTGACACGACGAGCCAAAAATGCGTTACACATTGCGTTACACGTTACGCAAAAGTGCGTTACACGTTTAGTGAACTTGCGTTACAAATCAGCTAAATAACCCGTAATCCGGTATTTTTAATGATTTTTCACATTAAAGATTAATAAATCGTGTTCTCCCTTTCTCGCCTCCATGCTCAATGAAGCCGTCTAAATCCGCAAGGAAAATGGAAAAACAATTTGTTGACGTCATTTATGACAGAAGAAAACTTGCTGCTAAACGTGGCAAAGGTTATGTGGAGGTGAGAGTGTATCTGGGAAGAAACGAGCGTAAGTACTTCCCTATGGGCATGGCTTCACCTGACGAGTGGGAAACATTGGCTGCATCAGAAGAGGTGACGCAGCTGCTCCGCAAGTGTAAGAAGATTGTCACGGCAATGGATGTCCTTGACGAGGAAATGACCATGGACAATTTCAATCTTCACTTCTATGGCGAGGAGGTCATGCAGAAGAAGGAAGAGGAGAAAACCAAGGAGCCGGACAACTCAAAGAAGAGTTTCCTTACTTATATGGAACTGGCTCTTGATGCAGAAGATTTGCGCGAAGGTACACGCAAGCACAAGATTTGTGCCATTGAAACCGTGCGCACATTCGGTAAACTCAACACCTATGGGGACTTGACTCCGAAGAACATCATCGCCTTTGACAACTGGCTGCATGATGGCACCCGTACCGATGTGACGTGTTACGGCTACCACAAGAAAATCCACAAGTGGGTTCGCCAACTTTATCAGATGGGCGAAATCCCACAGGATCCTTATCAAGTGGTGACGTTGAAGCGAGGCAAGTGCCGTGAACGTGAACCGCTCACCGAACTTGAACTGAAGCTCATGCGCAACTACAAGTTCGAGGGCAAACTTGCCAGGGTGCGTGACCTCTTCATCTTCGCTGCCTACACCGGTCTGTCGTTCTGCGACACACAGACCTTCGACTTCGAGAGCATGACGAAGAAGGAGGGCAAGATGTACTACATCGATGGTAGCCGTATCAAGACCGATACGAAGTTCTTCACGCCTATCCTCTCTCCTGCGATGAAGGTGCTTGAGAAGTACGACTACCAACTGCCTAAGATAAGCAATCAGAAAGCCAACGACTACCTTCATGTGATACAGATGGAACTGCACTTCAGGCAGAAGTTGACTTTCCACGTTGCTCGCCACTCCTTCGCTACAATGGCATTGGCTCACGATGTGCCTATAGAGAATGTGGCTCGTATGCTTGGGCACCAGGACATCAAGACCACACAGATTTACGCTAAGGTGCTGCGCACCACCATCGAGCGCCATGCCACAGCCCTGCAGCGTTCAATCAGCTAAGACACGATAGAATATTCCCTTTAGTAACTGCGACTTTCCCGACTCATGGAAGGTGGCAGTTATTTTTTCGCATATATACCTCTGTCCACGTATGTAGAACAATGCACGAGGATTAGGTATTGTGTCAGAGAGGAAAGAGAAATGGAACTTCTGCTTTCCGTCAATCTTGTGCATTACGCTTCTCATCGAGTTGTACAGACCTTCGTTAAGTCGCAATGTATGTCCCGATGTCTGCCAGGAAAAATCATCGAAAATCTCTACCTTGTCAATTACCGGGTGTGGCTGTTTATGTCCCGTAGCAGTGCTGCCGTCCCAAAATCCTACATAGATACACGAGAAGTATTCCTGCCCCTTATCTTTCTCCCCCTTAGAAATTTCAAGGCTCGCCTTGCCATGTGCCAAGTCACCGGCATTATAATTAAGCGTAGGATCCAGTCCGTCATATCTTCTATTGGCGGTACTACCAAAAGAACCATGATTTGTGGTGCCACTCACCCATGATCCGTTAGTCGTCTCGTTATAGGAAGTAGTATCCCCCATCTCTCCACAGTCAAGAAACAGCACGTTGCCATATTTGTCATCTGTACCCTCTATCCATGCCGGAACAATTTTCAGTTCAAGGTCATCCGCTTCCTCCCCTGCGTACATAGGTCCAAACTGGTTGATAGGCAGCAGACGGTTATAATACCTATAAAAACTCATGTCCTGCACTTTCTTCACGAACTCCGACTTGTAGCAGAACATCACGAAATAAGTGTCATTCTCCTTGCAGTAAAACATCTTGTGTCCCAACGAGTCGCGTAGGTACCCTCGACAGTAAGTGACAGGGTTAGTACCAAAACCTCCTTTGTACACGCCACTAATCTTCAAAGGCGTAGTTTTTTGAATAAGCTCATTCAATGTTTCACAAACGACAGCATTTCGTTTGTTGGCCCGGACATACCAGTCGCAAGTGTAGTAATCCCACAGCAGAGAATTGTTGTCCGCATACTTCAAGTTGCACGAAGCAAGATACTTCGACTCATCATCCTGCGACACCTCCACCGTATAGCTGTCAATGACACGCTCTATGAAGAAAGCACCCGATGATTGTGCCATATCGTTAGAGAAGTTGAATGTGATAGTCCTTGCCTTGTGATTGATGTCGAACTCCCCAAAAAGAAAGTGCTCCAATTGCTCGAAGAACTCCGTGAGTGTCCAATGAGGCAGAGCCTTTGCGAAATTCCATATAGCCCACGATGCAGGAAGAGTGTTGCATATTAGAAGCGAACTGTATTGTGATTGCTCCAAATTTCTGAAGTCATAAGTATAATCCAACTCCTTGCATATCTCCTTTAATATATGTATAAGGTATGGCTGGAACGTGTGCTCCTCATTCGGATATTCAAAGCCGGTAATAACATGGCTACCCAAAGTATAAGGATTGTGTATCAATCCCGAATGATTGTTCACCCATGGAAGAGCCACATATCCATATACACCAGTGATGCCCTCGGCAACCGATATTCCTTTTCTGATAACAGGATATCCCAACTCCATTTCATTGAGATAGATGTCATCAAAAGTCTCGTCAAAGTTCTGCTCACTGCGTCCCTCCAAGAATTGCGTTTTTACTTCTACGTCCGATATTTCTGTTATTGTGATGGAGCCAGACTTCAGGAAGGCACCGTCACGGATGTCACAGTCAAATACCACCTTTGACTTGATAACATCCGCTCTATGGATGTGCCCGAAGATGGCTATATTTCGGGCGCATCCCTTTAGTGGAAACGTGATAGTCAAGGTGTAGCTGTCGCTACCCGTAAACAGACGGTTCTCGAAGATGAAGTCAAACGAAGTGTTCTTCTTCAGATAGGCTTGTTTGCCATTAATAATAATTTCCATTACTTACGTCTTGATTTAGGAGTTTTGTTTCTCATTAAAATACTATACTCATCCTGCGCTTGCTTGATGCCAGTGTCACCCGTGACCGTATTCACCGTGACGAAAGGCTCGCTCAACCGCTTCTCCAACTGCTTCATCGTATCGGTATAACTCTGCATTGCCTTTGTGTTCTGCACGATTGCAGCTGTTGCCAGTCCGTCCGACTGCTGCTGCACGATGATAGGCTGTTGCTGCTGTGGCGTGCTATATGCTACAGGCGCAATAGTACGACTAACATCATCGGCTCGTAAGGATCCGATGGTGTTAGTCCGCTGCGCATAGTCCAGAGCGTTGATGATAGGACGCGCAACCGGGTTGGCAAGCATCTCCTGCGAAGCCACCCATTCCCCGGCATGAACCACGCCCACCTCTTGGAACTTGTAGCCTTTCGGAGTAAAGCCACCTTTGGCATAGCCCTGGCTTTCACTCGCTTGCTGCTGCTTTTTGATTGCAGCAATCTGAATTGCTCCTGCAGCCACCGCCATTGCAGCAGCCACTGGTGCCAGGATATAACCCACAAGAGGGATGGCCGCTGCAGAGCCATACGCCGATATGGCGTTCTGTGCCGTCTGTGCCACCGCTTGTATTACCTGCATGGCAAACATCTTTTTGTTCGCCTCGTTCTTCTTCTTTGCCAGCTCCTTCTGCTTCTGTTCCTCGAGCTTCTTCACCTTGTAGTTGTTGCCCTCCGCTTGCGATATCTCCTTGTCATACCGCTTCTCGATGGCAGCAGTCTGTATCTCCAGTTCCGCCTGAATGAGCGAAGTCATGCCCGAAAATATTGAAGACATGCCCGACGTGAGCGTGTCAAAAGAGCCTTGCACCGCCTGTCCGAGGTCCGAGTTCAGCCACTCCGTGATGTCCTCCGTCATGTTTTCGAGGAAGTCCTTGCTTGTGTCGTTGTACTCCTGACCGTACTTCTTCGCCAGTGCCACCTTTGCCTTTTGATACGCTTCCTCGATACGCAACTTCTCCTTAGCATCGTCGCCAGCAGCCTTTATCTCCTGTTTGAAAACCTCATCGAGGGCAGCACTATCTTTGGTGTATTTCTCTTTCTTCTCCGACTTGTTATCCCCGAAGTAGTCCTCTTTGATTTTGGCAAGCTCCTTCTGGTGCTTCTTCTCGTTGTCCTCGACGATCTTCTGATTGCGCTTTTGGTTTTCAACAAGCTTATTCTGATAATTCTTCTGCGCTTGCAGCTGCTCCTTAGAACCGTCCGTGTAGACCTTCGTCAAACGACGCAGATGCTCCAACTCCATGAGTTCAAGCGCATCATCAAACGTTTTTTGATCCACCTTACCATCAATGTACCGCTGTTTCTCTGTAGCAACCAGTTCATTATAGTATTCGTTCTCCTGCTTAGCCGATTGCATGTTCTTGTCATCAGCGAGTTTCTTCTTCGCCTCATAGTATGATGCTTCCGCTTCCAGTTTCTGTTCACTCGTAGCTTTGCCATTAGCCATAACCTTCTGATTGTACTCAATATCAATCTCTGTCATGCGGTTCGTGTACTCCTCGAAGTCCTTCTCACCTTTGGCATACGCAATGCGGTTGAGAGCCTGCTCCCTGGTCTTCCAGTCCTTCTGCGGTTTGAGCACATCCTCAGTCTTCGTTTTCTTGTCCGTCTTAGGAGGCGTGTATGGAGGGTTCTGCGTCTGCTGTTCCTGCTTCTGTTTTTTCTTCGCTTCATTGAGTGCCTCCTTCTTGATGTCTTCGCCATATATACCTAAGATGTTCGCCTCACGCTGGTCGAGTTCCGCCAGGTCCTCCTTCGTCTTGGCAAGTGCACGTCTGTTTGAGGCACGCAACGAGTTGACACCCAACTGCACCACCTTTCCCTCCTGACCAGGCATAACCGTTTCCGTCCTTGCCTCCATCTCATCCATGGCAACGACACGCTCCTGCCTCTGCTTTTCCAGATTAAGGTCGACACGCTGCTTTCCGATATCACGCAACTTATCCTTAGCACCCTCAATCTCATACTTGCGAGTCAACGACTTCAAGTAATCATCAAGAGCCTTCTTGTTCTCCTTATACTTGCCCGTAGTATCATCCAACTGGGCATTATAGTTCGGGATAATCTTGTTGAGCGCATCAATCGCCGTGTGTCTGTCCTTCAGCGACTGCGTTTCATCGCGAGCCACCGCAATAAGAGCATCAATCTTGTTCTTCTCGTCGATGATGCCCTCTTGCCCACGCTTGCGTATCTCCTGCAAATCCTTTTCTGCTTGCGACACCTCCGTCATCTTCTTGTATAACTTATACAGAACCGCACCGAGAGCAATGGCTCCGGCTGCTATCGCACCATAGCCCGATGCGAGCAGAGCACCCTGCTTTTTGAGGTCCGACATCAGCCATGACTGACGTACCCAGTTGCCCTGCAGTTTGGCGAGCCCCATCTGTAACAAAAGGTGTGCAGCGTGCAATGTGGCGACCGTGGTCTTGTATGCCGTAGTCGCAGCCTTGGAAATGACGAGCCACGCATAATGCGCCTTGAAGGCAATGTTTGAAGCGTTCACCGCAATCTTATATGCAATGAAAGCAGCAGTCAGCGAAGCCAAGGTAAAAGCGTTCTCCTTGATGAACGTGATTGAAGTAGACATGAACTTCAACAACAAAGTGGTGGAAGAGATGACATGCTTCATTATCGGCTGCAGCTGCTCACCGAGTGCCACCGCCATCTCCGTCACGCCCTTGCGAGCCTTGTCAAGTCCTGCCTGCACCGTAGTATTCTGCACATTGAACTCATTTGTGACAGACGTACCCTCCGCAAACGCCTTAGTAGCTTCCTCCTGCTCCCACCGCACCATATCGAGGTTGCCAGCAAGAGCCGAAATCACCTGCGCAGCACGAGCACCATTCTCGCCCATATCCTTGAAGACTGGTGCCAGTACGTCGATGTTGCCGAGTTCGTGAAGACGATCCAGCAACATAAGAAGTCCCTCGTTAGTGCTCTTCTTCAGCGTTTCGTTGAACTCCTTCGCATTAAGACCCGTAGCCTTGATGATTTTGTCGTTCTCCTTGAACATATCCATAATGACTTTGGAAACAGCAGTTGCCGACATCTCCACCGCCTGTCCCTGGCTATCCAGCACCGCAGCGAAGCCCATGATTTCCGGGATAGTCATCTTCGCCTGGGCACCCACGCCAGCCATGCGCTGTGTGAAGTTTGCGAGATAAGGAGCAGAAGCCGTGCAGTTCTGCGACAACTCATTGATCACAGAACCCACGGCAAGCAGAGCCTTCTCCGTGCCGAGGCGTTCCTCGTCACCGAAGATGTTGGTAAGTTTACTCAATGTCAGCGTAGCCCCATCACCGAGGTCGTCCAAAGCCACATTGATTTGGTCGGCAGCTTTTACAAATCCCAATACATCCTCCTGCGATGTTTTGCCCAATCTTCCAGCTTCCTGCGCCAACTTATTCAACTCCTCACGCCCCGTTCTAGTGTCAATCTTCTGGAAGTCCTCATTCAGCTGCTCCACCTCCGAAGCGTTCATACCCGTAAATTTGCGCACATTCGCCATCTCCTGGTCCATATCCGCAAAAGCGTTCACCGCCGAGCGTCCTGCCATGATGATACCCGTGATGGCAGCAGCAATGCCGGCAAGAGCTGTTTGCCAATCGTTCAACTTTCGGTTCATTCGTTCCCACAGACTTTCATTCTCTCGCAGTTGCGAGTTCACTTTGGCAATCTCCGCCTTTACACGTTTTATCGCCTCACATTGTCTGTTCCACTCTTCGCTTCCACGTTCAAGCCCATTAAGGTTACGCTTCAGCTGTGACAATGTGCGGTTCAGTTCCTTTGGCGAAGTTTCATCGAGTCGTTGCAGAACATGCTCTACCCCTTTTGCAGCATTTTCAATCTGCGAGATTTGGCGATTGGTTTCCTTCAGTTCACGCTTTAGCTTCGTGAGCTGCTGTTTGTTTCCTGCTGCTGCCGCTTTCTCAATGGCTTTTTCGAGGTTTG
>NZ_NOVE01000045.1 GCF_002265625.1 Prevotella sp. 885
TCCTATAATTCTGATGATGCCGCTTCGCCTTAATTTGGCAGATAAGGACAGACGAGTTAATTTCAATTTTAAACAAAGATTGGAGGAAGGAAGACACCGTCACATTAAGGAATGGACGGATGAAAACCTTTCTCCAAATTTGGTGGTCAAGCGCATCAATACTATAGGTAAAAAATGCGCAGGATTTTAAAGCGATTTTGAACACCCTACCTTAGAGGGTTCTTAAAATGCGCAACAGAAGCGCCTCTGCCGCCTTTAAATTCTTTTACGACCGCAAAAGTACGAAAAATATTTTATTTCGTCACATTTTTATACAGAAAAATTACTTTATGACACATTTTTATAGTAAAACAACGATTATGGTAAACTTCCAGTCTTCAAAAACAAAAAAAATCCGCAAACGTTTACATAAATTTGTCAATAATTAATTTAAAATGTGTGGGAACACGAAGAAAAAAATCAAGAATTTCTTAAAATAAATCAAGAAAAAGTTTGTCAGTAATAAAAAAAACGATAACTTTGCATCAGTTATCCTGAAAACAATCTTTTTACCTTAAAGAAAGACTAATACCTATTGAAGATTTGAAGCGGTCGCCTGTGAAGGTTATCGCTTTTTTTTTGCTCTTAACCGAACCACATTTCATCAAGTTTTTCGATAATAACCATCACCCCGTTCCACAATATTAAAATCACATCAGTTATGGATAAAACAACAACAGACCACATAAAGTTTTTGGCAGACAAGTATGAGACGGAAGCCTTTCTCGCTTCCGACCCCAGCCAGTTCATGCACAAAGTCAGCGGAGACGCCAATCAGGAGACAATGGCTTTCATTGCCTCATGCCTCAGCTACGGATCACGCAAGCAGTTTTTCGGCAAGATACAGTATTTGTTGGACGCCTCTGAGGGCAATCCGTATGAATGGATAGGCTCAGGCAGATGGGAGAAAGCGCTTCCAGACACCACAGACTGCTTCTATCGCCTTTACACCTTCCATGACATGCACACCACATTCTGCACTCTCGCAAGCCTTATCAGCGAGCACGGATCGCTGAAGGCGTACGTAAACAAAAATGCCTCCACCGGCATTGAAGCGGTGGAGGCCATTTGCGCGTACTTTGCAGAGCATGAGGCTAACGCCATCATACCCAAGAACGCCAAGTCGGCATGCAAGCGTATATGCATGTTTCTGAGATGGATGGTGCGCGACGGTTCGCCCGTTGACCTCGGTCTGTGGTCTGACATCATGGACCGCCGCACGCTCATCATGCCCCTCGACACGCACGTCGTGCAGGAGTCGCTGCGCATGGGACTGCTGAAAAGTCGCACAGCGTCGATGGGAACGGCACGACGACTGACAGACGCCATGCTGGAGATATTCCCCGACGACCCGCTAAAGGGCGACTTCGCGCTGTTCGGACTTGGAGTGGACGAGGAGCGATAAGCATCTGCTCTCCATCCCGCCCGTTACTTCTTTATCACCTTCAGCACCTGGTCAGCGAAGCTACGCATGCCCTTGATGGAAGGATGGCTGCTCTTCTTGTCGATGTTGACGAGCTTGATGACGGGCACGCCGTAATGGGCACACACCTCATCCACGGAAGTGTTTATCTCCTCCTTCAGCTCGGAATTGAGAATGAAGTAGACGTCCACGTTGGGATAATGATGGCGGATGTCGGACAACATCTTCGCCATAGCCGGACGGAATTTATAGAGGTCTGCCTTGGTCCAACCCGCATACTTGTATTCGCCCATCTTGACACCAGCCCACGAGTCGTTGGTGCCGCCACAGATAAGGATGATGTCAGGATTGCCCAGACGGGTGCAGCGCGTCACGAAGGAACGGTCAGTATAGTCGTTGCCGCTGTATCCGGTGTTGCAGATAGTGGCGCCGGAGTACGACTCGTTCTTGCCCAACTTGTAGCCGCCTTCCTTTATCACCTGCCACCACCAAGTCTGCTCCACATCACACACATCCGTCATATTCGTCTTTGCCGGTATCTTATACCAGCAAGCCTGACCGGACGGGATGAAGCCCTGATAAGTGGAATACGAGTCGCCAAGAATAGCGACGGTCTTGCGTGCCTGCGCACCAGCCTGCAACATAAAAAAGAACAGGCAGAGGAATGTCAAAATCTTTCTCATTATTATATTTAAATTTTTATATGTTAATAATATGATGCAAAGTTATACATTTATATTAACATTTGACGCTACTTATCTTGTCTATTCGAACATAAATATGTAAATTTGCACGTATGAGAATAGACATCATTACCGTACTGCCCGAAATGCTTGAGGGCTTCGTAAACGAATCGATATTGGCACGAGCCCAGAAGAAGGGCTTGGCAGAAATACACCTCCATAACCTGCGCGACTACTCGACGAACAAGTGGCGCAGGGTGGACGACTATCCCTATGGAGGTTTCGCCGGCATGGTGATGCAGTGTGAGCCTATAGACCGCTGCATATCGGCGCTAAAAGCCGAACGCCACTACGACGAGGTGATATTCACGTCGCCTGACGGAGAGAAGTTTGACCAGCACATCGCCAACGACCTCTCAATGAAGGAGAACATCATCATCCTCTGCGGGCACTACAAAGGCATCGACCAGAGAGTGCGCGACCATCTCATCACCCGCGAGATAAGCATCGGCGACTATGTGCTTACGGGCGGCGAGCTGGCTGCTGCCATCATGGCAGACGCCATCGTACGCATAGTGCCGGGAGTGATTGGCGACGAGCAGAGCGCACTGAGCGACTGCTTCCAGGACGACATGCTCTCAGCCCCCATCTATACTCGCCCTGCCGACTATAAGGGATGGAAGGTTCCTGAGATTCTGCTTAGCGGCAACGAGGCGAAGATAAAGAACTGGGAAATGGAGCAGGCAATGGAACGCACAAAGACGCTGCGCCCTGACCTGCTGGAGAAATAAAAGCTGACACCCACATAAAACAATTATACCAACTGCCGTGGCATGGCGTAAAGGATCAGCCCATGCCACGATGAAACCTTCTGATCCACTCCTTAGACCTTATGGAACAAATCAACCAAACCACACAGTCACAAGACAACAACTCTCAGATGCCAAAACCAAACAACAACATGGTGATGGCAATCCTTTGCACTGTATGCTTCTGTCTTCCGATTGGCATATACGCAATCATCACAGCATCAAAGGTAAACAGCTATTATATGGCTGGTATGTATAACAAAGCTATGTATTCTGCCATCCAAGCTAAGAAATGGAGCATCATGGCATAATTGCCGGAGCTGTTGTTGACATCTTTTATTTCATATTTGCGGGAAGCTTTATTTTTTCAAGTGCGAAATAGTAAATATGCCTTTCTCGCATTAGCTTTGGCAGTCGGACTGATACTCTATCGCTTCAGTCCGACTGCTTATTGGTTTTGGCCGAAATGCCCGGTGAAGCTCATTACCGGACTGAGCTGCCCAGCCTGCGGCATACAGCGGTTTATCCACGCATTGACCAACGGTAAGGTGAGGGAAGCTTTGGCATACAACTACTACCTCGTCTATGCCCTACCCTATGCCATGTGCGTGGTGACGGCTTACTATCTGCCGCAGTCACGGATTAAGGACCGCATGACGGAGATATTCGAGGGAAAGACAGCCGTATGGCTATACATCATTACGTTCTGTATATGGTTTGTCATAAGGAACATCCTGGACATATAAGAAACTAACATAAACATGTAAAAATAAAAAAATATGGAAAAAGACCAAGCAAGCCAACTGATTGCCATGTACGGTGGAAGATTCCCCGACTATGCGCTGCACAGCATGCACACACAGCTTCAGAATATGGTCTATTCTGAGGCATCCATACGTTTGGCACAGTCAAAAGACCCGACAATTGTTCTTCTCATATCCATCTTCCTCGGACAATTCGGCATCGACCGCTTCTTCGTAGGCGACACCATGATGGGCGTGCTGAAGCTGATAACATGCGGAGGTTGCGGAATATGGACCATCATTGACTGGTTCCTGATTATGGGAGTGACAAAAGACAAGAACTACGCCAGATTCAATGGAATATTCTAACTAAAACATAATGAACAAAAAATTCTTAATCGCTACATTGATTGCCGCTTCCTCAACAGCAGCGGCTTTCGCACAGGACGGACTGCTTAAGAAATACGCACAGCGTCTGTCAACACCACGCAACTACGTGTGCTACCGCACTACGGAGAAAATAAAGATAGACGGCAAGCTGAAAGAGCATTCATGGAGCAAGGCTGCCGACACGGAGTCGTTCGTAGACATCAGCGGAGAGGGATTCCCCAAGCCCATCTACGACACAAAGGCTCGCATGATGTGGGACAACGACTATCTCTACGTAGCTGCCGTTATGGAGGAGCCAAACATCGTGGGACACTTCACACAGCGTGACACCATCATCTATCACGAAAACGACTTCGAGGTGTTTATCGACCCGACGGGCGACGGACAGAACTATTTCGAGATTGAGAACAACGCACGCGGCGTGGTGTTCGACCTTATGCTTGACCGTGCCTACCGCTCTGGCGGCAACTTCTACGTTCAATGGGACTGCCCGGGACTGAAGCTCGCCGTATCGCACGACGGCACGCTGAACAAGGAGAAGGACAAGGACCGCTCATGGACCGTGGAGATGGCCATCCCACATAAGGCCATAACACGCAACTTCACCAATCCGTTGGTTGCAGGCAACATCTGGCGACTGAACTTCTCACGCGTGGAATGGCTGAAGAAGGGCGGACCGGAAGAAAACTGGGTATGGACTCCGACCGGAGAGATAAACATGCACGCTCCTAACCAGTGGGGCTTCCTGCAGTTCTCTGACAAGAACGTAGGCGGAGAAACAGAAGAGTTCCGCTGCCCATACAACATGGAAGCATACAAGCTGCTGTGGGCAATGTTCTACGCCCAGCTCGACAACCGTGAGAAGCAGGGTGCCTTCACCAGCTCGACGGCTCTCCTCGGTGTCACCGACTCAGACCTCGCCACTATGCCGAAGGGCAGCAACGTGAACATCGAAGCCACCTCCACCCTCTTCAGCATCAGCGTAAGAGTGGGCGGAACAGGCAAGACCTACGTCGTTGACCAGAACGGAAAGTTCGAGGTGAAGTAAGGAAATGACAACTCGCAGAACACCTGCAACAAATAACAATAAAAGAAAATACGGATTTATCAGGCATTCCAGCTCTGATAAATCCGTATTGTTGTTTTTATGAGAAAAGCGATATTATTGCTTATCTACTCTACTATAGACAAAGGCTTTCTACTTCATCTTTATTCAAACCAGTAATAGATGCAATAACGTCAATATCCATTCCTTTTGCATGCATGTTTTTTACAACCATAGCAATACCTTCTGCACGGCCTTCCTCACGGCCTTCTGCACGACCCTCCTCTTTTGCCGTGTCCAAGGAATTCTTAATGTCGCGATAAGCCTTGAGGCTGTCCTCATATTCACGCAACTCCATAGGTGTGAAGCGGGCTATAGCCGCAGCATCAAATAGCTTGGTGAATATCTTTTCACGTAGAGACGACGGGCGATTGTCGAGGCGTGACAGATTCTTAAGCACATACATCCATTTATCAGACAATGATATTAGTTCATCGTCTGTCTTGTCAAATCTACCAACCTCAACATACTTAAACATCAGCTTGGCATTAAAAACCTTGTTGGTCTTCGTATCCATCAAGGCTATTGTGTGGATTGTATCCGAACTGTCGAAAGCCTCATCGCTCATTCTGTAATTGAGCAAAGCAACAACATAAACCTTCTTCAGACAGAAATTCCAGTCGGAACCTTTAGGAGCCTGCTCTCTGATAGGGAATGTCGAGTAGAACAACGACCGGTCTTTAAAGTATGTCTGGTAGGCATTCTGCATCTCCACAATAAATTTCTCGCCTTTCTCGTTCTCACAATAGACATCGAATATGGCCTTGCGCTCTGTATAAACATCGCCCACATTCTCGCTATTGAGATACTTCACGTCCTTTATCACCTCCTCACCATCGAAGAGGGAGTTAAGGAAGTTGACAAGCAACTCCTTATTTGGGTCTGTGCCGAAGATTCGCTTAAAGCCGAAATCGGTCAACAAACTGATATATCGTTCTTCTGATTGTCTCATAACTAATTGTATTATAGCGTTAGGCAAAGATAGTGCAAATCGAATGCAGAATATCAAGCTTGCTTGAATATTATGCTGAGATGCAGCCCATCTTATACAAAGATACAGCATTAAATCAGAATAATCAAACTTTTGCAAGAAATTATACGAGAATTAAACAAATGTTTACTTCCAGAACAAACCATCCAGTATCTCGTAACGCTTCTCCATGTTCGGGTTTTCCTTTACGAATGTGTTAACGTCAATCTGTAGAACCGGAGCGATGGCTTTGCCGTTGGTGGTGGGCCAGTCAACAAGACCAAGACCATTGGGATTACCGGTCTTTACGAAGTTTACGTAGTAATTGCTGAAGATGTCAGACACGACGTAGTCTTCAGGCTGCCAGTCGTATACGCGGTTGGTAGGCAGTGTGCCCATAGCATACTCAATGTCGGCTGAGTGGACAGCACCGAGAGCACGCGGAGCAGCAGGAGTGTTAGAAGTCTTTTCCTGAACTCCACCGGCAAGACCAGCCACCTTATCCTTCAACACCATATCAGGACGCGGATGGCAATAGCGGTAGCGATAAACGGGCTGACCACCAGTGAGCTTGTGCATGTTGCCCCACTTCCATGTAGAGTAATCAAGGAAGAGGTCGCCAGCGAGCTCGTTGCCCGGCTGTCCCATCACGTCTGCATCGGTGTTGAGGCCATAAAGCTTGAAGAGTTCGTCAGTAGCGTCGCCAAAAGTGGCTTTAACCGCATTCTTCAAGTTCTCCACTGTGGGAGCCTTTCCGTAGAGAACAGCCATCGCGTTCATCTCCTGATTGTTGCCACCGATGAGCAAAGGCACCTTAGTCTGTTCGCCATTTGCGAACACATCGTAAGGCTGCTTGGTCCAGAAGTAACCGTCTACATTATATATAGGAACACTTTTCACATTGGCTTTCTTCATAAGTTCTTCAGCAGACATAGCACGCAGGTCCTTGATGTCCTTACAGCCAATCTTTTTAGTCAATTGCAAGCCCTTAGCCTCAGCTTCTTTAAGCGTAGAAACCTTCTTCATTCCTACCACCGAACCGCTTGATCCCATTGCCTGAGCGAACAGTCCTTGGCATAAAGGCGAAGCCATAAGTGCGCTTACCGACATCGAGCCAGCCGACTCGCCTACGATGGTGATGCGATTGGGGTCGCCACCGAACGCAGCAATGTTGTCCTTTACCCATTTAATGGCAACCACCTGATCGAGGAAGCCATAATTGCCTGAGCCTTTGTATGTGGTCTCCTTAGAGAGCTGCGGATGAGCGAAGAAGCCGAAGATGCCCTCACGATAGTTGGCTGTTATGGAGATAATGCCCTTACGAGCCATGGCGTCACCGGCATAGCGAGGTTCGCTGCCACTGCCAGCCATCAGTCCGCCACCATTAAAATAGATAAGAACCGGCAGGTGCTCGTCCATTGTCTTTGCAGGAGTCCAGATATTAAGATACAGACAGTCTTCGCTCATCTTCTTCGTACCGAAGTTCATGTCGCCGAAGATATTCTCCTGCATAGGGTTGGGACCGAACTCCTTGGCTTGGCGCACGCCATGCCATTTCTCCACTGGCTGAGGCGCCTTCCAGCGTAGGTCGCCTATAGGAGGTGCTGCAAAGGGTACGCCCTTGAATGTCTTGATGCCAGACTCGTTGATGCCTTCCAAAGTGCCCTCAGCAACAGCAACTCTTGCAGGTTGCTGTGCGAACAATACTCCAGCGAGTAATGTAAGCACAAAAGTCAAAAATGTTTTTCTCATACTTATTTAGTTTTAATCTACTATCACATTTATATTAAAAGCCGCTGAACGCATACTGACTATTTGATTAATGATCAAATAGTCAGTATGTGTCCAGCAGCTTCACATTAAATTAATTATAACAAAATGCAAACATTGCTTACTCGTTCCAAACCAGATATGCCGACACGAGCCAATGGTTCATCTCGTTGCCGTTTATCGGCTGGGCTTTCGGGATGTCAACAGTGAAGGTATGGCGGCCAGCCTTGAGGTCGCCGAGCTCCACTTCTTCAGGAACGACGTCAGTGCCGGGACACCAGTTGGAGCGTGAGAAGTCGGAAGAAGCGACCGGCTCTTCCACCTCTTTCTCCGTATAGCCATTCTCACCGATGTATGAAGCTACGCGCTTCTCAAGCCAAACACCCGTAGCAGGATTGAAACGGCGGAACGAGGCGCAGTCGTCACGCCAAGGGATGAAGCGCTTCACTTCCTTGCCGTCTACAGAAAGGATGTTCTCCTTCTGCACAAACTCGTCGCCACCATCATGACCTCCATGTCCTGTAACGATATACTTCAGACGAACGTTGCGTGCTCCCTTAGGAAGAACGAAGTCGGTGGTGATGGGCTTGCGTGCGAAGATGTCGGGATATTCCTGACCGATGTAGTAGACGGTGTTGAGGAGCGGCATTACCTGACGACGCTGCATGCGGTCGCAAGAGATGGTGCTCTCATTGAACTGTAGTTCCATGCTTGCGAGATAGCCCTGCTCTGTCCATGTGTCAATAAAGACACCGACGTAAGCCTCATCCTCAAGAAGCGGATAGAGGTCGGTGATGTCCTGCTGCCACTGCACGCACTTCTCCCATTTCGGGATGTAGACTGGACGGCGCTTAGAGGAGAGCGTGTCGTTTTTGTTACTGTAGAAGCCAACACCAAAAGGTGTCATAAATCGCATCAGCTCGACGGTGGGAAGATAGTCCTTGCCAGCCACCACGCCTACGAGCTTCTCAAGCTTCAGAGAGTCGACGGCAGGAAACTTGTTCTTGCCTTCAGCTATGGTCATGAGGTTGATGGCAGACTTGCGCGGAAGCACAAAGCATGAGCCTGTCTTGTCCCATCTGTCGCCGTTGGAAGCGATGGTGGTCTTTATGTATACCTTAACATTGCGCTCATAATGGGGCACCTGAATCTTCTTAAGGATGATGCGTCCGTTGACAAGGCGGATTATGCCGTCAGCATCAGCCTCATTAAATCCGGCAATCTTTGTAGGATCGTAATGCACATTGGTCTTGTCGAACACCTTAATAGTGGTGTTGCCCTTCGCTGCAAACTCCTTATGATTGGACTTGGGAGCAGCCATAACGGAGAGCGAGACCATCAGGGAAATAAGAACAGAAAAGTATCTCATCTTTATTATTTACTGATTTTGAATTTATCAGATTAGTTGCTCTCTATCACCTTTCCTGCACCGCGATACAGCTTGATGGGGCCGTCAAGAAGCACAGCCACAACCGTGATCATCGGGTCGAGTGAGCGTTCGGGTACGTTGATATACAAGTTGCCCGGCACCTCGCTCCAGTAGTTCTTGTTGAAAACCTTCGAGCTGATAATCTCGCCGTCGCCGACAACCCACACACGGTTTACCTTATTCATAAGACCCTTCACTTCGATGGGACCGTTGGGCTTGTAGGGAAGGTAGAGATAAAGGATGTCACCAGCCTTGTTGAGTGTGGAGTAACCCTGGAAATGCTCGCCCGGAATGCCAGCACGTGTGTCGTAGATGGCTTCCTTATGCTTCTTTGTCCAGCGTCCGAACTCCTTCAGTATGGCTACCTGCTCCTCAGGAATGGTGCCGTCCTCCTTAGGACCGATGTCGAGAAGCATATTGCCACCCATAGACAGACAGTCAACGAAGGTACGCAGAAGAATGTAGGGCGACTTATAGTTGGTGTCGGCATGCTGATATCCCCAAGAGTCGTTCATGGTCATGCAAAGCTCCCAATGCTTGTCTTCGGGACGTACCACGGGCACCCCCTGCTCAGGAGTGGCATAATCGCCGTAGCCCTGTATGCGTGAGTTGATGATGACGTTCTTGTTAGCCTTGCGGAGGAATTCAGACATTCCCTTGGCATTCCATGTCTCAGCCGACTGCTCCCAGTCGCCGTCAAACCAGTAGAGATCGGGCTTGTATGCGTTAAGCTCGCCAAGCTGGTCGAAGTCGAACTTGAGGAACTTCTGCCAACGTGCAGGATCGTCCTTCACGTCGTAACGTGTCTCTGTACGAGTGAAGTTGGGATAGTCGGGATGAGACCAATCAATGAGCGAATAATAGAGTCCGAGCTTCAGACCGTGCTTGCGCACTTCCTTAACGAAGGGAGTAAGAAGGTCGCGCTTGGCAGCCGTAGCCTTCACGGTGTTAAGGTCGCTGTACTTCGTGTTCCACAACGCCACACCGTCGTGATGCTTCGTAGTGATGACAGTATAACGTGCACCGCTCTCCTTGATAAGATCGAGCCAAGCCTTGGGGTCGTATTTGCTTGCGGTGAAGCCTGAGCACTGCGACATATACTGCTCATAGGGCAGATATTTGTTGTGGAACGACCAACTCTCTGATACGCCGTTTACGGCATAGATACCCCAATGTACGAAGATGCCCAACTTGGCATGATCGAACCATTCCATACGCTTGTCCTTCTGCTCTTCAGTCTCCGCCTGTACGGCGTCCTGTGCCACAGCACCTGAAGTAGCAGCGAGACAAAGCAGCGAACATAAGATTTGCTTTAGTTTCATACTATATATATTATGATGTAAATTAGATGCTTGAAGTAAGAAGTGGTGTATTTGCAAAATTACGTCTTTTTACCTATATATCTTAAAAAAACAAATAAAAAAGTAACAAAAAAGCAAAAAAGAGAAAATACAGGCTATTTTGTGCAATAGAATGAGTAATTTTGTAGGCTTAATAGGCGGATGGCAAACGCATTCAGCTTGCCAACCTCAAGACATACAGACAAGATATGAACAAAAGAAGTAGCACATCCATTCAAATGATTGCCGACTACGAAGGCGACGTGACAAACCTCTTTAATGTTAATATAGACGGGGAGCTTCCTATTCTTGCAACCCGTAACATTGCTATATTCCCTGGTGTTATCTCACCCGTCATCATAGGACGCAAGCAAAGCCTCAACTTGCTGGACAAGCTGCGCAAACATAACGATGCGGCATTTGCCGTATTCTGCCAGAAAGACCAGGAAGTGGAGAATCCGGAAGGCAAGGACCTTTTCGAATATGGCGTTTATGCCAAGCTCGTGAAGGTGCTGGAAATGCCTGGTCCTGGCAATAATCTCACAGCCATCATACAGGGCCTCGGCAGATGCCGTCTGAAGAGCATCACACGCACAATGCCTTTTATGCTCGGCGAAGTGTGCCCGGCGATGGAGGACGTGCCGAAGGAAAACGACAAGGAGTTTGCCACAGCCATGGAGGATATGCGCTCCACAACGCTCAACTATATCCGCATGAACGAGGACCTGCCTGACGAATCGCAGTTTGCGCTTAACAATATATCTAATAATGTTATAGCCGTTGACTTTGTCTGCACCAACCTTCCGTTCAGCATCGAGGACAAAGAACTGCTTATCTCTACTGGAAGCATCAAGGAACGTGTCATCCAGACGCTCCGCGTGCTGCATAAGGAAATGCAGCTACTGGAACTGAAGCAGAACATTCGCTCAAAGACACGCGAGGATCTCGACGAGCAGCAGCGCGAATACTTCCTGCAACAGCAGATCAAGAACATTAAGGAGGAACTTGGCGGAGGCGAAGGTTCGCCAGAACGCAAGGACCTTGAGGAGAAGGCTAAGAGCAAGGCTTGGCCGGAAGAGGTGGACAAGATATTCAGAAAGGAGCTTGACAAGCTGGATATGTTTAATCCGCAAAGCCCGGAGTACAGCATACAGTATAACTATCTCCAGACAATGACAAACCTTCCTTGGGGAGAATATACCAAGGACAACCTCGACCTCAAGCGTGCACAGCGCATACTTAACCATGACCACTACGGCATGGAGAAGGTGAAGGAGCGCATCCTCGAATATATGGCTGTATTGAAGCTGAGAGGCGACCTCAAGTCGCCAATCATCTGCCTCTACGGCCCTCCGGGAGTGGGCAAGACCAGCCTCGGAAAGAGCATCGCAGCGGCAATGAAGCGCAAGTATGTGCGCATGTCATTGGGTGGTCTGCACGACGAGTCGGAGATTCGCGGACACCGCCGTACATACGTGGGTGCCATGCCGGGACGTATAATAAAGAACATACAGAAGGCAGGTTCGGCTAATCCCGTATTCATTCTTGACGAGATTGACAAGGTGACGCAGAACACCATCAATGGCGACCCATCGTCGGCTCTGCTTGAGGTGCTCGACCCTGAGCAGAACAACGCCTTCCACGACAACTACCTCGACGTGGACTTCGACCTCTCTAAGGTGCTCTTCATTGCCACAGCCAACGATCTCGGCTCAATACCGCGTCCATTGCTCGACCGTATGGAGCTTATAGAGGTGAGCGGATACATCACCGAGGAGAAGATAGAGATAGCCAAGCGCCATCTCATCCCGCGTGAGATTGACAACTGCGGCCTTACAGCCAAGGAGGACAAGCCGACATTCACCAAGGCTGCCATTGAGAAGATAATAGAGCAGTACACGAGAGAGAGCGGTGTAAGACAGCTCGAGAAGCAGGTGAACAAGGCTCTGCGCAAGCTCGCATACAAGAAGGCTCTCGACGACGTGCTCCCCTATGAGAAGATCACTCCAAACGAGATAGAGGACCTGCTCGGCAAACCGCCATTCTATCGCGACATCTATCAGGGCAACGATTATGCTGGTGTAGTGACAGGTTTGGCTTGGACAAGCGTAGGTGGAGAGATTCTCTTCATCGAAACTTCGCTGAGCAAGGGCAAGGCTGGCAAGCTGACGCTGACCGGAAACCTCGGTGACGTGATGAAGGAGTCGGCGGTAATAGCCCTCGAATACGTAAAGGCTCACATCGACTCTCTCGGCGTGGACTATCGTATCTTCAACAACTGGAACATCCACATACACGTGCCGGAAGGTGCCACACCAAAGGACGGCCCTTCTGCAGGTATCACTATCGCCACCTCCATAGCTTCGGCTCTAACCCAGCGTAAGGTTCGCAAAAACACAGCGATGACGGGAGAGATAACTCTGCGCGGCAAGGTTCTGCCAGTAGGCGGAATAAAGGAAAAGATTCTTGCAGCCAAGCGCGCCGGCATCACAGACATCGTGATGTGCCAGGACAACCGCAAGGACATAGAAGAAATCCCTGAGATTTACCGCAAGGGCGTAGAGTTCCACTACGTTGAGAACGTACAGGACGTATGGAAGTTCGCCCTCACAGACGAGAAGGTGGACAATCCCATCGACCTCAGCATCAAGGAAGAAGAAAAGAATTAAGTAAAAAAAGAGACAAGAAAAGCAGAAAATGACATTCGAACTCCAACATACAGACAGTGCCTCAGACGCTCGCACCGGTATAATAACGACCGACCACGGACAGATAAAGACACCTATCTTTATGCCCGTGGGAACGGTAGGCTCTGTAAAGGGCGTACATTTTCAGGAGTTGCGCGAGCAGGTGAAAGCCCAGATTATCCTCGGCAACACTTATCACCTCTACCTGAGACCCGGACTCGACACTATACGCAAAGCAGGAGGCCTGCATAAGTTCAATACATGGGACCGTCCTATCCTTACCGATTCGGGTGGTTTCCAGGTATTCTCGCTTACAGGTATCCGCAAGCTTCGTGAGGAAGGATGCGAGTTTCGCTCACACATTGACGGATCAAAGCATATCTTCACTCCTGAGAACGTCATGGACACGGAACGCATCATCGGCGCCGACATCATGATGGCATTCGACGAGTGCCCTCCTGGAGAGAGCGACTACGAGTATGCCAAGAAGAGCCTTGCCCTCACACAGCGCTGGCTCGACCGCTGCATTAAGCGATTCGACGAGACCGAACCGCTTTACGGACACCGTCAGAGCCTCTTCCCCATCGTGCAGGGATGTAAATACAAGGACCTGAGAAGAGAGGCTGCAAAGTTCGTGGCAGACAAGGGAGCCGATGGCAATGCCATCGGAGGATTGGCTGTAGGCGAACCGACGGAGGTGATGTACGAGATGATTGAGGTGGTGAACGAGATTCTCCCGAAAGACAAGCCCAGATATCTTATGGGAGTGGGAACACCACAGAACATTCTCGAGGCTATAGAGCGCGGAGTGGACATGTTCGACTGCGTTATGCCTACACGTAACGGACGCAACGCCATGCTCTTCACCTACAATGGCACCATGAACATGCGCAACAAGAAGTGGGAGCAGGACTTCTCTCCTATCGATCCCGACGGATGCGACATCGACCGCATCCACACCAAGGCGTACCTCCACCACCTCTTCAAGGCGCAGGAACTTCTGGCTATGCAGATAGCGAGCATACATAACCTCGCCTTCTACCTACGACTCGTCACAGACGCACGCACCCACATCGAACAAGGCGACTTCGTACAGTGGAAACGCAGCGTTATTGACAATCTCGGAAGAAGGATTTAGGAAAAAACAGTAAGATGAAAAGAAAGAACATCAGACGCTTTCGCCACCTGCTCCACGTCGCACGATGGTGGGAATCGCATACAAGGACACTAAGGAAGGCAATGGCATGGACTGCACGCAAGCTTGCCTTCCTTAGGGTATTGAACGTCCTTAACCCGCTGAGATACATAAAGATTCTCGACTGGTATATCATACGTAAGTTCATCGGTACGTACATCTATTCCATATTGCTGATTATCAGTATCTCCATCGTCTTCGACGTTAACGAGAACCTTGCGAAGTTCAGCCAATACCATGCGCCTCTCAAAGCCATCGTATTCGACTATTACGCCAACTTTGTACCTTACTTCGCCAATCTCTTCAGCCCGCTCTTTGTCTTCATTGCCGTGATTTTCTTCACGTCAAAGCTGGCATCCAACTCGGAGATTATATCGATGCTGGCAGCAGGCGTGTCCTTTAAGCGACTCATGAGACCATACATGATATCGTGCGTGCTGATATCCACTCTGTCGTTCTTTCTCTCTGCCTACGTCATTCCGCACGGAACAGTGGTAAGGCAGAACTTCGAGTCGATGTATAAGAACAAGAAGAAGAACACCAGTGCGGACAACGTAATGCTGCAAGTAGACCGAGGTACGATAGCCTACATACAGCATTACGACAACAACATGAAGCGTGGATTCGGATTCTCGCTGGACAAGTTTGAGAACAAGAAGCTCGTCAGTCACATGACGGCAATGGAAGCACAGTACGACACCATCTCCGACTCGAAGTATCATTGGACACTGACCAACTGGAAGATTCGAGAACTGCACGGACTAAAAGAGCACATCACCAGCGGAGCAAAGCGCGACACGCTGATACAGATGGAGCCGACTGACCTCGTCTACTCAAAAGGTCAGCAAGAGACATTCACCTCGCCGGAGCTGAAGGAATATATATCGAAGCAGATTGACCGAGGAAACGGCAACGTAGTGCAGTATCAGGTGGAGTATCACAAGCGCATAGCCTCGTCCTTCGCCTCGTTCATCCTGACAACCATTGGCTTGTCACTGTCTTCGCGCAAGAGGAAAGGCGGCATGGGTATGTATCTGGGAATAGGTCTGGCGCTAAGTTTCGGCTACATCATGCTACAAACAGTATCTGCGACATTCGCCATCAACGCCGGAGCTCCACCAATGCTCGCAGCATGGGTGCCTAATATGATTTTTGCTGTAGTGGCATACTTCTGCTACAGAAAGGCACCGAACTAAGTGCGGAAAGGCACTCTATGTGCCATTCCGCCACATAAACTTTAAACATTATTCAATTAAACATTACAAGTAATGTATTTCGACGAAACAGAACTCAACGACCATGTGCTTGACGCACTATATGATATGCGTTTCGACAAATGCACACCTATTCAAGAAAAGTGTATTCCCCCAATACTTGAGGGACGCGACCTCCTCGGTGTAGCACAGACCGGAACGGGAAAGACAGCTGCTTATCTCCTTCCTATCCTCTCGAAGCTGGACGACGGAGGATATCCGAAGGATGCCATCAACTGCGTGATTATGAGCCCGACACGAGAACTGGCACAGCAGATTGACCAAGCCATGCAGGGCTTCGGCTATTATCTCTCAGGTGTAAGCAGCGTGGCTGTGTATGGTGGCAACGACGGCAACCGCTATGATCAGGAGCTGAAGAGCTTCCAAATGGGAGCCGATGTGGTTATCGCAACACCGGGACGACTCATCAGTCATATTTCGCTCGGTAGCGCCGACCTCAGCAAGGTAAGCTTCTTCGTACTTGACGAGGCTGACCGCATGCTGGACATGGGCTTCTCTGAGGACATCAAGATGATAGCAAGCAAGCTGCCCGCCGACTGCCAGACCATCATGTTCTCCGCCACTATGCCGGAGAAGATAGAAGAACTGGCAAAGACCCTGCTCAAGAATCCGGTGGAGGTAAAGATTGCCGTCAGCCGTCCTGCAGAGAAAATCAAGCAGAGCGCTTATGTCTGCTACGAAACACAGAAGATCGGCATCATTAAGGACCTTTTCAGAAAAGGCGACCTCAACCGTGTGATTATCTTCTCTGGAAAGAAGCAGAAGGTGAAAGCCATCAACCGTACTCTGCAGCAGATGAAGATCAACTCAGGCGAGATGCACTCCGACTTGGAGCAGGCTGAGCGTGACGAGATTCTCTATAAATTCAAGACGGGTCAGATAGACGTGCTCGTGGCTACGGACATTGTGGCACGCGGCATCGACATTGACGACATTGCCATGGTCATCAACTTCGACGTTCCGCACGATCCGGAGGACTATGTTCATCGTATCGGACGTACGGCAAGAGCGCAGCGCGACGGCGTAGCAATAACCTTCGTGGCTGAAGACGAAATCAGCAGCTTCAAGCAGATTGAGAAATTCCTCGGCAGAGAGGTGGAAAAGAACCAGCTGCCTGAAGGTCTCGGCGAGGCTCCTGACTATAACGCAGCACGTTCCAACGGACGCAGCGGCAAGCAAAGACGCGGCGGCAACGGTGAGAGCAACGGAAGAGGACGTGGCGGCAACGGAAGAGGACGCGGAAAAAAGCGCAACGCAACCGACAATCAGAACAAGACTGATGGCAAGAACGCTCCTACAGATAAGGACGCTGCTGCCACAAGCGCCAATAACGAAACAAAAGCGCAGGATAACACCAACCCTGAAAACGCTGAGCAGAAGCCACGCAAGAAGCGTTCAAGAGGACCGCGTCAGAAGAAAGACGTAACTGCAGAGAATGGCAACAACGAGGCTACAAACAAGAAGCCGCAGCAAAACAGACGCAAGGAAAGACCTCAGGGTGACGGACAGAAACAGCAGGACGAGAAGCGCCAAAGCAAACAGCAGACTGAGCGTCAGAACAAGCCACAAGCCGATCGCCAAGACAACAAGCCGCAGACGGACGGTCAGCGTCGCAAGCAGCGTCGTCCATCTGGCAGAAACAATCGCAATGGCGAAGGCAGACAGAATTCTGCAAAGACGGAGCAGACAAAGCAGCAGACATCCAACGTGCCAGCCGTGAAGCAGACAAGCGCCATCACACAGATTCTGAAGAAGCCAATCAGCTGGATAAAGTCTCTCGGAAAGAAAAAAGACTAAAAACAGAGTAGTCTAAAATTTTGCACTTATTACTATTTGTAGTATCTTTGCATTATTCAGTGACAATCCGACAAACAAATCAATAACAAGAAAACACTTAACATGCCAGAAATATCAGTACGCGGACTTGAAATGCCCGAATCGCCAATCAGGAAATTGGCTCCCTTAGCGTTAGACGCAAAGAAACGCGGTGTAAAGGTGTATCACCTGAACATTGGTCAGCCTGACCTGCCGACACCGCAAGTGGGACTGGACGCTCTGAAACACATCGACCGTTCTGTCCTTGAGTATTCGCCATCACAAGGCTATCTCTCATACAGAGAGAAACTGACGAATTACTACAAACGATTCAACATCAACGTTAGCGCAGATGACATCATCATCACGGCTGGCGGTTCGGAAGCTGTGCTTTTCGCTTTCATGTCATGTCTGAACCCTGGCGACGAGATTATAATCCCGGAACCGGCATACGCCAACTACATGGCGTTTGCCGTCTCTGCCGGAGCAAAGATACGCACCATTGCAACCACCATAGAGGAAGGATTCTCGCTGCCTAAGGTGGAGAAGTTTGAGGAGCTGATTAATGAGCACACACGTGCCATCCTTATCTGCAACCCCAACAACCCTACCGGCTATCTCTACACACGCCGTGAGATGAACCAGATTCGCGATCTCGTGAAGAAATACGATCTCTATCTCTTCTCCGATGAGGTATACAGAGAGTATATCTACACCGGCTCGCCGTACATCTCGGCTTGTCACCTTGAAGGCATAGAGCAGAACGTCATCCTTATCGACTCCGTATCGAAACGCTACAGCGAGTGTGGCATCCGCATCGGTGCCTTGATATCGAAGAATCCGGAAGTACGCGCCGCAGTAATGAAGCTCTGTCAGGCACGTCTCTCTCCCCCACTCCTCGGCCAGATTGTAGCAGAAGCGTCACTTGACGCACCGGAGGATTATTACCGTGACGTGTATGAGGAGTATGTGGAACGACGCAAATGTCTTATCGACGGTCTTAACCGCATACCAGGTGTCTATTCGCCCATACCAATGGGAGCCTTCTACACCGTGGCAAAACTTCCCGTGGACGACTCGGAGAAATTCTGCCGTTGGTGTCTGGAAGAATTCTCGTACGAAGGCGAGACCGTCATGATGGCTCCTGCCGCCGGTTTCTACACCACCCCGGGAGCCGGACGCAATCAGGTCCGCATCGCATACGTCCTCAAGAAGGAAGACCTCGAGCGCTCACTCATCGTGCTGCGCAAGGCTCTGGAAGCTTATCCGGGACGCGTGGAGGACGCTGACTGATAATTAAGAAAACAATACATTTAACAACAACTTAAATTAATGTTTGATATTTAATGTTTGGCTTTTGCCACTGGATTTACAAGCAAAGCCAAACAATTAAATATCAAACATTAAACATTTCTAAAAATGAACTTTCCCCTTTTTATAGCACGCCGCATACATTCAGACCACACTGACGACAAGCAGAAGGTATCGAAGCCGGCTATACGTATTGCCACAGCGGGTGTGGCAATCGGACTTGCAGTAATGATAATCAGCGTCAGCGTGGTGCTTGGATTCAAGCATACCATAAGGGACAAAGTAGTGGGATTCGGCAGCCACATACAAGTAGCCAACTTCTACGCCCTGCAGTCGTCAGCTACAGACCAGCCGGTCGTGATGAACGACTCGATGATGAACGTGCTCAGTAAGACGCAAGGCGTGGAACACGTTCAGCGATTCGCAACCAAACAAGGCATACTTAAGACCGACAACGACTTCCTTGGAGTGATGTTCAAGGGAGTTGGACCGGAATTCGACTCCACGTTCATCCACAAGAACATGGTGAGCGGCAGCATACCCGTATTCTCAGACAAGGCAAGCACCGGCAAAATCCTTATCTCAAAGACTATGGCTGACAAGCTGGACGTGAAGAGCGGAGACCGCATCTTCGCTTACTTCATCGGCGAAGGCGGTGTGCGCACGCGAAAGCTTACCATCCAAGGCATCTATCAGACCAACCTTTCTCAGTATGACAAGATTACGGTGTTCTGCGACCTCTATACTGCACAGAAGCTGAACGGCTGGACCACCGACCTTGCAAGCGGAGCGGAGCTTACGGTCAGCGACTTCAACAAGCTCTCGGAGACAAGCGACATCATTATAAGAAATGTAAACCGCACAACAGACAGTTACGGCAACACATATTCGTCAAAAAACATACGCGAACTTTCGCCACAGATATTCTCATGGCTCGACCTGCTCGACCTTAACGTATGGATAATCCTCGCCATAATGACAGCCGTGGCTGTAGTGACAATGATAAGCGGACTGCTTATCATCATTCTTGAGCGCACCACAATGATAGGCATCCTTAAGGCATTGGGAGCACGTAACGACACCATACGCCACATATTCCTGTGGTTTGCAGCATTCATCATCGGCAAGGGACTCATCATCGGCGACATCATCGCCCTGGCATTGCTGTTCCTGCAAGAGACAGCAGGCATATTCAAGCTCGACCCTACAACTTATTATGTCGACACAGTACCCGTGGAAATCAACTGGCTTTTCGTGCTCCTGCTTAACGTCGCCACGCTCCTCATAGCGCTCTTCGTGCTTATAGCGCCAAGCTATATGATTTCGCACATACATCCGGCCAAATCAATGCGATACGAATAGGCTTGACAAAAACTGGTCTAAAACGTATAAAAATAGGGATATCTTGAACCAAAGAAACCAATTACCGCACAAAAGTTTTGGTATTGTGCAAATAATGACGTACCTTTGCACAAAATTTAGAAGATTGTGCAATGGAAGGAATACCCAGTTTCAACTCTTATATAGAGAACAGTATTATTAAGTATTGGGAAAAAGACGCTTTTACAGACTATAAGGGAGCGACACTCCAATACCATGATGTAGCAAGAAAGATAGAGAAGCTGCATATATTGTTTGAAAACAGCGGGGTACAGAAAGGTGACAAGATAGCCCTTTGCGGACGAAACAGCAGTCATTGGGCAGTGGCTTTCTTAGCCACGCTGACATACGGAGCCGTCGCAGTACCTATACAACATGAGTTTACGCCAGACCAGATACATAACATCGTAAACCACAGCGACTCAAAGCTATTGTTTGTCGGCGACATCGTTAAGACACAGATCACCCCTGATGCCATGCCGGGACTGGAGGGTATAGTCTACTTACCCGATTTCTCCATTGTCGTAGCAAGAACAGAAAAGCTCGTCTTCGCAAGAGAACATCTCAATGAGATCTTCGGTCAGCGTTATCCCAAATACTTCCGTAAGGAACACGTACATTACTATAAGGAGCAAAGCCCGGAGGAACTCGCAATGATAAACTACACGTCGGGCACAACCGGATTCTCCAAAGGAGTGATGTTGCCCTATCGTGCCATCTGGGGAAACCTCGACCATATCCTCAAGTGCCTCTCTCCGAATGTCAAGCCGGGAAGCAATCTGGTAAGCATTCTGCCTATGGCACACATGTACGGACTGGCTGTGGAGTTCCTGTTCGGATTTATCGGCGGATGCCACATCTACTTCCTCAACCGACTGCCGTCGCCGTCGCTGATAGCAGAAGCCTTTGCGGAAGTGAAGCCCCGACTCATCGTTGCCGTGCCGCTCGTCGTAGAGAAGATCATCAGACGCAAGGTGCTCACAGAAGTGCAGACCAGCCGTATGAAGATTCTGCTCAACATGCCAGTAATAAGCAAGAAGATAAAGCAGCACATACGCGAGCGCATCATGCAAGCCTTTGGCGGCAATGCCTTTGAGATAATCGTAGGCGGAGCTCCTCTCAATCAAGGTATTGAGAAATTCCTCAACGATGTCGGCGTACCCGTAACCATCGGATACGGCACCACAGAGACAGCGCCACTCATCACCTTCGCCAACTATGACAAGTATCGCATATCGTCATGCGGACCTGCCGTGGAGCACATGGAGGTGAAGGTTGACAGTCCTGACCCTGCCAACAAGCCCGGCGAGCTGATCACAAGAGGCACAAACGTGATGCTTGGCTACTACAAGAACGAGAAAGCCACGCAGGAAGTGATAGACAGCGAAGGATGGTTCCATACCGGCGACCTTGCCACCATGTCACCAGACGGCTACTTCTACATAAAGGGACGCAAAAAGAACATGCTCCTCGGCGCCAACGGACAGAATGTCTATCCGGAGGAAATAGAAGACAAGCTCAACAACCTGCCGCTCGTAGGAGAGAGCATCATCATACAACGCGGCAACCGACTCGTTGCCCTCGTACATCCTGAGCAGGAAGACAAGGACGCCATGGACTTCGACGACAACGACGTACAGGGAGTGATGGACGAAAACCTAAAGACGCTCAATTCACAACTACCACCCTTCTGCAAGGTCTCAGCAATAGAGATACATAAGGAAGAATTTCAGAAAACTGCCAAAAAGAGCATAAAGAGATATCTTTACAAATAAAAGAGATAACACCTCATACCAAAATCAAGACAAAGGATGAAAATACCGAGTTATAACGAACTGATAGAAAAAAGTATCGTATCCAACTGGGAAAAGGACGCACTTACTGACTTTAAGGGTGCAACACTGCAATACCACGACGTGGCTCGCAAGATTGAGAAACTACACATCATCTTCGAAAGCAGCGGCGTACAGAAAGGCGACAAGATTGCACTTTGCGGACGAAACAGTTCCAGCTGGGCTGTGGCTTTCCTTGCAACACTGACCTACGGTGCTGTGGCTGTGCCCATTCTGCACGAGTTCACAGCAGACCAGATTCACAACATCGTAAACCATAGTGAGGCAAAGCTGCTCTTTGTGGGCGACTACGTGGCTACGGTCATCGACCAGACAAAGATGCCGCATCTGGAAGGCATCATTTACCTGCCTGACTATTCGCTCGTGATTTCACGCACGGACAAGCTGACATACGCCCGTGAGCACCTCAACGAGCTGTTCGGAAAGAAATATCCCAAGTATTTCCGCAAGGAGCACGTCAACTATTACAAGGAACAGTTGCCGGACGAACTCGCACTCATCAACTACACCTCCGGCACAACCGGCTTCTCAAAGGGTGTAATGGTGCCTTACCGCGCACTTTGGAGCAATTACGACTTCGCCATGACTGTGCTTGGCAAGATAATCAAGAAGGGCGACAATGTCATCAGCATCCTGCCTATGGCTCACATGTACGGCATGGCGTTCGAGTTTATGTTTGAGTTTATCTTCGGTTGCCACGTCTTCTATCTCACACGTGTGCCCAGTCCTGCCATCATCGCAGCAGCCTTCGCAGAGGTCAAGCCAGCCATCATCATAGCCGTACCTCTGGTTATCGAGAAGATCATCCGCAAGAAGGTATTCCCGAAAATCCAGAACAATCGTATGCGCCTTCTCCTCAACATGCCTGTTGTAAACAAGAAGGTCAACCAGAAGATTTGCGACCAGGTGGTTAAAGCGTTCGGTGGCAACTTCTATGAGATTATCGTCGGAGGTGCAGCCTTCAATCAGGAAGTGGAGCAGTTCCTCAAACGCATCGGCTTCCCATACACCGTAGGATACGGAGCCACGGAGTGTGCACCGATTATCTGCTACGCTGACTATCACGATTTCGCCCCCGGTTCATGCGGAAAGCCCGTCGTTCACATGGAGGTAAAGATTGACAGTCCCGATCCCGAGAACGTCCCTGGAGAGATTCTCGCACGCGGTCTGAACGTGATGCTCGGCTACTACAAGAACGAAGAAGCAACAGCACAGACTCTCGACTCTGAGGGATGGTATCACACCGGTGACCTCGGCACGATGGACGCCGACGGCAACGTATACATCAAGGGCAGATCGAAGAACATGCTTCTCGGAGCAAACGGCCAGAACATCTATCCAGAGGAAATCGAAGACCGCCTCAACTCCATGGCAATGGTTAACGAGTGCGTGGTGGTACAGCGCGGTGAGAAGCTCGTTGGCTTGGTTTATCCCGACTTCGACGAGGCTGCCACAATGCGCCTCAACGAGTCAGACCTCGAAGGAATTATGGAGCAGAACCGTCAGGAACTCAACTCCACACAGCCAGCATACTGCAAGCTCGCCGCCATCGAGATTGTTAAGGAAGAGTTTGAGAAGACTCCGAAGAAGAGCATCAAGAGATATCTCTATAAGTAATAATTACGCTAATAAAAAAACAAGAGCGCCAGTAAGATATACACATAGACTGTATAGCTTACTGGCGCTCTTTTTCTTTATTCTCGATGCAGCTCACATCTTGCATCTTTAATGGCAATCAATCTCCAATCTTCTTTCCAAAGTAATAAGTGGAGAACGTATCGTGAGCATAACCATTTTCATCCACACTAAAACTTGAGGCACTGGCATCGCTTACCTTCTTACCATAGAAATAGACGTCAAAGGAGTCTTTGGCATAACCGTCCTTCAGCAGTCGGAACGAATTGGCACTTGCACCACTGATCCTCTTGCCACAGAAATACACATCAAAGGAATCCTTACCATATCCGTATCCCAAATCCTTGAACGAAGAGGCTGATGCATCATCCAATTTCTTTCCATCATAGAACACGTCAGAATGGGATATGACATATTTCTCAAAACACCTATAGCTTTGATGGCCGTCGCACCTTTTCAGCGAAAAGGTATGTGGATCAACCCACGGAAGCACCAGTCCATTAAGATATACATTCTCGCTGTCTTTGGCATAACCATGACCCAATACCACATAAGTGTCATCCCCCATTCTCTGAGCCTCAACCATAGAAGCGGCAAACAGCATTACAGCCGTCATCATCAGCCTTGCAAACAATTTCTTCATAACCTTGTGTCTTTTATGTTATATGCAAAGGTAAAAAAATGCCGTGTAACTCAAAGCAGGGAATCGCCTATTTAAGATAGGAATATCCCTATCATGAAATTAATGTAAAGGGTATATTTTTATACTCCCATTATTGTAACTACTCAGCACCCCTAGGGCATGAGTAGCTACTGCAAACACGTTCTTGCATAATCTTTGTTAAAAGAACAGATTCCCGCATACACCCTATACACAATTTCACTAAATTTGTGATATGTAAAAACCTAATCCACACCTTATGGAAAAGTCTGTTATCATAATATTGTGTATGCTGTGCTGTTCGTCAATAGCCAATGCATGGTCTTGGGTGTCGCCGTATGCATATTGCAATGGGAACCCTGTAAATTGTATTGATCCTGACGGACAGAAAGTCGTATTAGTTTTTTATACTAATGATAATAAGTTAAACACGTTATCTGTTAATGGCTCTGGAATTTATACACATCCGAAGAATCAATTTGTTAGTGATTTTTTCAAAGCATACAACTATAATATAAAGAATGGCGGAGGAAAATATATGAGACTTGCTGTAAATGACCCTTCACATACATATTATCTTTATGATGCAACAGATAAAAGAGCAGTCGAGGAACAAATAACTCAATTTAATCCTCAATTCGGGAAATCCATTATAACATGGGAATCTAGAGTTGGAATTAAAACCACAGAAGGAGGTCATCAATCTCCTGCAACTCGTCTAGAACATGATTTTTATCATGCTGTAGATAATACAAACTCTCCATCAGAAAGAAGAGCAAAATCCGCTGAAGATGGAACCCCATATGAAAGCAAAGGAGAAAAAGAAGCAATAGAAGCTGAAAATGACACAGCAAAAAAGAATGGAGAAGATGTAAGAAAGAATCATTACGGTACGACTTATGAAACAATCAGCCCAATTTCAACAAAAAGAAAATAGAACATCTGTAAATTTGTTCTACATATTATTCTGCTTCATATTCCTCCTTACAATATCCTCATGTAAAAATTCGGATGAGCTGTTGATTTACTATAAAATGGGATTCGTGGAATCTCCTATCTCAATAACTAATGAGGACTTCGCGAAAGAAGCAGAACAGCATCATATAGATACAGTTATCAGTATTCCTCAAGAGCGGTTCGACAAATTCTGTGTTATGCTTAGCGGATTACATGGAGTTTACAACTCGGAGAACAGGCACGACTATCGTATAAATATAAAATATAAAGACACAGACATCGCCATTCAACTACCTGCTCCCGACAGTCTGAATAATAAGATTGTGGCCTACATAGGAGACAAGAAGAAAGCGTATATAAGCGATGCCATCCTTTATGAAATATTATGTTCTGCAAGATATTTTGACTTCTTTGACAAAGAAGACCTCAACTACATCCCATTACTGAAGAAATACAAAACGCCCACAGACTACACGTACTACTTCAAAAATCAAGACAGCATTCCAGCAAGAGTAAAATCAACATATAAGGTGGTGTTGAATACCGCCACAATACTTGAGTAATCATTCTGAAAGATTATAAAAGCAACGCTAAATGTTTTGCAGGGCCGACGCATTACTCTATTCCTAATTAGAGTCCACTGAATTAATAAATTGCCATGAAAGCAAAGCAGTGGACTCTACTTATTTGTCTAATTCGCTTACTCTAAAATTAACGGGAATGGTATATTTTGATTTCACGGCTTTGCCGTTTAGCTTGGCAGGTTTCCATTTCGGCATGCTTTTCACTACACGAATGACTTCCTCGTCAAGCATATGGTCAAGGGTTCTCTCCACCTTTATATCACTTAGATTTCCATCTTCGTTTACAGTGAAACTAACGATAACTAATCCTGTTAATACACCATTAATACAATTATCCGGATAGCGTAAAGTATCCGCGATATACTTCAAGCACGCATCAGAACCACCAGGGAATGAAGCCTTTTCCTCCATTGCGCCAAATATTTTGCTGTTCTCCGTTGAGTCTGAGGTGATGGCAGGTTGGATGATGGCTGTCTTGCTTTGCTTTGACTTCTTGGCAGGAGTGTCTGCTGACTTTTCTTTGGAATTTGCTTGTCTTGTCACTTCTACGGTGGAAGTACCGTTTGAAACTTCGCCGTCTATCAGAATCTCTTCTTCATCAGCAGAATTCCCCTTGTGGTTAAGCGAAATGTCACCTACCAATCGGCAATCACTTGGGGTTGGCTCTTTTATCTCCACTGTATTGTCAGTGAGTGTATCAGCAGAAATGCTTCGCTGTGGCTTTCCATCAGAACAAGCCGTCATAGCGACAAACCCTGCAGCAATGCCAGCAACCTTTATAGTCTTTCCTGCCATCTGCCGATGTTTTAGTTCATGCTCCAAGTTCCTCACATCTTGCTCACATTTAGGGCAAGTGCCATTGCATTCACCTTTGAAGTGACATTCTTCGGGTGAATATTCTATCTCATTGGCATCCGCTATTTGTTTGCGAATAGCCTTGAGAGTATCGCAGATGTTGTGTCCATTGACTTTCATATATTCTAAAAATACCCATTTATAATTTTATATTCAAAAGTATGAAAAACAATGCACAAACGAAAAAGAATTGCTTCGTATTGTAAGAAAGGGGATTACATTTAACATTTCTCTTGTTTTTAATGCCGTATAATAAAATCATATAACAAAAAACTATACCCTTTAATATCCATCTCCCCTATCATTGTCTTGCCATTCCGTAGCACCAATTGGTTATACAACACCAAACAGGAATTTTTCGGTGAAACGAATTAACAACGAAAGTATATATTGCCTTAGACGGCGAAACAACGAATTAAAACGAATTTACGAATTTTTGCGGTGTTCCATTACTCATCCAACAATTCGTTAATTCGTTCAAATTCGTTGTTTCCGCGTCTGAGCGTAATGATATATTTGTTGTTTGTTTGAGTGAGTGTTTCACCGATAAACAGCTGTTTTTTGTTCATTTTGTGTTCTGCTATGGGTGGGGTGCGTGGCTATGGCGTCCCGCCGTAGCCACGCACCCACGAACGACCAGCAGATTGAGTATGTGCTGCGGGTTCCGCGGAGCGGGACCTATATCATGAAACCCACTGCAAGCTGCGAAGCAGCGCAGCTGTGGGTACAATATGATACCCCACCCCTATCGTTCCCCGAAGGGGGACTGACACATCAACTATGATGTTGAGGATGATAGTCGGTCCCGCTTCGCGGAACCAAAAGAGGGTGAGGTGATGCCTATCCCACAGCTGCGCTCCTTCGGAGCTTGCAGTGGGTTTCTGAGAGTAACGTGTCCCCTCGGGACACGGCGCTGTACAAAGTTACGTATTACTGATGCTGATAGATAATCTGCTATGGGAGGCTGCGTGGCTACGGCGAGACGCCATAGCCTCCTAGGTTAGCCTTTACAACTGTAAATTCCTGTTTGACGGTTAGTTTGCCTGACAATATTTGCATTTCTAATGCTCAATACTATGAGCCCAGCGCACTAAGAAATCTTTGGTGCGAAATTCTTGAGTTTTAATCATTTGGGGCTACATCATTGATACACAGTTGATTATGTTATTTATGGAAAAAGTACGTAAACAAATGGGTTGTCAAAGTGGCACTTTTAGGGTGTCATAGCGGCGCTATTACCACCCAATACCTCTACTATTGCGTTGTAATAGCGCCGCTTTTAGGGACCACTGGAAAAAGTGTGTGGATATCGTAGTACAATAAAAACACTATATTGTCCGTTTATAAAGTCAAAGAACGGATAAATATGGAAAAGTATAGACTCCTTGCAGAATGTCTTTTGCCCGAACACATGCTGGATTGGTTCGACCTTAAAGACGTGTTTGTAGAGCAAAAGAAAGAAACAAAGCTTGTTCACATATACCTTGACGAAAACGAGCTGAGACCAGGTGACAGAACCGATATTCGT
>NZ_NOVE01000046.1 GCF_002265625.1 Prevotella sp. 885
CAGCTGAATCCTTTAATGCAAAAATCAAAGCTTTCAGAGCATCACTAAGGGGCATCGTTGATGAAAAGTTTTTTCTGTATCGACTTGCAAAGATTTATGCTTATCCCCACTAAATTTCCACTGAGCCACTAAATTTCCACTGAGCCGCTGTAGTTGCTTTGGCAGGGTGTATAAACAAAAAAATCCCCGCAGTCTCTCCGAAGAGAAGACCACGAGGAAACACCCCTGTGGGCGCTGAGGGATTCGAACCCCCGACCCTCTGCTTGTAAGGCAGATGCTCTAAACCAGCTGAGCTAAGCGCCCGATTGCTTTTGTCATTACTTTTGTTGTTGTAATGCTTAGTTCTTTAAAGCGAGTGCAAAGGTAGGGGATTTTATTTAAACCTCCAAATGTTTTCGCGCTTTTTTTCAAAAAAACTTCAAAAAAGTGCATTTTTCTTTGTTTTTGGACTGTTTGTGGAGAATATATGGTGGGTTTAGGGGCGAATTCGAGGTTTTGCTGTATCTATAGATAATGAATCAGAAAAGTCAACTCTGGCTCTGTTATTTATTTTTTTCTGTAAATTGCAGTTTGTCGATGATATAACACATGAGCTTGCGGTACAAACTTAGGAGGCTATGGCGTCTCGCCGTAGCCACGCACCCACGGACAGTTTATAGAGTGTGAGCTGATTGGCGTCAGGCAATGGAAGAATGCGTATGCAGATTGAGCGTTATGCTATTGGAGGCTGCGTGGCTACGGCGGGACGCCATAGCCTCCTATGTTAGCCTTGTAAACTTGTAAATTGCTGTTTGCACATTTATTAAAACAAAGAAAGCGGGCTGTAAACCCAATAACCAATATAGCTTATGCTATGCGATTATTGGGCTTACAGCCCGCCTTGTGTATGTCGTTAGCCGACTTTTTAGAATTCTGCGCTCTTCGGTGTACGCGGGAAGGGGATGACGTCGCGGATGTTCTGCATACCGGTTACGAAGAGGATGAGGCGCTCGAAGCCGAGACCGAATCCGCCGTGAGGGCATGATCCGTACTTGCGGGTGTCGAGATACCATGTCATATCCTTCATCGGGATGTGGCGCTCCTCAATCTCGTTCATCAGCTTATCGTAGCTCTCCTCACGGACAGAACCACCGATAATCTCACCGATCTGCGGGAACAGCACGTCGGTGCCCTGAACGGTCTTGCCGCTCTTGCCGCCGAAGCCAGACTCCTCTGCGTCTATCTTCATATAGAAAGCCTTGATGGCCTTCGGATAGTTGGTCATGATAACCGGCTTCTTGAAGTGCTCCTCCACGAGGAAACGCTCGTGCTCTGAAGCGAGGTCGTCACCCCACTCGCACGGGAACTCGAACTTCTTGCCGTTCTGGATGGCTTCCTGCAGGATGCGGATGCCCTCGGTGTAAGGCAGACGTACGAATTCTGAGTTGAGCACACTCTCAAGGCGTGCGATAAGACCCTTGTCAATCATCTTGTTGAGGAACTCCAGGTCGTCCTTGCAGTTCTCGAGTGCCCAGCGGATGCAGTACTTGATGAAGTCCTCCTCGAGGTCCATAAGTCCGTCAAGGTCGATGAAAGCCACCTCAGGCTCCACCATCCAGAACTCTGCCAAGTGGCGCGGAGTGTTTGAGTTCTCAGCGCGGAATGTAGGTCCGAATGTATAGATGGCGCCGAGAGCAGTGGCTCCGAGCTCGCCCTCGAGCTGTCCTGATACGGTCAGCGAAGTCTGCTTTCCGAAGAAATCGTCAGAATAGTCAATCTTTCCGTCCTCAGTCTTCTTGAGGTTATAGAGGTTCTTGGTTGTCACCTGGAACATCTGACCTGCTCCCTCGCAGTCGCTCGCTGTGATAAGCGGAGAGTTGAAGTAGAAGTAGCCGTGCTCATGGAAGTATGTGTGGATGGCCATTGCCATGTTGTGGCGGATGCGCATCACAGCACCGAATGTGTTGGTGCGGAGGCGGAGATGAGCATACTGGCGCATATACTCGAACGACTGTCCCTTCTTCTGCATCGGGTAGTCGTTGCCGCAGAGACCGTAAATCTCGAGGCTCTCGCACTGTATCTCTGATGTCTGGCCCTTGCCCTGGCTCTCCACAAGAGTACCTACGGCGCAGATGCAGGCACCAGTAGTGATCTGCTTGAGCATTTCAGCGTCCACCTTTGTCGGGTCGACAACAATCTGAATGTTATTGATGGTTGAACCGTCGTTGAGTGCGATGAAGTCTACAGCCTTAGAGCTGCGGTGGGTACGCACCCATCCCTTTACGCACACGGTCTGTCCGAAGTCGGTGCGCTTGAGGGCGTCGACGACCTTTGTTCGCTTTATTGTTTCCATTTAATTAAAACATTACTCGTTTTCTGTTATTATTCAAAAGCTCCCATGCGCAGCATATCCACTTCCTTCTCAGTGAGGAAGCGCCAGTCGCCGCGACGGAGGTTCTTCTTTGTGAGTCCTGCGAACTGCACGCGGTCGAGCTTAACGACGCGATAACCGAGGTGTTCGAATATACGGCGCACGATACGGTTCTTGCCGCTGTGAATCTCGATGCCCACCTGGCTCTTGTCGGTGTCGCTTGCATACTCGATGGCGTCTGCATGCACCTCTCCGTCCTCAAGCTCGATGCCGTCAGCAATCTGCTGGAGGTCGTGAGCTGTTACGTTCTTGTCCAGATATACGTGATATACCTTCTTCTTGAGGAACTTCGGGTGTGTGAGCTTAGAAGCAAGGTCGCCGTCGTTGGTCAGGAGGAGCACACCAGTTGTGTTGCGGTCAAGACGTCCAACGGGATAGATGCGCTCAGGGCAAACGTCCTTCACGAGGTCCATGACAGTCTTGCGCTGCTGGGGATCGTCGCTTGTCGTTACGCAGTCCTTCGGCTTGTTGAGGAGCACGTAAACCTTCTTCTCCAGTGACACGGGCTGGTCATGGAACTTGATCTCGTCGGTGCGTACCACCTTTGTTCCGAGTTCGGTTACCACCTCGCCGTTAACAGTCACTACGCCAGCCTGGATAAACTCATCAGCCTCACGGCGTGAGCAGATGCCTGCGTTGGCAAGGAACTTGTTAAGACGGATCGGCTCGTTCGGGTCGATATGCTCTTCCTTATACTCGATGCGCTTCTTCATGCTATACTTAGCGTTGGGATCGTATCCATGCGTGCGCTGACGGTTGTTGTAACCGCCCTGCTGGCCGTAGCCACCGCGCTGATAACCGCCCTGCTGGCCGTAGCCACCGCGCTGATATCCGCCCTGCTGACCGTAGCCACCACGCTGATATCCACCCTGCTGGCCGTAGCCGCCGCGCTGCTGATAACCGCCACGCTGCTGATAACCGCCGCGCTGCTGATAGCCGCCACGCTGCTGGCCGTAACCGCCGCGCTGCTGATAGCCGCCACGCTGCTGATATCCGCCCTGCTGCTGGTCGCCGTCCTGATTAAAGCGCTGCTGCTGGTCGTTGTTCTGCTGGTCGCCTTCCTGGTTGTTGTTGTTATAGCGGGGACGATAGCCTCCCTGCTGACGTGACTGATAACCTCCCTGCTCGCCGTCCTGATTGTAGCGAGGACGATAGCCACTCTGCTGACGCGGCTGGTAACCGCCCTGCTCGCCGTCCTGGTTGTAGCGGGGACGATAGCCACCCTGCTGGCGTTGCTGATAACCGCCACGCTGGTATCCGCCCTGCTGGCGCTGCTGATAGCCGTTATTGCCTGACGCTCCCTGAAGACCTGCTCCGAAGCCTTCGGGAAGGAATCCTCCTCCCTGGCTGTCGTTAGAAGCCTGCTGGCGCTCGGCGTTATAAGGACGCTGTGTGTGAATGCGCGGACGCTGCGGGCGACCGGTCACACTGCGATACTCTCTCTGATAGTTGCTTGCAGCACGGCCGTAGCTCTCGCTATTGCCAGTAGTCTGATCTGCTGCTTTCTGTTCCTGATTCTTTTCCAATTCTGAATCCATAATTCTTTTCTTTCTTTTTAAATTGTAATGTTATTGGCCTCTCGGCAAGTCACACCCATGGGATTTTTTGCATAGATGCGCTTCTTCTTAACTAACTATATATTGATAAAACTCTAATCTTGTTTTGTTGTCTGCTTTTCTTTTATGCCGTGTTTCAAACTTGGCTTAGATACCGGTGTAGTTGAGCGGAGTGATAGCCATAAGCTCTGCCTTTACTGCGTCGCTGACGTTGAGTGTCTTAACGAACTCGTGGATGCTCTCCTCTGTCATGTGCTTGTTGGTACGTGTGAGTGCCTTGAGTGCCTCGTACGGATGCGGATAAGCCTCGCGACGGAGAATGGTCTGGATGGCTTCAGCCACGACAGCCCATGTGTTGTTGAGGTCTTCCTCCAGCTTCTCCTCGTTGAGGATGAGCTTGCGCAGACCCTTCAGTGTGCTCTGGATGGCGATGACGCCGTGTCCGAAAGGCACGCCTACGTTGCGGAGAACGGTAGAGTCGGTAAGGTCGCGCTGCAGACGGCTTACCGGGAGCTTCTGGGCGAGGAACTGCAGCACGGCGTTAGCGATGCCGAGGTTGCCCTCTGAATTCTCGAAGTCGATGGGGTTCACCTTGTGCGGCATGGCGCTTGAGCCAACTTCTCCAGCCTTGATCTTCTGCTTGAAGTACTCCATAGAGATATACATCCAGAAGTCGCGGTCGAGGTCGATGATGATGGTGTTGATGCGGCGCATAGCGTCAAACACGCTTCCGAGGCAGTCATAGTTGCTGATCTGTGTGGTGTACTGCTCTCTCTGGAGACCGAGCTTCTCGCTTACGAAGCTGTTGCCGAAAGCCTTCCAGTCATACTCAGGATAAGCCACGTGATGAGCGTTGTAGTTGCCGGTGGCACCACCGAACTTGGCTGTCATCTTGCAAGCCTTGAGCTCTTCAAGCTGCTGTGTGAGACGGTATACGAATACCATGATCTCCTTGCCGAGGCGTGTGGGCGATGCGGGCTGACCGTGTGTCTTTGCGAGCATAGGCACGTCCTTCCATTCGTCGGCATACTGCTGGAGCTGAGCGATAAGCTCCTCCACCATAGGATAATACACCTCTTCGAGTGCCTCCTTGATAGAGAGGGGCACGCTGGTGTTGTTGATGTCCTGTGATGTCAGTCCGAAGTGTATGAACTCCTTGAATGCGTCAAGTCCTCCAATCTTGTCGAACTCTTCCTTGATGAAGTACTCCACAGCCTTCACGTCGTGATTGGTCACCTTCTCGATGTCCTTCACGCGCTGTGCCTTCTCCTCGTTAAAGTCCTGGTAGATGGCGCGCAGGGTGGGGAAGAGGTTATGGTCGAAGTCCTTGAGCTGCGGGAGCGGAAGCTCGCACAGCGTGATGAAATACTCTATTTCCACGCGTACTCTGTAGCGTATGAGTGCATACTCTGAGAAATAGTCAGCAAGGGGCTCTGTTTTGCCACGATAACGTCCGTCTATAGGCGAAATGGCTGTAAGCAAATCAAGTTTCATGTGCTTTGTATAGCTTTACTATAAAAAATATATATATTATGGTGCAAAATTACAAATTAAAATGATACCATCCTATATATTTCACATTAATTATAATCAAAAAATATTTTGTCACTCAAAACATCTGATATTTTTAGTAATATGAAATGTAAATAAGAGTTTTATTGAGGAAAATGATTAAATTTGCCATTGGATATACCAAACAGCGCATATTATGGAAATGACACCAAGAACTCCTGAGTTCGACCGACTTGCATTCACAGTATTGGCAATTGAGGCTTCGGCTCAGAAAATGAACATATCTCCATCGGAGATGAGAAGACGACTTGACAAGGTGGGGCTTATAAAAAGTCTCATACAGGACTGTTATGACACTTTGCATACGGAAAGCCGTGACGCAGTAGCTAATGACGTGGTTGAGGCGCTTAAAAATTGGGAAGGAGGAGCAGTCTAATATGGACAGACAGATTCTATTTCATGGCTCAAACGTTGTCGTGGAGCATCCGCTTGTGAATATAGGAAGAAAAGACTTGGATTTTGGACCGGGTTTTTATCTTACGCCATTGGCAGAGCAGGCTACCAAATGGGCTAAACGTATTATGATCATTAGGCGAGCTGGACAAGCCATCGTAAACTCTTATGAATATACGCCCAATAAAGAGTGTAAAATAAAACGCTTTGAAGCTTACGATAAGGAATGGCTCGACTTTATTGTAGATAGCAGAAAAGGCAAACAACCTTGGAACGGATTCGACATTATAGAAGGAGGAGTGGCTGACGACCGTGTTATCGACTCCATTGAAGCCTATATTAACGGCTATGCAGATATTGAGAACACTCTAAGCAAACTGATTTACCACAAGCCGAGTTGGCAAATATGTATTCTCAATCAAGACATTGTGGACAAGTATTTACATTTTAAAAATTCAGAAAAGATATAACTAATATGCTCGACTTTCTTTTATGGAATAAAATAGCGCGTGTGATAGCTCAGTTAGCAAACACTCTTAATGTTTCCAACGACAGGGCTTTGGCTATTTTCTATGACTCGGAGGTATGCAAAATGCTACACAATCCAGAGTTTGGACTGCATCTGATGAGCGATACGTATATCGTAAACGACTTGATAGAAGAACTTAGAATGAAACAATAATCGACAACCTCGTGGGAGTTTTAACTACACCACGGGGTTGTCGATTATTGTTATATTAATGTTTTAAAATCAAAACTTTCAACCCTCACCTCTCAACTCTGAACTCTCACATCTCAACTTCGCTTACTCCTCCAGCGCTTGCGTAAACTCGCGGTGGAATGTTGAGAAGAAGTGGAGGTTTTCGCGGCGTGCTTCCTCATCGAGGCTCCACAGCGACTCCTCTCCTGCTCTGTGAGCCAGCACTCGACGGACGCAGCGGGCAATCTTTCGCTTGTTGTTTCGTGCCTGCAGCTGGTCGCCCTGGATGTTGTTGTGTGTGGCGTATGAGAAAGCGCAGAGTCGGCGCATGAAAGTTTCGTAGCGGTTGAAGAGCAATGCCTGTCGCATCATCTTCTCAGGGTCGGCGTCCAGTCCTTCCATGTCCATCAGTCCCTCCATGTTCTCATGGCTCCAGTCAGCCTCGTCCACCCAGAACCACTGGAATCCGAGTCGCTGTTCCATGTGCATGAGTCGCTGTGCGATGCTGTCCTCGTCCACGTTCTCCTCGGCTGTGAACAGTCCGAAAGCGAATCTTGCGAGTGACACGCCGTTCAGTTCCAGGCTGTCAGCGCCTTCCACCTCGTCGCCGACAAGCTCCACGCGCCAACGTGCCGACTTGTTCTTGATGAGTGCGGAGTGTGCTCCCATGAGCAGCTCGTCCAGCGTGCCTTGAAGTGGCAGCTCGGTTACGAGCGAGAGATTGTCGTGTATGTTGCGGACAGAGAGCGTGCCCTCGTCGTTAGCCACACACATATAGCTCAGTCGTCCTCCGTCGAGCGACAACTGGAAACGGTCGTTAGTGTCGTTGCCCACGAACATGTAGGCATAAGACGCTGCGTCTTTGTGGTTCACCTCGATGTCGCCCTGCACGTTGTTGTCTGTGGCGTCCTTCAGAGAGAATCCTATGTAGGGGATGCAGAGTCTTATGGTGAACGGTTCGCCCTTACGCGGTGTGAGTCGGCAGAGAATGCCGTCCTCGCCGATAAGGTCTTTCTTCACCAGCCATCCCTCGTCGGTCTCCTGCGCCTGCTCCACGCTCACGTCGCCGTACGACCAGTAGAGGTCGAAGACAATCTCGTTGTCGTCCTCGCGGACCACGGTCACGAAGTCTTCAGGGTCGTCGCCGAGGTATACTGCTTCCACGGGCTTCACCTCTTCGTCGCCGTCGCCAAGGACGCATACCTCAAGGTTGCCCACCATCGGATCGTCTTCCCACTCGTCCTCACCGGCTCCTACAGCGCGGAACACCACGAAGGTCAGTCTGCTCTGCTGGCGCGTGCCGTCCGGACGGCATAGATAATATGTCGTCTCCTTAGGCAAGTAAATCGGTGTTGTGATGTACGGGCTCTGGCAGCGAGCCGAATATTCCACCTCTGTCCAGGCGGATAAGTTTGATTCAGTATTACTGCTGTTCATTTCTTAAAGCTACAATGTTATCCTTGTGTGATTTTATTTTGGGACTGCAAAATTACTGAAAAAATATGAGATAGTCAAATCTAACTGGAAATTAAAGGTGTTCGATTATTTGCGAACACGAAATAAAAGCGTTAACTTTGCTGCATGAAGATAGAATTTGACAAAGAGTATTTGTCTGACTTATATTTCAATGGTAAAACTACTGACAAGAAACATAGATTCCAACCCGAAGTCATACGCAGTTATCAAAAGGCTGTCGCTATATTGGCTAATGCTAAGCGTGTTGAAGATTTGTTTGTATTCAAATCTTTGAATTATGAGGTTCTTGTAGGCGATAAAAAAGGTGTTTCTTCTGTGAGATGTGGAAAGCAGTATCGTTTGGAATTTATAGTCAATGACAATATGGAGGATATCACTATCAGAGTGTGTTATCTATTGGATATTAGTAATCATTATAAGTAAAAGCAATATGGATAAAGCGAAAATATATTCTGTGGACGAACTTGTGCCGTCTGTACCCATACATCCTGGTGAAATCATAAAGGATGAACTTGAGTCGCGTGGTATATCCCAACGAAAGTTTGCATCAATAATAGGATGTTCTTATTCGGTGTTCAATGAGATGCTCAACTGTAAGCGTCCGGTTACCACCGATTATGCGTTACGTATTGAGGCTGCGCTTGGCATCAAGGCATATATTCTTATGAACATGCAGAGCGAATATAATATTCAGACAGCTCTGCGTGACAATCGTTTGGCTGGTATCTTAAGTAAGATACGATCTGCAGCTGCTGTCTTTTAATCCCAAATCGGTCATTAGAACTTGAGGTTGTAACGTATTCTCGCACTCTTTAGGTAATTCTGCCGAATACAATATTTGCATTTCTGATGCTCAATACTATGAGTCTGGCGCACAACAAAATCTTTGGTGCGAAATTCTCGAGTTTTGAGCGGTAAGAAGTAACGCGTTAATACACAGTGTGTTATGCGGTTTTCTGACGAATCGCAATGAAATCCGACTCGCAAACGAGCCGTTTTCTTCTGCTATAGAGCCACTTTTACACTCCAATACCGTCGCTTTTGTAATACAATAAAGCCTCTTTTACACTCTGATAGTGGCACTATCGGACTGTAAAAGAGGCTCTATTGTTAAGTGTGGGTGCTGTTAGCACAGCAGAACACCCTAAAAACAGCAAAATAAAACTATAGAATCAATTTTTATTTTGTAACATGTTTTTACTCTTTGTACAATATTTGCATAGCGGTGCGCTACACCGCCCGCCTACTTCTTCTGTGTCTTTGAGAACGAGTAAGGTGCGTCTGTGTCTGCTGTGCCGCGCTGCTTGTTGGGCGTCGGCGCGAGGTCGTAGACGAACTGCGCTCCGTTCATGAGGTCGGTGCGTGTGATGTAGTTGTGTGAGTAAGGCTTGCCGTTGAGAGTGAGAGCCTTCACGTAGCAGTTCTCCTCAGAGTTGTTGTTGGCCTTGATGCTTACGGTCTTGCCGTTCTCGAGGTGGAGCTTCATCTCGTCGAAGTAAGGAGTGCCGAGAACATACTCGCACGAACCCGGGCAGACAGGATAGAATCCCATGGCTGAGAATACGTACCAAGCCGAAGTCTGACCATTGTCCTCATCACCGCAATATCCGTCGGGCGCTGCCGTATACATGCGGTCCATCACCTGACGAATCCAGTACTGTGTCTTCCAAGGCTCACCTGAATAGCCGTAGAGGTAAATCATGTGCTGGATGGGCTGGTTGCCGTGAGCATAGTTGCCCATGTTCATAATCTGCATCTCGCGAATCTCGTGGATTACGGCTCCGTAATAGCTGTCGTCGAAGAGTGGCGGCACGTTGAATACGGAGTCGAGCATGCTGTTGAACACTTCCTTGCCACCCATAAGGTCGATAAGTCCCTGCGGGTCGTGGAATACTGACCATGTGTAGTGCCAAGCGTTGCCCTCGGTGAAGGCATCGCCCCACTTCAGCGGAGAGAAAGGAGCCTGGAACTTGCCGTTCTGCAGACGGCCGCGCATGAGGTTGGTCTCCTTGTCGAAGACGTTGCGATAGTTGAATGCGCGGCGGCGGAAAGGCTCAAGCTCCTTCTTCGACTTGCCGAGAGACTTGCCGAACTGATAGATGCACCAGTCGTCGTAGGCGTATTCCAGTGTGCGTGCCACGTTCTCGTTTATCTTGACGTCGTAGGGCACGTAGCCCAGCTTGTTGTAGTATTCATGGCCCAGACGACCCGTTGACGATACCTTCGGGTGTACGTTGTTGGCACCGTGAACCACAGCCTTCCAAAGCGTTTCGGCGTCATATCCCTTCAGACCGCAGAGGTAAGCGTCAGCCACGATGGACGCTGAGTTGTTGCCCACCATACATTCGCGATGACCCGGCGAAGCCCATTCGGGAAGGAAACCGCTCTCCTTGTATGCGTTAACCAGACCTTCCTGCATCTTCACGTTCATCGACGGATACATCACGTTAAGCAGCGGGAAGAGGCAGCGGAATGTGTCCCAGAAGCCGGTGTCGGTGAACATATATCCCGGCAGCACCTTGCCGTTGTACGGCGAGTAGTGTACTATCTCGCCTGCTGCTGTCTTCTCATAGAATGAGCGTGGGAAGAGCACCGAGCGATAGAGGCAGGAATAGAATGTGCGGAGATGGTCGATGTTGTCCGACTTCACCTCTATGCGACCCAGAACGTCGTTCCATGTCTTGCGGCCCTGAGCCTTCACCTCGTCAAACGAAGCTCCAGCCAGCTCCTTGAGGTTCTCCATAGCCTGCTCCTCAGAGATGAAGGAAGAGGCGATGCGCACGTTCACCTGCTCGCCGCGGCGAGTCTTGAAGCCCACGATGGCACCTGCATGCTTGCAGTCGGCCTCTAATGCCTTGCTGTCCATCTTGCCGTTATTCACGGCTGTGGTGTAGGTGAAGTCGTGGTCGAACTTTAGCACGAAGTAGTTCTTGAAGTTGTCGGGCACGCCACCGCTGTTCTTCGTGGTGTAGCCTACAATCATTCTCTGCTCCGGCATGATCTTTACGTACGATCCCTCGTCGAAAGCGTCCACCACTACGTATGAGTCGCTCTCCGGGAAGGTGATGCGCATGATGGCAGCACGCTCCGTGGGCGCAATCTCCGTCACCACGTCATAGTCAGCCAGATAAGCGCGATAATAGTAAGGTGTAGCCACCTCTGCCTTGTGCGAGAACCATGAGGCACGCTGGTCTTCATCGAAGACGGGCTTGCCGGTCTCCGGCATGATGCTGAACTGTCCGTAGTCGTTAATCCACGGGCTTGGCTGATGGGTCTGCTTGAAGCCGCGCAGCTTGTCTGCCGAATAGACATAAGCCCATCCGTCGCCCATCTTGCCTGTCTGCGGTGTCCAGAAATTCATGCCCCAAGGGAGGCATACGGCTGGATAAGTGTTACCCGTCGACAGCGAGTGCTTCGACTCTGTGCCTACCAGCGTGCTGACATAGTCGACAGGCTGGTAGACCTTTGCCATGCCGACAATGGCGAATGTCAGCATGAGCAATGTGGTTAATAAGTGTTTTTTGTTCATTTTTGTTCTGTAGTTTTTATTGTTTGTGATCTTTATTCTGCTTCTTTTGGTGGTTTGTATAGTTTGAAGGCTCGTATCATATTCAGTCGTTTCGGCAAAGCATAGCGTAATAACCGATGCGATAAACCGAAAATGCCGTCAGCGATGGCTTGCGTCCCGTAAGATTTCGGAGCAGCATTCTTCGCGTGATACGGAATGCCAAGCGCAGCAATGGCGCCAAGCCTAAGCACGAAAGACGTTCCACGAGCGTCTGCACACCCGAATAGCCGCGCAGCGCGTCTCGCATGTCATGTAGCGTCTGTAGTCCCTCTTCCGTCTTCCGAAGAAAGTGGGCGTTGTCGTCAAACCGTGAGAATCCCACAGGATTGTCCGTGTGAGCCACACGTATGCCGTTGTCCTTCAGTTCGCGTCCGAGCAGCACGTCCTCATAGCCGTAGCGCGTGATGGAGACGTCGAAGGGGTGTGCCGTCATCACGTCACGCCGTATGAGGATGTTACTGACGTGGAAAGCGGCGTAGGGATTGCGCTTACGCCATGACAGCGGATGGCTTTGTGTGGCGCCAAGCTCGTACAGATAGCGCAGGCAAGATCTTGGCTCGGTGTCCGTCGGCGCATGAATCTTCAGTCCGCCCACCACGGCTTCCGCTCCAAGCGAGTCTGCTGCGGCATACACGGCAAGGAAGTCTGAGGGGAGAGGCGAAAGGTCGCTGTCGATGAAGACGAGCCATTCGTATTGCGCCAGCTCCACCAGCCGGTTGCGTGCCGCCGACCTTCCCACGTTATGATTGCCCCTTACGAAGCGGCAATGTGTAAGGCTTTCACACAGCTGTCGGTTAGCTTCCGCCTTTGCCGTGTCCGTGGAGCAGTCGTCATACACCACAATCTCGCACCTTAAAAGGTTGTCCTTCAAGGCTTCCGCCTGACTATGAAGAGCCGTTATGAGCGGTCGGCAGTCGTTGTTGTATGAAGGCAGCAGGATGGAAAGTGATTTCAGCATGCTTAATGGTTTAGGAAGTTACTCGTTGTCCACCCTTGCTTCCTTCAGCAGCTGCGTCTTTCCTTCAGCCACCAGCTTGAGTATCAGCTCGCCGAAGAGCGTGTTCTGCCATGCAAACCAAGGGCGCGTAAAGTGGAATGCGTCGTTCACGTCGAACGATTCGTGGATGAATCCTGTGCCGGCATCCGTGCGCTGGAGCATCTTCAGGCATTCCTTTATCTCGCCGTCGTCCTTGCTGGTGAAGGCACGCATCATTATGGACATAGGCCAAGCCATGCCCAGTCCTACGTGCGGTCCGCCGATTCCCTCGCCCGCCTTGCCGCGGAAGAAGTAGGGATTGTCCTCGCTCCACACGAAGCGGCGCGTGTTCTGATATATGGGGTCGTCCTCCGGCACGTCGCCGAGATAAGGCATTGCGAGCAGACTCGGCACGTTGGCGTCGTCCATGAGGAAGTGATTGCCGAAGCCGTCCACCTCGTAAGCGTAAATCTTGCCATACTTGGGATGGTCCACTACGGCGTATTTCCTTAGCGCTTCGCTCACCTCGTCGGCAAGCTGTCGGCATTCTTTGGCTGTGGCAGCGTCGCCGTTGACCTTGTCCAGAATCTCAGCCGCCTTGCGCAGGGACGATACAGCCATGAAGTTGGATGGCACGAGGAAGAGAAACGTCGCGGCGTCGTCGCTCGGACGGAATACCGAGGCTATAAGTCCGACGGGCTTCACGGGATTGCCCCATCCGTGATTGCATACCGTGTCGAGCTGGTCTTCAGTCTCGCGCTGGAAGTGGTATGTGCCGAGGCCCGTCTTGCGCTGCTGCTCATGGAAGACACGCAGGACGTTCTTCACCGCCTTCTGCCATTCAGCGTCGAAGACAGAGGCGTCGCCCGTGGTCTGCCAGTAATGGTAAGCCAGTCGGATGGGGTAGCAGAGCGAGTCAATCTCGTACTTGCGCTCGTGCAGTTCGGGCTTCATGTCAGTTATGTCGTTCATCCATCCTCCCTCGGGCTGAGGCTCCTTGTTGAATGCGTTGGCGTAGGGATCGATGTTTATGCACTTCAACTGTCGTCTTATCACGCCGCGTATCATCTTCTTCACCTTCGGGTCAGCCTTGGCAAACTGTACGTAGGGCCACACCTGTGCTGCCGAATCGCGCAGCCACATGGCATGTATGTCGCCCGTATATACGAACGTGTCCTCATTGCCGTCGCCCTCGCCGGCGTCGTAATGCACGGTGGTGTCGAGCGTATTGGGGAAGCAGTTCTCGAACATCCATGCCAGTCGGGCGTTCTCACGGATAAGACGCTTCACCTCCTTGATTTTCTTCTCTATGACGTCCGAGACGAAGAGGCGGTCGGCTTCCTTCGGTCGCTGGCAGGTGTAGCGCGTGTTGTCCGCAGGAGCAGCCTCCGCATTGCTGGCTGAGAGCGCCATTTCGGCAACTGCATTGCCTGTGGAGGCATGGGCTGCAGAGGTGGCGCACGCAGACATGGCTATGGCTGTGATGAATGTGGATATGATGGATTGTCTCATTGTTATGGTCTTGATGATAAAGTTCGGTGTTTTAGTATACCTACAAAAGTAGTAAAAAAATGGTATTTGTTAATACAAATTGCAAGACAAAATGTCCAAAAATTGCGTTTCCTATAAAAGAATGTATAAGTATTTAGTGTTTTGCCCGCTTTTTTTGTAACTTTGTACGGAATAAGGATAATTAGAAAGAGCAGAACATAAAGATGAGTGTAACAGAAATACTTAACAGCCAGGACGGCGCCAAGCACTTCTCCTTTGAGGTGCTCCCGCCACTCAAAGGAGCTGGCACAGACAGATTGTTTTCCACAATAGAGAAGTTCAGGGATTTCGATCCTGCCTATATAAACATAACTACCCATCACAGCGAGTACGTCTATCGAGAACTCGACAATGGGCAGTTTGAGCGTCTGCGTGTGCGCCGCCGTCCAGGAACGGTTGCCATCGCAGCCACCATACAGAAGAATTTCGGCATACCTGTCATTCCGCACATTATCTGTAGCGGAGCGACAGCCGAAGACATCGAATACGAACTCATCGACATGCAGTTTCTTGAGATAGAGAATCTGCTGCTTCTCCGTGGCGACAAGGCCAAGGAGGACCGTATGTACACCGCCACACCGGGCGGACATACACATACGACTGACCTCATCCAGCAGGTGAACGACTTCAACCGCGGCTTCTTCGTGGACGGAACGCAGATGAAGCATCCCGGACAGCCGTTCAGCTTCGGCGTGGCGTGCTATCCCGAGAAACACGAAGAGGCGCCCAACCTGGAGATGGACATACAGTACCTGAAGATGAAGCAGGACATGGGAGCGGAGTATGCCGTCACGCAGCTCTTCTACGACAATGCGAAGTATTTCGATTTCGTGGAGAAGTGTCGCGAGGCAGGTGTCACGATGCCCCTCATACCGGGCATCAAGCCCTTCGCCAAGCTGTCGCAGCTGACCGTCGTGCCTAAGACATTCCATTGCGACCTCCCGTTGGAACTGGCAGAGGAGGTGGTGAAATGCAAGACCGACGAGGACGCCAAGCAGCTGGGCATAGAGTGGTCGACGGAGCAATGCCGCCAACTTTACCGTGCCGGCATCCGCAACATCCACTTCTATACGGTGTCTGCCGTCGACTCCGTACGTGAGGTGGCGAAGCGACTGCTGTAACTTTCAGTAAGACAAACCAAATAAAAAAACATAACATCGAATGCAATTCAATGAAGTAATAGGACAGTCAGGCGCCAAGCTACAGATGCAACAGCTGGTGGCAGAGGGACGTGTGCCTCATGCCATGCTCTTCTGCGGACCTTCGGGATGCGGAAAGATGGCTATGGCTATGGCGGTGGCTTCCGAGCTGCTGCGCCACAGCCGTCTGCTCGACAACTGGGGACATCCTGACCTCCACTTCACATTCCCGACCATAAAGCTCCCGAGCATGGGTTCGGAACACCAGCCAGTCAGCGACGACTTCTTCAGTGAATGGCATGAGATGATAATGTCAGGCCCTTACTTCACGCTGGAGCAATGGCTCGCGTCCATTAACGTGGCAGGAGCGGAGAACAAGCAGGCGCTCATCACAGGAGCCGAAAGCGACGCCCTCTCAAGGAAGCTGAGCCTGAAGTCGAGTCAGGGCGGATATAAGGTGGCGATAATCTGGCTGCCGGAGCGCATGAATCTGACGAGCGCCAACAAGCTGCTCAAGCTGCTTGAGGAGCCGCCTTCGCAGACAGTGTTCATCCTCGTCAGCGAGGAACCGGAGAAGCTGCTCGACACCATACGCAGCCGCACGCAGCGCTTCGACTTCAAGCGCATAGCGGATGCGGACATAGAAGAGGCGCTCGTGGAGAAGCGCGGGCTGGAGCATGCCGACGCGCGAAGTCTGGCAAGACTTGCCAACGGATCGTGGACCAATGCACTCGCTGCCCTCAGTACGGGCAACGAGAACCGCATGTTCTTCGACCTTTTCACCATGCTCATGCGCCTCGCCTACACAAAGCGCGTGAAGGAACTCAAGAAATGGAGCGAGAGTATCGCAGCCTTCGGCCGAGAGAAGCAGAAGCGCTTCCTCAACTACATGCACCGCATGGTTCGCGAAAGCTTCGTCTATAACTTCCATGAGCCGGAGCTTAACTATATGACGGCGGAGGAAGAACAGTTTGCGCAGAAGTTTGCGCCGTTCATACACGAGCGCAACATCATCGAACTGTCCGAGATGATAGGTAAGGCGGTGCGAGACATATCGCAGAACGCCAACTCCAAGATGGTGTTCTTCGACATCGCCATGCAGACCATCATCTTCATAACAAGGAAAAAATAAGCTTACACATACACATAATATATACATATATATCACACTATACTACACCCATATACACATATATAATATATGAAGGATTTTAAGGACATGCAATTCGAGATATCCCGCGATACTGACCGCGGACTCTGCCATTGCGCCTGCGGCAGGCAGGACAAGCAGCTCAATACCTACGACTATCTGTATGATGTGCCGGGTAATGAGGAGGACACGGACCTCGTGGAGGTGCAGTTCAAGAATACGCGCAAGGGATATTATCATAACGTCAACCACCTGGACCTCCGTAAGGGCGACATCGTAGCTGTGGAGGCAAGTCCGGGCCACGACATCGGAGTGGTTTCGCTCACAGGCAGACTCGTGAAGCTGCAGGTGAAGAAGGCCAACCTCAAGTCGGCTGACGACATCAAGCGCATCTATCGCATCGCCAAGCCGGTGGACATGGACAAGTATTACGAGGCTAAGGATCGCGAACACGCCACGATGATTCAGAGTCGTGAGATAGCCAAGAACCTCGGACTGCAGATGAAGATTGGTGACGTGGAATATCAGGGAGACGGCAACAAGGCCATCTTCTACTATATCGCAGACGAGCGTGTGGACTTCCGCCAGCTCATCAAGGTGCTTGCCGACACCTTCCATGTGCGCATCGAGATGAAGCAGATCGGTGCACGTCAGGAGGCAGGTCGCATCGGAGGAACCGGACCTTGCGGACGCGAGCTTTGCTGCGCCACATGGATGAAAAACTTTGTAAGCGTCAGCACCAATGCAGCCCGCATTCAGGACATCTCACTCAATCCGCAGAAGCTTGCCGGAATGTGCGCAAAGCTGAAGTGCTGCCTCAATTACGAGGTGGACGACTATGTGGAGGCAGGACGCAAGATGCCGGCACGCGACGTGGTGCTCGAGACATTGGACAGCGACTACTATCTGTTTAAGTCGGACATCCTCGCTGGTCTTGCCACTTACTCGACTGGTAAGGGCGTGGCTGCCAACCTTGTGACCATCACGGCAGAACGTGCACGCGCCATCATCGAGATGAACAAGCGTGGCGAAAAGCCGGAGTCGCTTGCAGAGGACGGAAAGCAGAGAGAGGGCAATCAGCACTCAGACCTCCTTGCTGATGCCGATCTCTGTCGCTTCGACAAGAGCAAGAAGAATAAGAAGAAAAAGAACAAGAAGCCGCGCCAGCAGGCTAACGATGCCGCACGTCCTGCCAACGAGAACGCTCAGCAGCCGACAGCAGAGGGCAATGCTCAGCCAAAGGCAGAGAACGGTCAGCAGCCAAAGGGCGACAACGCTCAGCCAAAGGCAGAGAATGGTCAGCAGCCTAAGGGCGAGAACGGTCAGCAGCCGAGACGCGACAATAACCGTAACAACCGCAACAACAACCGTCAGCGCCCAAGACCGGAAGGTCAGCGCCGCAACAATAACGGACCGCGTGGCGAGAACCGCCAGCCGCGAAACAATGCTGAGGCTAAGCCGTCTGCTCCCCAGCAACCTAAGCAACAGCCTGCTCCACAACAGCCGAAGCAGCAAAACACAACCGGCAATGAAGGTTAAGATAACACGACTTTTAGCATATATGGCAGCCATGACAGCAGTAGTTGTCATGGCTGCGTGCAATGGTGGAATGGTGTATGACCGTTATACCAACACTCCCGTGTCAGGATGGGAGAAGAACGACACGCTCTATTACAGCGTTCCTGCGGTCAAGTCCGGCGGCACATACGCAGCCAACCTTGGTCTGCGCACCACCGACTCTTATCCCTTTACGTCGCTGACGCTCATTGTGGAGCAGCGTAAGGTGGCTGCCGACAAGGCCGTGACCGTCGTTACTGATACTGTGGCGTGCCAGTTGACCGACAGAAAAGGCAATGCGGCAGGAAAGGGAATCAGCTATCACCAGTATCAGTTTCCGGTCACGGAGCTGATGCTCCAAGACGGCGATTCGCTCTTTGTAAGCATTCGCCATGACATGAAGCGCGAGATACTGCCCGGAATAAGCGATGTAGGATTCTCGCTCACTCGCACCAAGTAAGCTCCATCACAATCCATCCATACATCTTAATATGCAAGAACAGGAAACCATACAGCAGAAGGACGAGCGCTTCATGCGCCGTGCACTTCAGGAAGCAGAAGCGGCAAGAGACGCCGGAGAGATACCCGTGGGAGCCGTTATCGTGGCTGGCGACCGCATAATAGCGCGTGCCCATAACCTTACGGAGACGCTTTCGGACGTTACGGCGCATGCCGAAATGCAAGCCATCACCTCCGCTGCAAACCAGCTCGGAGGCAAATACCTCACCGACTGCACGCTTTACGTGACGCTGGAGCCTTGCGTGATGTGTGCAGGAGCGATAGGATGGTCGCAGCTGAGGCGCGTGGTGTATGGCGCTTCGGACGAGAAACGGGGCTTCATGAAGTTTGCCCCCAAGGCGCTCCATCCCAAGTGCACGGTCACTACGGGAGTGCTGGAGGAAGAGTGCCGTCAGCTTATGACTGACTTCTTCCGCTCTCGCCGCTGTTAAGGCACACTATGAAAGCAACTGCAAAATAATATTAAATCCATGAGAATAAAACGGTTGAACGTTTGTTTTAACCGTTTTAAAACATTAACTTTGCAACATATTTACACACAGAACACAAAAACGACATGCTCATGACTAGACAACATTCGTAAGAAGAGCATAAATATACATTCAGAACAATTCAGATAACGTCATAAAACCCCGTCTGCTAAAGTGGATTGGGCACTGTCGGCATTCCTGTCGTCAGCGATGGCAATATACCACAATATCATCAAGCCCCTCAATAATCTACCATATAAGAACCTATTAATTATCATTATAAGTTTTTTTAGCTCACTTCCTCGTGATGAGGCGGTGAGTTTTTTTTGCCTAAAACTTCATTAATATACACTTTTGCATAGAAAAGAAGCCAAGGCATGAAAAAAAAATCGTAACTTTGCAAAGTAGAAATAATTTCCAAAAAACTATACAAGCAGTATGATTCTATTTTTCATGACTCCAAGCAAGAGCGTGATTGCCACAGGCGTGGATCACCAGCTCTCACAAGACGAGATCAATGAACTGTGTTGGCTTTACGGCGGTGCAACCCTCATCGAGGGCGAGACTGTCGAGGGTTTCTTCGTGGGCCCGCGCCGTGAAATGATTACTCCATGGAGTACGAATGCCGTAGAGATAACTCAGAACATGAGTCTCCACGGCATTTCACGTATTGAGGAATACTTCCCAGTAAGCTCCAAGGACGCTGATCACGACCCTATGCTCCAGCGTATGTACGAAGGACTCGACCAGGAGATTTTCACCGTTAATCACCAGCCGGAGCCTATCAAGCATGTTGAGAACATAGAAGAATACAACGAGCAGGAAGGTCTGGCGCTCTCATCCGAGGAGATTGAGTATCTCCACAAGATTGAGAAGCAGCTCGGACGCCCACTTACCGACTCTGAGATCTTCGGTTTCGCACAGATCAACTCTGAGCACTGCCGTCACAAGATTTTCGGCGGTACGTTCATCATTGACGGTAAGGAGATGGAGTCGTCGCTTTTCGCTATGATCAAGCAGACCACTAAGGAGAACCCCAACAAGATTCTCTCTGCTTACAAGGACAACGTGGCTTTCGCACAGGGTCCGGTTGTGGAGCAGTTCGCACCGAAGGATCAGTCTACAAGCGACTATTTCCAGGTGAAGGACATCGAGAGCGTTATCTCGCTCAAGGCTGAAACTCACAACTTCCCGACAACAGTGGAGCCGTTTAACGGTGCCGCTACCGGTACAGGCGGTGAGATCCGCGACCGTATGGGTGGTGGTGTAGGCTCATGGCCTATCGCCGGAACAGCTGTCTACATGACCGCTTATCCGCGTCTGAAGGACGACGAGGGCGTGGCTCGCGACTGGGAGGACATCATGCCCGTCCGCAACTGGCTCTATCAGACACCGGAGCAGATTCTTATCAAGGCCTCTAACGGTGCTTCTGACTTCGGCAACAAGTTCGGTCAGCCGCTGATTACTGGCTCTGTTCTGACATTCGAGCATCAGGAAGGTGCAGAGAAATACGCATACGACAAGGTTATCATGCTTGCCGGTGGTGTCGGTTACGGCACAAAGCGTGACTGTCTGAAGAAGGAACCGCAGAAGGGCAACAAGGTTGTCGTAGTCGGTGGCGATAACTATCGCATCGGTCTTGGTGGCGGTTCGGTATCGTCAGTTGACACCGGTCGCTATTCTAACGGTATCGAGTTGAACGCCGTTCAGCGTGCCAATCCTGAGATGCAGAAGCGTGCTTACAACCTCGTTCGCGCACTCTGCGAGGAGGATGTCAATCCTGTAGTTTCCATCCACGACCACGGTTCAGCCGGTCACCTCAACTGTCTCTCAGAGCTTGTTGAGGAGTGCGGTGGCGAGATAGACATGACAAAGCTGCCTATCGGCGACAAGACACTTTCGTCTAAGGAGATTATCGCTAACGAGAGCCAGGAGCGTATGGGCCTGCTCATCGACGAGAAGCACATCGAACATGTACGTCGTATCGCTGAGCGCGAGCGTGCTCCGCTGTATGTAGTAGGCGAGACAACAGGCGACGCTCACTTCTCATTCAAGCAGGGTGACGGCGTTAAGCCTTTCGACCTCGACGTAGCCCAGATGTTCGGTCACTCTCCGAAGACCATCATGCGCGACGAGACAGTGGAACGCCACTATCGTGACGCTGAATATACACACGAGGAGAAGTCGGAGAACGGCAAGGACGACGTACTCGACAAGTATGTAAGCCGCGTGCTTCAGCTTGAGGCTGTGGCTTGTAAGGACTGGTTGACCAACAAGGTGGACCGTTCCGTTACTGGTAAGATTGCCCGCCAGCAGTGCCAGGGCGAGATTCAGCTGCCGCTTTCTGACTGCGGCGTCGTGGCTCTCGACTATCGTGGACGCAAGGGTATAGCCACTGCTCTCGGTCATGCACCGCAGGCAGGACTTGCTTCTCCTGAGGCAGGATCAGTGCTTTCAGTTGCTGAGGCTCTCACAAACATCGTATGGGCTCCGCTCGCTGACGGACTTAACAGCCTCTCGCTCTCTGCCAACTGGATGTGGCCCTGCCGCTCACAGAAGGGTGAGGACGCACGTCTCTACAGCGCAGTTAAGGCTCTTAGCGAATTCTGCCGCGACCTTAAGGTCAACGTTCCGACCGGTAAGGACTCGCTCTCGCTCTGTCAGCAGTATCCTAACGGCGAGAAGATTATCTCTCCGGGAACCGTTATCGTAAGCGCAGGTGGCGAGGTGAGCGACATCCGCAAGGTGGTTTCGCCCGTACTCGTCAACGACAAGAACTCATCTATCTATCATATCGACTTCTCATTCGACGAGCAGCGCCTCGGCGGCAGCGCCTTCGCACAGAGCCTCGGCTTCGTTGGCGACGACGTTCCTACAGTGAAGAATCCTGAATACTTCGCTGACTGCTTCAACGCTGTTCAGGAGATGATTGAGAAGGGATGGATTATGGCAGGTCACGACATCTCGGCTGGTGGTCTTATCACTACTCTTCTCGAGATGTGCTTCGCCAACCGTGAGGGCGGTATGCACGTCAACCTCCACGACCTCGCAGGTGACGACATCATCAAGATGCTCCTCGCTGAGAACCCGGGTGTGGTTATCCAGGTTAGCGATAAGTATAAGGAGGAGTTCCGCACATATATGGAGGACAATGGCATCGGCTATGCAAAGATCGGTTATCCCACTCCGGCAGAGCGCACAATCGTCATCAAGAAGGACGAATACACACACGCATTCGACATCGACGCACTCCGCGAGACATGGTATAAGACTTCTTACCTCCTCGACCGCGACCAGAGCTTCAACGGCTGCGCACGCAAGCGCCGCGACAACTATAAGAACCAGCCGGTGGAGATGAAGTTCCACGACTCGTTCAAGGGCACTCTCGAGAGCTACGGCATCTCTGCAGACCGCCGCACTCCGTCGGGCGTCAAGGCTGCCATTATCCGTGAGAAGGGTACCAACGGTGAGCGCGAGATGGCTTACTCACTCTATCTTGCTGGCTTCGACGTTAAGGACGTGATGATGACCGACCTTATCAGCGGACGCGAGACACTTGAGGACGTCAACATGATTGTCTTCTGCGGTGGCTTCTCTAACTCTGACGTGCTCGGCTCTGCAAAGGGATGGGCAGGTGCGTTCCTCTTCAATCCGAAGGCTAAGGAGGCACTCGACAAGTTCTATGCACGCAAGGACACCCTCTCGCTCGGTATCTGCAACGGTTGTCAGCTGATGGTTGAGCTTAACCTTATCAACCCGGATCACGAGAAGCGCACACGCATGCTCCACAACGATTCGCACAAGTTCGAGAGCAACTTCCTCGGTGTTGAGATTCCGCAGAACGACAGCGTGATGTTCTCTTCACTCAGCGGCGACAAGCTCGGCATCTGGGTGGCACACGGAGAGGGCAAGTTCTCATTGCCTGAGGCAGAGGACAAGTACAACGTTGTGGCACGCTACAACTACTCAGAGTATCCGGGCAACCCGAACGGATCTGACTATAACGTAGCTGGTATCTGCTCTGCAGACGGCCGTCACCTCGCCATGATGCCTCACCTTGAGCGTGCCATCTTCCCGTGGCAGAACGCTTGGTATCTCGCAGACCGCCGTCAGGACGAGGTTACTCCGTGGATTGAGGCGTTCGTCAACGCTCGCAAGTGGATTGAGAACTTCGGCAAGTAAGCTTATTTAAGCCGCAAGTATATATTTTAATATAACCCAAAAAGACTAATGACAGCCGTGAAAAGCTGTCATTAGTCTTTTCTTTCACATCTTACATTTATCTACAACGCAACACCCATGACCAATTTCTATATAGACGCATTCCGTGTTTTCTCAAAGATAGGACTGTTCACACTCGGTGGTGGATATGCCATGATACCTGCTATAGAGGCAGAAGTGGTGGACCGGAAGAAATGGATGAGCCGTGAGGAGTTTCTTGACCTCATTGCCGTGGCGCAAAGTTGCCCCGGCGCCCTCGCCATAAACATCAGCGTCTTCGTGGGATACAGACTGAAGAAGCTGCCGGGAGCCATCTGCACCACCATCGGCGCAGCCCTTCCCTCCTTCCTCATCATCCTTCTCATAGCCATGTTCTTCCGCCAGTTTCAGGACAACGCCGTTGTCGGATCGATATTCAATGGCATCCGTCCCGCAGTAGTGGCGCTCATAGCCGTCCCCGTTTTCTCAATGGCGCGTTCGGCTCGCATAACATGGACCAACTGCTGGATTCCGTTCGTATGTGCTCTTCTGATTTGGATAATAAAGGTGAATCCGATATACGTGCTTGTTGCAGCAGGAGCATGCGGATATCTTTACGGCACGATGATAAAGCCGACAGAATAATAAAATATAGCAATGATATTCCTACAACTCTTCATTACGTTTTTCCAAATAGGACTCTTCGGATTCGGTGGAGGCTACGGCATGCTGTCGCTCATTCAGACGCAGACCGTAACGCATCATGCGTGGCTCACATCCGCAGAGTTTACCAATATTGTGGCGGTCAGCCAGATGACTCCGGGTCCCGTCGGCATCAATTCAGCCACTTACTGCGGATATGCAGCCGTACACAATGCCGGCATGGGAGAGTGGTATGCCGTCCTCGGCAGCGCCATTGCCACGTTGGCTCTCGTCCTCCCGTCGTTCATCATAATGGTGCTCATCTGCCGCGTATTTATGCGTTACATGGACACGCTCGTCGTTCAGAGCGTGATGGCTGGCTTGCGTCCAGCCGTCGTCGGCCTTATAGCCGCAGCCGCCCTTATGCTTATGACTCCTGAGAACTTCTCCGCTCCGAGCGTCAATCCTTGGCAGTTCTGGATAAGCATCATTATTTTCGCTGCTACATTCTTCGGCACAAAGATAATGAAGATAAATCCTATAAAGATGATTTGTTGGGCAGCGTTCGCAGGACTTATGCTGCTTTATTAAGTTTATTATAAAACAAAAAAGTTAGGGAAGCACTACAAAATGCTTCCCTAACTTTTTTTTATGTCTATATCAGATGTATCCTAATCAGGATATCATCAGATGTATTCTCTGTTTTTACTTGTTGTCCTCGATGAGGTTTTCACCGGTCATGTCGGCGGGCTGCTCCATTCCGAGGATGTGGAGGATAGAAGGAGCCACGTCAGCGAGGCGTCCGTCCTTTACAGTAGCCGAGTTGTTGTCAGTAACGTAGATGAACGGAACCGGGTTCAATGAGTGAGCGGTGTTCGGTGTGCCGTCCTCGTTGAGAGCGTGGTCAGCGTTGCCGTGGTCAGCGATGATGATGGTCTCGTAGTCGTTGGCCTTAGCTGTCTCCACCACTTCCTTCACGCAGTTGTCGATGGCGTGAACAGCCTTTGCGATGGCGTTGTAGATGCCGGTATGACCAACCATGTCACCGTTGGCGAAGTTTACGACGATGAAGTCATACTCCTGTGTCTTGATTGCACCTACGAGCTTGTCCTTCACCTCGTATGCGCTCATCTCCGGCTTGAGGTCGTATGTGGCAACCTTCGGAGAGGGAACGAGGATGCGGTCCTCACCTTCGTACGGAGTCTCGCGGCCACCGTTGAAGAAGAATGTCACGTGAGCATACTTCTCTGTCTCTGCTGTGTGGAGCTGACGCTTGCCATTAGCCGAGAGATACTCGCCAAGAGTGTTCATTACGTTCTCCTTCGGGAAGAGGATGTTTACGCCGGTGAATGAAGCGTCGTACGGAGTCATGCAGAAATACTGCAGGTCCTTGATGGTGTGCATGCCAGCCTCCTCGTGCTCCTTCTGTGTGAGCACCTCTGTAAGCTCCTTGGCACGGTCGTTACGATAGTTGATGAAGATGACAACGTCGCCCTCCTCAATCTTGCCGTTAACTGTAGAGTTGTTGATAGGAAGGATAAACTCGTCTGTCACGCCGTCGTCATAGCTCTCCTGCATTGCCTTCACCATGTCGTCAGCCTGCTTGCCCTTGCCCTCTACGAGCAGGTCGTAAGCCTCCTTAACGCGCTCCCAGCGCTTGTCGCGGTCCATTGCGTAGAAACGACCTACGATGCTGGCGATGTGTGCGCCGTTCTTGTCGCAGCACTCCTGCACCTGCTCGATGAATCCCTTACCTGACTTCGGGTCGGTGTCGCGACCGTCCATGAAGCAGTGTACGTAAACGTCGTTCAGACCATACTCCTTACCGATCTCGATGAACTTGAAGAGGTGGTCGAGTGATGAGTGAACACCGCCGGTAGAGGTAAGACCCATGAGGTGGAGCTTCTTGCCGTTCTCCTTAGCGTAGCTGTAAGCCTTGATGATTTCCTTGTTCTTGAGGATAGATCCGTCATTGCATGCACGGTTGATCTTAACGAGGTCCTGATAAACGATGCGGCCCGCACCGATGTTCAGGTGACCAACCTCTGAGTTACCCATCTGGCCCGCAGGCAGACCTACGTCCTCACCGCATGTGAGGAGCTGTGAGTGAGCGCTCACCGCTGTGAGATAGTCAAGATAAGGAGTCGGAGTGTTATAGATTACGTCTCCCTTGCCATGCTGGCCGATGCCCCATCCGTCGAGGATCATCAATAAAGCTTTCTTTGCCATAATGTGTGTATATTTTATATTATAATAATGTATACTATATTGTTATGCAAAGTTACAATATTCGCCTTTAACTGCAAAATGAAAGCCACGATTTTTTATTTAAGTTGAGAGTTGAGAGTAATCTTGATTTTGTTATAGACTATAACAAAAAATACGTTTCTGCTAATAATTTTTAATGAAATATTTGTTTGTTCTAATTAATAGTTATATATTTGCATCCGGAAATAATAGTTTATAATTTCAGTGTTTCAGGACAACTGTAAGCGGCTAAAGCGTAGCCGAAATGTTATCACAATCAGTCATTAAATGAGAGTTAAAAGATTTTTAGACCGTGCTTCAGATCAGCACACAACTTACGTAAGCAGAGGTTGGCATTGTCCAAGGGCGTAGGCTTTTGGCGCCTCCTCCAAGCTTACGAAGAGATTTTCCTCCTTTCGCAGCATTTTCTTCTTCTAACATTCGTCTACGTATCGCAAAAACACTACCTTTGCGATTGTCTTTTTGTATAACAAAAAAACATAAACTATTAACCATTAACCTCATCATCAGTTCTTACAGACATGAGAATCCCCAAGATTGGCTTGTTGCCTAAGATTATCATTGCCATAGCTCTCGGTATAGCTCTTGGCATAGAAACCCCGGAAATGCCGGTTCGCATCTTCGTTACGTTCAATTCGCTCTTCAGCGAGTTCCTCGGATTCCTTATCCCGCTGATTATCGTCGGCCTTGTCACTCCTGCCATCGCCGACATCGGCAAGGGCGCGGGCAAGCTGCTCCTCGTCACGGCTCTTCTGGCATACGGTGCTACGGTGTTGTCCGGATTCATGTCGTACGGAGTGGGGCAGACCTTCTTCCCGTCGATGATTTCGGAGAACGTCCAGCTGTCGCAGGTAAGCGAGGCGCAGGGCGTCAAGCCGTTCTTCACCATCAGCATTCCGGCGCCGTTGAACGTGATGACGTCCCTCATATTGGCGTTCACGCTCGGCCTTGGCATCGCCCATCTCGAGTCGAAGTCGCTGCGCAACGGCTTCTCGGAGTTCCGCGACATCATTACGAAGACCATTCAGGTGGTGGTGCTTCCGCTCCTTCCCATCTACATCTTCGGCATCTTCTTCAATATGACTCATTCCGGCGAGGTGTTCCGCGTGCTCTCGGTGTTCGTCAAGATCATCGGCGTGATATTCGTGATGCACATCTTCCTCCTCGTCTTCCAGTATTGTGTGGCGGCTCTCTTCGGTCGTAAGAATCCGTTGCGCATGCTTGGCACCATGCTTCCGGCGTATTTCACGGCGCTCGGCACGCAGTCGTCTGCCGCCACCATTCCCGTGACGCTGCGCCAGACCATCAAGAACGGCGTGGACAGCGACATCGCCGGCTTCGTCATTCCTCTCTGCGCCACCATCCACCTCTCGGGCAGCACCATGAAGATTGTGGCTTGCGCCTTGGCTCTGATGATGATGCAGAACATTCCCTATGACTTCCAGATGATTACGGGCTTCATCCTCATGCTCGGCGTGACGATGGTGGCAGCTCCAGGCGTTCCGGGTGGAGCCATCATGGCAGCGCTCGGCGTCCTGTCATCAATGCTTGGCTTCGACGAGAAAGCACTCGCCCTGATGATTGCCCTCTACATCGCCATGGACAGCTTCGGCACAGCCTGCAACGTGACTGGTGACGGCGCCCTCGCTGTCATCATCAACAGGATGTGGAAGGGAAAGAAGAAGCAGAATGCCGGCGCGGCTGAAGAGTGCCAGTAAGGGTATTATTTAAATTGCAGTTTATCTGTGAGATTATAAATGAGCTTGCCGTGACAAACCTAGGAGGCTATGGCGTCTCGCCGTAGCCACGCACCCACGAACGACCAGCAGATTGAGTTTGAGCTGCTGGTTCCGCGGAGCGGGACCTATATAATGAAAACCCACTGCAAGCTGCGAAGCAGCGCAGCTGTGGGTACGTGCGACACCTCCACCTAAATATAGTTCCCCGAAGGGTAGGGTGTTCAAAATCGCTTTAAAATCCTGCGCATTTTTTACCTATAGTATTGATGCGCTTGACCACCAAATTTGGAGAAAGGTTTTCATCCGTCCATTCCTTAATGTGACGGTGTCTTCCTTCCTCCAATCTTTGTTTAAAATTGAAATTAACTCGTCTGTCCTTATCTGCCAAATTAAGGCGAAGCGGCATCATCAGAATTATAGGA
>NZ_NOVE01000047.1 GCF_002265625.1 Prevotella sp. 885
CGCCGGTCGCCATCAACAATAGCAAGCTATCGTCATGCTGCCCCTCGACTTGCATGTGTTAAGCCTGTAGCTAGCGTTCATCCTGAGCCAGGATCAAACTCTACATTGTAAAATATCTTTTACCAACCCTTACCGAAGTAAGAGTTGCTTGTTTGTATCTGTTTCAGAATGCCTCGTTTATTCAAGTTTCTTAACCTTCAACTTAAAGTTGATGAATTAAACGGTTCGTAAATTACCCAAGAATCAGATTGTTCTAAATTCTTGCTTCTTGTACTACTTGTCTGTTTATGTAAATCTTTTCAAAGAACTCTTTCTTTATTTAACGCCTTCTTAACACAATCGTAACCCGTTTTGCTTGAGGTTTTGTTTGTTCTCGAAAGCGTTTGCAAAGGTATAGCAAAAAAGTTAATCCTGCAAGAGTTTCGACAAAAAAGTTTGCAAAAACTTACACTTTTCAGTCTTAAATTGACTAAAATCAAGGTAAAAGCACGTTTTAGGGCGCTTTTACCTTGATTTTACAACATTAATGCCAGTATCTGACCTTTACTTCCTTTCCGTGCTTATCCTCCACTTTCAGCCTCAAGTCGCCACCATTATGGTCGAAATAGAGCACACGGATGGGATGAAGACCCTTTTTCATAGCATGCTGACCCACCAATTCACGCGCATCATGCATGCCATCGTTGTCAACAACCATCACTCCGTCTACCGTAAGCTGGCTTCCATCATCTGAATAAAGGCGGAAAGTGTAGACTCCGTCTTCCGAAACTTCCAAGTATCCGGTTATGACCAGACCTATATTTTCCTTTGCTTCCTTAGGTATGCAGACACCATCGGTGACGTATTCGCCTTTAAGCGGCGCCTCCTCTATGCCCTTACACCAATCTCCCGGATAGTCATACCATAGATTGGAGAGTCCGGTCTGAAGCTGCTGTTCTGTGGTTACAGCCTCATGAAGCTGGTCCTTCACAAAGTCAGAGCGGAAAGCGTCACCCTTTCTGCCGTCCCTTCCGAATGCACGGAACACGAAATGCGTGGTCTCAGTCACAGCCATCGGTCCGGTATAAACCGGCGATGTCTGCTGCGGCATCGTACCGTCCTTAGTATACCTTATTGTAACCGACGGATCAATGCAGAACACCTTCACCGTATCCGTAGAGACGAAAACATTTCCACGATTCAGTCCGGTAAGGTCAGGAAGCCTATACTTCACTCCCATCGCCTCAAGTCTGGGCAGCTGCGTGAGCAATCGCTTCGTAAAGTCATCATAATTCATACGCTCCGGCATACTCCATGCCTTCTCAGCCACCGCTGTGAGTCTGGGGAAGAGCTGATACCACATTCTCTCCACAGAAGCCACCCTTTCTCCCCAAAGGCAAGAATGGATGCCTTTCACGAGCTTAGCCTCGTTGTCGTTAAGCGTTTCGTATGGATTGAAGTTATATATGCCGGGCAACTTAGTGTCGTCCTCCCTTGTACTGAGATAGAAGAACGACACTGGTACGTCAATAAGATCGTTGCCATGCGACGTCGCCTTCTTCGGTCCCTTCGGCAACCATGATCGCCACCACATCACAGTGGTATACGGCGACAGTCCTCCATCTATGACATCATCCCAAGCTATCATCTTCTTGCCGTTTTCACGGAAGAAGGCTTCCATGTAATGATTAAACCAAGTCTGAAGCTGCGGTTCTGTGGTAAGCCCGTTGTCCGCCATTCTCTTCTGGCAGTCCGCACACTTCTTCCAGTTCTTCATATCCACTTCGTCGCCTCCAATGTGCACATACTCGAAGGGGAAGAGAGCGAACATTTCCGTCCACACATTACGGCAGAACTCCAACATCTTGTCCTTTCCCGGACACATCGGCGTGGTGAAGAGTCTGCCCCACCCCGTATGCTCGAAGCAAGAGAGTCCGTCATAACTCTCGATGGCAGCGAGGCTATGACCCGGCATATCTATCTCTGGCACCACATCTATGCCTCTCTTGGCAGCATACGCCACGATGTCTCGCACGTCGTCCTGCGTATAGAATCCGCCATACTCCTGCGTTCCGTCCGCAGCTGTCCTTATCTTCGACTCCGGCAGCAGCAGGTTGGGCATATCCTCCTTAGCGGCATTAGCCATACAGAGCGAGTCCTGATTGTTGAAGCGTCGCCATGCTCCCTTTACGGTCAGCAACGGATAACGCTTCACCTCCACTCTCCATCCCTGGTCGTCCGTAAGATGCCAATGGAAGCGGTTGAGCTTATAGTAAGCCATCACGTCAATGAGCTTCTTCAGTTCGTCAACGGTATAGAAATGTCGCGAGCAGTCTACCATCAGTCCGCGCCATCCATATCGCGGACGGTCGCTGACATTAATCTTCGGCAACACCACCTTCTCTCCCTTTACCACGGGCAGAAGCTGTCGCAATGTGGCAATGGCGTTTATCATTCCCGTATATCCAGAACCAGACATGGTGACTCCACCACGCTCCACCTTCAACGAGTAAGCGCCCTCTTCACCATCCTTTGCAAGGCAAAGACGGATGTCGCCACCCTTCGAAACAACTTTTAGCTTCGTTCCTGTCTGAGCCTCGAAAGCGTCAGAGAGGTATTGCGCCGCCGGCATAAGCGACGCATCATCCACTTCAACCGTGGGTTTGGCACCAAGCACAACAGTGCCTTTCTGCTGATCTATGTGACACGGCTGAGGGATAATCGCTACGTTTTGAGCGACAGCCATCGCTGACATCAGCGACACAGCAGCAAGAATGAATATGTTTTTCAGTTTCATCATTGTGATACGATATATATAATAATGTATATGTTATCTATTATATAATGTACGCGTAAGGGAACATTATTCCACAACCACCTCGTCAAGGAAGAACCATGCGGGATAGCCCACGCCATAATGCCAGTCGGGGCACAGACCGAGAGTCTTCACCACCACACGGATGTATCTTGCCTTGACAGGTTTGTCAAGACTTACGACGGCAGGAACGAACTTCACGCTGATGTCGCGGTCTTCCGCAAACTCACGAGTGCCCATCAAGCTATACGTCTTGCCGTCCTCGCTGGCGTAATAAGCCACGCTCTTAGGCAGCAGAATCCATGCTCCGAGCTGATGGAGGAAGTCGGTGCTGACCTGTCGCACGGTCTTAGTCTCGCCCATATCAAGGACAAAGTCGGCATCCTCGCCGTTCCATCCCACCCAGCTCTCCACGTAGGTGGTGCCTCCGTAGAGTCCGTCGGTAAGAGCCTTGTCTGCGATGGGCTGGTATTTCTCCTGCGGCGGAATGTTCCACGTCACCTTTGCGCCAGCCGCCTTGTTCTTCACGTCGCTCGGCAGGAATCGCTCACGATAGAGTCGGCAGTAGTCGTCCACATTATTGTTACGCTCGTTCAGCGTCGTCACGTCGTACATGGCGCAAGTCTTCTGGAACATGTCGAGCGCATTCTCCACTTCAGCCTTGTCGCCCCCGTTCTCCGTACGTGCAATCTCCAGCTCGCTGTATCTGAGCGGCAGTCGTGCTATGCGGACATGCGCCAGAAGTGCAGAGTCTGCCTCCACCGCCTTCTCAGCCTCATCAAAGAGTTCGTTGTACGCCTTGCGCAGATTGGCGTTCAGCATACCGTTCTTATGAGTTATCGGCGAGTCGTAAATCCACAGCGGCGTGCCTGACGAGAGCAGCGCTCCTGTCAGCATCTGCTGATACCTATATAAATATGTGGCAGCCGGACCGTAATATCCCTTCATGAAAGTCTTCATCAATGAGTCGGCGTCCAGTTCTGGATTCCACATCAACTTACCAATCATATAAGCCCTCATCTCCGAGAAGTCGGTGCCGAGCGAGCCGTTCACCTGTTCGAAGAGCATCGTAGCGTGATTGCGCTTGAAGAGCTGTATGTTCTTCTTCAGGATATGGAAGTTAGGGAACGGCGCCACCATATTGTCGAAATTGATGCCATAGTCCCACACGAAGATGTTGTTGGATATCTTAGCCCAACCCTCCATTGCCTTTACGAAGTCGCGTCCCGACTCATTGTCCGTGAGCGGCACCTCGCGCTTGCAGTCGATGTCACAGAGCATAATGTTGACGTTAGGCAGCGGCTTCACATGCTTTGGCGGGTGCATGGTGAAGAGATAGGCAAGCGTGGAGAACTGCTTGTCGGGGAATCTCTCTGCCAACTTATTAAGAAATCTTATGTAACAACCTGACGGCGAACCCTCATACTCGTTCACCTTCTTACATTCCGGGCATTGGCAGTAAGTGTCGTTGCCGTCGTTCTGGCTGACGGAAATGGTGTTGCGTCCGGGATTGGCCTTGAAAATGGAGTCGATGCGACTGGCCACGATTTCGAAGATATCAGGATTGGTGAGACACCACTGGCTGTGATTGCCGGGACGTCGTTCGCCGCTGATGAACGAGTAATACTCGGGATGCGCCTTGCCATACACCTTCGACGGCATGAGTCGGTCGAACGTGTGCACCCACATATTGTTGGCGAACAGCTCACTGTGATCCTGCAGCCTCATCCAGTCGCGGTAAGTGCTGTCGTTGTTGGAATAGCTGAAGGTCTGGCGGAAACGGAACGCCGGGCTTTCCGCCACGTGCATCTCCGGAATGCGGATGTCCGCCGACGGAGTAAGCGTATAGAAGTCCTTGGCGAGATAGTCCACGCCCATACATTTCTCCAACAATGCCGACACGCCGTATATGGCACCCTTGCCGCCTGCCGACTTTATGGTGAGGGCGCCACGCGTGCAGTCAATGACGTATCCGTCGTCCGTAGCCTCCGTTGTCTTTCCGCCTATCACCACGTCGTTCTTGGCGCGTTTGGCTGTGGCTGTGATGTCAAGTTCGGCACCAGACGTCTCGCGTACGAAACGCTGCAACATCTTCGCCGCCTTGCGGTTCACGTCGTTATCCTCAGCAAGGACAATGCGTCCCTGCGGTTTGCCCTTGCTTACAAGGCACACCTGTGCCGTTGCCGCCGTCGGTGCCATAAGGCATGCGAGGAGCAACAGTCTGTTGAAAATCTTTGTCATTGTAATAGTATGATTATATTTTAATTAAATAGTTTGTTCACGTCTTCTACTGACGAGCATATTCCGCAGGAGTGATGCCGTATGCCTTCTGGAAGCACTTCGAGAAGTAGCTGGAATTGGAGAATCCCACCATATACATCACCTCGGACACCGAGAAGCGTCCCTCACGCAGCAGCACCGAAGCACGCTGCAAGCGTATGTGGCGGATAAACTCCACGGGCGTCTTGCCCGTCATCTGCTTCACCTTACGATAGAGCAGCTTCGATCCTATCTCAAGCGACTCCTGCAGACGGGTTACATTAAAGTCAGAATCGGCGATATGTGACTCCACCATATCCGTAATCTTGGCAAGCAGACGGGCATCCACAGAGTCAGCGTCGTTCTTCTTCACAGCCATCGGCTTGCTGTCAGCCGCCTCCTGCCCTGCACTTTCCACGTATGCAGAAGCGAAAGTCATCGTCACATCCGTGCCTTCGTTGTCACTATCCACAGCTGCCTGTGCCCCGTTCTGCTTGGCAAACTCATTGACAAGGGCGAGCGTATTGACGTCGGCTGTCTGCGCGTTGCCAACAACGGAAAAATAGCGGTTGAAGACGAAGGGCATATCAGCCTCTGATATTGTCAGTCCGGGAATGCCAACCACGACATCCACCTTATCCTTGTCAGCCGACACGGCTATGCTGACAGCAGAATCGGCAGCACGATTACGAGCGGCAAAGTCAATAAGCTGGTCAATGACAAGCTGCAGGCGAGCGACATCCAAGTCAGCATACACCTTCGGCACATTGGTGCGATAACCAATCTCCACCGTCTTGCCGTACTTGGCGCGTGCGTCCTCGGCAGCACGTCGGCAGAAGTCGGCAATGTCTATGGTAGTGGTAGCCACCGATGCTTTATGGTCTGAGGTCTGCTGCATGTCGAGAGCCTTATACATGAGCGAATTGATGTCCACCACATCGCGACGCATATTCTCGAGAGAACGCATATTGGCTGTGTCGTTCTCAGCACGGAGCATATTGAGCACCGCGCCGAAGAGCGACGTGAGCGGCTTCTTCAGCTGGACAGACAGATTGTCGAAGAACTGCGAACGTGCAGCCGACTCCTGCATGATACGCTCCTTTGCCTCGCACTCCTCACGCAGACGGCGGCGCATCATCCAGAACTTCATCACCCATACCACCAGACATATTAATATAATAAGGTAGACAATCTTTGCCCAAACCGAGAGATACCATGGCGGCAGAATGGTAACGCCGTACGCCATCACCTCTTCCTTCGCCTCGCCCTGTCCGTCCACCAGGCGCACCTCCAGCGTATAGTCTCCAGGCGGCAGCGCGTTGTAACTGATGTTCAACCGTTCGCCGTGGATATACAGCCATGTGCGGTCCACTCCCTTGAGGCGGTAAGCATAGACGCACGGCTGCTGTCCTGACTGCGGAAGGTCGGTCAGCTGGAACGTCACGTTGTTCTGTCTTGCCGTCAGCGTCATTTCAGAGAGATACGTAGGATAACCTTCGTCGGAGGTGAACTGCTTTCCGTCCACCATCACACCTGACAGAAACAGCTTGCCTCGATGTCCCTTATCCGTGCCGCCATGCATGACGTTGGCAACGGGTATGCTCACCACAGCGTCGTTGCCTCCAAGCAATACGCTGCGCGACACGGGGTCATAGCATATTGCCAGCGGACGGAATCCGGGCACGGCAAAGCGCGTGGTCTTGCCGTCCTTGCCTAATATGCAACAGTCCGAACCCATGACAGCCCAGACATTGCCTTCCACCTCACAAAGCATGGCAGCGTCCGCAGCGTCATATCCGGTTATGTGCAGCGAACGGTCAGCAGCCGACTCCGGTCCGAAACAGCGCACTTCGCCTTTCATCGCCGCCCACACGTTGCCCCGTCGGTCGACAATGAGGTCGCTGACAAGACGGTCCTTGCCCACAAGATGCTCCACTCGCATTGTGGCGGAACTGATTCGGTCAAGTCCGCGGTCGTACATACGTGCATATATCCTTCCGCGTCCGTCCTTCACGAGTTGCCACACGTGCATGCCCTGCAGTTCCTTCAGGAAATGTCGGTCAGCCATGACGGTGGGCGTAGTGGCGCCGAGCAGCTTCTTCTTGCTTATCACAAACACGCCACCCATGTACGAGCAAATCCAGTAACGGCCCTGTCCGTCGTCAATGATGTCGTAAGCCCAAGCCGTGGTGTAACGGCGTGACGGGTCGGTGACGATGACGTTGCGCATCTGGCGTGTCTGCGGATTGTATATGTTGATGCCGTGGTCGGTGCATACGAGCACCCGTCCGTCCGTATCGGTATACACCCGTCTGACGCGGTTGTGCGACATATAGTGAGTCTGCGAACTCTGACGAAACCACGTTATGCCGTTCATATCGTCAGGCATATATCCATGCGTGGCACCATAGGTGATCAGGCCGTTGGTGCCACCGAGCCACATCCTGCCGTCCAAACCACGATAGATGAGGTGCAGGCAGTTGCCTTCACCCGTATTGGTCAGGTCGCTAAGCGGTATGTAGTCATAAAAGCGGCGTTTCCTCAGGTCAGACACACCCTGGTCGGTGCCAGCCCAAAGATTGCCCCATCGGTCAGAGAAGACAGCCCACACGATGTTGTTGGCAATGGAGTGCGGCGAACGCGAGTCGTGCAGGGCATGCCTTACGGTCTTGTCCTTCTTATTGTATATATACAGACCGTTGTCCGTACCGGCATATATAAGACCTGCGCATACCGAGAGCGACTTCACCGAATTGCCCGACAGCGGACTGATGTTCTCAAGCCGCTTGCCGTCATATCTGTAAAGAGCGCCCTCCGTACCGATCCATGCCGATCCACCGTCGCCAAGAAGCGCATTGACGAGCGGCTGGCTCCCCTCCCCTATGCGTATGGGCTGAGCCTTGCCGTTACGCAGGACGGTCAGACCGGTCAAGGTGCCGACGAGCAGACCATGACGAGTAGGCAGCAGCGAATATACATTATGCAGCCGGGCGTTCTCCGTACGCTTCGTGCCCGTCTGCACGTCCTGGCTGAAGAGCCCCTGCGCACCTCCATACCACAGGCGTCCGCCGTATATCGTCACGGCACGCATCTCGCCCTTGTCGCCGGAAGTCCGCTCTGCATAACGTCCGCGGCGGATGTCGTACGCCATGAGTCCGCGCTCCGTAGCCATATATAGCATGTCCTTGAAGATGCAAATAGAGTGGACACGCGTGATGACCGGCGTCCCGTCCGCATCCGTATTGTGCGGAATGGATCGGTAGCCGTCGTAGGCGTAGAGTCCGTGGTCTGTACCGAACCACATAATGCCCTGCTCGTCCTGCGCTATGGAGCACACTGTGGAGGCATCGGCAATGCTGACATTATGGAAGCTCTGGGCAGCAGCCAAGGATGGCATCAACAGCGAAAGAAGGGTGAGGAGGATAATTGTATATAGGTTTCTCATTCAGTTTTGCTCTTAATAGTGACATATTGCTTAACAGGGCGTTAAATTACAAAAAATATGTCAGATATCGAAACTTGAGGGTGAGAATCTATAATTGTTTTCTTGCCGTTCTGCATTTTAAACGTTATATTTGCAAAACGTAATAACAATCCATTATTCAGATATGGCAACAAAACACTATCCTATAGGTATTCAGACTTTTGAGGAAATCATAGGACAAAACTACACATACGTGGACAAGACGGAATACGTCTATCGCCTCAGCCACACCAATGGCAAGTATTTCTTTCTGAGCCGCCCGCGTCGGTTCGGAAAGTCGTTGCTTGTATCTACGATGAAGAGTTACTTCGAGGGCAAGCGCCAACTGTTCGAGGAACTTGCCATAGAACATCTCGAAACGGAATGGACCGAATATCCCGTGCTGCATTTCAGCATGGCAGGCGGCAAGCACATGGAGAAAGCCCCCCTGGAACAGTATCTCCTGAACATGCTTGAAGAAAACGAACGCAAGTTCGGAATAGTGGCAGACTCGGATGCTCCTAATATCCGACTCTACAATCTCATACAAAATATCTACAGCATCACGGGCAAAAAGGTTGTCATACTAATAGACGAATATGACGCGCCCCTATTGGACGTCCTGCATGAGGACGAACAACTGCCCGTACTGCGTAATGTGATGCGCAACTTCTACAGCCCGCTAAAGGACTGCGACCCGTATCTGCGCTTCGTATTCATAACCGGCATCACAAAATTCTCACAACTCAGCATCTTCAGCGAGCTCAACAACATCAAGAACATAAGCATGCTGCCTGATTATGAGGGAATATGCGGCATCACGAATGAAGAGCTGCTGACTCAGTTGTATGAGGACATAGACGAGCTGGCAGCCAGTCAGCAGATAACGCGCAGCCAGACCATAGAGAAGCTGCGCAGCCATTACGATGGCTATCACTTCACGTGGCCGTCGTCTGACATATACAATCCTTACAGCCTTCTCAACTGCTTTGCCGACAAGATGTTCGATATGTACTGGTTTACGACCGGTACTCCCACGTATCTTATTGAAATGATGCGCAAGTTTGATGTCGAGCCATCCGAAATCGGCGAAGGAATGGACGCCATACGCCCCGAATTTGACGCCCCGACAGAAACAATGGCATCGCTCACTCCGCTTCTCTATCAGAGCGGATATATGACCATAAAGAATTATGACGACACCAACGAACTGTATCATCTCGGAATACCAAACAAAGAGATACGCGTAGGACTCTTCCAGACACTGCTCCCCAAATATCTCGGACGTAAAGGCGGACGCGGCGGTACGGCTGTGGCAAAAATGGCGGCTCTGATCAACCGCGACGACATGGACGGTGCCTTGCAGCTGATGAAGAATTTTCTCGAAACCGTGCCTTATTGCGACAACACGAAGTACGAGGGCCACTATCAGCAGATGCTCTACATAATGTTCTCGCTGCTTACCAACTACCGAATGCAAGTGGAAGTTCGTACCCATCGCGGACGTATTGACGTCGTCGTCGAAACCGAACGCCGCTTCTATCTGATAGAGACAAAGTTTGACGGCTCTGCATCCGAAGCCTTAAAGCAAATCGAAGCCAACGGCTACGCCGAAGCTTACAAAAACCAAGGCAAACCCGTAACGATGGTTGGCATCAACTTCAGCGTGAAGGACACTGCAAACTTCGCAGAATGGAAGATAAAGTAAGGCATGCAAATATCGTACAAAGAGTAAAATCCTGTTACAAAATAAAAATCGATTCTAGAGTTCCGGATTGCTGTTTTTGGCTGTGTTCTGCTGTAAAAAAGCACATACGCTTAACGATAGCGCCACTTTTACACTGTGAAAGTGCCACTATTAGAGTGTAAAAGTGGCGCTATTGCATGATAATAGTGGCACTATTGGAGTGTAAAAGTGGCGCTATTGCAGCCATTTGTGCTTGTTTAGCTCAGTCATTCATTACGCACTTCTCTTCTTAGTTATGTAATCCACAGAGTGTCAGCATGTTGCCGCTGCACGCTCAAAACTCAAGAATTTCGCACTAAAGATTTCTTAGTGCGCTCAGCTCATAGTATTGAGCGTTAGAAATGCAAATATAAGATACGTCAGGAACAGAAAAAGTATGTTCTTCGATCTTTAAGAACTTCCAGACGAGACGGTTGCGGTCGAAATGACAGCATTGTTTGTTCTTTCCTCCAAATATCCCACCGCAAAGTCCAATGCCTTGATGATGTGCGGCACGATCTCCTTGGCGGATTCGTTGTCCGTGATTTTGTGGTCATAACTTAACAATATTTTCGCTTCGTCTTTCTCTGAGAGCAGAGCCTTGACAAACTTCACGTTCCTGTTGGTTTCGTCCACTGCCTCTTTCAGCCGCGGCCTTTCATGTGAACAGATGCCCGTGACAAAGGGAATGCAGAAGCGTAGCATGCTTTCGTCCTTGCCCACCACATAGAAGTAAGCCTGCCCGTTATAACGGAAATGCCAGCCTAACGACTGCATCCGTACAGCTTGACCGCACATTCGGCGAATCTCATTCACTACTTCTTCCTGTCTCATATTCATAATAGCTTTTGTTTTTATCCATTTATGAGGAATGAGAGAGAAATGTAACCAATCCTGTCCGTTTTTATTACGCAAAGGCCGTCAGTCTAACATCACGAATGCAGCCCAATGATAAGGATCGGGATGGTTCTTGCGGACGATTTGCTTCGCCTCTTCGAATGCCTTTCGCTTGTCCAAAGCATTGGCTTTGTCAGTAAGCCGCTCATAGAAGGTGGCCATAAACTCTGACGTCACACGGTCGTCCACATTCCATAAGGACATGACAATGGTGCCGACGCCAGCCTTCTTGAAGGCACGCTGCAGTCCGTAAAGACCCTCTGACGTAGCTTTTCCCTGTCCCGTCTGACAAGCCGAAAGCACCACCATGTCCGTATTGCTGAGATCCAGGCGAGCAATGTCGTTGGCAGTAAGGATGCCACCGAGCACTCCTTTCGGAAGCTTCTTGCCCAACCATGCGGCATTGCCTCCTGAGAGAACCAGTCCAGACAAAGACATGGCGTCGGTGTAGCCTTTCAGATAGTTGACGTCAGCAGCCTTGCTCGGCGTGTAATAGAATCCGTGCGTGGCGAGATGGAGCAGACAAGGCGACTTGCCGTGCATAGCCAAGAACGACTCCTCCGTACCGTCCGTTCCCATATAAGGCACAACATTCCACTTTTTGCCTTTCAGAATGGTGTAAATACGGAATATCTCCTCCTTTGTTCCTTGCAACTCATGATAGACAGAATCGCCACGCGCCATGTCGCCACGCTGAGCGAACAGATTGTCCAAATCGTACTTCTTCGCCTCATTCTCCATCGCCGTATCGTCCATATCGTACTGCAAGCCTCCATAAAGGACGGCAGTATGAGCGTCTGCACGTCTGGTATGGCGCTTCATCTTCACCAGTTCGCGGGCTGAAGACAGTCTGACGAAATCGTAATGACTGCCTAACAGCGAGCCGTCCTCCATCGGCAACGACTCTAACGACACCTGAAAAAGCAGCTGAGAGGGCACATAATACACCGTCGATCCTTCCTTAAGATTATCCTTCAGCGGCTGCCACAACAGACGGACAATGTCCTTTGCATAATCCTCTCCGTAATACATGTCAGGGCGGACAATGCCAAGCGAATCAATCTGACGCTCAGCAAACAATGGCTTCAGCAAAGGATAGTCCTGTCCCTTATCAATGATAAAGGCAGCATACTTCCTTCCCTCAGATTCGGACATATAGTCCGTAAAGTCGATGAGCACCTCGTCCTGTCCCAAAGCCTGCTTCACAGCGTCATAGTCAACGTCCATAAAACCGGTTCCGTCGCTATAGCTACGGCATCTTGCGGTCAGCTGATTCTCCATCCTGCTCACCCTCTGCGATATGTCAAGAATGCTGTCTGCATTGGCCTTATAGTCCTTCTCCAAGGTCTTGACGGTGTTCTTCATACCGGAAAGCGACATAAAGTCGCGCATATCCTCAGCCGTACCCTCCCTCTTTATGACATCATACATGGACCGTTCCGACTCAAGAAGGAACGACTTCGACAGCACGAGTGCGTCATAGCAGGTCTTCGTGAACGGGGTCTGACATTGTTTTGCTGTAATGGCGAAGGGCGCCATATTGGTGAACAAAGCAGACAACGGGCTCCACAGTCCTTCCCTTTCCGCAGTATTCATATACGGAATGCGCTGCTTCATGAATGCTTTGAGCTGCTGTTCAGCCTCAGCATAATCCTTGCATCCTTCGTCTTCATGTCCGGCAAAGCCCTCCGCATTAGCAAGAAAGATGCGTGCATTGATATGTTCCAGACTATTCTCGCCATACAGACCTCGGGTGCGGTCGGCATATTCGCGATAATGCTGTTCGGAGTCTGCAAAATTGCCAGCCTTATGTTCGGCTCCTCCTATAAGTGCCAAGAGAGCTACGCGGTTGCCGTCCTCAGGCGGATACTTCGTAGCAAGCAGACTGTCGGCCTTTCTGAAATCATCCAAGCCCGCCTCATAATCCTTGAAAGCCACACGGCAGAGTGCCCTTGTCACGTAACGTGAATAGAGCTCGCGCGGCTCGGTCATGCTCTCCGTGCCTTCAAAAAGCTTAACCAGACAAGCATAACAGTTGGCCTTGTCACCCTTCAACCTATAGATATCAGCCAGTGTGGCATAAGACATATTGTAGGAAGCATCGCCCTTAGGGGTCTGCGACTGAAACACCTCAATAGCTTTCTTGGCATACACAATGGCATCGTCATACTTGCCGAGAGTTGTATAAAGTCCTCGCAGGTTGGCGTAACTAAGATGACGGCTCGCAGAAACGGTCTGCGCTTCCTCACCATCAGCGATGTCCTTGCCTCTGAGATACCACTGTTCGGCAATGGCATACTGACCCTGCTTCTCCGCTTCCTTGCCCTTATGGTTATAGTAAGCAAACTTGGTCTTCTGGTCAGAAGAAGCCTCGACCAGCGAGTCCATTCTCTCCGCGCATGCCAATGTATGCCGCACATCACCCACGACATCATATATGGTCCACAAGTCTTTCAGACATTCCATCCGGACATCATCAAGACCTGTCTTCTCTGCAAGCGTCAAGCCAGACTTCAAGGAGCTGACAGCCCCAGAGAAATCATAGAGCCATCGCTGGCAATTTGCCATATCTCTGAGAGATTTCACGGCATCCACTTGCTTGTCCAGCTTCATATAGCCCTCATAAGCATTGCGAAAACAAGTCAGAGCCTTGTCGTATTCGGCAGAGATAAAGCAAGAAGTACCGTCCGCATACCAAGAATACGGAATCTTAGGAAGTATGTACGGACGTAGAAAATCGTTGGCATAGGGCGCAATCTCAGAAAGAATCCGCCTGCCATATTCATGCTCGCTGTGGGTCTTGTCCGTCTTTATAAAGTCCACGGCATACATATATCCATTATACGCATATTCTGACTCCACGTTTTTCCTCTCCGAATCCAACAGCTTTCCCTCCATCAGCTTCTTTGCCAAGCGATATCCTTCCTCGTATCGCTCCAACGTCCGGAGACAACTGCATGCCATCAGCTGGCTGCAGACATACACCTGACGCTCATCCTCCGTCTGCTGCTTCGCAGTCTGCACACCGACAAGGAGGAAAGCGTCAAGAGCTTCAGCCGTCTTCTTCTCTTTGTTAAGGGCGAAAGCCTCACACATCTTGTCTGTTATCTCTGCATCTGTCATAGTTTGTGATTTAATATTACTGGCACAAAAGAAAAGTGGAAGCGACAATAGCAATGCCTTATTTATGTTTCGCAATGGTGTCAATGTCTGTAGTATCATTTGGTATCTTAGGACTTACGTTTTCAAATACATCTTCACCGCCACGCACATTATCGTCAGGGGCATCGCCAACGGTCATAATGTCAACAGCGAAGAAGCCAATCAGCAACGCAGCAGCAATGCCCGAAATCCAAAGCAACAGGTTTCGGCGCTTCGGCTTACGTCGCTTACATTCCTGCTGGAACTCCGCAATGGCTTTGAGTTTCTGATCACGGCTTACCAGCGCAGCCTTCAGGTTCTTCGTAAACTCATACAGGTCTCTCTTCTCCGCATCTTCCTCAATCTCTTTCAGGAACTGCGCCTTGTCTTCCTCCGACATAGTGTCGCCATGAAGCAAGTATTGGTCTATTCTGTCTTGAAAATCCTGGTTCATATATGTCTGCCGTTTTTATGAGTTTAAATATCTTTTGTAAATATCCCTTGCTGACTCGCGCAACAACTCCGTACACTTATACTTCTTCGTCTTGAGCGAATTTTTCGATTCGATTGTCGGTATCTCCATCAGAATGGTGTCCAGATTTTTTCCTTCCACATAGAACTTGGTAAGAATCTGGCTGCAACGTTCTGACATGCGGGATATGATGTCAGCGATGATGTCAAGCATCTTGTTCTCCTCCGAGTCGTAAAGCATATCGGCATATTGCTGTTTGGAAGTCTCGATGTCAACATTAGAAGGATTCTTCTTTACCCATTCCTTATACTTGTTCTTGGCTATACCAATAAAATAAGTAAGAATGCTGCTTCTTAAAGGTTCGTCATCCTTTCCCATCACTCTGCCTTCGCTAACATAAATCTTTCTTTGCTCAATCTTCTCCCAAAACGTGACGAATGTGTTCTGGAATATCTCCATAGCGGTATCGTCGTCAGCGAAGAACATACCCTGGCAGTTTGCCCAGAAATAATCAGAGCAGTAAGCATACAGTTCGGACTGTATCTTCCTGTCCTTGTCATACATACCGGCAACAAGACGGGCTTCCTTCTCCTGTTGCGGCGTGCGCATGTGTATTGTTTTAGCCATTATTTTCTAAGTATATCAGTTATGTTATATTTGTCTTTATCGTCACCAGTCAGCACAGGCTGTTGCGGTCGGCTACTGGTATTGGCGTTCACGAATCGTCTGAGGCGTTTCATAAACTCCCCATTGCCCATCTTCCCGTTCTTCTTCAGCTCCTGCCAAAGGGCATAAGTCAGCTTTCCGACAGCCGGACTCTTCATCTCGATGTTCACTTGGTCGCTGCGGCAGGCGCTGAGCGTAATCCATCGCTCCGCCAAAGGCTTCGCTTTAGAGTTGATGACAACATCCTTGCTTTTGTCACCCATCAGGAACGACTTAACTGCCTCAAAAGCTTCCTCCAAGCCACGAGCGTTCTGAGCGTCCACCTCCAACGTGTCACTCGCGCCACGCACCACGTCGTCGTCATCACCACGAGTGGCGTCGCCACTATGACATGCGTCTATCACCACAAGCAGCTTACCCTTTGCCCCTATCCGGTTGCGGATGGCGTTAAGATAGACATTCAGTTCGTCGTCCGTCAGATGCTTCTCGCCATGATACTTCGCGCTTGCTTTCCGATATGCGTCGTACGGAATCCAACACTCGTCCAGCCCGTCCGCCTCATCATTATGCACATCCGTCATCTGCTGACCATGCCCGGAATAATGCACGTACACCACATCACCCTTCCGGCACGAAGCTGCCATCCGCTTCAAAGCCCCGACAATGCCTGCCTTAGTGGCTTGCCGGTTAACCAACGTAGTGACCGACCTGAAGCCAGCCTCTTTCAGTATTCCCTGCACAATAGGCACATCTTTGTCGCCGTTTATCTTATTCCAAGCCTTGTCCTGCTGTTCGCCCAGCCCAATAACAATAGCTCTCTTTGTCTGTGCTGTAACGGACAAAGAGAGCAATAAGAAAAAGTATATGATTAATCTTGCTTTCATCCTATGAAAATAATAAGACAAAGTTAGCAATTTATTTTTGTTTAAAGCATAACATGAGCATTATTTGATGTATCTTTGCAACGTCGGCTTCAGGTCCTCATGCTTGGAATAGTCAAACATCAGACAACGGTTGGCGTCCTTGAATGGTATGACTGCATGGTATTCGCCTGCAGCAAAACAATCAATCTGATAAGGATGATACGTCAGAACGATACCCTCCGGCAGCACAGCAAAGTGAGTCAAAGGAAAATCTCGTTCTGTGAAAGCCTCCTCGTTATAGCCTTTCCATCCTGCCCATTCATCACAAGAATAATTATGTACAAGTAATGACCGCATTACATCATCCATACCGCCAGTATCAATCATAGGACAATGGAAAGAGAATATGTTATTCGTAAAACTCTCCCACGAGCTTTCATGTTCGTAGCAGAAATCATATTCCTTCTTCAGACTCTCCAGGACAAGATGACGGAAGCGTTGCATCATGGCAGGTTTCACGGAATTGTTGACATCGAGCAATGCTCCTCTTCGCTTGTCGTATGTGATGTAATACTCACGAGGAAGGTCGTGAATTCCGCCATTGTAAAGGCTTGCCCAATAATAATATGTGGTGTAGTCATCACAATCAGCCACCTTCCTCACTTTTATGTCACAGGTCATTCTGACCATCAATGTGTCTTCATATTGATATTCAGCCCGACAGAGTTTCTCCCACAATACGCCATATTCATCCAAGGAATGCTGCATCTCTTTCAGCGACGTACACTTTCCGACCGGGATTTCCCTATTGTATTCCAACTGATAGAAAGCATCGTCCGTGATGGCAGCCATCATCCATTCACGGATGGCTTTATCAGACTCTGCATTACCTTTCGGAACATCCAGATCCACGCTAAATCCTGCATACACCCTTTCGTACTTGTTTCTTGGTTCGATGTAGTAGTTCTTCGTAAAACGTCCTATAGAAGCATCCGCTTTACAGCTTGTCTTCTTTGCATTATACAGCTCAGCGAAAGAGACTTCCTTTGCCTGTGCACCGGCAATAAGTGTCAGCATTCCGTTTTTCTTCGACTTGCGACAATATACCTTATCCTGCAGTCCGACACATTTTCCATCAGAGAAGCAAAGCGTATCTGAACTTCCGAAAAGGCACAGGTCCTTCCATGTGCCAATATAATAAAGCCAGGAAGCGTCGCATGGTGGCGAGAACAATATCTTTTTAGCCTTAATGTCATAGACGTTATTGTCGTCAATGCCCACATAGTTGACAGTATTACGAATGGGAGCGATGCTATTGGCTTCGATTAGCGGATAATAAAAGCCATTACGCTCATACTTCAGGAGATAGCATGGAGCATCCTCTTCTGGATGTTCATTGTTCAGAATCACAAACAGACTGTCACTTATCCACTTTCGTATCTTGAACGTATCACCATCCAAAACGATGACGTCTCCAATAAGCTCACCTCTCACTCCAACTCCCAAGCGCAATCCATTACAGCCGGTAAGGGCAGCAAGTGTAAGGATTATAAACAGCAGTTTCTTCATAACGATTCCCCTAATTCGTGTCGGGCACAACTTCCAAGTTTGTTATCTTATTCTGGGCATTCTTTCCGATATGCCATCCGTCGCACCATGCACATTTGTATACAGAGAAATGCACACCATGCTTCTTACCCATAGCCTCAGCAGCTCTTAATGCCACCTTCCTATTCGGATAAGGAATCTTGGGTTTTCCGCTACGACGAGAAATATGGCTGTATTTGCTGAATATCCCAAAAGCATTGTGAGTGACAAAAACATTTCGCCACGCACCCTTCCTTGTCAACTGATTCCAAATTGCAAGAATACAGTTCCTAAAACTTATTCTGAGTTCATCCATTATTTAAACTTTGTTGTCCTGCCTCTCAAGCCCTATTAAAGAAGTTGAGAGCTTGCATTGCTCGTTAATGACTTGTTTCCTTCGCTTGAACTCCTCAATGGGCATCGGCTCCTTGCCATCTCTCTCCGTGAGCTTGTCATAGAAGGCATTAAGCACTCGCAATATCTTTGATGTGTCGTGTCCGCTTTCCCTAAGGTAGCCACGCAGAGTCGGCGGCTCTATTCCTTTGTCCGCACCATAAAACACCCAATAGGTGCTAAGGGCAATGTCGGTACGATGAAGCCCCATAGCACAGGCGATATAGAAACCGCCTCGATCAATGCGCTCACAAAACTCAGGAAACAACGCCACCATACTCTCAACAACATCGGCACGGTTGTCCACAGGGTAATAGAAATACTCTATGCCGTACTCTTTGCAAAGATTCTGCATGCGCAGGTTAATGCCATCATTGCGAAGGTCAATGATGGTATACACGCCTGCTTCCTTGATGACAGGCCAAGCATATACCTGACTGCGCGACGACATCGTCTTCCCTCTCACCCCACCGTATGCAGGGTGGATGTCAGGAATGTTGAGATTCAGAATTCTATTGATGTCCATAATGCGATCATTGCACATGTTTAGTCAGCCATTCCACAAGATTATTCACGATGCCATTGGCTAAATCTTTCGAATCATGAATCGGCTCATTCGGTCTGTTGAGGAATAACGCCAAAGCATAGCGAGGCTTCTTGGCTGGGAACAGTCCGACAAAAGACATTTCTGCCAATTTATGCTCACCATTTTCAATATCCTTGCCTTGGTAATTACCATAAATACCAGCCAATTCAACTTTCTTTGGAGCATAAGAAGCCTGGATGCCATCACCTTTATTAAGACCGATCAAGACTTCTTGCAGATATTTACGTCCCAAAGGCTTAATGCGGTCGATTGTTGCCTCAGTAACAGAGTCAGCTTGCAAAGTTGGGAATGTGATAATATTCTTCTGATAGAGGCTATTAAAGACTGCCGCCAATTCCATTGCATTTGTTTGCTTTTCGTCACTTGTTATTTTCTTCCATATACAAAAAGCATCATCTCCACGGTTTACCAGAAGAATCTTGAACATAGCCACATTAGATTTATGCGTCAATGCTTGGCGGCAAGTCATCACGCCATATCCGCCAGACCGCCAGTTATGGTCACGAATACTGATGCTGTCACCTATATTATATACGCCACCGCACAAATCCATCTTGTCTTTGAGCGAACCATTGATGTCTGCCAACCTCGGAGTTATTCCGACAAGTGTCAATACGCGGGGACTGCATGCTTGTTTCAGCAGCTTGCCCTCTACATAATCTTCTCCATCTTTCTCCAATGCTATCCATGCCTTCAATCTGCCCGTTTGCGCGTCTAAGACTGCCACCTGTCCGTACGTTCCATCCAACGACTTCAAGCCTTCTGACAAAACATCATGGCATTTTTGAGCTATTGCACTGTCTATTGTCGTGCATTCATCAAGTTTGGCTACATATTCGGGATTGTCCATCCATACGCTAACAGTCTGGTTGTTTTCTCCAACCACTCCAATGGTACCACGTTCAATGCCTCTCTCCACATAAAAATAGAACACCTCTATGCCTTCTTCCGAAACATAACGACGGAAGAGGTCTGCAACGTCAAAATCTATCTCCGTCACATTCTCATGCTTCTCCAAGTCATAGATTCCCTGCTTGCCATCTTTCGTAACTATGGCAAACTTTGCTATACTGCAAGTATCTATATGCTCACATTGTTCCAGAGGCACTTGAGGGACCTGCTTCTTTCCAAAAGCCTCTTCTGCATCAATGGAGTCTGCCACTACAGCTTTCTGGGCAAAAGACAAATGTGCTAATAAGGACAAAACAATTGTGAGTAATGTTGTCCTAATATACTTCTTTGTATTCATATCTTATTTTATTACTTTAATTATTATTATTATGTTATAGAGTGAGAAGGAATCTGTATTGAGGATTTTTATGGTCATTTATTTGTTGGCCTTGTCATTCACGTCCATATCTACTCTACATATAGTTCAACGTCCTCAAGTCATATTTCCCTTTATAGAACTTGTCAAGAACCTCTTGGAAAACATCATTGGGAGAAACAGCGTCAAACAGGGTCATGCAAGAACGGACCTTCATTGCGTCAAGTCCGCCAAATATCTCAACAATATCCTTATCCGTATGTACCAGCAGAGCCTTTGTGATTGCTCTCAGCCGTTCGTTCAGAACTGGATGATTCAGATAAGCCTCAGCCTCATCGTACCCGCTGGTACCATAATACTTTGCATTATAGCTGTGTCCGAGGATGGCCAGTTGCGGGAATATATACCATATCCAATGCGAACGCTTTCGTCCGTCTTTCACTTCCTGCAATGCCTGTTGATAACAGTGTGACTGTGCGTCCAAGAAGCGTTGCAGATTGAAGACCTTATTGTCTTCAAGAGATTCTATATGATTGGGAGTAAGTCTATCTTTCATACTTCTTTTTCTTGTTATTTATACGACATATTATAGCCGTTACAAAATGTTATACTTTTATGATATAGAGTGAGAAGAAGTAACCATTCTATCAGGAAATATTCATTGAACCAATGGGTTATAAATTCCAATGTCGATTCCTCATGAACTTTTTGCATTTAGCACAGAAACATTCCGATTAATCTTAATACATTGTCATCTTCCTCTCCGTCGTCAAACATCGGATAGGCCTCGATTCTCCCCACTCCTGTGTACGGTCGCACATATCCGGTGCGCTCTTCCCAAAGACATCCGTCTTTCCCAAATTGCGGATGATGGCATTCCATTCTGCCAAAGTCGGTACACTCCATCGTATATGCTTGTTTTTATATTGCCGATTAAAATCCTCTGCAATTTCTATAACTTCTTGCAAGCTATGATAGCGTTTATGACTACATTCCACATCAGAGAAAGGCAAGAAAAGAAGTTCCTTCTCAGTGCCGCCGAAGACAACACCCAAGACTTGCTCCGACATGGTGTCAGTGACACCCCCATCCTTAGTTATGTATTTTCCTATGTATAACTAACGTAGGGTCTTATCGTTGATGAATCTTATAAAGGATGCGTAATCCCCCTTGAACAGATTAATATCTATTCTGCCTCCATCATAGCCCTCAAGAACACCCTTGTCGGTTTTCTGCCATAAGTGCCAGTCGAAATTAGCAGGACCTTTCTTCGAATACTTAGCAATCCAGAAGTCGTACTTCTTCAGACGATCATCATTCAGGTATTCGTTACGGATATTCTCCCTTGTATATATTATCGGACGAACATGCATTGTAGACTCAATCTTCCTTAGCCACTGAAGAGTCTTCTCCACCAGAAACTCCTTGCCATATTCCTTTATCTCCGACACCACTTCAACGTCAAGAGCAGGAGGCATATCGCCCAGTGTCCAGTTGGCCGTTTCCACAAAGTTCCTTATCTGTTCCTCTATCGGACTACCCAGATGCAGGAAATGATACGCCCCTTTCAGTACGCCATGGCGTTCAGCCTCAATTGTACGAACACTATAAGTTTCGTCTTTTATAGTGGCACCTTCCGTAGCTTTCAGATAAACGAAAAACACGGGTTGCATATACTTCTTGTCCTTAGGCTTACCACTGTATACATTGCCGTCCTTATCACAATACAAGGCCAGGTTGTCCCAATCAACATCCTTCTGATAATGAGAAAAGTCAACGCCATAGACACTTCCACCTACACGATAGTTGACATCCGGTATGGCTTGAAACACACCATTATCATACCTGCCAAAGTCCATGCTACCGTCCACCTTGACCGACCGTCCCAATCCTTGCTTGTTATTGTTGTGCCAATTGCCTATGTACGTCTGTACAATATCGCACTCTGCCATCCCTTGCTTTCTCTTACCATCAATAAAGGCTTCAGAATACTCTATAATTCCGAAACCTTCATTGTTAAGCTCCTTGTCAAAGCGTCCCCGGTAAACAGAAGACGACGTAGTACGTTGTCCATAAGGCAACTCATCATTACGCCAGTTGCCTTCATACACAGTACTGTCAGCAGTGGTCAACCGTCCATACCCCTGCCTCGTTTTGGTGCCTTTAATGACCGAACCGTCATAACGACTACCGTCCGCAAACACCAACCCCGCAACTTCCACAAGCTGCTGCTCTTCCTCATCAACAGCCTCCTTACGCAGCCTGTCGAACAACGGCGAAGGCACCAGCAAGCCAATAATAAACGAAACGATTGGAAGACTATACATAAGTATCTTCTTCCAATCAAAATCCGAACGAATCAGACCTCTAAACTTATCTATTAACATTGGCAAAATAAATCTAACGCATTTTATCAAGCATATCTTCTGTTTCTTTGATAAACTTGTCTGTTCGTTTCAGGACGTCTTTGACTCGTTTTTCCTTTTTACGCTCTTCAGAACTTTTGAATATAAAATCTAATAATCCCATATCGATTTCGTTATTGTTTTATGATTTTAAATCAGCTTCTATATGGAAGCTATTCTCTTCAAATGTTATGGACCGTAGGTCCATCTTTTCAATTACAGACTGTAACTCATCTATTTCCTGCAAATTCAACTCAATGACATTGCCTGTGTCTGTTCTAATAAAGTTGGCTTTCTCAGGCAACAGTCTTCTAAAGAATGCTATTATCGGGTTGACAAGCAGATCAATTCCTAACTTTCCGCTATAAGTTAGAAAGATTCTTGCATTTTCAATTTTAACAACATCAATATTGATACTTATGTATTTGGTAAATCCAAGAACCTTTAATGGCGTGGCAATATTAAGCTGCGAGCAATCCTCTAACTTAAACGTTATTTCTCTTTGAAAATGGTGAGCAATATATTGTTCTACTTCACTATAACTTATTGATACTACCATTGTGTTCAGTTTAAGTTGGCAATTTCTGTTGTAGGAAACCATTTGTCGAGTAGAGAGTCGGCTTTCATCTCGATTTCAGGTGTGATGTATCTACATACCTTTTTGTATGCTACAGTCAAAGATACAATCTCGTCTAACCAACCGATAATCGGTAACCGCTTGGCAGAGATGAGGTCTATAGGCAGGACCAAATAAGATAGTGCTGAAAGTATTAACAACTTATCTGATTTTGGCGTGTCACTACTTACCATTACATAATAAAGTAACACTGCTGGACGGGTGCTAATTCTGCCAATTTTGGTTGCATACAAACTGAGATTATCCAGTAACTGCTGATAATTTATTATTCCTTGTTTCATAATTTTATTGTTATTGTTCTAAACTTACTAGTGATGCGATATAAATCGCTTAACTATAGTTATACATTTGATATTTAATCATTTACAAGCGTTCTTTGTTTTTTTTGATTTGAAATTGACTGAGTAATTTTGCAGCCAAAACTGCAAGATTATGAATATCGGCAAATATATCTTTGCTCAAGTCATCGACTTCATACCTCGCTACCAATTTGACAAGTTGGTGAAGATGTATAAAGGTGACTGGCATGCAAAAGATTTATCCTGCTATAACCAGTTGCTCCATCTGCTATTTGGTCAGATTACTGGTTGTGTATCCATCCGTGATATTTATCTGTGCCTAGAGGCTCATGGAAGTAGCATATACCACCTTGGAATTCGCAAGTCCGTTAATCAATCCAATTTATGTCGTGCTAATGAGAAAAGGGACTATCGCATCTACGAAGGACTTGGCATGTATCTATCGGTATCGTCCGACCAATGTATTCAAACACAAAGGTTGCTGAGATAACGATAGACAATGTCCTCTATGCGCTTGACTTCACAACTATCTCAACAAGCATTGTTCTGGCTGCATGGGCATTGGGCAAGTATAGCAAAGGCGCAGTCAAAATGCACATACTGCAGGATCTTCGTGGAAGCATTCCGGCAAATATCCATATTACAGATGGAAAATGGCATGACAGCAATGAACTGGATGAGATTGTGCCTGAACCATTTGCGTTCTATATGATGGACAAAGCATACGTTGATTTCATCGCTTTGTTTCGCTTTCACAAAGCCGGTGCATATTGGATAAGTCGTCCCAAAGACAATATGAGATACGAGGTCGTTAACCATCGTCTAGACTTTGATCCAAGTACAGGAATCTGTGGCGATTTCATCATAAAACTGACTACCCATAAGTCGAAGAAACTCTATCCCAAACCTATCAGGATGGTTACTTATCATGACTCGGTAACAGGCAATGATGTGGAATTTATTACCAACAACTTTGAGATCAGTGCCCTTGAGGTCGCCAACCTATACAGTCATAGATGGGATATTGAGGTTTTCTTCAAGTGGATAAAGCAGAATATCGTAGTGAAGAACTTGTGGGGATATTCAGAGAATGCAGTACGTACTCATTTATGGGTTGCTATAATTGCATATCTGATAATCGCCAAAATCAAGGCTGACTACAAAAGTCCATATTCAATCACCGAGGTGGCTACGTTAATAAGAATCTCCGCACTCGAAAGGGAGGATTTGAGAGACCTCATAACTAAGCCAAAGGACTCAATCATTCAAAAACAAGATTTCAAAGAACTCACTTTATTTGATGAATTTTAATAACCGTGCGATTTTATCGCATCAGTACTAAGTCAGCTTCTATTAAGTCTGACAATATACGAGCTAAAGCTATTCTTTGTATTCTTTCTAACATAATAAACTGGTGTGTGTGTTTAATTGTTGAGGAAATTTGTTCATATCTATAACGCCATTGTCCAATACGATTCTGAATCCAAGATCGTTGTCTTCGTCGTCATCTATCCAATAGTTTTTATACACATTAGTACATTCGGTATCTTTGAACAGCCAACTACCTCCTTTGAAGACATGTGCAGAGTAAGATTGGTCGGAACAAACTGGATTTGTAACATAACCATTTGTTTGGTATTCCATACCATCATAACCATCTATGTTTCCTTTTATGCAATCTTTAAGGAAATCTATTTTGTAATAATCAAGGCACCATTCCCATACATTTCCAGACATATCGTACAGTCCAAGTTCATTGGCCGCCTTTTGTCCTACATGCTGAGTAGTTGATTCATTCGTCCATGCTACATCCTCAGATCTATCACTACCACTAAAACGATTGTATTTTTTGTGGTTAGCCATTATTTTACATGCCTCATTCCACATGTCTTTGACAGAGTCGTATTTTGGCTTATTTTCAAAAACGAGTGATAGTTTTTCGGATAATCCGTTTGTATTACCACCCTTTGCGGCATATTCCCACTCAGCTTCTGTTGGCAGTCTGAATCTCTTCCCAGATATTTTATACAGTTCATTAAAGAAAATGTTAACAATCTCACACCAACTAACATTTGTCTGTGGCAATGAGTTTCCTTTGTGATCAGATTTGTTATTCTTTAAGTTCGATTTCATGACAGCGTTCCATAGTCCTTGTGTAACAGGAATAGCTGAGATTTCAAAATCAGATACTTTCACGAACGGAAATAAATCTCTACCATCATAAATGTGGGATAGTTCTTGTATGGTTTCTGCATTTTCTGTCCCCATTACAAAGAATCCGCCATTTACATGTTTGATGTTCCTATCTAGCCACTCATTGACAAATTTCTTTCTTTGTCCCTCAACCTGTATTGAGTTGTTATCATCATTTGCAAGATTCTCGATATTACAATTTTCTTCATATTTCCATATCACTCTAAATCCAATATCATTTGACGATAGTTTAGAATTCCAGAATGTTTTCCAATAGTCTTTATTTAGATTGCATTCTGTTGATTTAAAGCGCCAGCTTCCTCCGCAAAAATAGAAACATGAATCTTGTCCTTCAATGTCTGTTCTTGTCCATTCCCAAACATTTCCCAACATGTCATACAGTCCTAATTTGTTTTGCTGTTTGTTTTTTAGCGCCATAACCGGAATACACCCCTTGTTGTCCCCATAATGCAGATATTCCTTCCAAACCTTTTCTCTTGATTTATCATCAACATCAGGAAGATATTCTTTTGTGGATTTTTTTGCAGCATATTCCCATTCTTTCAGTGAGGGCAAGGTGAAGTACAAGCCCGTTTTTTTACGCAAGATGGTTAGGAAGTCTTCTATTTCATCTTTACTCTTGCTTACCACAGGCAATTGGGCGTTAATCCCCTTCTCTTGAACTTGTCCTAGATTCATGACCACATTCCATTGATATTCTGTAATAGGAGCTTCTCCCATCCAAAAAGAATGGCCTATACTGTCTTTGTCTTCTTTTATATAACGCAATGTTTTGAATATTTTGTTTAATTCACCGTCTCTCTCCGATGCACTTAACAATGTCTCAAGATTCATTCTTTCACAATGCCTTAATAAGGCTGGAAGGTAGTATATTACATTTTCATCATTTGGCAACAGATTAGGATCTACTGTCTTTAATTTTTCGTATGAGCAGATATCCAAATGCGCTCTATTCTTTTCTATTAAGCGTCTCTTTTCTCTTCTTCTGTCTTTTTCTGTCAATGTGGAATTGGTAAAAAAGCTCCAATCCTTTAATATCACACCTTCTTCTCTTGTTTCATGTTTGTCGACAGGTCTGAAGCTCATAATCAACCGTTCAGTAAGCCAACGGTTATGTTCTGCTTCAGCCATTTTCTTTAAGAGTATGCCATCTTTATTGATAACCTTACTTATTTCGTTCGGATATCCATGATAGTCTTTTCCCATAATTGACCTTAGCTTCGTAGGAATACTTTCGGCTAAATCTATATTAGCATACTTCTGAACGATGCCCAATTCATCCCACAATTCATCAATTGTTATTTTGAGTCCTTGCGTTTCATTTATCAAATCTTTAAGTATTTCTTCTCTTTTTTTGTGGCCTTTTGATGCTATATACCCATATAGGAAATGTTCAAGTTTTGCCATTGTATTGTCAAACGATTCTCCCATGTAGCAACCTTCTATCATTCCGAATGGATACATGTTTTTATACCTTTTCCATTCCAACTCGCCATTTGCGACCTTGTTAATAAGGTCAAAGCTACTTTTCTGATATACAAGAACCTGATGCCCTTTACGGAATATAGTTCCTGGAAGGTAAAGAGCTGTTGCTATAGCCTGTTGCGGATGATTCAGACATATGGCTATTGTAACAATTTTATTGGGGGTGCTAGTGAGACCAATAAGGTAGTCTTTTATTTTATCCTCTGCCACATTACCTTGAATGAACTCCCATTGTAAGTCCATAAAATTCTCTCCTAAATGGTCATATCTACTACCTTTCTCCATTGGGTCTGTGAATGGAATATCTTCTATGGGTTTTCCTTCATTTTGCAAGTCGTCCTTTTGACAGACTGCATATTTGTATCTGCACAAGTCAAAGAGCGAAGCGAATCTACCTCTAAGGTAATCACCTTCTGCTTTGGCATTGTCATCTATAAATGTAATTGTAGTTCTGAGCTTTTTGTCCCTTATAAAGTTTGGGTAGTGAGCAAGTAAAGCTGTTTGCATGCCAAAGGCAGTACCCATTTGATTCATGCCAACAATAACTATATGTACAGTCTTTTCACTCTCGTAGTTTATACCGTTATTTCCGTCTATAGGCAAATATCTCTGTACCTTTACCTTTCCTTTTTCACCATCAGGATAAATAGCGAAGTTATCTACCAACACTTTCTTTGACCATAATTCATGAATATTGAATGGTATAAATTCAATATCTTTGTCCAAACGTCTATATATATGAGTTGCTTTAAATGCCGTGAACGTACTTTGATATTCAAAGTTCACATGGCATTTGATTTTGTTCTCATTGTTAAGTTTTTCTTTACGATATATCTTAACATCATCCTTGCTCATATACTTAGAGATATTCTCTAAGCAGTCAATATTGTAAGCATCGTGGTCTTCTTCATTTTCAGCCGTAGCATCTTCACCTAATATGTATATTTCTTTTGCTTTCTCCAAATGTAAAGATTCAATGTCTTCTATTATCGGCATCGAGAAATATTCCTCAGTATTCTATGGTGCGAAGGTGGACGGCGCTGTGGACAGAAACAACTCAGAGGGCAGAGGTGGAGCAATCCCAAGTCTCGGAGAAATCCGCAACTGCCACA
>NZ_NOVE01000048.1 GCF_002265625.1 Prevotella sp. 885
CAGCTGAATCCTTTAATGCAAAAATCAAAGCTTTCAGAGCATCACTAAGGGGCATCGTTGATGAAAAGTTTTTTCTGTATCGACTTGCAAAGATTTATGCTTATCCCCACTAAATTTCCACTGAGCCAGAAGTAGATATCCAGCACCGGCGAATAGCTCTTGTCATCATTCCGGCTTGTTGCTCTGTATTGGCGGTTGCCGTCCTTGATGTCCATAATGGTAAAGTTGTCGGGAGCTTCATTGAATGATCCGCTCAAAGAAGCCTGAAAGACGGTTGCCGTGGAGTCAGCCCAGTTATATGTTAGTTTCGTATCGTAAGCCAAGGATTTACGAAGCGACTCCACGCTGTTACGTTCGACGGTGTAGACGCTGCCGTCCGTCAAGGTATATTCTGCCAACTGCGTGCTCTTTGCACCTTTGGTTCTGAAACCGCTAAGATCGTACGAAAGCGCCCATTCGCTCTTGCCACGGTTCCACTTGCCGTAAACCATACCATCGCCTTGCAACGTAGTTAGCGCTGAGGTAAGGTCCGTGCCAACGGTATATCCGCTCTCGTTTCTGCGTGTCACTATATCAATGACATAGGCTATGCCGTCACCATAACGGACTCCTGGACTGTTTATGAAGTCAATCTTCACGATGTCCTTAGGATTGAGAGCCAACATCTCCTGTTTGCCTACTACGATACCATTCACTCGAAGCTGAACTCCTCCCCTATTGTCAATGGCAGTAATGGTGTGGTTGATATTGTCTATACGAAGATTGGCGAGAGTGAGTTTCTCAAGAAAGCTGTAGCCATTGCTGGAAGCCTGCTTCTGAGCATCGGTAGGATAAATAATCATACCGTCAGCCTTGTTCACAACCTTGGCTGCCTTAACCGTAACCTCATCGAGCGTAACGGTTTTCTCCACATCCTGAGCATAAGCACAGAATGTGGAAGAAAGAATAATGGAAAGTGTAATCAATCGTTTCATTTGCACCATTTTTTTGATTTTCGATGCAAATATATATTCTCCTTGTAATAAAGCCAATTTATCTGTCTGACATTTCCCTGACAATTGGCTGACAACCATCCTATCTATTTGAGTTTCAGACTATAGCTCTTGCCTCTGTCCGACTCTATCTTCAGACGGCTATGAGCTTCGATGATTGGCTTAATGCGTCGTACAAGAGTGTAGAGCGTATCGCTGGCGTCAGGTTTCTTCGGCCATAAACGGTCACAAATCTCCTGTTTTGAGAGAGTATGCGTGTCCGTCAGCATAAACATCTCGAGCAGGGAATGCTGCATTGGTGTAAGACGGATCTGTTCGCCCGAAAGCGTCATAAACTTGTCGCCATTGAGCACAATGCCTCCGTACGCCAAACCTTGCGCCACCAGTTCCGGCCTTTTCCGCTTCACATACCACAGACTACCCAACAGCCACGCCATACCGACAAACATAAGAGAGCCGGAAGCCTTCTGGTCAGACATCATGAATGTCGCAGCAAAGCCACAGTTGGCCTCTGCCACCATCTTCGTCTCCCAACGTCCGTCCCTACGAACAGTACGCATGGCAATGCCTGCCGTATCCTTCAATTCGGCAATGGTCAGACAGTTACGATAACAGCGTATGGTGTCTGTGGTTACCACATTGTCAGGCATCTTCGTCAGAACCTGCTCCAATGCCCTATTTACGTCCTGCGCTATCATATTCTCCGTTCTGCTATAGCTGTTGATGCTGGTGCACAATGCACAAAGCATGATAAAGCAGAATACTATGTATGGAAGTGTCTTCATAATTGTTCTCTTTATATAAAAAGGACGTTACGCCCAATCGAAGTTTTCCGTTCCTGCTCCTATTTCGAAGTGCAGTCTGGCTATGCCAATGTCCATCTTGGTGTAGCCCACCATTGAGAAGCCTCGCTTGGCAAGAACCTTCGGCTTCTCTCCTGTGCCTTGCTCTTGCGGCAAGAGAGTGAAGGAGAATTTCTGCTGATTGATGGCTGTTGGCGCCATCAGCACGGCTTCCACTCCCTTGCGAAACCATTCGGGCGAGTCGCTGCCGACGTTGCTCACCTGCTCAGCGGTCTTGCTCTTGCGCTTATGTCCCTGTGTGGCGCCATATCCCAAGGCTATCATGCACGTCAGCTTCTCGTCGTTGCCCACGCTGTAAGCCTCGTCCACTCTGCGATAGCTCAGTCCTGCCCAGCAGGTGTTCAGTCCGAGAGTCTGCGCCAGCAGCACCAGTTGCTCCCCGTAATAGCCCACACGCTCGTCCAGGTCGTCAGCCTTCCTGCCGACCATTACAATGTAGTTCTCCACTCCAGAGAACTTGCCGTACGAGAAGAGTCCCGTGAAAGCTCGTGTCTCGTTGGTGACAAGCTGTATGTGCAGCCCTCCCTCAGCGTTACATTCCTCTATCTTCTTCCGTAACGTCTCAACTATTTCTGCCGACAGCGGCTTGTGAACGTACCTGCGCACGCTATGTCTCAGCATTATTGCTTCCTGTAATGTCATCGTCATATATACTTTAATGTTTATCTGATGTCAAAGATACACATTTTTTTCTTTATGAAAGATATCAGAAGAATATTTGTACGAATCATTAAAATAAAGTATATTTGTAAATCAAAACAACTGATTATGAAATATCCTATCGGCATACAAGATTTTAAGACTATACGCAAGGACGGTTTTGTATACGTAGACAAGACTGCGCTGTTGTATAAGTTGGCAGATGAAGGCAAAACTTACTTTCTGAGTCGTCCAAGACGATTCGGAAAGAGTCTACTTGTGTCAACGCTTAAATATTATTTCAGTGGGGAGAAGAGTCTCTTCACAGGACTTGCCATTGATTCGTTGGAGACAAAATGGGAGCAATATCCTATATTTCATATCGACTTTAACGGAAGCGACTTCACCGTTCCCCATACCCTGCAACGGCTTATCAAGGGACGCGTGGAAGACTGGGAGCGCGAATACGACTTCCAAGGAAACCCCGACTATTCACCTGGCGAACGCTTTGTCAGACTGCTTGCCCACGTACATAAGCAGACCGGCAAACAAGGCGTGGTACTCATCGACGAGTATGACAAGCCGTTGCTTGACGTGCTCGACACAGAGCGTAAGGTAAGACTTGACGACGACGAACTGTTGATGGAGGACTATAACCGTGAGACGCTCAAAGGCTTTTATTCAGCTTTCAAGGCTGCCGACCAAGACTTGCGATTCGTGCTGCTGACGGGTGTCACAAAGTTCTCGCAGGTGAGCGTCTTCAGCGGATTCAATCAGCCCGAGGACATCAGCATGAACTCAAAGTATGATGCGATATGTGGCATAACGAAGGAGGAGCTGGAAACGGTGTTCCATGACGAGATTGACGCAATGGCAGAGGAAATGGGCGTGACTTCCGAAGAAGTGCGCGATATGCTGCAACGTCATTATGACGGCTATCACTTCAGCTATAAGATGACCGACATCTTCAATCCCTTCAGCGTTCTTAATGCGCTCAACAGTCGTAGCATTCAGGATTACTGGTTCCGCACCGGCACACCAACTTACCTTGTCCGCCTTCTCAGACATACCAACGAGAATCTGAACGACCTGACTGGCAATTACTATGACACATCAGAGTTTGTTGACTATAGAGCTGACGTGGAGCGCCCGTTGCCGATGATTTATCAGAGCGGCTATCTGACGATAAAGGATTACGACCCCTACTCCAACTCCTATCTGCTCGACCTGCCGAACAACGAGGTGAAGAAAGGCTTCTTGACGCTCATCGCCTCCAACTATCTTGGCACAAAAGAGTCGGCAACAACGCTTGCCATTCAGCTTTATCGCGCCATACAGCTTAACGACCTCAACGTATGGCGCAAAAGCCTCACGGCATTCTTTGCCAGCATTCCTTACACTATGCGCCGCAAGGATATGGAAACGGAGAAGGAACGCTATTTCCACTATACGTTCTACCTGATTTTCCGCATTCTCAGCACCTATATTGTGCTTACCGAAAAGCAGCAGAGCGAGGGAAGGGCAGACTGCATTATCGAAACCAAGACCAACGTCTACATCTTCGAATTCAAGCTTGACGGCACAGCTGACGAGGCATTGCAGCAAATCGAAGACAAGGGCTACGCACGTCCGTACGAGGCAGACAGTCGCCAAGTACGCAAAATAGGCGTCAGCTTCTCGTCGAAGACTGGCACTATAGAAGAATGGAAAGAGGCTTAATGGAAACAGAATCATAATTATTTGAGGGATGCCAAAGATTATTTGGCATCCCTCATAGTTTTTACCCTTCCTTTATTCTCCATTCTCCGATCGTTCGTTTAAGGCTGTCATAGTTTACGCCGACCTTTATCAGGCGCTTGCCCTCTGCCGAATACGGAATAAGATAGCCCTTGTCGTCAATCTGTTGCAGGGCAGCATCGGCAGAACCATCGTATTTCAGCTCCATCACGTATATGGCGTCCGGCAAGTGCAGCACGGCGTCTGCTCTGCCTATTGCGCTACATTCCTCCACCTTTATGTAAGCTCCCATAAGATTGAAGATAAGATAGAACACAGTCTGGAAGTCGCGCTCGTTCTTATTTGACAGCTGATTGGAGATGCTTGCCAAATACGCCTGCATCTTCTGCAAAGCCCCGTCCATATTGTTCTCCAACAGATTCTCAAGAAAATCAAATACGAATCCGTTATTGTCGAGCTGTATTGGCGACAGATAGTTAGGTGCAAGCGACTTTACCATTCCTATGCGCACTTCCTTGTTAGGATAGTCCAGCTGATATTTCTGTAGTATAGGATTATACTTCTTTATGGTGAGATAACCGCTCTGATAAAGAAGCGGCAAGGCAGAAGTCATCTGTTCGGGCGACACGTCGAAGTCGTCAACCGATGCGCTCTTCTTCTCTATGTCCATCACGCCCACATGATATTTCTGCAAGGTCTTTATCAGATAGCTCGGCGTACCCGAACTGAACCAGTAGGCAGCAACCTTCTTGTTTCGCAAAGCCTTGACAAGGCTAAACGGATTGAAGACATCCTCTGCGTGTTCGCTGAAATGATAGCCATCATAAAAGTCGGTAAGCTCAGCCACCATCTCATCGAACGTAACGCCGTTGGCTTTAGCGAGCAATTCCACATCAGACTTCATCTGCGTAAGCAGTTCCGTCTTACTTATTCCGCAGATGGCAGAATAATGGTCGTACATGCTTATGTTGTCGAGATTGTTAAGCTCGCTGAAGATGCTCAGTTGAGAGAATTTGGTTATGCCCGTGATAAACACAAACTTAAGGTAAGGGTCGAGCGACTTTATCGGACTGTAGAAGTTCTGCATTATACGGCGCAACTTCTGCAAGTTGTCCTTCTCGTGTACCACATCAAGCAGCGGAGCATCATATTCGTCAATAAGAATGACCACCTTCTGACCGGTTTGTTCGCAAGCACGCATTACAAGATATTGCAGACGTTGGTTGGGATTTTCCGCTCCTTCCTCACGTCCGTATATCTTCTCATATCCCTGAAGTTTAAGATTCAATTCGCTAAGAAGACCTTTATCATCCATGTGCTTCGCCGTGCTCATGTCGAAGTGAAGCACCGGATGCTTCACCCACTCCTTCTCATAATCGGCAATGGCAAGACCGTCAAACAGTTCCTTGCGGCCCTCGAAATAAGCCTTAAGAGTTGAGATAAAAAGAGACTTGCCGAATCGCCGTGGGCGACTCAGAAACAAATATTGCGAACCGTTTTTCATCATCTTCACAATATATTTTGTCTTGTCTATATACATGTAGTTTCCTTCGCGTATCTTATCGAAGGTCTGCATTCCAACCGGATATTTCCTTATCTCTTGCGTCTCCATAGACTTGTGGTTTTATTATTTCGTTGTGAAGTTACAAATAAATAGCCAAACGTGCAACTCAATCTTCAGATTTTTATTAGTTTTGCGTAGCGAAACAATAACATTTCCACCATGCAAATATTGTCAAAATAGTAAAAACATGTTACAAAATAAAAATTGATTATAGAGTTCTGGTTTGCTGTTTTTACGGTGTTCTGCTGTGCAGACAGCACCAACACTTAACGATAAAGCCTCTTTTACACTCTGATAGTGCCACTATTAGAGCACAAAAGAGGCTCTGTTGTATGAGAAAAGTGGCAGTATTAGAGTGTAAAAGAGGCTCTATAGCAGAAAAAAGTAGGGCTTTGTGAGTCTTATTTTATAACGTTTCGGCAAGAGAACCGCATAACACGCTGTGTATAAACGAATTGTCCACAAACGCTCAAAACTCAAGAATTTCGCACCAAAGATTTTGTTGTGCGCCGAGGTCATAGTATTGAGCATCAGAAATGCAAATATAGTCTTTCCAAAACCTATTGTTTTAGCGCATTTTGCCACAATTCCCCCCCCGCAAAAACAATACGTTTTTTTATTGAAAAACTTATAGGCTTTTCATTTTTTTTACTACATTTGCAAATCTTAAACATAACCCTTTTAAATAATCAGCTTATGGGAAACTTTATTAAGAAACTATTTGTTGTATTGCTGCTCGCTCTTGTGCAGACAGCTGTATGTAATGCCGACTCGTTCAAGGGCAAGATAGTGAACGCCGAGACGGGCGAGATACTTGTTGGAGCGACTATACGCAGTGAGATCAACCCGCAGCCAGGATGGTCGATTCAGACCAGCAGTGAGACAGACAGCACCGGATGCTTCATTCTCGATACGAGTTCGGAGGGCCGCATTATGTTCACGTTCAGCATGATAGGATATAAGAATTCGCGCAAGGTGGACTATGCCTACGGTCCTGAGGTGAAGGACACCACAGACTTTGGCGTCATAAAGCTGCAGCCTACGGCGCTTATGCTGAAGGAGGTGGAGGTGACGGCAAAGGTGCCGCGCATTACGATGTCGGGCGACACCATTGTGTTTAATCCCGAAGCATTCAAGCTGAAAGAAGGAGCACGCCTCGACGAGCTTATCAAGAAGTTGCCGGGAGTGGAGCGCCGTGACGGCAAACTCTACTGGAACAACAAGCCCATACGCATGATGATGAACGGTAAGGACCTGTTCGGTGGTGACCAGATTATAGGTCAGTTGCCTGCCGAGGTGGCTAACAAGCTGAAGCTCTATGACCGCAAGTCGGAGCTGGCTCGTCACACGGGTAATGACGACGGCGAAGAAGACCAAGTGCTTGACATTCAGGTGAAGCCCGGTTTCCTCGATAAATGGTATGGCGACGTAAAGGCTCAATATCAGACCAAGAAGAGATATATGTTCGAAGGAAACGCCCGTAAGCTCAGCGACCACGACCCGCAGATGCTTTACCTACAGGCAAACAATGCCAACCGCTACGTCGACAAGACAATGAATTCAACAATGAACTCTAACATCGACGGCGACGGCAAGAGCCAATACGGATCGTACAACTATCAGCACAACTGGCATACCAAGGGTACGAGCCAATACTCGAACAACAGATTTGACATCAGCGCCAACTTAGGACACTACGATGGATGGAACACTATAGGCAAGTCCACCGAGACTTTCTTCCCCAACAAGGAGCACACCTTCGCCGTGTCTGAAAACTATCACTACAAGCATAACTTTAAGCCACATATGGAGGCACGACTCTTCGCCTACACCGACTCCGTGAACACCATCAGCGTGACGGCGAAAGCCTCCTACGAGAAGAGCAGAAAAACCAACGAGGACAAAGGGGCTTCGTATGGCTATGAACCGAACAAGTTTGAATATCACTCGCTCAATGCCGCTCTTGCCGCAAAGCCCGGCGACGCGCTTTACGAACGTCTCATCACGCGCAACCGCAATTATCAGTCTTCCGAGCAGCAGGACCGCAACTTATACGTAGAATATGCGTGGGAGCACTTCATCGGAAAGAGCGGTTCGTTCTCGCTGAAAGGCTACACACAAATAAGCGGGAACAACGAGGACACACATAACAACCGCGACCTGGAATATCTGCGTGAGAAGCGAAGCGAGACAGTCTGGCAGTTCTATTCACGCGACAACAAAGAGCTGACCACCAAGCTCGGCGCCACGTTCGAGCATTGGCTCGGCAAGAAGGTGTATGTCAACATCACAGACAACGTGAAATACTCTCGCACTAACACCACACGCGACTTCTTCACCGACAACAACAAGCAGAACGTCGTGGACGGCACGCCTACAACGCTCGACCCGAACAACACCATGAGCAACCTCATGCATACATGGACCAACCAGTTGACGCTAAAGTCTACCATCACTCCTGTGAAGGCGCTTATGATTATGCCTAAGTTCAGCTGGAACGTCAACCGCGAGAAGAGCGACTATCGCTACGGACAGCTCGACACCACAGCCGTGCGCACAAGCCAGACCTACGAGCCGTCGATATTCCTGAAATGGAAGATGAGCCGCGTACGCAACATGGACCTCTCGTTTGCATATAACACCACCGTGCCCGAACTCGTAAGCACCTTCGGATATCGCAACACAGTAGACCCGCTGTATATCTATACGGGCAATCCAATGTTGCGCAATTCGCACAGCCACACCACTACGTACAACTATCACCGCATGTGGCTGCGCAAGCAGATAGTCTTAGGACTGAGCGCATCATACAACAAGGACATCAATCCCATAGCCACACTCTACAGCTACGACTCGTCCACAGGCGTGTATGAGAGCAAGCCGATGAACGTGAAGGGTGGCGACATGTTGACGTTCGGACTGAATTACGACCAAGGCATCGGCGTTTACTTCCGCCTGATGAACAAGTTTGCGCTGGAGACAGCCAAGTCGTACGGATTCCTTACCATCGTGGACAACAACGACCCCAACGCCGTGCCTGAGCTCAACCTTCAGAAGCGTCTTGGCATTAACGAGAACTTCGAGTTTTCGTATGAGGCAGAGAAGGTGCAGCTGACGCTGTTCAACCGTCTGGAATGGAACCGCTATCGTTACGACGACGCTTCTTACAACACCAATCCGTTGTATAACAGCGTCGGAATAAACGCAACGCTGCGTCTCTCGCCCTTCCAGGTGTTCATGCAGTTGTCTGACGATTTCCGCTCCGGCTATGCCACTTCAGCAATGAACGGTCACAAGCTGGTGTCGTGGGCGTCCGTCAGCTACAGTTTCTGCAAGAACAAGTGCCAACTGTCGCTTTTCGTGGACGACATATTCAACAAGGACATCATGTACGATAGCGAATACTCGGCATATCAGCGCAGCGAAAGTTCGGCAAACTACATACACCACTACGCCAACCTGAGCTTCACATACAGATTTGATGCGAAGGCTAAGAAGAAATAAACTCGTTCGCTTGAGAAATAAAAAAAACGGGAACAGCAGACTTTTCAATAAGTCCGCTGTTCCCGTTTTTACTTATAGGGATTTCCGAAAAAATGTTGTTCTTACTTCTTTGTCAGCACATAGAGCTTTGCTGTTTCGCCTTCCGGCTCATTGCCGAGCGAGTCTGTCATGACTATGCTCTTGCTGTCCTTCACCTTATAGAAGCTGTGCTCGCCGCTTGAGGGGCGCACAAGCATCATCACGTTGCCGTCAAGAACCTGCAGCACGCCGCTTGCCTCGTCGTGTCCGTCCTTGCGGTCGATGTAGTCCTGCTGGAGCTGATAGGTGCTGTCAGCGTTAATGGTGAGGACGGTCTTTATGCCCGGACAGTCGGCAGCGGGCAACGTGCCCTCGTAGGTGCCGGCAACAGCAGCCAGATCAACGTCAGCGCTGACAGAATCAGCAACGCATACCGAATCGTTCTTCGTTTCATCCTGAGCGGTCTTCTTGCCATTGCAAGAGACCATCATTGCAGCAGCAATTACTGCAAGATACATAAATTTGTTTTTCATACCTTTTAAGTGTTGTTGTTATTTACTGCTTTCGGTGTCCAGTTCCTGAAGAACCGCAACACCTTCTTCTCGCTATATCCCTTTCCTTCCTCAAGGAAGCTCGAGTCCTGGATGTGCAGCACATTGCCTTCCGAGTCGAGCACCACGAAGACGGGGAAACCGAAGCGAGCCGGATTGCCAAGACGTTTCATCAGCTTGGCAGCGTTGTTGGCAGAAGCGTCGCCGCCGCTCTTGCGCGGATCATAGTTGACGTGGATAAGCTCGAAGTTGTCGCTGACCATCTTGCTCACCTCCTGGTCCTTCTCCACGAAGTCAGCGAAGCGCAGACACCACGGACACCAGTTGCCGCCCACCTGACAGACCACATACTTGCCGTCCGCCTTTGCCTTCACGAGAGCATTGTCAATCTGTTCCATCGGATTGATGTTCTCGTTATACACCTTCTTGAGCGCCTCCTGTGCGTTCGCCACAGCCACAGTCACGGAAAAGAGAACAGCTATGATGAATGACTTTTTCATTGTCTTACGTTTTTTATCAGTTAAATCTCCTCCACAATCTCTGCCATCGGCTTGCGCTTCTTCTCTGCATGAGGGCAGTCGGCAGCCACATGACCGAGGGGGATGATTGCCATAGTCTCGAATTCGTCCGACGGGAACAGCTCGTTCATGACGCTGGTGTCGTAATTGCACACCCAGCAAGTGCCCAGACCACGCTCAGTAGCGGCAAGGCAGAGGTGCTCGGTAGCGATAGCTACGTCCACGTCGCCGTGCTTCTTGTCGTCATAACTGCGTGTCCAGCAGACATTGTTGTTCTTCATACAGACGATATAGAGCGGTGCCGTGCGAAACCATTCGCGGTCGTAAGCACGCCACAGCTTCTGCTTTGCCTCCTCGCTGCGCACAATCACAAACTTCCACGGCTGCTTGTTAACAGCCGACGGGGCAAGGCGCACACACTCCATTATATAGTCAAGGTCGGACTGTGCCACCGGCTCGGCTGTATACTTGCGTGCCGAGAAACGCTTTTCTGACAGTTCGAGAATATTCATATATATCGGTAAATGTTGGTTTAGTCCTGATAATACACTCTCTTCACACGGTTGCTTATTCCTGTAAGCACCTCGTACGGGATGGTGTCGATGGCATCGGACAGCACGGTCACGGGCAGTTCTTCGCCGAAGATAATCACCTGGTCGCCCTCCTTGCAGTCGATGTCCGTCACGTCAATCATTGCCACGTCCATGCATATATTGCCCACGTATTCAGCATGCTTGCCGTTAACAAGGCAGTAGCAGTGGCGATTGCCGAGATGACGGTTCAGTCCGTCGGCATATCCGATAGGAATGGCGGCAATGCGCGAAGGACGAGAGAGCGTACCACGGCGACTGTAACCGACGGTCTCGTCAGCCGGAATGTCATGTATCTGGAGGATGGTGGTCTTCAGCGTGGTGACGTTGTTGAGCATCGAGTTGTCGCGCGAGTCATAACCGTAGAGTCCGAGTCCAAGGCGGCACATGTCGAGCTGGCGCTCCGGGAAGTGCTCAATGCCCGCAGAGTTGTCGATGTGTCGGAGTATCTTGTGCGGGAATGCGGCACAAAGCTGGCTGCTACCCTTCTCGAAGAGTTCGAACTGGTGAGCCGAGAACTCGTCGAAGGAGTCAGAATCGCTACCCACGAAGTGTGAGAAGACAGAGCGTGGGATGACAGACGACTGATGTTTCAGACGGTCTATCAGCTCCGGCATGTCCTTCAGCGGATCGAAGCCGAGACGGTGCATGCCAGTATCCAGCTTGATGTGTACGGGGAAGTTGCTTATGCCGTTCTTCTGCGCCTCACGCACAAGGGCGTCAAGAAGGCGGAAGGAATAGACCTCCGGCTCCAAGTCGTAATCAAACATGGTCTTGAACGCCGACATCTCCGGGTTCATAATCATGATGTTTGACGTTATGCCGTTCTTGCGGAGCGTCACACCCTCGTCAGCCACAGCCACAGCCAGATAGTCCACACGATGGTCTTGCAGCGTCTTGGCTATCTCCACCGCACCAGCGCCGTAGGCATCTGCCTTTATCATACAGACGAGCTTGGTTTCGGGACGCATAAAGGAACGATAGAAGTTGAGGTTCTTCACCACATTGGAGAGGTTCACCTCCAGAATGGTCTCATGCACCTTCTTTACCAACAGTTCGGTGATGTTGTCGAAACCGAAGCGGCGTGCTCCCTTTATAAGGATAACCTCATTGCGCAATGTCTCGAACACGTCGCTGTGAATAAACGACGTTACGTCATGGAAGAAGTGCTTCTCCTTCACCTTTATGAGGTCAGCATGAGCCATTATCTGCGGTCCGATGCCGATAATCTTGTCCACACCACGCTGTACGGAGAGGTTGCTCACCTCGGTATAGAGTTCTTCCAGGGGTTCACCTGTCTGATAGATGTCGCTGAGGATGAGCGTGCGTCCCTGTCCCTTGTGGTCAGGACGACGGTTCATAAAGTCGAGGGCTATGTCGAGCGAATTGATATCAGAGTTATACGAGTCGTTGATAAGCGTACATCCGTGGATTCCCTCCTTCACCTCCAGGCGCATTGCCACAGGCTCAAGAGCCTCCATGCGCTCTGCTATGTGCTCCTTGGCGAGTCCGAGATGGAGCGCCACAACGGCTGTAGTAACGGAGTTTCTCACGGAAGCCTCATCTATGAACGGAAGGTTATATTCTCCTGTCTCACCTTTATATATATAATGTATAGTGGACGTGAAGTCCTTCTTCTCCACCTTCTCCACGAAGAGCGCGGCGCTGCGGTCCTTCATTGACCATGAAAGATTCTCTCCCTTATAGTCGATGCCGGCTACCACCTGGTCCACTATCTCGTCGTCCTTGCAATAGACAATGGTCTTGGCGTCGTGGAAGAGCTCCACCTTCTCGTGACATTTCTCCTCAAGTGACGAGAAATTGCGCTGATGTGCGTCGCCGATGAATGTCAGCACAGCGATGTCGGGCTGGATGATGCCTCTCAGAGCCTGCATCTCACCCGGTTCGGAGATGCCTGCCTCGAACACGCCCACCTGACTCTGCTCGTTAAGCAGCCATACGGAGAGCGGCACACCAATCTGCGAGTTGTAGCTGCGCGGCGAACGTGTCACCTTCAATTCTGGAGAAAGGAGCTGATAGAGCCACTCCTTCACGATGGTCTTTCCGTTGGAGCCAGTGATGCCCACGATGGGGATGTCATACTCCTCACGATGACGCTCGGCAAGTCGCTGAAGGGCAACGAGCGAACTCTCCACCTTCAGGAAGTTGGCGTCCGGATATGCTGTGTCATAATCAGCCGGAACATCCTCCACCACAAAGTTTCTGACACCACGTCTGTAGAGGTCAGGGATGTAGGCATGACCGTCTCCCCTGCCCGACTTGAGAGCGAAGAAGAGAGTCTCCTCTGCAAAGCAGAGCGAACGGCTGTCGGTAAGTAAGAAGCCGATGTTGGCATCTGTGGCGCCGAAGCGATGTGCTCCTATCAGCGTCGTCACTTTTTCTATTGTATAAGTCATCTTTCCGTAAAATGTTTTATATCGGTGCAAACTTACACAAAATCGGTGTAACAAGCAAGATATCTTACGTTTTTATTAGTTTTCGTCTTTACTTTCTACAGTTTGCAGGGCATTTTTCAGTATCCCCACTTCGTATCCAACTTCACTTCCTCGGTATTGATGACGTTCTGGGTGAGCAAGGCTCGGTTGTCTGACAGAATCTTTATCTCCAGATAATCAGCAGGATAATACACCTTGCCGTTCCTTATCAGTATTCCCATCCTGTTGGGAGCTATCTCAAAGATGGCGAATCCACCGACGAAGTCGTGTATTTTTCTGTATATTGGTTGCAGTATGATGTCATCGCCCACACGAAGCCCCCATCGTCCGGAAACTTCAAAGGGCTTCACGTTCTGAAGATACTCATAGCGTTGCTTGCGGGTCTGTTCCTGCTTCAGCTTGTCATACTGCGCCACGAACACCATATCATTGTTAGGCACTATCACTCTATTTGATTTCTTGGCATGAGTAGGTAACGATCCCTTGCCCGCCCTAAGTCCAGAGTACATCGCCTCCCAGTTACGGTCATTGTCAGGCAGACCGAACTTACGGTAGTTTCCCACATTATCCAATATCATGCACACCTTATCCTTCTGCTTATGATTGATGCGCAGTCCACGCCCCACCATCTGCAGATACTTGGCAAGCGACAGCGTAGGACGTGCCATCTGAATATACTCCACATCCGGGCAGTCGAAGCCCTCGTCAAAGAGATTAACGTTCACCAGACAGTCCAACTCGCCCTTTCTGAAATCCTCCACCATCCGCTGGCGAGTCTTCGAAGGCGTCTTGCTGTCCAAAGCCACCGCCTTCAGCCCCATCGCCACGTAATAGTCGGCAATGGTCTGGGCATGACTGATGTCGATGGCATAAACGATGCCCTTCTTTCCTTCGGCATACTTCGCCACGCTGTCATACAGTCGCTTGATGGATTGTGGCACATTCAGCTTCTCATCCATCTCCTTGATTGAATAGTCGCCGTCGCTGCCGCGGGCTTTCAGAGAGTTGACGGTCAACTGGTCCTGCGAGTACTGCCCTATCACCACATAGTCGTAGGGAGCGAGATAGCCACGCTTGATGAAATCCTTGGTTGACGGTGAAGTCAGAAGTCGCTCAAACAGCTTGCCGAACGACTCGCGCTTCATGCGACAAGGCGTAGCCGTCATGCCCAACTTCAATGCTTCCTTGTTGCGTTGGAACAGATCCTGATAAGAGCTTGCCAAGGATGGTGAGCCTCATCCACCACTATCAGCCCAGGTCTGCATCCCTTCCTCTCCAACTCAATGATATGCCTACCAAGCCATTGGATGGACAGCACGCGTATTCTGACCTTGGCTTTCAGCACATCTTCCTTCTCGCCATACTCCAGGCAGAATCGGTCGAGAGTCTGCTGCATCTGCTCCACCAGCTCACGCCGATGCGCAACAATCCATACCTCCCCCGTTTCATGGTTATCAATAAACCACTTCACCACCGAAGCCATCACGTACGTCTTACCCGTACCCGTCGGCATCTGCACAATCACAGAGTTGCCGTCAGCACCGCCCAACGTCCTACGGTATCTGGCAATCCCAGTAGAGGTCAGCATCTTGATGATGTTCTCCAACATCACCTCCTGATAGTCATAAAGCTTGATTGTCTTCATTAAATGTTTGAACTGCCAAGACAAACATAAGAGGCTATGGCATCCCCACCATAGCCAAGCATACACGCTTCATTTAGTAGTTATTATTTGGCAGGATGCGAACAAAGCGAAGCCAATTAATAACTACTAAATAAAAAATAATAATTTTAGATAGATTATCTATCCTTATACATATTCTCATAATACTTCTGGTAATCGCCAGAAGTTACGTTGTCCATCCAGTCCTGGTTCTCGAGATACCACTTCACGGTCTTCTCAATACCCTCCTCAAACTGGAGCGACGGCTCCCAACCAAGTTCCTTCTGGAGCTTGCGAGAGTCGATGGCATAACGGGCATCATGACCCAAACGGTCGGTTACGTGGGTGATAAGATCCATATCCTCACCCTCCTTTCTGCCGAGCAGACGGTCAACAGTCTTGATTACCACCTTGATGATATCGATGTTCTTCCACTCGTTGAAGCCACCGATGTTGTAAGTCTCGGCAATCTTGCCTTCATGGAAAATCATGTCGATGGCACGCGCATGATCCTCCACATACAACCAGTCGCGGACATTCTCACCCTTACCATAAACCGGCAACGGCTTGCGATGACGGATGTTGTTGATGAACAACGGAATCAGCTTCTCCGGGAACTGATACGGACCATAGTTGTTAGAGCAGTTGGTCACGATGGTAGGCATGCCGTAAGTATCGTGGAAAGCACGGACGAAGTGGTCAGAGCTTGCCTTGGATGCAGAGTACGGAGAGTGAGGGTTATACTTGGTTGTCTCCAGGAAGAACTCCTCGCCATAAGCCTCGTGGTTCTTGCCGCTTGAAGCCTTGGTGGTGAAAGGAGCAGGAACGCCCTCAGGATGAGTCATCTCCAATGCGCCATACACCTCATCAGTAGAAATATGGTAGAAACGCTTGCCCTCGTATTTCTCCGGCAGGCTTTCCCAATAGAGCTTCGCTGCCTGAAGCAGAGTCAGCGTACCCATGACATTAGTGCGTGCGAAGGTGAACGGATCCTTTATGCTTCTGTCAACATGACTCTCGGCAGCAAGATGGATGATGCCATCGATGTGCTCATCCTGCATCAGCTTATAGAAAGCATCGAAGTCGCAGATGTCCATCTTTACAAACTTATAGTTAGGCTTATCCTCAATGTCCTTAAGGTTAGCCAAGTTGCCGGCATAAGTCAACTTATCAAGGCAGATGATATTATATTCAGGGTATTTGTTCACGAAGAGGCGAACAACGTGAGAGCCGATAAAACCGGCACCACCGGTAATCACAATATTTCTTTTCATTATTTTATATGTTGATTGTTTATATCGTTGCAAAATGCTGAGAAGCCTTTATTTATTCTGAAGATTTGCAATACATTTCTCCAGAGAATCCACCCAGTAAGGCACCTTTACACCGAAGGTTTCCTTGATGCTTCTCTTGTCAAGCACAGAGTAAGCGGGACGAGTCACGGGAGAGGGATATTCTGAACTGTAACATGGCTGGATGTCACACTCTGTATGACCGGCAATACGTGCAATCATCTGTGTGAAGTCATACCACGAGCAAACGCCCTCATTAGAGAAATGATATACGCCGACGTATTTCGTATTGTCTGCCTCAGCCTCCATCTTTCCAAGAATGGTCTGGATGGCATTGGCGAGGTCGAGAGCGTATGTAGGAGTGCCACACTGGTCGAACACCACCTTCAACTGAGGCTTTGTGGCAGTAAGGTTGAGCATAGTCTTGCAGAAGTTCTTGCCGAACTCTGAATACAGCCATGCCGTACGGATGATGACGTACTTACAGCCGGTGGCAATGATCTTCTGCTCGCCATGAAGCTTTGTCATACCGTAAACACCGGTTGGAGTTCCCTTCTGATCCGGATTGCAGGGCACGTTGTAAGGCTCCTTGCCGAACACGTAGTCCGTGCTTATCTGGACAAGCACGCCGTCCGCCTCCTTCATTGCCGTGGCAAGGTTCTCCGGAGCGTCAGCATTCAGCTTCTCTGCGAGAGCAGCCAGCTTCTCATCCGTCTCACAGGCGTCCACATTTGTCCATGCAGCACAGTTTATGATTGCCTTTACATTGTTTTCCTTCACCATCTTGCGGATGGCGTCCATATCAGTAATGTCAAGGTAAGTGGTCTCCTGACCCTCCACCTGATTGACATCCGTGAAAATGTAATGGTCCGCAGAATTTCTGCTGACGATACGCATCTCATTGCCAAGCTGACCGTTGGCACCGGTTACTAATATATTCATATTATAAAAGTGTTAAATCCAAAATACAATCTTCTACTCTCTTTTACCGCCACCTATTTATACAGGTCCACGTTGATGTCAAAAGGACTGTCAAAGTCTTTAAGCAGTTCGTGTTTGGTGTCCTTCTCTGAAAGGATGGCATGTTCTGTGGGGATTCGCCAGTCGATGTTCAGGCTATCGTCCAGAATACTGATGCCGCCATCAGCCTCAGGATGATAGAAGTTGTCACACTTATACTGGAACACCGCTGTCTCGCTGAGAACGGCAAAGCCATGCGCAAAGCCGCGCGGCACGAAGAACTGTCTGTGGTTGTCCTCAGTGAGTTCCACGGCAACGTGCTTGCCGTATGTAGGCGAACCCTTGCGAATGTCCACAGCCACATCCAGCACTCTTCCCTTCACGCATCTCACCAGCTTACTCTGTGTGAACGGCGGACGTTGGAAATGCAAGCCTCGCATCACGCCATAGCTGCTCATGCTCTCATTATCCTGGCAGAAGTCAATATGACGCACCTTCTCGTCAAACTCCCTTTGTGAAAAACTCTCGAAGAAATATCCACGAGCATCCTTAAAGATCCGCGGCTCAATAATCACCACGTCCTCAATCTCAGTCTTTATTACTTCCATTGTGTTTATTTGATTAATTTTGTCTTTCTAATATTAAGATAAGCATATTAAATGTTTCGCAATAAGTCAGAAGCTTGAGAAGATTCATGCTGCTTCATGAACAACAAAATTGTTTTAACCCGTTGTTTCAATTGCTTATCTTTATAGATATTGTTCTCATAATCTGCAAAAATCCTTCTCATAAATCCTTCCAGATTGAATATCAAAGTCTTCATTACGCTACGTTCACCTGTATATACATCCTTATCTTCTATAACAGAAGAAATTGTAGGCACGATATTTAATGCATATTCGCTTGCTATAGTATCGAAGACCTTAACCACGGAATTCAATACAGACGGATTATCACCAACATCATTTAAAACTCTTTGGAAAAAGCTGATGTCTTTCTCCTTAAAGTCAAACCACTTTTCCTCATATTTGACATTGGTTGAAAGATCAAGCAAGTAATATTGAATAATTTCAGACCTATCTCTCTTCGTAATCCTCTTAATTATACTTTCATAAAGAGAATACCATACTATCCAAAACTTTTCATAAGAGCCATAATGTAGACATTTAAAAATGAAATAACGAATTAACGGCTCATACCTATTATCTTTTGATATATATCTGCAGAAGAACGAGAGCATTTGAGGAATCTTATCCTCATTAGCATTGATAATGATGTCCGAAACCAGATCTGCATCATCAAACCTCTCTTGAGAATACGAAACATGATTTCTATTTGTTTTAGGCATCCATTCTGATGACATTATTTCCATACACTTAACCGTCAAGTCCATGTGTGACGTGTCATTCGCCAAGATACAAAGCGTAGCTCTTGCCCTGTCTATTTCTGTTGCATCTTGAGAAATCGGAGTTTCTACGATTTCTTGCAGACATGATTCCATAAACGATGTATGATGTTTCCACATTTCGTTCTTAACCATCATGTATCTCATCGTATCACATGGCCTTGTATTGCCGTATTTATATGTGCTTCTTATAAATGCCAAACATATCTTTCTAAGTTCAATTTCATTCTCCTTATCGCTGAAACGCAGAAGTGAAGGAATTGCATTGAGACATACCTCCAACTCAGTGAACGTTTTCTCCAAAAAGGGTCCCATATCCTTCAGTACAGTGAACAAGCGTTGCTTACATTCATTCAGTTCCATAGCATCCAGCTTGTCAGAGAACTTCATAAGCAGAATGCCACTTCCCATACAAGGTAGAAACTCGTCACCTGCGAGCCTATGGATAGCTGTATCCTCAGAACCTAATAGTTTCTCAATATATCTTATTTCGTCCAATACGGCTTTTGGATTATCGTCAAAGGGCGATTTTGAAGATACATCATGACATTCGGAATATTGATTTTCAATCCATTTCCTCAGATTCACACATCTTGTCATCTGCCTATTTTCCTCATCTATTTTCAGGCTCTCTTTCTTTTGTTCAGGAGTTAAGTTAGGAGTAACCTTTATTGCTTTCACCCCATCCTTTAAGCTTACCTCTTCCTTTATCAATGACCGATAGTCAATTCTGGCCACCATATAGTCCTCATATCTCTTCTTTGCTTGCGGGATTAATGCTACCTGATTTTTAATTACGTCTACGCAAGCATATAATTTCAGCAACCTCTCCTTATCTTGCGGCTTTTCAGAAGCATCATAACAAACCAGAAGTCTTTGTAACCAACTTTCCAGATGATATTGCCTATGTTTCAATTCGTTGGAAGCCTTACGTTCTTTTACAATATATTCACGTCCAATACCCTCAACAGCCCATATTTTAGCAGACAACTCATGAGTACAACGAGTCAAGTCATACGAAAGGAAACGGTAATCCTGATAAAAAACCAACAATATATCAAAGTATTCGTCAGAATGCGCCAAAGCTATACTTGCCACAACTGCCCATAACGAAATTGATTTCGACTCATTTAGAATCTTCGTCAGAATCTTTGAAACATATTCTTTGTTTTTATTGTCATCGCATAGTTCAAGCAAGAACTTCTCCAATGCCATATGTACACACTCCAATACGTGCGGTGCAGGAAAACCGGACGTACCTCTATACATATTCCACAATACTTGCGAAGCAATTATTTCTTTATAAGTGCCATTTGGTAATAGAACCCTTATTTTCTCTATGTTATCTCCTTCCGTCCTTCTTTCCTTATAAACATCCACACATTTATCAACGAATTTGATGATAAAATCTATTGTATTCTGTAGTTCAGGACTGATACTATATTCAGTCATCAGCATAGGATAGACAGGTGTTTGGAAAGCACTGCTTGGGAAATATCCTTCTATTCCTAACCCTTCATCAAGTCCATAATAGTACTCGCTGTACTGGTACGAATAGTCATAAAAAACCCTATGCTTATTTTCTTCCGGACGCTCCTCCCAAAACAATTGCAGAAGTTCAGGAAGAACATCATGGCATTGTATACATAAAGGAAAGACATCATAAATGTTAGCTTTCCTGACCACATATTCCATTAACAGAAAATACGGGGCATCATAATCAACCCATTTGTTACGGACTACATCACTTATGATTTGCGTCAGTTCATCTTTCAAGAAAGCAGAATACTGACAAACCAAAGAGCACCATTCCTCCGGTTTCTGTATGTATAATGTAGAACCTTTCCTTGATGCATAAACCTCCTCTTTGAATATCCTCAATGACAGGATAGCCGCCTGCCGTTTTTCGTTAGGACCGGCATCCCCGATGCCTAAAAATCCAAGTAAAACTTGGTATATAATATAGGTGTTATTCAGTAAGTATTCGTCTTGATTTCTATACATAAAATCAATCACGCTACTCCACCCACCACCAACCGGAATAAATCTTGGATATTGCCTACCCTTATATGTTATGTGTTCTTTTATCTCTTTGCAAGACACATAAAGTTCCTTAGCAAACTGATTGAACCAATAATAATTGTCATGTTTTAATTGAGCGTCAAACCTTTCAAAGAACGTACGCGACTTGTCCTTGCTCATGGCTATAACATAGAATACAGGAGACACCCAAAAATAATCCAATTCATTTGCAAATATCGCTTTACAGAAAGAATCCAATCGTATCGCCCCATCATCTGTCTTTTCTTGCAAACAATGTAAAAAAGCATTCTGATAATCCACAGTATGTGGTAAATAGTTCAGCTCCTTTACCTGTCCCGTTATAATCTGCTCCATCACATACTCCAACGCCCAATCCGAATAAAGATCATGCTTAAACGTATAGCCTTTATGCATTACCTCAGTCAGCACATCCTCTTCCATGAGCAAATAGGCAGCATCCTTATCCTTTATGTCAGAATAGCCAACATAATATTTCGGATACATTTGTAATTGCCGGGCTAAGTCGACCAAACAATCCTCCCTTTTCTGTTGCACACCTCCCCTTACATTACCTCTCACTTTTATCTTCCAAACCCTTTCCCTGAAAGAAGAGCAATCCATCTGAGTATTAGAACCTAATTCCACATATCTTGCGAGGTAGAATGGTAAGCATAACTGGACAAGAAGCTTATTGTCATGAGGAAGCACAATTGAGTAATTCTCAGCAAACGAAACAAGTTCGGTCTTTGAGATTGGCAGAACTTCCATAATAACCGTATGGAGACCATAATCTTGACTGATAACTTCAAGAAAATCTTTCCGGCAATTAGCTTTGCACGTAAAAACAAGCGTCCAACCCTCTTTACGAAGTTTGTCAAATAACAGAAAAGGAACCGAACTGCCAGTGTATTCAAGAAGTTTTTCAGCTGAATCTACATATATTATCTTGGTTTTAAACTCCCGATAATAATCACAGAATTCCTTAAATGAATAATTCTGCCCCAAAGCAAACAAGTCGTTTATCCTGCTCGTATCCAATTGTCTACCATCCAATACAAAAAACACGGTATCTATGTTTTCTTTTGCTTGTGCATAGTAATTCTTGACAATTGCGCTTTTCCCCGATCCACTCTCTCCTATAATAACGATGTTCTGCTTGTTACAGATATGTTCATTTATCTTCTTCACATAGTCCTTTCTGTCAATAGTGAAGACATTGTCGCCATAGACTATCTCACCGTTAATACGAGCAAACTTTGCATCATTGCTTTCTTCTACGTCATGAGGCAAGTCTTGAATATGAGATTTAAGATTAAAGAAGATGTCATACGCCAATGGATGTTCTTTTACAGCATCAAGAATGTTGTCGCCAAACATCCATTCTATCTTTAAGCCATTATTCTCTGCCGCATCCTGAATAGACTGTTGCTTTCTAGTAATGTGACTTCCTTTAGGAATGCCAAATTCCTTATTTGTATAAATGATTATCTTTGTCTGATTGGGATTCCATTCTTTGGCCTTTTCTATTGAATGGATAATATTGTTTGCATCTATTTCATTCTCAAAATATTTTGCTTGAAATCCGATAATCTCACCATCTCGTTCAATGACATCAGTTTCATTTCCCGGATGGTTCTTATAATAAGGCAATGCAAATGGCACGTTATATGTCTTGCGAAACAAAAAAACGCGCTAAGTCCTCAAATGCATTTGTCAAATTCTTTGAGTTCTTTCCTATGAACTCATTCCAACTTGTACTATACATATGATATTGTCTTAAAATAAAATTCAGATTTAACAACCACTAATCACTACTAAATAATAACTAAAAAAATCTGCGGGAGACATTTGTAGTGAGTAGTGATTAATTGATATAGGCGAACGGGAAAGGTGAAGCCCTACTACCCACTAATCAATAATCACTACTCACTACCCATTACTCACTAGTCTTTCAGGCTCTGCTGATACCACTCATAGAGTTTCTCTACGCCGTCTTCGATTTCCACTTTGTGTGTCCATCCGAGGCTGTGGAGTTTGTCCACGCTGATGAGCTTTCTTGGGGTGCCGTCGGGTTTGCTGGCGTCAAACTCCACCGTGCCCTCGAAGCCTACTGTCTTTACCACGAGCTCTGAGAGCTGGCGGATAGTCAGCTCCTTACCGGTGCCGACGTTGATGTGGCAGTTGCGGATCTCGCCGAGAGACGGGATGGCTCCACCTCTGCCCTCTGAGTTGTTTCTGTCCACAGCGCCGTCCACCTTCGCACCATAGAATACTGAGGAGTATTTCTCGATGCCGATGATGTCCTTGAAGTCTACGTTCAGGAGAACGTGGACGCTGGCGTCTGCCATGTCCTCGCTCCAAAGGAACTCACGAAGCGGAGTGCCAGTTCCCCAAAGCACCACCTTGTTGTCGTAGATACCGTAGAACTCCAATGCTTTCAGGATGCGCTCATGCGAGTTGCTGCCGTCCACATTGCCCTCGCCGATGATGGCGCGGAGCTTGTCATCGGGATTGATAGGACGCTTGTTCATGTCCACCTCAATGCTGTGCCAGTCGCCGTCATGGATGAGCTTGGCGAGATAAATCTTGCGCATCATCGCCGGCATTACGTGACTGTTCTCCAAGTGGAAGTTGTCGTTAGGACCATAAAGGTTTGTCGGCATCACGGCTATATAGTTAGTACCATACTGAAGGTTATAGCTCTCGCACATCTTCAGACCCGCAATCTTTGCGATGGCATACTCCTCATTGGTATATTCCAGAGGCGAAGTCAGGAGCACGTCCTCCTTCATTGGCTGGGGAGCATCCTTGGGATAGATGCAGGTGGAACCGAGGAAGAGCAGCTTCTTCACGCCATGCGAATAAGCATTGCTGATGACGTTACACTGCATCTTCATATTCTGCATGATAAAGTCAGCACGATAGAGCGAGTTAGCCATAATGCCACCCACGAAAGCAGCAGCCAGAACCACAGCATCAGGACGCTCTTCATCGAAGAACTTCTCCACGGCATACTGGTCAGTAAGGTCAAGCTCCTTATGCGAACGACCCACCAGATTGTTATACCCTCTCTTCTTAAGGTTATTCCATATAGCAGAACCCACCAGTCCATGGTGTCCCGCTATATAAATCTTTGAATCAGTTTTCAACATACTACTTAACGATTACTTAACGATACCTTTTTCGAGATATTCTGCAAGATTGCAGCGAACCTTCATGCCGGCATCCTCGGCAGCTACCTTTGCCATGTCACTCTCCACCATAATCTTCACGAGATCCTCGAAGCTTGTGGTGTTAGGATTCCATCCGAGCTTTGCCTTAGCCTTCGTCGGGTCACCCCAGAGATTCACCACGTCGGTGGGGCGATAGAAGTCGGGCGATACCTCCACGAGCGTCTTGCCGATGAGTTCCTCAGGACCCTCAACGCAGACACCCTTCTCGTTCTCGTCCTTGCCTTCCCACTTCAGCTCGATGCCGACATAGTGGAAAGCCAGCCGAGCGAACTCACGAACCGAGTGCTGTTTGCCGGTGGCAATTACGAAGTCCTCCGGCTTCTCAGCCTGAAGGATGAGCCACATACACTCCACGTAGTCCTTAGCGTAGCCCCAGTCACGGAGCGAGTCAAGATTGCCGAGATACAGCTTGTCCTGCTTGCCCTGCTTGATGCGAGCTGCAGCAAGCGTAATCTTACGAGTCACGAAAGTCTCGCCACGGCGCTCACTCTCATGGTTAAAAAGGATACCAGAGCAGCAGAACATGTCATAAGCCTCACGATACTCCTTCACAATCCAGAAGCCGTACTGCTTAGCAACAGCGTAGGGAGAATAAGGATGGAACGGAGTGTTCTCGTTCTGCGGAACCTCCTCCACCTTGCCGTAAAGCTCCGAGGTGGAAGCCTGATACATACGGCAAGTCTGGGCCAGTCCACACTGGCGGATTGCCTCAAGGATGCGGAGCACACCGGTGGCATCCACATCAGCAGTAAACTCAGGAGAGTCGAAGCTAACCTGCACATGACTCTGAGCAGCAAGGTTATACACCTCAGTAGGCTTCACCTTGTTCATCACCTGAATGATACTCATCGAGTCACCAAGATCGGCATAGTGAAGATGGAAGTTTGGGCGACCTTCCAAATGAGCGATGCGCTCACGATAATCAACGGACGAACGACGGATAGTTCCGTGCACGTCATAACCTTTCTCCAACAACAGCTCAGCCAAATAAGAGCCATCCTGTCCAGTAATGCCCGTAATAAGGGCAACATTTCTTTTTACCATAGATAACTGTGTGTTTTGTTAAAATTAAACTTAATTTTGAAGATTGATTATTTAGTTTGATTAGCTCGTTCTATGTTGTTTGTATCCTTACTTTAGATACTAAAATTGCATTCATACCGTAGATAATATCAAATCGCAAAATGCGAATGGATTGCTTCATCATAGCGTTTTAAATACTTATCAACGATTTGTGTAGATAAGTCATCAAGATGAGAGCATCTACTATAAATATTTTTCAATTGCATATTCCGTAGTTGCTCTATATCATCAACAGTATCAACTATAGCTGTAGACAGATTCTCTATATTTTTATCGCTTGTATCATCTGTTTGACAAGTCGTTAGCTTCATAGGCTTTATCTGCTTTAACAATTGTCTGCAAGACATATAAGGCTTGTTTTGAGCCAAACATTGATAAACGACAATAAGGCACAACATCTGCTGACTCTCTCTCTCATCAAGTTGTTTAATCTCAATGACGTCAACATAATCATCAAAAACTTGGTGAAACAAGCTTTGCAATTTTTTCATCGTACCCTGTGCCTCCAACAATAATATCGTCATTCTTTGTTTATCATTGATAAAGCCTTGTGAAGGTAGATAGCACTGCCTGAAAAATACAATCAAAGAAGAAGAATAATGTAAATACAATGAGTTCAATTCCTTCAAATTATCTTTTGAACTTTTACCATCATCCTTCTCTTCTTTGCGTTTTTCATAACCTAATCCGAATCTATTTATCTCAGATGCCGGCAACTCTATGTTAACATTTAAAATCTTATCACATACATTTTTACAAGCCAGATCCATTTTGACATTGTGCGCCTTGTCAACTCTGTGAATCTCATCTATACCCTGCCAATATTCTTTTATAACATCAGCAAATAACTTTCGAAAAGATATCAACTGATCACAATAAGCCTTTCTGGAAGGAAGTACATAGCTCTTCTCATAAAGGTGCATCATCATTATGCGCGGCTCTTTCATCTCTTCAAGCGGTAGGTTTATCCTACTTATATGCTTTTCAAAAGACAAATCTAATTCTTTTAAAATATCATCTTTTATAATTTCTGAATGATATACATCTAAATTTGGAAAGGCTTTTCTCAGCAAATCAATATGACGCATATTAATGCGATTCATAATATCGCCATCTTCTTTCCCATATTGTTCCCCCGCAGTGAAATAATCTAAGAAAGTGAGACAGTTGACTTCATTATTACAAATATCAAACTCCAAGATATTGTTTTGGATTCGAAATTGCTTAACAAAGTTTTCTTCCAAGTGATTATAAGTTGTAGAATCGTAACCAGCCAGTTTCAGACCAAGAAGTACATCTGCCATCTCATCCAAATCATCAGGAATTTTAGCCTCTATTCTAAAGTCAGAGATGTCAGGCTTGTAAGATAGCTGCAAATTACATATTGTTAAGAATTTTGCCAGCCAACAATAGTCACGCCACTTTCTAGGCTTCTCCAAGGAAATAGAACTATTAAGCCATCTACATAAATAAGTAAAGACTTCAGTCTGCGAAGTAAATCTTTTCCTTATATCATTCATGGTAATACCTATATGTATTCCTAACAATTCATCTACAGACTCATCAAGTTCTATTTCCGTAAAGTTAACAGGCACAAAGTACTGCCAACAGATAGGTGCTGTATGCCTTAACCAATCAAATGCAGCCTGATTATTCTCAATATAAAGCTTGACTCCACACCACACCAAAGTCTTTGCCACTATATACGCTTGCATAGAGTTTACCTTCTTCCCATCCAATTTCCTTAAAAGAGAATCTGGCATATATTTACCCTCATCTAAAAGGGTCATTAGAAACAAAGGACTAGTGTTTTCATTTATATGCTCGAACAATTCCATACCAATCTCCCATAACCCTTTTCTATCATTCCTAAATATCTCTTCAACAATGATATGAGTTCTAATGGGGTGAACATCAGAAAAATCTTCACCATTAAATTCAAAGAATTCGGCTCATCCGATAAAGTCCGTGGCATCCCTACCCAAATATCAACGATACACGATAGAAAAAGAACGGTATGTCCCTAACTCCACGCAGTTGGCCTCTAAATGCCTTAAGCTTGGAGTTGAGTGATTC